>CASFDK010000012.1 GCA_949293415.1 uncultured Verrucomicrobiota bacterium
GTTGAGCGCGCCCTCGAGAAACGGTCTGCCGCCGTACCAATACCAGTCGTAGATGAACACATTAACACCCGCAGCAAGCGCGGCGTCTATCTTTCGCGCAACGGCAATCGGGTCCGCTTCGTTCTCGTAGCCCCAGAGCGGTACTATCGGCTGTTTGTGTCCCTTGAATTTGGGAGTCGCCTCGTAGACGTTCTGCCATTCTCCGCAGCCGTGCGGGAAGATTCCGAGCTCCTTCCATCGCGGTTCGGGATGGTACGCGGGCCACACGTAGGCGGCTACGTCGTAGCCCTTCGAAGCGGAAGCGTCCGCCGAGGCGGGCTTTTGCGCGTCGGGAGACGACGCGCAGCCCGCGGAGAGTGCCACGATTGCAAACAATACCGACAGTCTTCTCATATCAAGAATAATCGCTAACTATTACTTAGCCTGACCGTGTCCGCCAAAGACACGCGCAGTGGCGTTGAGGAAGTCGTAGCCGTTTTTGTCGTCGGGCTCGAGCTGGCTGCCTTCGGTCCACTCGTTCCACGAATTGATGATGAGCAGCTTGGGCATACCCGCCTGCGTGTTTTTATCGAGCCACGCCTTGGATTCGCGCAGGAAGTGTTCGTAGTCCTTGGCGTTCGTGTTTTCGATGACTGTAGTGGTTTCGTTCTTGGGGTAGCGCGAGTTGTTGTCCCAGCCGATTGTTACGTTCGGAACGAACGGAACGCCGTAGTGTTTCGACATTTTGTCGAACAAAGCAAGGCTTTCTTCGCCCCAAGTTTTATACTGTTTGCCCTTTTCCACCCTCGAAAGCGACGGCCAGTTGTAGACGGTTACGCTGTCGATGCCGAGGTATTTATACATTTCGGGGAATGTAGATTTTTCCTGACCGGGAACCGTCAGAGGCTTTCTCCAAAGCGGCGACGAAAACGATTGGAAGTGGATTCCCGCAAAGCCCGCCTTTTTCGCCTCAGCGCGGAAGATGTCGAGAGCCTGTTTTGCCTTTTCCATCCCGCCGACGCCGTTGATGAACTTGTTCGGGATGAAGAACGAGAACACGGGCTTGTTGTCGATTTTATAGTAGTTGGGCTTCTTGAAGTAGTCGACGAAGCGGGGGATGAGCTTGTTCACGAACTCGTCGTACGATACGTCCGCGCTCCAGACTTTGTCGGTCTTGCCCTTTTTGCCGATTGTGTTGTCCCAAAGGTGGTCTACGTCGTGGTTTGCCCACATCAGATAGAACTTCATACGCTCGTTGTTGGGGGCTTTGAGGAAGCCGTTGTTGAGCGCGCCCTCGAGGAAGGGTCTGCCTTCGTACCAATACCAGTCGTAGACGAACACGTTAACACCAGCGGCGAGTGCCGCGTCTATCTTGCGCGCGACTGCGATGGGGTCGTCCTCTTTTTCGTAGCCCCAAATCGGAACGAGCGGTTCGCGGTGTCCCTCGAATTTCGTGTGGGCTTCGTAGACGTTCTGCCATTCGCCGTTGCCGTGCTTGAAAATTCCGAGCTCCTGCCAACGCGGTTCGGGATGGTAAGCCGGCCAGACGATTGCCGCCACGTCGTAGCCCGCCGCAGCCATCGCCGCCGCCGCGCCCGCAATAGAGAAAAGTACTGATGCGATTTTCTTCTTCATATGATTCCTTTTTACGTTGTTGCTTTTTTGTTTGTCGAAAAATTTTAGCGTTGCGTCAGAGCCTTGTAGTAGGCGTCAGCCAGTGCCGCCATCCCCGCGTCGGACGGGTGGCTTGCAACGCCGTGATGGGCGAATTTGCCCTTGGCGGTCATCCCCTCCTTTTGCGCGATTGCGCAGATGTCGACAATGGTTATGCCGTTTTTCTCGGCGAACTCTTTGAGCTTGTCGTTGAGCTTGCTTGTCGGATACCAGCCCGTGGTGATTATCATCTTCGCCGCACCGTCGGGGTTGAGATATTTTACGAGCTTTGCGTAGTACTTAATGAAATCGTGTTTCGCCGCCATTTCCCGCGATACGTTGTCTACGAGCGAAATTACAATCCACTTCGGCTTGAAGTCGCGCGCCTGTTTGTAGCGCGGCAGGATTTTGTCGGCATCCACAAAGTTGCGCTCGAAAAACGCGCCCTTGGCAATGCAAAGGGGAATGTCCGAATTATCCTTTTTGAGCTTTTCCCAAAGCAGGTGGACGTAGTCGTTCTCCTTTCTGGACGCCGCCATTCCGCAGTCGGAATACCAGCCGAGCGCGGGTGCGGGGGCGTGTTTTGTGAGCGAATGCCCCATGCACAGCAGTCCGCCCGATTTCCCGTTCCCCTCAAAATACACAAGTTGTGGAGCTTTAGCCTGAGCCGCCCCCGAAACCGTATTGCCGAACTTCGCCGAAACGGTGTCGCCGCCGCTTTCCGCCGCCGTTAACGCGCAGGCGGCAAACAACGTCCCCGCAAACATCGTAAATTTCATAAATTTCCGCATAGATAAAAAAGACCGACGCGGCGTAATTACCCCACCAAATCGCCTGTTGAAAAACATTGGATTTTTTGCGATTACTTGCAAGCTTTTTTTCCATAAAAAAGCTTTACACTTCGGCGATCCTGCATTTAACTTGCCGCAATTTAGAAAGCAAACACCATGAAAACAAGCTACCTATCAATCATATCCGCGGCGGCTTTTGCCGCAAGTTCGGCGTTTGCCACGGACTATCTCCTGTCGGGCGGCACGAGCGAGGAGAACGCAACAAAGTTTTCCACGGGAATCAAAAACCAATCGGGCGATGTCGTAGTACCTTCGTCTTCCGACAGACTTCTCTGGAAGGGGCTCTACTCGAGCGTTGCAACCGCGCCAGCGTACACTGTTGTGGACGGTCAATATGCCTTTCAAAGCTTCATTGTAAGCGGCGGTGGCGGAAGCTTTACGGATCTGAATATGGCGTTCGAAGACGGCGCATCGCTGACGTTTTCGTTCAACGAAGGTATAGGATTCAACAACTACGCGATAGCGATGGATTTATCCGTTAAAAACGGCGGAAGCGCGGCGATAAATCTGACAAACGGTTGGTATCTTGAGCTTCCCGCAGGCACGGGACGTTCGGGTAGCACGGCTTCGATTAAAATCGGCAAGGGCATTACCGTTACGAGCTCGAAAGCGGCAACCGTAATCGGCAAAGACGCGAACACAGTCTTTACCGTCGACGGCGTTATGAACGTTACGGGTGCATCTTCTTTCACAAACGGAATAAACAACTTCAACGGCACGTACACAACCTCGGGAGACTCCACGTTCAACGGCGGTCTTGTAAACGTCAACGGCGAATATACGACCTTGAGGAACATTCTCAAAGGCGGCGTTTCGATGAACGTTGCGGGCGAACTTTACGCGAAAAGCAGCACACAAGTACAGAACTCGTCGCTTACAATAGAAAAGGGCGCAACGTACACAACATCGGACCTTGAGCTTACGCCCGACAATGACGATGCGACAACCGCCAGCAACCTGGTCGTCAACGGCACGCTCAACGTCAACGGTTACTTCTTCGTCTCGAAGCACGGCAATATCACGCCTACGGTAACGATCGGCGAAGGCGCGGTCATCAACGCGCAGACGTTCCGCTCGAGAGTCGCGCCGATAACGCTCACCAAAGACTCGGTTATGACCCTCCACAACCACAGCGACAAACGCGAAACTTTCGCCAACGCGGGGCTTTTCACAATCCAAAACGGCGCAACCCTCCGCATCATAACCGATTTGGCGACGTGCGCTGCGGGCAAAAACTACAACGGAATTGTCCTCGACAGGGGCGGCAAGTTCGAAATCAAGGGTGGCAAATACTTCTCGCTCGGCAATAATGCGATGACGCTCAACGATGTGCTCGACATCGACACGCATTTTGCATTCGGTAAAAACACCGACACAAACGCAGGCTCGCTGATAGTCAACACCGACAACACTTGGGCGAAGACGGCGTTCCTCGTGTCGAAGTCGTACAGCAACGGCAAGCCGTCGAACACATACGGCAAAATCACGATAGCCGACAACGTTTCGCTGACGGCAAGAGGCATTGCGTTCGCTACCAACGAGGCCGCGCAGTTCGAAATCAACCTCGGAAGCGGTTCGGTTCTGACGTTCGACGAGTTCATCGTTACCGACATTGCCGATTACGGATTGATTGAAGGCGACAAAATCGTAATCAACGGTTTCGCCGAAAAATCGATCGCAATCAACAAGCACAATTCGCTTGCCGACGATGCATTGGCGTATCTGCAAATTTCGGGCGTGGACACTTCGAAGCTCGAGTGGGCATTGGATGCGACAACGGGCAAATACTGGCTGACTGTCGTCCCCGAACCCGCCGAATGGGCGGCAATCTTCGGCGCAATCGCGCTGGGCTTGGCTCTCTACCGCAGGCGCAGGTAGCAGGAACAAGGCTCTAAAATTCGGCAAACCGCTTCGGCTTCGGAGCGGTTTTTTTATGCGCCGAAAAAGCTCGCAATCGGCGGAAACGGTACAAGCATATACGCTATGAATACTACACCGAGGCGCAAGGACAGGACAATCACGCGGGAGCGGGCGGAAGAAATTCTCGAACGCGGCGAATACGGTTTTCTTTCGCTCGTCTCCGACGACGAGTACCCCTACGGGTTGCCGATAAACTATGTAAAGGACGGCGGCAGGCTCTATATGCACTGCGCCCCCGACGGCAGGAAGATGGACTGCATAATGCGCAGCCCGAACGCCATGTTCTGCGTTGTGGGCAATGCCGACGTGCGCCCGCGACAGTTCTCGCTGAACTACTCGAGCGCGATGGCGTTCGGTAAAATTTCGGTCTGCGGCGAAGCCGAAAAAATCGCCGCGCTAAAGCTTATTGCGAAACGCTTCTGCCCGCAGTTCGAGACTCAAGCCGATGTCTACATTGCAAAATCGGCAAGCCGCACCGCCATTTTGCGGTTCGACATCGAAGCAATTTCGGGCAAGGCAAAAGACATTCCGCAGGAGTAGCAGACTCCCGCCCCCGCAAAAGCAGGGCACAAAAAAGCGCGCTTCGATTTTCACGAACGCGCTTTTCGTTTGAAGAAGTCGAGACTACTTTGTGGCTTCTTCAACCGCAACGGCTACGGCTACGGTTGCGCCGACCATCGGGTTGTTGCCCATACCGATAAGACCCATCATTTCGACGTGGGCGGGTACGGACGAAGAGCCCGCGAACTGCGCGTCGCCGTGCATTCTGCCCATCGTGTCGGTCATACCGTACGAAGCGGGACCCGCCGCCACATTGTCGGGGTGCAGGGTTCTGCCCGTGCCGCCGCCCGAAGCAACCGAGAAGTATTTCTTGCCGTGTTCGATTGCCCACTTCTTGTATGTGCCCGCAACGGGGTGCTGGAAGCGTGTCGGGTTGGTCGAGTTGCCCGTAATGGAAACGTCGACACCTTCCTTAATCATAATGGCAACGCCTTCCGAAACGTCGTCCGCACCGTAGACGCGAACCTTGGCTTTGTCGCCCTTCGAGAATGCTGTTTCCTTGGTGATTTTCAGTTCGCCCGTGTAGTAGTCGTACTCGGTTTCAACGTGTGTGAAGCCGTTGATGCGCGAAATGATGTACGCAGCGTCCTTGCCCAGACCGTTGAGGATGACGCGCAGGGGTTCTTTGCGAACCTTGTTTGCCGTCTTTGCGATGCCGATTGCGCCTTCGGCGGCGGCGAACGATTCGTGCCCAGCCAAGAAGCAGAAGCACTTTGTCTCTTCGCGAAGGAGCATTGCGCCGAGGTTGCCGTGTCCGAGACCTACGTCGCGGCTGTCGGCAACCGAACCCGGGATGCAGAACGCCTGCAGACCAATGCCGATATTTTCCGCCGCTTCCGCCGCGTTCTTGCTACCCTTTTTGAGTGCGATTGCCGCTCCCAGAGTGTAAGCCCAAACGGCGTTTTCGAATGCGATGGGCTGAATACCCTTGACGATTGCGTCAACGTTGATGCCCTTCGAATCGCAGAGAGCCTTTGCGTCTTCGAGACCCTTGAGACCGTATTCGGCGCAGACTTTGTTGATTTTGTCTATGCGTCTTTCGTAACTTTCGAATGTGATAGCCATTGTAAAAACTCCTTATTGCTTGCGGGGGTCGATGGTTTTTGCCGCGTCTTCGAAACGTCCCTTTGTGGAGGTGAACTTTTTGAAGGCCTCGCCTGCGTCCATACCGTTGCGGATGGCTTCGAGCATTTTGCCCACGTGTACGGTCTTGTAGCCGATTACTTCGTTGTTTTCGTCGAGAGCCTGTTCGAGAACGTAGCCTTCCGCCAGTTCGAGGTAGCGCGGACCCTTTTCGGATGTCGAGAACATCGTGCCGACCTGCGAGCGCAGACCCTTGCCCAAGTCTTCCAAACCCGCGCCGATGGGCAGACCGCCTTCGGAGAATGCGGTCTGCGTGCGTCCGTAGATGATTTGGAGGAAAAGTTCGCGCATTGCAACATTGATTGCGTCGCAGACGAGGTCGGAGTTTACGGCTTCGAGAATCGTCTTGCCGGGGAGGACTTCAGACGCCATCGCCGCCGAGTGCGTCATACCCGAGCAACCGATTGTTTCGACGAGGGCTTCCTTGATTACGCCGTCCTTAACGTTGAGCGTAAGTTTGCACGCGCCCTGTTGGGGAGCGCACCAACCGATACCGTGCGTGAGACCGCTGATGTCGGTAATTTCCTTTGCCTTTACCCACTTTCCCTCTTCCGGAATGGGAGCGGGTCCGTGTTTTGCACCTTTTGCGACGCAGCACATTTGCTGTACTTCGTGCGAGCAGCTGTTATTTGGACAACTCATATTTGTTTCCTGTTGTATAATTACGTTGTTGCTAAAAAACTTCCCCCGAGATTCGCACACTTTGCGCGTATTGTCAACGCATTCATAAGATTTTTTTGAGCCGAAAACCGCGAGTTCCCAGAGTATTCGGCTACGCAAAAAAAACGCCGCTTCGGGGAGGTGCCCGTTGCGGCGTTTCGCGAAAATCAGACTATCCTATCGCGATACCCTGCGCGACGAAAATATCGAGCCGCGCGAAACGCTTTCGCGCTTTTTCGAAACGGCGCGTCCGTCCGACATGTCAACCACAAGTTTTCCGAGTTTGTCGGAATGCGCGGCGGGTTTGCCGTCGACGAAAACCGTCAGCCCCGCGCCCGTTCCGTACTTCGCCCCGAATCGGTCGAAGACCACGTCGAGCTTGCGCCCCTTGACGGACACGTTGCCGAGGTAGAAGTAGTCCCAAGAATCGGGGGCGAGCGGGTTGATTTCGACGGTCGAGCCGAGGTTCGGGCGGATGCCGACAAGCTCCGAAATTACGTGGTTGCAGAACTGCGAATGGTTGTAGTCTTTGCCGCGTTCGCGCCCACCCTTGCGCTTCGACCACGTTCCGTTTTCCCACTTTTCAAGACGCGTGCGCGAAATCCAGTCGCCGTTGTAGGGGTTCAGATTTTCGTCTATCCACATAACGCGTTTTCCGTTCGGAAGCGTTCTGTGGTGCGACATCGCGAAGGTTTGCAGTGTTTCGAAGTACAGGTTTTTGTCGGCGTACGCGTTTGCGCCGTTTGCGTTGACGAAGTTCGCAAGCGCGTTGAGTGTAACGGACGTTGCGAACGGCCATGACGGACCGTTCCAAAGGCACTCGTGCCCCTCGTAGGCGACCGCAAATTTCGGGTGGCTCTGCTCCGCCGTAGTCGGACCGTAGGGTGCCTTGAACGCGCCTGCGTCGGACAAAAATTTCCACGCGTCGGAACGGCTCTTCGGCGGTATGTTGTAGACCCACGGAGTGTAGCCGTGCAGCTCGCGGGCATCCGAAAACTCGGTCGAGCCGAGCGGTATCACCTTGAAGAACCGCGCGGATTCGTCCCACAAAAGCGTGTTTATTTTGTCCTTGAGAACCGCGGCTTTTTCCGCGTAGAGCTTTGCCGACTCGCCGTCGCCGAGGATTTCGGCGATTTCCGAAAGCGCGCAATATTCGCCGTACATATGGGCGTTTATCGTCGCCCTGTAGCCGAGAAATTTCGGGTGGAGCGAACCGGAGATGGAATATTCCATACCGTCGCGGCTGTCGCGCTGCCAGAACAGCCCGCGCTCGGCGTCGTAGTGCGATTTCTCCCACTCGGCGGCGTTTTCGCGCATTTTGCCGAAGAGTTCGGCGAGCAGCCTTTTGTCGCCCGAGACCTTGTAAAATTCGAGAACCGAATGCGCCACGGGGAACGTGTATTTGCGCACGTTCTTGCCGCAGTTGAACCAGTACCGCGCGTATTCCGAAAGATACTTTCCGTCGGCGAGCCAGCGACCCTCCGCAAAGTGGTGCGCACCGGGGCACGAGATTGCGTTGTAAAGCCCCGACCACGGAACTTTCGGCAGGAACTCGGTGATGACGTAGCCTTCGGGCGTCTGTTTGATGTGCTTGCGGAACGTCCACCATCTGAAGTAGTAGACGCGCTCTATCTCGCCGTCGGGGCACTCGAACACTGGCGCGTTTTCCGAAAGGAATTTCGCCGCCTGCGAGTTCGGATAGAGATTCCGCACGATTTCCTCGTCGTCGGCGTTGAACTGCGAAACGTATTTTTCGAACTTCGACGAATCGGGGACGGACGCACATGCCAAATGCGCGGCAAAAACCGCCGCGCACGTTGCAAAAATGTATTTTGCCGATTTCATATTTTTAGAATCCCAAATCCGCGCCCTTGTGGATTGCAAGACCGATGCGTTCGAGGTGCCCCGTTCTGCCGTTGTACCAAAGCAGCCAGTCCTTGCCGTCGAAGACCGCGTAGGGCTTGTAGGTTGCATCGGCATCCCAACTGTCGGGCGACGGCTGAATGATGGGGTTGCCCTTGTAGCGTTCCCAGTTATGGATGCCGTCTTTCGAGCGCGCCATGCATATGCGGGCGGTGCGGATGTCTTCGAAGCCGATGTAGAACATCAGATAGTCGTTCTCGCGCTTGATGACTTGGCAGGCGGTTACCCTGTCCTTTTCCCACTTCATATCCTTGTTGGGAACCATTACGGGGTTGCCCTTGTACTTTTCCCAGTGGACGCCGTCTTTGCTCGTGGCGTAGCCGATTTCGTTCGGTTCGTATGTTTCGCCGCCCGAGTACCACATTTTGAAAATCTTTTCCGATTCGTCCCAGATGACGTGCGGACACATAATGGACTCGCCCTCCCAGTGTTCGGTCGGCTCCATCACGAAATTCTGCCGCCGGACGAAGTTTCTGCCGTCGGTGCTCGTAGCGTAGCCTATGCGCGAGCGGATGCCCTTGTAGCCCTTGACGGGGCGAACCTGACCCGTGTACCACATATGGTACACGCCGTCCTTGACGAGAACGCAGGGACGGTTGAGCCTGAACTGCCAGCCCTCGTCTTGGTAGGGCAGAACGATGACGGGCGATGTCCACTTCTTGCCGTCTTTGCTGTAGTGTACGGCGATTGACTTTTGCGGTCTCCACGAAGAGAACATTTCGTAGCCCTTGTTCGTTTTGAGTACGGCGATGTCGAAAATCGTTCCCAGCTCGCCGCCGCCCATAACGGGCTCTTTGCCGTATTTCTGCCATTCGCCGCCGAAGACGGAAGTTGCCACCGCGAAAACGGCAGCGAAAGAAAGCATCTTTCCTATCATATATTTTCCCATTGTTGTTGATGTGTGTGCGTTTGTTGCTGTTGAAGTTGTCGATGAAACTAATTTTCCGCGCGTTTGGCAAGTTCAAAAAATACTGTCGTACCGTCGTTTAGTTTTGCGGTGTCGATGTCGATTTTAAGGACGCCGTTTTCGGCGGAAAGCGGAAGTTTTTGCATTCGCTCGCCCGAGAGCGCAAGGGCGTAGAGGTCGAACTTTTCGGAGTCGGCGATTTTAAGTTCGGCGGAAAGTCTGCAGACGCGCAGAAGCACGGGCGGCCTGCCGTTGTTCCGCAGGGCGCGTTTTTTCCGCGTGATTTTAAAGCCCGTCGAGATGTTGTCTGTGTTGAGCACGAGCACCACGCGCGAGCTTTCCGAAAGTTTTTTGCCGTCCATCGAACACGCCGCAACCGCGCTCGGAACGTCGACCGAATTGACGGTCAACGCGCCGAGCTTTTCGGGCGATTTTATTCCGCGCGACGCCACCGCCTCGCTGCGTTCGGTTACGACCTTCACGAAGCCCTTCGGCATATTCATAAAAATTTCGCCCGTGTCGGACTGGAAAATTCCCCTTTCGGGGTTCGACAAATTGTCCGCGCCGATTACCCCGCGGCTGCGCAAATCGGCGGCGAGCGCGGAAACGTCGGGCGGAAGGCTGTCGATTGAATACACTGCATCAGCGGAAACCTCGGCGGGTTTCAGGGCGTTGCCGTCGGCGTCTTTAAGTTCGCCGACTTCCGCGCGGTTCGCCTCGGGAAACGATATTCCGAAGCCCGTGATATACGAAATCTTCTCCTTCTCGTAGCGTTTGCCGAAGCTCTCCGCCGCGATTTTTCCGGTGTACTTAAACTCCACGCGTTTCTTTGCGGGCGACACGTCGCCCCTGTAGAACAGGCAGTAGTTGATGAACTCGTTCGCCCTGAAAACGGGGGAATTGTAGACACTGAAGTTGCCGAGCTCGTAGTAGTTTTTGTCGCCCATCGCAACGTCGTGGATTGTGAGATTGTCGTAGTTTTGCAGTGCCGCGTACGCCGAGAAGAAAACGCCCGCCTCGTATTTGTGCACGTTCCAGTGGCGTTGCGAAAATTCGGTGACGACAAACGGCATTCCCCAAACGCGCTTGCCGACGGTGTACAAAAACCATCTGCCGTCCTCGTGCGCAATCGGGTCGGAAAGCCACGCGGGACGCTTGTCGGGCGTGAAGCCAGTGTGGTATGTGGACGAATAGGTGTTGACCGCCATATATTCGCCCCACTCGTATCCCGCAAGAGTGATGTCGGGCTGCGAGCTGAAATTGTACTGGTGCATAGGCGCGTTGAAGCCGAGTTCGTCGCGCAGAAATTTTTTGCAGAACTTTGCCAAGTTGCGCGAGCGTTCGACGTAGATTTCCGAGAAGTCGTCCGCGCCCATTTTAAAGTGGTTCGCGTCGGAAAGGATTTTCACTTCGGCGAAATCGGCGAACGGCTTTGCGGGCTTCCACGCGTCGTTTAGCGCGTCGATTGTGCCGTACTTTTTCCGCAGGCGTTTGCGGAAGAAGTTTTCGGCGTACTCGCGCGTCTCTTTCGACATCCCCTGAAGCGGCGAAAATGTGGCTATCATATCGAGCTCGTTGAAGCACTCGACGGTTGCGATAGAGGGGTCGTCACGCCACTTTTTGCCCGTGTAGGGATTTACGTGTCCGAGCATTGCGCGCACCGATTTTTCCCAGTTTTCGCGCACGGTTTTGTCGCCCAAGAGGAAGCGCACTTTCACGTCGAACCTGTCGCCCCAGAGAACGTTTTTCTCGCCGAAAAGGTGGCTTGCAAGCATTATGTGCGAGTACACGCCCTCGCGTGCGCAGGCGTAGAGGAAGTAGTCGTACTTGTCCTGCACTTCGGGAGTGTAGACGAAGTCGCTGTCCAAGTCGGCGTTGAGTTCGGGGCTGAGCCGCCAGCGTATGAGGTTGTAGCCCTGTGCTCGCACGCGCGAAATTATTTTGTCTATCTGCTCCTTCGACTTGAGCATTCGCTTGAAGTCCTGCGCGGGACGCCAGTTTGTGCCCTTGAATTTCACGCGTTCGCCGCGCCTGTTTTCGAACTCGAAATATCCGTCTTTCGAAACGACGATGCGCCCGTATTTGCCCGCGGGCTTTTCGCCCATCCCGTCGGAAACGTCGAGTGCCGTTCCGCGTTCGACGAGCAGTTTTTTCGAATTTATCGGCTTCCAAAGTTCTTTTGGGAAGTCGACGTACTTTTGCGTATCGACAAGTTTCGTCGAGAAAGTCGCGCCGTAAACGGTTATCGAACCGCCGCCGAACGCCTCGAATTCGAGTGCCGTCGGAACGACGTCCTTCTTCCACGATTCGGGCAAAACGACCGAGCACAAAAACATATTTTTCCCTCCGCCGATTTTTTTGCACGACTCGAAATCGTCGCCGCCGACAACGCCTATGCTGTCGCCTATTTTCAGCAGCCAGCTCTTTATTCCCGCGCCGTCCGACCCCGCGATGCGCACGCGCACGCCGCCATTTGCGGATGTTTGCGCGTTGCAGAGAATGTAGAGGTTTACCAGTTTAATGCGCGGAAAGGATTCGAGCGGGAACGAATATTTTTTGCCCGACTCAAGCTTCAAGCCGTCGCCGACCTTGAACGGAAGTGTGCAGATTTCCGTATCGACCGCGTTTTCCCCGCCGACTTCGGGCACTTTATAGTTAAACTGCGCCGCATTGCACGCGAACGCAAAGAGCACCCCGAACAAACATAGTGATAATCTCATAATCGAATACTATTTGCGGCGGAAACCAAGTCAACATCAAAGCGGAAACCCGACGCGCAAAAAAATCCGCGCCCCTTTCGGGAGCGCGGTTTGCCGCGGAAAAATTCGGCGGGCTATTTAAGCAGACCCATGCGGCGAAGCTCGCGGTGGGCGATGTCCCTGCGATAGAACGCACCGTCGAACGATGTCTTTTTGCAGAGGTCGTACGCCTTGTCGAGCGCATGCGTGAGCGTCGCGCCAGTGCCGACCAAGCCGAGCACCCTGCCGCCAGCCGTGAGGATGTCGCCGCCCGAAGCCTTTGTGCCCGCGTGGATAATCCATGCGCCGTCCGGAATTTCGGAGTCGGCGGGGAGGGAAATCTTCGCGCCCTTCGCGTACTTATTGGGATAACCCGCCGCGCACATCACGACTATTGCCGCGAAGCCGTCGGAAATTTTGACTTTGCTTTCGTCGAGTTTTCCGTTGGCGATGTCGTTCATAAGTTCGAGCGCGTCGCTTTCGATAAGCGGCATCAAAACCTGACATTCGGGGTCTCCGAAGCGCACGTTGAATTCCACGACTTTCGCGCCCGTCTTCGTTATCATAATGCCGACATAGAGCGTACCGCGGTAGTCGATTCCCTCGGTTTTCAAGCCCGCAAGCGTGGGAGCGATGATGTTTTTGCGGACATCGTCGAGAACTTCCTTCGTGGCGACCGCCGCGGGTGCATACGCGCCCATCCCGCCCGTGTTCAAGCCCGTGTCGCCTTCGCCGACGCGCTTGTGGTCTTGGCTTGCGGGAAGCATAATGTATTTGTCGCCGCAGACCATCAGCATAATGCTCGCCTCTTCTCCGTCCATTTTCTCCTCGACGACAATTTCCCTGCCGCTGTCGCCGAATGCGCCGCCCTCGAGCATTTCGCGCGCCGCGGCGATTGCCTCCGCCTTGTTTTCGGGGATGACAACGCCCTTGCCCGCGGCAAGCCCGCTCGCCTTGATTACGACGTCGTACGGGGCTTTTTCGATGTATTCCACCGCCTTTGCGATGTCGGTAAAGTTCTCGCCCGCCGCAGTCGGCACGGAGTATTTTTTAAGGAAGTTTTTTGAGAAGGCCTTGCTCGCCTCGAGTGTTGCGCCGTCTTTGTTGGGTCCGTACACGGCAATTCCCTCGGCGCGGAGTTTGTCGGCAAGCCCCATCGAAAGCGGAACTTCGGGGCCGCTTATGACGAGGTCGAAGCCGCCGTTTTTCGCCAAGGCGACGATTCCGTCGATGTCTTCCGCAGATACCGCCGCCGTTTCGCAGTCGCGCGCGATGCCGCCGTTTGCGGGCGTACACACGAGCCTGCCGAGCAGGGGCGATTTTTTTACCGCCTTTACGATTGCGTGTTCCCTGCCGCCGCTGCCGACGACAAGCACATTGAGTTTCTTGGTGTTTTCCATAAATTATATAGCCTTTCTGTAAAGGGACAGCGCGAACGCGAGCATTGCGATAATCGGGATTGCCGCAGCCCAGAACGGCGGTATGAATCCGCGTCCGCCGACCGCCGCGAGAATGCTGTCGACAACGAAGTAGAGGAAGAACAGACCGACCGTCTTGGAGACGCCGACCATCGGATTTGTGCGAACGCCCGCAACCGAAAACGGAATCGCGATTGCGACGACTATTATGCACGCGAACGCGCTCGCCCAGATGGAATACCAGCGCACGAGATACGGCTGGACTTCGAACGCCGACCTGTCGCCGAGCGCGTCGATTATCCTTCGCGTTTCGGAAAGCGAAAGGTCTTTCGGTCGGCGCATCGACAGAATCATGATTTCGGGCAGTTCCGTAAAGTCGCGGTAATATTTTTTGTCGAAGCCGACCGAGCGTTCCGCGCGGTGGTTTTCGGGATTATAGACCGTTTCCTGCCCGTCCGAGAAGAACCAGCACTTGTCCACATCGTCGTAAACGCCCTCCCGCGCCGTTACGCGCGAGACCTCCCTGCCCCTGTCGTCGAGCACCGAAACCCTCACGCCGTTCGCCCTGTTGAGCGCGCGGCTGAACGAGTTCGTAAACCACAGCCTGCCGTCCCTGCGGTTGTTGAAGCACATATTCTGGATTTTTCCGACGTCGGAAACGTCCATATTTTTCATCTCCTGTTCGAAGCGGGCGTTGTCGTAGATTGTGCGCGAATTTTCCTTGCAAACGGGAATGAGAGACGCGTTGAGCCAGAGCAAAAGCCCCGCCAAAACCGCCCCCGCAAACCACAGCGAACGCGTGATTCTGAAGACGTTCATCCCCGCCGAACGCATCGCGGTGATTTCGTTGTTTCTGTGGAACGAACCCAAAACGTAGATGAGCGAAAGCAGAAGGCTTATCGGCAAAACTGCGGGAATGAGCGTGGGCGCAAGGTAGCCGTAGTAGAGCAGAATCTCGCGAGAGTCCGCGCCCCAAGTGAGCAGGTCGCCAAGATTGTTGTACATATCGTGGAGCACGAGGATTCCGAGCGTAACGCCAACGGATATTACAAAAACCTTGAGCCACTCGATGAAAATATATCTGTCCAACAACTTCGGCATAATAAAAAAGTATTGCGCCCATTATCGAAAAGCCGAGCCGAATATCAAATAAAAATTCTTGAAGGAGCGCGCGGGCGGAAATAAGGTGGAGCCGATGAAACCGATGTTCTCCATTTGTCTTGCGTGCGCACTTGCGGGCTCTTTGTCCGCCGTCGAAATCTTCAGCCCCGCCGCCCCAAAATGGCGCGTCGCCGACCTCGGCGACGGCTATCCGCAGGCGGGAACGGTGCTCGACCTCTCGAAAAGCGTCGAACCCGACGCAGGATCGAAGGGCAGAATCATCGTCAATCGGAACGGCGATTTCGCATTCGAAAAAGAGCCGGACACTCCCCTGCGCTTCCGCGCGTGCATGACCACCCTGCCGCATTTAATCGGCGAAAAATGCAACAGCGAAAACGTCGCCGAGATGAAGGCTGCCGTTGTCGAACACGTCGCCGAGCTAAAGCGCGCGGGCTACAACCTCGTCAGGCTTTGGGGGCTCGAACTCGTATCGACAACGCCTCCGAAAAATCCGCAGCCGCTCTCCGAAGTCTTCGATTTTGCGATAGAGGAATTCAGGCGGGCGGGAATATACATCGAATTTATGCTGCCCTATCCCGTCAGGTACGAAAAAGGCAAAACGAACATAGAAACGGGGCACATCATAAAAAGTAAAATGCTCTCGGGCGACAAAACGCTGCTCGGCGAATGGGCAAAAAGCACAACGGCAATTCTCAACCGCAAAAGTTCGCTTACGGAAGTAAAGCTCAAGGACGACCCAATAGCCCTTTCGTTCGAATACGCCAACGAGATTGAACTCGGTTACGGGCTCGTTCTCAGGCGCGGCGGCGAAGATGCCGAAGCCGCGCTCGAACCGTGGCGGAAGTGGCTTTCCGAAAAATTCGGCAACATCGAAAAATTGAACGCCGTCTGGAAAACCGACTTCAAAAGTTTCGGCGAAATCGACGCGGCGCACTCTATAGACACGCTTCAATGGCGGCAGTTTCTCGGGGAAAATGCAGCGGCTTTTCAAAAGTTTTGCAGGGAAACGATGCGGAAGGCGGGGTATCGCGGACTGCTTAACGCGTTCAATTTCGCCCCGCAGTTTGTATATTCGGCTCTCCGCGCGGAGGCGTCCGACTTCACCGCGCTGAATTCGTACTACTGCCATCCCTATTACACAAAAGGCAAGTCGAAAGGCTGGATGAACAACGCGGGGGCGAGCGTTCGCCAGACAAGCTCGCTGCGGGAAATCGTTCCGCACTTCAGACGCGCCGCGCCAATGCGCCTCGCCGACCGCCCCGCAATTATGACCGAATTCAAGCACTGCTTCTGGAACAAGTACCAGTACGAAGACGCGCTCGCGTTTCCCGCATATGCCGCGCTCCAGAATTTTTCGGCAATTTGCGACTTCATACGCGCGGGCGATTCGCGGCAAAAGCCGATAGGAGCGTTCACGACTTCGAACAATCCAGTAGCGTTGGCAAACGA
The DNA here is from genome assembly GCA_949293415.1 of uncultured Verrucomicrobiota bacterium. GTDB lineage: Bacteria > Verrucomicrobiota > Verrucomicrobiia > Opitutales > Intestinicryptomonadaceae > Merdousia. Next base: position 16,325 of record CASFDK010000012.1, read on the forward strand.
TTTCCTTGCATATTGTCTGTTTGCGCGCGGCGATGTCGCGCAGGCAAAAAGGAGGGTCGAAATGGCTGTTCCGCAAAGCATGCTTATGAACGATCCGCAATGTTCGGCAATAGGACGGGAGCAAAGCGCGATACCGCTTGTTACGGGCTTCAGGGTATCGTTCCCCGCGATAAAGCCGCGAATCGAAACGCCCAAACCCGATGCCGTAATCATACCGAAGGGAAATTCCAAAACGGTCTTAAACGATTTCTTTGCAACGACAATCGACAACCCCGACGGGAAATTCGATTTCGACAAATTCATAATGTCGCTCAAACAAAACGGAACGTTGCCGAAAGAAAACTTTTCGAGCCTGAAGAAGCGGCAATTCGAATCGGATACGGGAGAAATCAAACTCTTTGCCGGAGAAGGAAAAATGGTCGTCGACACCCCGAGGACTCAGGGCGCGGCGATGCCGGCGGGTGCGACGGCGAAAACGCGCGACCTCGAAATTCTGGAACTTTCCGAAAACGCCGCAGTCGCCGTGTGTTCGATGGACGGCAAACCGATACGCAAAAGCTCGTCGCTCGTGCTCGTGTTTTCAACCGCCGCGCTCAACAGCGGCATGAAGCTCGCCGAAAATATGACGCTTGCAGTCGACATGGGCACGCCTCCCGCGCTTCTGAAAACGGGAAGGGTCGTGTTAAAAATCGCGCTCAAAGACGGGGCGAAGTTTGCGGTATATCCGCTGAATACCTCGGGTGTGCGGCGGGAAAGAACCGCCGCTGTTTCGGGCGGCGAAATGTTCGAAATAGACACGTCGAAACTCGGAAACGGCGCGGCGGTGTTTTTCGAGATAGCGGAGGAAAAATAGTTCGAAACGCAAAAAAATCCCGCAGTCGCAAATTGAACCGTACCCCGAAAACTGTACAAAAAAAAAGAGCGGCGGCGGGATTTTCGAAAGCGGAGCGGTTTTAGTTCTCGCGCAGGAATTTTATGCTTTTGCGCATCGTCTCGGTGGGATTGTCCATTACGCACTCGTTCTCGATTACAAAGTAGCCGTCGTAGCCGAGTTCGTCGAGCGTGGCGAGGCACTTTTTCAAATCGAGGCAGCCTTCGCCGAGCGGCGCGTCGGTCTTGAGATTGAGCACGCCGAACTGCGCGGGGTCTTTGAAGTGTATCGCAGCCAACCTGCCGTGCAACGCCTTGTAACCCGCGGGCGTATCCAGCCCCGAGCGCGTCCAGTGCCCGTTGTCGGCGCAGGCGTACACATTCGGCTTGTCCTTGATAAGCTCCCACAGCAGAGCAGGATTCCAGTACACATATTCGGGATATGCACAGCCCTTCTGATGGTTGTGGATCGCGATTTTCACGCCGTATTTTTTGCCCGCCTCGTTCCACATATCGATTTTTTCGGGTCTGCCCTCCCAAGTGAAAACGGGTATGCCCAGTTCCCTGCAAAGCGAGAGATATTTGTCGGGCGTGTTGTGTTTTTTCGACAAATCCCAGATTCCGTAGGAGACGAATTCGATTTTGTTGTCGGAGAAGAGTTTTTTTACGAACGCCTTTTGCTCCGCCGTCATATCGGGCGAGAATTTGGCGTTGCCGAAGCGGTCGGCTATGCGCTGCGAGCCCGAGCACACAACGCCGTCCGCCCCGAGAGCCTTCGCCTCTTTCACGGTTTCCTCGAGCGTTTTAACCTTCGAGTAGACATAGCCGTGCAGGGCAATCTTGCGGTGCTTGCGCTCCTGCGTTTTCGACGCGTCCGAAGTTGCGCAGCCGCAAAGCAGCGCGAAAACGGACAAACAAATTATGATTTTTTTTAGCATTTTTAAATATAATCCAACAGTTTTATATTTTACGAACGCCGCATTAGTACCATCCCGAACGCATCGGAGCGTCGACGAACGAATTCATGCGCTCCGAACCGCCGATTGCCTTCATCGCCTTTGCGTCCCACACAACGTCCTCGCCCGTGCGGAGCGTGAGGTTGCCCAAGAGGACTACCTCGGTAAGCTTTGCGATGTCGGTAAAGTTCGATACGGCTTGCGGGATGTCGCCGCGCACAGCTTCGACGAAGTTGAGCCTGTGGTCGCCGTACTTCACGCGCGGAAGGGTAGCGGGAATGGTCTTGGCAAAGGCGGCTCTCGACTTCGGCAAAACGATTGGCTTGCCGATAAGGTGCATCTTGGGCGAGTATAAAACGCCCTCGTCGCCGATGATGAACATGCCGTCGGCGGTGGACAAATCCTTGTAGCTTCTGCCCGTTTCGGTGAACTCCTTCGGGAGCGGAGGAAGGAAAGACTTGTCGAAATTAGCAGCCCATTCGCCGTTCTTGTCGGGCTTGAGGAAGCCGCTGTACCAGTGGATCTCGACCTTTTCGCCCTGATTGCTGTTGTCGAAAAAGTATGTGATGTGGTCCTGACGCGGAACGGAAATTTCGGTGCCGCCCGTCTGGCGCGACGTGATTTTCGACGGATAGTCGAGGTCGAGCGCAAACATCGGAACATCGATGATGTGCGTGCCGATGTCGCCGAGCGCACCCGTACCGTACTTATAGACGCGCCGCCAGTTCAGCGGAACAACCTCCGAAGAATACGGACCGTATTCGGCGACGTTAAGCCATTTGTCCCAGTCGAGCGTGGGCGGAACGGGCTCGGACGGCCACTTTTTGTAGCCCTGAGTGGGGAGTCTGCAGCCGCCGACGGGACGCGTAGTCCAGATTACCACCTTGCGGACTTTGCCGATAAGACCGGCGGCAATCCATTCCTTTGCGATGCGCAGACCGTCGCCGGAATGAACCATATTGCCCATCTGCGTGGCAAGCCCCCTCTTTTCGGCGAATGCGGTAAGTTCGCGAATCTGGCGGATGTTGTGGCAAAGCGGTTTTTCGAGATAAATGGGGAATCCGTGCTTGAGTGCCGCCATTGCGGGGGCGAAGTGCCCGTGGTCGGGGGTGGAAATTACGACCGCGTCCATCTTGCCCTTCATTTTCTCGAACATTTCGCGGTAGTCCACGAACGAAGCGGCATCGGGGTCGGCGTATTTGCGGGCGTTGCCGAAACCGTACGAACCCGTGTCTACATCGCAGTAGGCGACGAGTTTCTGCTTCAGACCCTTCATTATTTTCATATTCGCCCCGCCCATCAGACCGCAGCCGACAAAGCCGATTCTGATTGGGTCTTTGATATAGGCCTCGTCGTCCTTGGGCTTGTTGTCGGGCTGCGCGCCGAACGACAGATACGGTGCGGCAAACGCCGCGGCACTTGCGCAACCTACGTCGCGCAAAAACTTCCTTCTCGATTCCATAATATATATACCTTTGTGTGTACGCGTTTCGTTAAACTACACAAAGAAATATCCGCGCGAAATCGGGCTTGCAAGAAAATTCAGCGCATTATTTTGGGCGAAATCAGGAAGTCCAACGCCCACAAGCCGTACTCTCTGTCGGGTGTTGGCGGCTCTTCGAGAGAAAGGCAGGCAAGCGTGCATTTGCCGAAAACCACCCTGCCCCCGCGCTTGTGTCCCGCAAGCAGAATGTCGGCGAGATTTTCGAGAAAGGGGTTGTGCGAGACAATCATCAAATCCTTGCCGAAGCACGAAAGAGACGCGACAATCCGCGCGGTGTCGTACGGGTTGTCTTCGGGCGTGATTGTCGGGGTCGGCACGAACTGCGCCGCCATAAAAGTCTTCTCGGTAAAAATGCGGGCTGTCTGTTCGGCGCGCGCGTAGGGGCTGTGCCAGACCTGTACGACATCGCAGAACTGCGCCGAATCGACAGCCGAGGCGAGCTTTTCGACCTGTTCCCGCCCCGCCTTTGTAAGTTCGCGTTCGGCGTCGGGCCAAGTATCGCGGGCTTTTGCGTGTCTGAGTAGGAACAGTTTCATTGCGTGCCTTTCGTTTAGATTGTCTTTGAATAGCGTTGAACCCCTTTTGCAAGCCTGCCGTCGAACAGCATTGCGATGTTGCGCAAAAAGAGTCTGCCGAGATTCGACACTTCGAAGCGGTCGTCGAAAATTTCGACAAGCCCGTCCGCCTGCATAAGCCCGAGTTTCGGGAAAGCCGAAGCGAAGACCTTTTTGAAGTCAACGCCGTAGTCGCCGAAACGGACTCTCAGCAGACACATAACGTCCATAATCACGCCGCGTCGCAGGAGGTCGTCGCCGTCGAGAATTATCCCGCGCTCTATCGGCAGAACTCCGCGAGAAAGGCTGTCGGCGTAGCTTTCCATATTTTTGAAATTCTGGCGGTACGATGTCTTCGTTTCCGAAATCGAAGTAAGCCCGATTGCGAAATTGTCCAACCCCGCGTGCGTTGTGTAGCCCTGAAAATTGCGGTGGAGCGTGCCGTTTTCCCGCGCCCGAATCAGCGCGTCGGTCGGCCTTGCGAAGTGATCTAGCCCGATGTATTCGTAGCCGTTTTTCTCGAAGAAATCCTTTGCAGTCAGAAAAAGTTCGACCTTTTCGTCGGGCGCGGGCAGCGGGTACTTTTCGAGATTTTTCTGCGCTGGCATCATCCACGGAACGTGCGCGTAGCCGAAAAGCGAAATGCGCGTGGGCGAAAGCGAAAGCGCGTCCTCGAGCGTCTTTGCGAATGTCCGCGGCGTTTGAAACGGAAGCCCGTAGAGCAAATCGACGTTCATTTCCGACACGCCAGCACTGCGCAGCCACTGTGCGGCAGCCTCGTTCTTCTCCTGCGGCTGGACGCGGTTTATCGCCCGCTGCACGTTTTCGTTTGTGTCCTGAATGCCTATCGAGGCGCGGTTTACGCCGATTTTCACGAAGGCTTCGACTTTGTCACGCACAAGCGTGCGTGGGTCGAGCTCGGCGGAAAATTCGCAGTCGGCGGAGACCGAAAAATATTTGCGGACGAGCGCGCCGACGCGTTCAATCTGTCCGACGGAAAGAAAATTGGGAGTTCCGCCGCCGAAGTGTATCTGCCGCAGTTCTCGCTTCGAAAGTCCGGCGTCGCGCCAAAGTTCGAGCTCTCGCTCGAGGTTGTCGATATACTTGTCGGCTTGCGCGGGGTCGCGGCAGACGCTCGAAGAGCAGCCGCAAAACCAGCACCTGTTTTCGCAAAACGGGATGTGGATATAGAGCGACATCGGCATATCGCCGTCGAGAGCCGAGTCGCGCAGGCGCGTTTTGTCGGTCTCGGGCGAAAAGTGCGGCGCGGTCGGATACGAAGTGTAGCGGGGCCCCGAGGTCTCGTATTTTGCAATGAGATTTTTCAGATTTTCCATTATGCGTTTTCGAAACTTTTTACGGCGCGGCACATCGCCTCGACGTTTTCGATTTTCGCGTCGGGACGTATTCCGTGCCCAAGATTGAAAATATGCCGTCCGTACGGCAGCATATCACCGACTATTTTTTTTGCCGCAACAAAGACCTCTTCGGGCGAAGAGCCCGAAAGCATTTCGGGCGCAAGGTTGCCCTGCAGGCAGTATTTGCCGCCGCCGACTCCGAGCAGCGAAGAGAGCTTTTCCGCCGTGCCGACCGAATAGACATCCGCGCCAAGCCCCGCGACTTCGGCGAATCTGCCCGACATATTCGGGGCAAAGACGATTGTGCGCGTCCTTCCGTCGAGCGCGGCGAGTATGCGTTTTATCGAACCGCCCGAAAGCTTGGCGTATTCCTGCGGCGGCGTAAGCGACGCGTGCGAATCGAAAATCTGCACGCCGTCAACGCCGCATTCCATCTGCATTTGGAGACAGTCGGTCAAAGCCTCTTCGAGCACGCCGAGCAGTTTTCCGAAGAGTTCGGGCTTCTCTCTTGCGAAAGCGAGAAAGCGCGGAAAAGTCTTCGAGCTTTCTCCCTCGACCATATATGCGGCAAGCGTAAACGGCGCGCCGCAAAAGCCGAGCACCGCCTTTTTCGGCAACGCACGGCGCAGCAAGCGCGCGTTCTCCGCCACGTACGAAAGATTTTCGCGCAGCGCGCCGAGGTTGCCGCGCATACGCTTTATGTCGTCTTCGGTCTCGACGCGCCTTTCCATTGCGATTCCGCCCGCGTCCTTGAATTTGTAGGCAAAGCCGAGTGCTTCGGGGACGACGAGTATGTCGGAAAAAATTATCGCGCAGTCGAAGTCGAACCTGCGCATGGGCTGCAACGCCGCCTCTACCGCAACTTCGGGCGTTTTGACGATTCCCAAAAAGCCGTGCCTTTCCTTCAACGCACGGTATTCCGGCAGGTATCTGCCCGCTTGGCGCATCATCCAAAACGGCGGGCGTTTGAATTTCACCCCCGCGCAGGTTGCGTGGAAAAGTTCGCGTGAATCGGGTATCGAAAGTTCGGTCATATTATTTCTTTTCTAATACGCGGCGGCAGATGTTCTCAAGCTTTTTAAGGCGCAAAAGCCTGCCGAGGTTGTCGAATCTTTTGAAACGTAAAAGTTTCAGCATAACCGCATAGACAGCCGCACCGAAGGGAATTAGCACGCAGCAAACCGAAACCGAAAGCGTTTTGCCAGAAACGAACTCCGCAAACGCAAATCTTGCCAAGTATACGGCGGCGGACATCGCGACGGAGGCGAGCGCGATTTTCGCAATCTCGCCGCCCTCGCCGAGCCGTCCGATAACCTTCGCCACTGCGAGGGCGAGCATAAGCGACTGCAATACGGTTGCCAGCACATTCGCCGCGGCAAGCCCCGACGCGCCGAACGGATACATCAGGGAAATCGAAAGCACTATGTTTACCGCAAATGCCCAACACGAAATGCGCAACGGCGTGCGCATATCCTGAAGCGAGTACAAACCGCGCGTTGCGAAAGTCGCGAGCGCGAAAAACGGCAGACCCGACGCGCTTACAAGCAGCACGGGCAGGCACATATCAACATCGTTCGACGCGAACAATCCCCATTCGAAAAGCATCGTCAGAATGTCGCGCGAAGTCGCAAATATCCCGAGCATTGCGGGAACGACTATACCCATTGTCAGCACGAGACCGTCGGCGTACGTCCGCCTGTGCGAAACCGCGTCGCCCGACGCGCCGAATTCCGAAAGCTTCGGGAAATACACCGTGGCTATCGAAATGGAGAAAACGCCGAGCGGAAATTCCATAATCCTGCTCGAAAGATAGAGCGTGGACAGCGCGGAATTGTCCAAAAACAGCGCAAACATCTTCGATACGAAAACGTTCAGCTGGAATACCCCCGCGCTCAACAACGCGGGGATGAAAGTCTTGTAGAGTTCGGCAAGCGCGGGCGAAGGCGACAGATCGAACGAGAAACGCCAGCCCTGCCTCGAAAGCCAGTATGCGGGAAGACCGAGCTGAATCAGACCGCCCGCGAGCCACCCCGCAGACATGCAATAGGCGAGCGCAACAACGTCTTTTGCGCCGAAAATAAAAACGCCGCAGAATAGCCCGCAGATAATCGAAATGTTGTGCAGCACGGGAGTAATCGACGGCACGCCGAAAGAACCGACGACGTTCAACGCGCCCGAAAAGACCGCCGCCATACACACTAGAAACAGGTACGGCATCAGCACAATCGAAAAATCCGCGCCGAGCACGAAGCGCAAGTTCTCTTCGCCTCCGTCGGCGCAAAACGACGCGCAAGCGGCTATCGCCATTCCGACAAGCACGATGGCGACCATCAAAATTCCGCCGCGCGTGAGAACCTTGTTGAGGAACGCGAACGCCTCCTCCCTGCCGTCGTTTTTCAGCGACTTCGAGAAAACGGGAATCAGCGACGAAGTCAACGCGCCGTCGCCGAGCAGCCGCCGAAACAGGTTCGGAAGCGTAAACGCAAAAGTGTACGCCGCGTTGACCGCGCCTATGCCCATATAAGCCATTGTCGCGGAGTCGCGCACCAATCCCGCCGCGCGCGAAAGCAATGTCGAACCCGAAACCTTTGCGATGTTTTTTGCGTCTTTGCCCACTATCGGAAAACTATTTGCGTTTGTCGGCTTCGCCCCTGAGCTCGTCGAGTTTTCGGTGGATTGTTCGGCGGCTTATGCCGAGCATTTCGGCGGCTTTGCTCTTGTTGCCGCCGGAGGCTTCGAGTGCCTTGCGGATAAGCTCAAGCTCGTTCTCCTTTCTCGAAAGGGCGGGCGCGGAAGCGCCGTGCCGCGTCGGGAACGAAAATTTTGCGTCGAGGTTCTTCGCCGAAAGCTTTCGGGTGGGATTCATCACAACTATGTTTTCGCAGAAGTTGCGGAGTTCCCTGATATTCCCCGGCCAGTCGTATTTAGAAAGAACTTCAAGCGCGTCGGGTTCGATTTCAATCGGCTCCATATCGTTTTCCCTTGCAAAGAACGAAATGTACGACTTCAGAAGCGGCTCGATGTCGGCGCGGTGTTCGCGCAGCGGCGGAATTTTTATCTCCACGACGTTGAGGCGGTAGTAGAGGTCTTCGCGGTATTCCCCGCGCTCGCCCATCGCTTTGAGGTCTTTGTTCGTCGCGCTGACTACGCGCACGTCCACCGTTATGCTCTCGGTGCTGCCGAGCCGCTCGAAAGTCTTCGTCTCGAGAAAGCGCAGAAGCTTGACCTGCGTTTGGGCGTCGATTTCTCCGATTTCGTCGAGAAATATCGTGCCGCCGTTTGCCGCCTCGAAACGTCCTATTCTGCGTCGCGTCGCGCCCGTAAACGCTCCCTTTTCGTAGCCGAAGAGTTCGCTCTCCAGAAGGTTTGCGGGCAACGCCGCGCAGTGGACGGGCAGAAACGGCTTGTCTTTGCGCGGCGACGAAGAATGTATCAGGTGCGCGACAAGCTCTTTGCCCGTACCCGTTTCGCCCGTGATCAAGACCGAAGCCTTCGAATGGGCGACCTGCACTGCCTTCTCGACGACACCGCGCATCTGCGGACTGTTTGCGATAAGGCATCCCGCGTCGGCGTGGCTCGACTCCACAACCGCGTTTTCGCCGCCCGATTTTTTCGCGCTCGCGGCGTGGCGGCGTTTCGACTCGTCGGCAAGCCTGCGTTGTTCGTCGCGCTTTTCGAGCGCGTCGGCAAGCGTCTTTTCGAGCCTGTCCACGTCGACGGGCTTCGCAAGAAAGTCGGTCGCGCCGTGTTTCATCGCCTCGACCGCGGTCTCCATATTTCCGTAGGCGGTAAGCATTATGCACACGGGTTTGTCGGGGAGAGAGATTGTCTTGTCGATGACGCTTATTCCCGATTTTCCCGCCATCCGCAGGTCGGTTATGACCGCGTCGAAAGGCTCGGCGTCGAGCATTTTTATCGCCTCGTCGGCGTTCGATGCGGCGAGTACGTCGTAGGAATCGGAAAGCACCGCGGAGAGCCCGTCGCGCGTGTGTTTTTCGTCGTCAACTATGAGAATGCTTCGCATAAAAAACTATCGGCAGATTAGCACGAGAGTGCCGTCGTTTACAATATCAAAAAGCTCCGCAACGTCGGCGTTGCGCAAAAGCAGGCAGCCGTGGCTGTTGGGCGTGCCGATTCTGTCCTCCTGATTCGTTCCGTGGATGTATACGTAGCGGTCGAAGGTGTCGACGTTTCCGCCCGCGTTTACGCCGTCCTCCAAGCCGCGCAGGCGCATTATGCGCGCGGTGATGAGATTTTTTGCGCGTTCTTCGGGAGGTTGTTCGGAAAGCGTTCCGCTCGGCACACGCGCCCTGAAGACGGTGTCAAGCGGCTCGCCCGCGCCCGTCTTGCCGTCGATTTTATGCAGCCCAGTGGGCGTACCGAGCGAATCCTTCACGCAGCTAGGTTCGGCTCGCGACGTGGAGATGTCGTACGCCTTTTTCAAAACATTTCCGCAAAAAAGATAAAGTTTTTGCTCGCCAATCGACGCATATATAAGATATTGTGAGGGTTTTATATTGAGCCGCAAGCAGGCTTCCAAAACTTTACAAAGATAGGTATCCATTATGAATAAAAAGTATAAAGTGGCAATCGTGGGCGCAACCGGCGCGGTCGGCGCGGAACTCCTGAAGCTTCTTTTCAAAAGAAACTTTCCGATGGAGTCGCTGACATTATTGGCATCGTCGCGTTCCGCGGGCAAGGAAATAAAATTCGAAGACAAAACTTTTATCGTCGAGGAAGCCAAACCCGAGTGCTTCTCGCGCTTCGACATCGCGATTTTCTCGGCGGGCGGCACGCCCTCGAAACAGCTCGTTCCCGAATGCGCAAAACGCGGCTGCATCGCAATCGACAACAGCTCGGCGTTCAGAATGGATCCCGAAGTGCCGCTCATCGTGCCCGAAGTAAATCCGCACGCGCTCAAGGGGCACAAGAACATCATCGCAAACCCCAACTGCACGACGGCAATTTCGCTGATGGCTCTCTGCCCCCTCCACAGGGAGTTCGGGCTGAAACGCTTCTTTGCGGCTACATATCAGGCGGTGTCGGGCACGGGCGTTGCGGCGATGGCGGAACTCGAATCGCAGATGAAGGCAATCGCAGAAGGCAGAAAGCCCGAAGTCAACGTCTATCCCTACCAGATTGCGTACAACGTCATTCCGCACGTCGACGTGTTCCTCGACAACGGCTACACGAAGGAAGAGCTTAAAATGCTCAACGAAACGCGCAAGATTCTTGAAGCGCCCACGGTGCTCAACTCCACAACCTGCGTGCGCGTGCCCGTAATGCGCGCCCACAGCGTGGCAATCAACGCCGAGTTCGAAAAGCCCGTAAGCGTCGAACGCGCGCGCGAAGTCATCGCGGCGTTCCCCGGCGCGGAACTTGTGGACGATGTAGACAACAAAATCTACCCCGTGCCGCTCAACTTCCAGTGCAGGGAAAAATGCGGTGTGGGCAGAATCCGCAAGGATCTTGCGTTCGAAAACGGGCTCTCGTTCTGGGTAGCGGGCGACCAGCTCTGGAAGGGCGCGGCGCTCAACGCGGTGCAAATCGCCGAACTCATCGCATCGGAAGACGCGAAGAAATAGCGCGCGCAAATAACGGCAATACGGCAAATCCGCCCGAGTTTTCGGACGGATTTTTTTGCTTTCAATGCGCGCGCAAAAAATCCACTATCGGCGTAAATCCAATTTGTATTTCCGATGAAAGTAAACTTCAACAAAATTCCGACAAGCGGTCGCGAACTCGACTACATCAAAAAGGCGATGGAATCGGGACATCTTCAGGGCGACGGCGCATTCCTCAAAATCTGCGAGGAATCCATCGGCAAAATCACGGGCGCAAAGGCTTCGCTCGTTACGACTTCATGCACGTCGGCTCTCGATATGTCGGCGTTGCTTTGCAACATCGGGGCGGGCGACGAGGTAATCGTGCCCACATACACTTTCGTTTCGAGTGTAAACGCCTTCGTGCTTCGCGGCGCAAAACCCGTCTTCTGCGACATCCGCCCCGATACGCTCAACATCGACGAAACGCAAATATCCGAACTTGTCACCAACCGCACAAAGGTTATCGTGCCCGTCCACTACGCGGGTGTCGGCTGCGAGATGGACACGATTATGGACATCGCGAAGAAGTCGGGCGTCAAGGTTGTCGAAGACGCGGCGCAGGGCTTCTGCGCCTACTACAAGGGGCGGCACCTCGGCACTTTCGGCGATATGGGCGCGCTCAGTTTCCACAGCACAAAGAACGTAATCGCGGGCGAAGGCGGCGCGTTGCTTTGCAACGACCCGTCGCTTGTCGACCGCGCGTACTTCATCCGCGAAAAGGGAACAAACCGCATACGCTTTGTGGAGGGGAAAATCGACAAATATACTTGGGTCGACTACGGCAGCAGCTATATTCCGTCGGAACTGATTACGGCATTTCTGGCGGCGCAACTCGAGATTGCGCAAAAGCTCACCGACGAGCGAGTGGCGGCGTGGAACTACTACCGCGACAGACTCGCGCCGCTCGAACGCGCGGGTAAAATAACGACGGCGAAAATCCCGAGCGAATGCAAACACAACGCGCATATTTTCTTCATTCTGACCGAATCGGCGGAGACTACAAAGGCTTTGTCTGCATTCCTGAAAAAACGCGAAATCGCAACGAACTCGCACTACGCGCCGCTGCACAACTGCCCGATGGCAAAGCAACTGGGGTGTTCCGACAGACCGTTGCCCGTGGCGGAAAAGCTGGCAAAGACAATGTTGCGCCTGCCGATTTATTCGTCAATAACCCCCGACGAACAAGACTGGGTAGCCGAATCCGTGGCAGCCTTCTTCGGCGAAAAGCTGTAGGATTGTGAATGATTCGAAAAGCCGAATCCGAAGCAATACGGACTTGCATGCAAAGGCGGAAACTGCATTCGCCGCAGGGGAAGAACAAAGTTCCATAATGCTACAGATATCCCCCCCAACAAAAACGCCCGAGACTTTTTCAAGCTCGGGCGTTTTCTTGCGTGAGACCGTTCCCAAGAATCTTTCTCAAGATTCCGTTCCGCGCTTGGCGCGGACGCTTTTCCTCTTTGTTTCGACTCCGTTTTTTTCGGAATGCGGGTCGCTGAAGGAAGCGAAAAACAGCAACGTTGCCATTTTGAACCTCTCCATGAACCGAACTCAAACACTTTCGCATTTATTTGTAAAGCAAATTATTCTTTTATTTTTTTGAAATATCGTATAGATTCTACGTTATGAAATACGCCGCAAATTTTGCAGTTCTTTTCTGTTTTATTTCGACACTTTTCGGGGAAATGACGCTCGAAAATTCGCGATATTTTTCGCCTTCCAAATGTTATAGTCCGGACGCAAAAATTGCGTTTTTTACGCGCGACTATTTCGAGTTTGCAAAACTTTATAACGCGCCTACGCGCGAAGCCGCCGTGGAAAATTTCCGCCGCCTCTACAAAAATGCAAAAACCGACTGCGCAAAAGCGTGGGCTGTATTCGGACTTGTACAACTCGGCGAACCCTCGCCCGACAAAACAATAAGCGCGCGATTCTTCGACGGCGGAATCGGCAACGCCAGTACAAACCCGAACCGCTACGCAATTCGCGGCGGCTTTGCAATACCCGAGAAATTCGCTGAAATAAATATCGCCGACTTCGACCCGCCGCCGAACGAAAAGCTCGACGATCTTGCAAAATCGATATTGCGCAGGAGCCGACTCTACACCGAAGGCGTACTTTTCGCCCACGGCGAACCCTCCGCAGAAGCGTGGGCGTTGGACAGGCTGGCGCGCGGAAAGCCGGCAGATGAAATCCGCCGCACAGCCGAGGAACTCTGGCAGAACGCCGAACATTTTGTCGGCAAATTGTACGCGCTGTTTTTGCTGAAAAAATCGGGCGACGAACGTACCTTCAAGAACAGGCTCGACTCGCTCGACAAAACCGCCCCATTCACATTCGCAAGCGGATGTTTTATCGAAAAACAGACGACATTGGCGGGCAAAACACCCGAACGGCTCTTCGGCAGCGGCTTTTTCGGGAAATCTCCGCCGCCGTTTAGAATGAATCCGCGCGACGAAAACCTGAACCAGATTCCGATGCGCGAAATCAAAATCGAGCCTAGGAATTCGGGAATTTCGGAAGACAGTCTCGGCTACATCCCGATGCGTTTTCAAACAATAGACACTCCGTATATTGCGGGCGAAACGTTGCAGCGGCTCGCCGACGAATGGGATAAGGCCGAGACGCAAAGCCGCAAGAACACCCTGCAAAATCTGCTAAAATTCACGAACCCCTACGCGCCGAAAAACCATACCGCCCTCTACAATAACAATCGCGTAATAAAAGTTGAAAATCGCAACGGGAAATACGTTTTCATAAAATACGGCAAGCCGAAATTGGGCGACGAACCGTGTTTCGACCCCGTGTTTTACACTTCCACGGAAAACAGAAAGCTTGAACGGCGGATATTTTTGGCTGTCGCGAAAGGAAAACTCGCCGAAAAATCAGATGCGAAAATTTCGCTATACGACATATTCGACTACGCAAATTCCGTCGCCGCCGACTACGCCCAATGCGGAGCGCGAGGCGGACGGTACGTCGGCGGACTTGCCGAAAAGTTGGCGCGTCAAATTTCGGACGGCGAGAAGTTCCAAACCGCGCTTGTCCTAACGCGGTTCGGAGAAAGCAATCCGCCGTCGCTCTGGCTGTGCCCGATTTTTTCGGACACGTCGCGCGAACAAATCGAGGCGTTGAAGGCTCAACACAAGTTCAACCTCGAATCGCTCGACGCAGACGGGCGCAAACGCTATGCGGAAATTGCGAAAAAACACAAAAGCATTTTCGACATACAAACCACCGCGCCGAATCCCAATTTTCCCGAAACAGACAATTAACACGCGGTGAACAAGGGCGCACAAAAAAGCCGTCGGGGAGCGTTCCGCGGCGGCTTCTAAAAGGGCATTTTTTCGTTTAGACTTTTGCCAAGGTCTGCCTGAGCGAGTTTGCCGAGTTCAGCAGTGCCTGCGATTCCTTCGGCCAGAGTTCAAGCTCGACGTGTCTTATCACGCCCGCCGAGCCGACTACCGTCGGCACGCTTATTGCAACGTTGCGCAACCCGTACGCGCCCGTCTGTACCGACGAAACGGGCAGGATTTCACGCGTATCGAGCAGAATCGCCCTCACGACCGCCGCAATCGACGCGCCTACCGCGTAGCCCGCGCCACCCTTGCGTTTGATTACTTCCGCGCCGCTTTGGCGGGTGCGTTCGAAAATCCTATTTTGGAAGTTGAGGTCGAACGCCTCGAAGCCCTTCATCGGTAAGCCGTTAATCGAGACCGCGCTCCAGACGGGGAACATACTGTCGCCGTGTTCGCCCAGAACCGTTGCGTTCACCTGTGTCGACGGAACTTTCAGCTCTTTTGCGATGAGTGCTCGGAAGCGCGATGTGTCGAGCATTGTGCCCAAGCCGATTACGCGTTCGCGCGGCAAATCGAGTTCCTGCGCGGCGATGTATGTGAGGATGTCCACAGGGTTCGAAACAACGAACACGAATGCGTCGCGCTTATAGCCCGCCTCTTTTATCGAGGCGAGAATTTGGCGGAAGAGCGAAACGTTGCGGTTGATGAGGTCGAGTCTGCTTTCGTCGGGTTTGCGGCGAAGTCCCGCGGTGATGATGTACATATCGCTGTCCGCCGCGCGTTTGTAGCAGCCCGAATTTATGCGCTGACCGCCGAGAACGCTCGAGCCGTGGAGAAGGTCGAGAGCTTCGCCCTCCGCCGCGTCGGAGTTCGCGTCGATAATCTGGATTTCGGAGACAAGCCCCATGCACTCGAGCGCGAATGCCGCGCACGAGCCGACTCTGCCGCCGCCTCCTATGATTGAAACTTTCATTATTTCTTCATCTCCGAAACTATCATTTGCGTGATTTTCGCGACGAGCTTTTCCGCGTCGCAATCGAAACCCGCGCCCGACTGTGCCGTTGCGGGAGCTTTAGCCTTGCACACTACGCCCCTGAAGTCGTCCTTGGTGTCGCAAAGGTTGCATTCGGTAAGGTTCTGCTGGTCGACCATACCCATTGCCTTTCTGATTTTCACCAGTTCCGCGGCGTCCGAATCCGAGAAGTGGCGCGGTCCGCCGATTTGGAATGCGAGCATCGAGGTGAAGCAGTGCGCTTCGACGTTTTCCATTTTCCAGAAAGCCGTTTCGATGTCGTTTGCCCAAGTCATAACGCCGTGGTTGACCATAAATACGCAGTCGTGGTCAACGCCCTGTTCGCCGACGGCGTTCGCCATATGCTGCGTTCCGGGGGTACCGTAGTCAGCCAAGCCGACCTGTCCGATAAAGATTTCGGTTTCGGGGTTGACGCATCGCGGCGGAGTTTTTCCCGCAAGCGCGAACGCCGTTGCGTGCGGCGGGTGTGCGTGGCAGCACGCCTTCGCCATGGGTTGGCGTTTCATAATCGCCAAGTGTGCGAGAACTTCGCTTGTGCGTTTTCTGTTGCCCGCAAGCTGGTTGCCGTCCATATCGACAAAGCACATGTCTTCGGGGGTCATAGAGCCTTTCGAAATCATCGTGGGGGTGCAGAGCACGATATTGTCGCCCACGCGGACGCTGAAGTTGCCGCCGTTGCCGTCGTTGTAGTTTTTACTGTACGAGCGTCTGCCCAAGTCGACGATGAGCCTTTTGAGCTTTTCGATTTCGGGCGAGCGGAAGAACTTTTCGATTTCCTCGGGGGTCTTCGGATCCTGACCGTGAACCCACTTGTATTCCTTTTCGGGAACTTTGTATTCCTTGCGGGCGGGAGCTGCGTTAGCCGCGGCTTTCGGCGCGAACGGGATGTCGCCGCCCGAGAGGGCCTCCTTTGCCTGCGGGGTGAGAATTGCGTCCGCAGGGAGAGTTCCGCCGTTGCGCTTAAGTTCTTCGATGTCTTTTGCCGTGTATACTCTTTTCATATTTTTATCTGTTTATAAATTCGGATTGTAATTGAAAAAATCGACGATTCCAACATTGTATGCGTCTATCGGCACGGGCGTTGCAAACGGCGCGGTCGCCTCCGCGCCCTCCACGTAGCCGATTGTGTCGCCCACGCGCGCGCCGAATTGGTCGAGCAGAACGAGGTTCGAAAGTTTTTTCGAAACGGGCGAAGCGTCGCGCCCCGACAGTTGGTCTTTGTCGAGGGGCGATACGACAAGCAGGAATCCGTTCGGGAGGTTTTCGTCCCTCCGCGAAAGAACCACTCTGCCTATGACGCGTCCGAGTTTCATAAAAATCAGTCGTCGATTACGCAGACCGCCGAGTTGCGGAGCGGGCTTCGCTTGTCGCCCACGTATTCGCGCGTTGCGCTTCCATCGGTGGAGATGAGCACTTTCGAGCCTATCCCGCCGCCGAACGGACTTATCGCAACTACGAGTTCGCCGAAGTTTTCGCCGTTCTCGTCAATCGGCTGGCATAGGAAAAGCCCGTTGCCCGCAACGCTCGGGTGGGCGTGCGACATAACGAGGTTTCCGACTATTTTTGCCGTCTGCATTTTTTCGATTTTCGGCGCGCGATTCGGCGCGCTCTGTGTTTGTTAAAATATGTTGAGGTTGTCCACCATAACGCACCTGCGGCGGCGCGTAAACGTCTTGGGGTTCGAGATGCCTTCGCCCGTCGCGGTTGCAATCGAGTACGAGAGGTAGCCTTCGCCGCCCAGCCCCAGACCGCAAGTCGACGGACCGTTCTTGACGAATATCGTGGTGTTCAAAGCGCGCGCCATCTGCGTCATTCTGCCGACGTTCAGCGAGTGGATGATTGCGCTGTGCCTGTAGTTGTGTTCCGCCTTCTGTGCCGCGTCGACCGCTTCGTCGAAGTCTCTTACGACCGTTACGGGAATCATCGGCATCATCTGTTCCTCGACCACGAACGGATGGTTTGCGTCGGTTTCGGCGTAGAGCATCGGCGCGTTTGACGACACCGAAATGCCGGCAGCCTCCGCGAGAACCTGCGGATCTTTGCCGACCAAGTCGCGCTTGAGGGAATAGTGTCCGTCCTTCTTTGCGAAGACGGTGTCTGTGAGTCTGTCGAGCACGCTACCGCCGATTTTAACCGCGCCCTGCGCGTCGAGAGCCTTCATAAATCTGTCGGCTACATTCGAGAGAACGAAGATTTCCTTTTCGCCCAAGCAGAGAAGATTGTTGTCGAAGCAGCCGCCCGCGATGATGTCCGCCGCCGCCTTGTCGAGGTCTACGGTGTCGTCCACGATTACGGGGGGATTGCCGGGGCCCGCGCAAATCGACTTTTTGCCCGAGAGCATTGCCGCGCGCACCACTCCGGGACCGCCTGTGATGCACATCACCGAAACCAAGTCGCTCTTGCAGATTGCGTCGAACGACTCGATGGTCGGGTTTGCGATGCAGCAGATGAGGTTGCGGATGCCGAGCTGCCTTTCGATTTCCGCGTTGAATGCGCCGATTGCCTTGACCGCGCTCTTTGCGCCGCCGGGGTGCGGATTGAAAACTATCGCGTTGCCCGCCGCAACCATATTGATGATGTTGCCCGCGATTGTGGGGATGGAGTGCGTCACGGGGGTGATTGCGCCGATTACGCCGTAGGGGGCGTATTCCTCGAGCATAATGCCGTGGTCGCCGCTGTACGCGTCGGGCTTAATCCACTCGACTCCGGGAACGAGCTTTACGATTTCGAGCTTGCCGATTTTATGTTCGAGCTTGCCGATTTTCGTTTCGTTGTATTCGAAAGTGCCCCACTCTTTGGCGTTTGCCACCGTCATTTTCTTGACGATGTCGACAATCTTTTTGCGCATTTCGAAGCCGCCCTTGCAGAGCTGCTTGTAGCCCTCGAATGCGGCTGCCGCCGCGCTTTTTACGTCGTAGAAAATTCCGTTTTCGGAAGCGGTATTGAGAATTGTCGGCGCGGCTTTGCAGGCGCAGGGTGCTCCCTGCGTGCCCATTTGCCTGATTACGCCGCGTACAATCTGTCTGAGTGTTTCCTCGTCCAAATTTATGCTCATTGTAAATGGTATCTAAGTTGTTTTTATGCGCCCGATTGCGGCGCAGCGGTTATTTTTCGGCTTTGTAAACTTCCTTGGAGAACGCCTCCACGCTATCGACCAAGCCTATCACCGCCGCGTCGATGGGAAGTTCCTTCATTCCGTACGCCTGCCGCGCGCTCGAGCCTTGGCAGAACATCACAACCTGCCCGACCCCCGCACCGCAGTTGTCCACCGCGACCACGGTGTTTTTGTTTTCGACAAGGTCGGCGGGATTCGACGAGTCAATCTGCAGGGGGCGCAAGACCAAAAGTTTGCTGCCCCTGAGTTTGTCGTCCTTCTGGGTCGCCACGACCTGTCCTATGACCTTTGCAAGAAACATTTTTATGTCTCCGAAAAGCCGTCCTTATTTCCTCGACGAAACCTTGGGCGAAAGAACCGCTTCGGTGTTTTCGTGCGGGCGCGCGATTACGTGCACGCTGCAAACGGTGCCGACTTCCGCAGCCGCATTCGCGCCGGCTTCGACAGCCGCCTTGACCGATGCCACGTCGCCGACGACAGCCGCGCTCATGTACGCGCCGCCAACGTCCTTGTACTGACCCGCCAAGCTTACGCTCGCCGCCTTCAGCATTGCGTCTACGCCCTTTACGAGAGCCACCATTCCCTTTGTTTCCAATACTCCGATTGCGTTTGCCATATTATTGCCTTTCACTGTTTTCTATTTTTAAATATTATTTTTCAATGTAGCGCGCCACTTCGCGGACGATTACGATTTCCTCGTTCGCCACGACCGCGACGGCTTTGATTTTGGAGTCGGGGCACGAGAATACCCCCTCCGATTTTACGAGCGCGGAATTTTTCTCCGCGTCGATTTTCAAACCCAAGCCCGCGAGGGGTTCGAGTATTTTTGCCCTCAGCCACGGATTGTTTTCGGCTATTCCGCCGCTGAATCCGATTGCGTCAAGACCGCCCATTTGCGCCGTAAACTGCCCGATATACGAACGCGCCGAATACGCCAGAACGTCGATTGCGGTCTTCGCCGATTCGTTGCCCGATTCCGCCGCCGCGCGCACTTCGCGCATATCGTTGGAAACTCCGCTGATTCCGAGCAGACCGCCCTCTTTCGAAAGCTGGCGCACCGCATCTTCCACATTTAT
The DNA here is from genome assembly GCA_949293415.1 of uncultured Verrucomicrobiota bacterium. Taxonomy (GTDB): domain Bacteria; phylum Verrucomicrobiota; class Verrucomicrobiia; order Opitutales; family Intestinicryptomonadaceae; genus Merdousia. The sequence continues at coordinate 35,696 of CASFDK010000012.1, forward strand.
CTTGAGCGTTTCCATAGCGAACGGTATCGCCATCGCGTCCAAGTCGCCCACTCTGTTGTTCTGGGGCAGACCGCTTTGGGGGGTGAACCCCATGCTTGCGCCGACCGCCGCGCCGTCGAAAATTCCGCACACCGAAGACGAACCGCCGAGGTGGCAGTTGACCATTCTAAAGTGCTTTTTCAGCGGCATTCTTCCGTTGTTGACGTAGAGCATTCTCGCGCTTTCGGCGGCTTCGGATTCGCCGCAAAGTTCCGCGACCCTTTCCGCCGCGAACTTGTGGCTTGCGCCGTGGAAACCGTATCTGCGGATTCCGATTTCGTACCATTTTTGCGGAACGGCGTAGCGTTTCCACGCCTCGTCCGCCCACTGGTAGAATGATGTTTCGAAGAGCGCGACTTTTCTCGCCGATGGCAGCACCCTGCCGAATGCGCGTATTGCCGCCGCGTACGGCGGGTTGTGCGCGGGGGCTACGTATGCCATCGCCTCGAGCGCGTCGACGACCTTTTCGTCCGCCTCGCGGAGTCCCGAAACATTGCCGCCTACGACCGTTTTGAATGCGACCGCGTCGATTGACGATTTTGCGAACCCCTTCGACTCCAAATCGACAAGCGATTGGGAGATAGCCGACTCGTAGTCGGAAACCCTTTCGATTCCGCCGCGGACAAGCTCAATGCACGCGCCCTTCGAATCGACTTGGAAGACGGTGTATTTGTAGCTTGTCGAACCTACGTTTGCTATGAGGATTCTTTTCATATCGGGCGCAAAAAAGCGTTTCGGGCGATTAGAACGAGAAGCAGCCGAGCTTCGAGAGTTCGTCGTGCGGGCGCGCGATTACGTCGGCGGCGGTTACCTCGCCGATTCTGCCTGCGGCTTCAACCGCCGAGTCGAGTGCCGCCTTTGCCGAAGCTACGTCGCCCGTGAAGAATACCGCGACCAAGCCGCTGCCGACTTTTTTCCATCCCAGAAGTTCTACGTTCGCCGCCTTTACAGCCGCGTCGGCGGCCTGCATCGCCGCTACAAAACCCTTGGTTTCAACCATTGCAAGTGCCTGTTTCATATAATAAAGTCTTTCCGTTCGGTTGTTCGTATTAAAGCCCCATCTTTTCGAGGAGAGTCGGATGCGGGCTTGCGATGATGTTCGAGCCTACGAGTTCGCCGACAGCCTGCGCCGCCTGCTTGCCCGCTTCCACCGCCGCCTTTACGCTGCCTACATCGCCGCGCACGATTGCCGTGACGTAGCCGCCGCCGATCTGAACCTGTTTTACAAGTTCTACGTTAGCCGCTTTGACCATTGCGTCGGCGGCTTCCACGCAACCCGTAAAGCCGCGCGTTTCTATCATTCCCAATGACTGACTCATATTTTACCTTTCGTGGTTAATTTGTGTTTTCTGTAGATTGAAATTTATTTGACCAGTTCGCAGAGCGAGTACTGGCTGAGGTCGCACGCGTTGCCCTCGTCGGTGTCGATGTGGACTTCCAACTTGAGCGCGGGGTCTACCCTGCAAAGAAGATTTTCGAATATCGTCGAATTTTCGCCGTAGACTAGAAGCTTCATTTTATCCCTGTCTTTTACGCCGTAGAATTCCGCGTCGGCGGGGCTCATATGCACGTGTCTTGCCGCGCGGATTACCCCGTACGACATTTCGTAGAAGCCCGCAGGCCCCATCAGCATACAGCCGGGAGTTCCCTTGAGGTCGCCGCTATTGCGTAGCGGGACATCGAAGCCGAGCGCGCGGGCGTCGGTGAGCGCAAGCTCTACCTGACACTCCTTACGGCAGGGACCGAGTATTCGGAGGTTAGAAATCACCCTGCTGCGCGGGCCGATGAGCGTTACAAATTCCTTTGCCGCAAACTGCCCCTCTTGGTAAAGCCACTTGTGGACGTTGAGCTTGTAGCCCCTGCCGAACAACGCCTCGACAGCCTCCTGCGTAAGGTGCACGTGCCTTGCGCTGACGTTTACCACCAACGGGTTCGGACCCACTGCGGGTTGGGGAACGGGAAGGTTCATTTCCCTGTATACCGTCTCGCGCACCAGCTGTTCTATCTGCGCCCTCGGAGTTTTGCCGTCAAGTTTCATATAAAGCCTTTATTTGAAAAACCGCAATCAACAAACAACACTTTCAAACGGATTTCAAGAAAATTATTAAAGAAATCCCAAAAATACGCAAAAAACCAAAGACAATAGACAACAACTTGATTTACAATATATTAAACGATACCAAAACGGGAACATTTGTATATCCGCCCAAAATTTTTCTGGAAAAATGTATGTTTTTGCGGTTTCGCCGCAAAAATCTTACAATCCGCCCACCCCCTCTTCCGCCGCGGGGAAAAATCGGCTTGCAAAAATCGCTTTCCCGCGCCACTAATGACCGACCGTATGGACGGATATTTGTGGCACTTCACCAACGACGAAAAAACGCAATTCTGGAGCGTCGGGACTTCGCAATGTTATTTTTCGTACGAGTGCAAGAACGAGTTTATGCCACCCCGACTAATCAACAATACGGGCGCAAACATCACCCTGCCCGAAAAACTGCCCAACGACATTTTCGCGCACCACTCGATACTCGCCTCGGGGATCATCGACGCCCGCGCAAACTACTACCATAGCCGCCCGAAATACCCATACCACATTATGCTGCTCATTCTCGACGGCACGCTCCTGTACAGAACCGAATCCGGAAAAGGTGGCGCGGACAAAGGCACAATCATCACGATTCCCGCAGGCTCGGTTTTCGAAGAGTCGGTACGCAAAAAGTGCCGCGTGCTCTGGCTGCACCTGCGCCCGTCGCCCGAATGGAACGGCGCATTCGGCAAGAAAATCGGATTTTCGCAATCGCGCAACATCGCCGACATCGAAGCGGTGATGGACATCATGAGGCGCGAAATCTACGCCGAAAAACGCTCCATTCTATTTCTGAACAACATTGTGGCGGTGTTCGCCGAGCTGGTCAAACGCGAATTTTTTGAAACGGGCAGCGACAGGCTCGAAACATGTCTCGAAAAAACGGCGATGGAAATCTGCGGCAATCCGCAGGAAAACTGGCGCAGAAGCACCGTCGCAAAAGCCCTGAACGTCGGCGAATGGGACATCGACAACCACTTCAAAAAACGCCACTCGAAAACATTCGCAAAATTCGTACTGTCTGCGCGGATGGAAAAGGCGGCAAAACTCCTCGCCGAAAATTCGCTGACAAATACCGAAATAGCAAAACTCACGGGCTACGCAGACAGGTCATCGCTCTCTAAAGCATTCAAAAAATACTACGGCAAAAGCCTTAAAAACTATCCCGACATACTCGCGGGAAAGGCGGAATAAAACCGCAGACTCCATCCGTTTTTCGCGCCGATTCGGCACACAAGCCGCACAGTTAGTGTCGTGTCCAAAAAACGAAAACCGAGTCCGTTATTAAGCTTTACCGTAATTCCTTTTGTTGATAGAATGACGAAGAAGGGGTTCGTTGACCGACCTCCCATCCCAAATACCATAAAAGGAAACTGCTATGAAAACAAAATCAATCTTTATACTCGCAGCGGCGACATTGGCGGGCGCGTCAATAACACAGGCACAGTCTATATACGAAATGTTCGGCTCAAGTTCGGCGGAAAACGCCTACAACTGGAGTTCGACCGAACAATACCAACCGTGGGCGGGCTCGACCGCGCCGTCCGACCAGTCCGACTACATCCGCTTCAACGGCGTAATGGGCGACGGTTTGGCGGACAGCTACGTTAATTTCGACGTAGCCGGAGCGTCGTTCGACTACCTAATGGTCGGTAGCAACGCCGCATCCGACGGGCTTAAGGGCGACCACTACATAAACTTCACCAGCACGGGCGGAAGTATGTTCCATTTCAAAAATTTCACAAACAAGGGGCATTCTTCGACAATAGCCTTCACCGCCTCGAACGGCGGCGGAAATGTCGTCATTTACGACAACATCTACCTGAAACTCGGTTCGACAACAACCCCGAGTGGCACGACAAAAACGGGCACGACACTGAAAATCGGCAAGGGCGTGGAACTGAACTTCAAAAGCGTAACCGCACTCTATACGTCGGACTCCGCCCTCGAGGGACAGCTCGTCGTTGATGGCAAATTCACGACACAAACCGACCTCAATATGTGTTCGGCGAAATCGACTACAAAAAGCGCGATACTCGTCGAAAAAGGCGGAGAAACATACATCGGCGGAGTGCTGAGAATGTTTGAAGGCGACACCAAAATCACCGTCAACGGGAAACTCGTCGCCAGCGGGCTCGTCGTAAAACCTGCAACGACAAAGACGACATTCATCCTCGGCGACGAAGGCGTGATAGACTTCGGCGACGCAAACTCCGCGGACAACATCGCAAACGGCAAAATGGTGTATATCGAAAACTTTAGGGAAAACGCGGTTAAAATGGGAACGACAAGCGAAAGCGAATACCAAAAATTGAAAACCCTGATTGAATCGAGTTTCTTTATGAAATCGGACGGAGACTGGAAAAACGGGCTTTCGCTGACAAGCGACGGCTACCTGACGGCAGTCCCCGAACCCGCGACCTACGCGGCGGCGGCGGCGACAATGGCACTCGCACTGGCAATATACCGCCGAAGAAAATAATCTTGCAGAAAACCCATAACACAAAGAGACCGCAATGCGTTCTCTTTTTTTTGCGCCCCAAACGCCCGAAAAGTATGACACACAGCATTATGAGGTTGCCCTTGACGCCGTGCGGGAGGTACTCAAGAAGCACGGCTTTGACGAAGAGGTTGTGGATAGCCGCCGCCCCGACCAGATTGTACAGGCGGTTTACGAAAACTGTTTGGGAATTGAATATCAGACCGCTTTCGAGCGGAAAATAAACGTGGAGTTCGGCAAGGCGAAAAGAAACGGGCAGCCGAGTGCCGCGCTGATGCTTGCAGCCCACGAAATTATGCACGCCGTTGACGACATCCGCACCGACGGTTCGAGGCTCGGCAAGTACAGCGGCGGAACGCTTAGAGACGGTCGTGCTTCCGAACCCCAAACGGAATGCAAACAAAAAAGGCGATCGTTATTGACCGCCTTTTTTTATTGTCGGAATTATTCGCCTGAGTCGTAGTCTTCTCTGGAGGGGCGACGGTAGTCGTCGCGTTGGCGGTAGTCGTCGTCGTCGAATCTTTTATTGAAGCCGCCGTTTCTCGGACGGAAGCCGTCCTGTCTCGGTCTAAAACCGCTTTGTCTTGGACGAAAGCCTTCCTGCCTCGGGCGGAAACCTTCCCTGCGGAAGTTTTGGCGTTGTTCGAAGTTATCGCCGTTTTCCGCGTTTTGTCCGCCGTTTTCGTCGTCGCTCCCGCGGAATCGCGGACGGAACGGGCGTTGCGGACGGTCGCCGTACTGTCGGAAGCCGCCGCCGTCGGAAAATCTTCTGCCGCCCTGTCGTTGGAATCCTCCGCCGAAGCCGTTGAATCTTTCGCTCCTCTCCCTGCTTCTGTCGACTTTCATCGGTCTGCCGCCCAAATCCGCGCCGTTGAGCGTTTCGACGGCTTTTTCCGCCTGCGCTTGGTCGTCCATCGAAACGAACGCTATTCCGCGGAATCTGCCCGAGAACTTGTCCATCAGCATTTTTACATTCGAAACTGCACCGATTTCGGCGAATTTGTCTCTTATTTCCTGTTCGGTAATATCGAAAGGCAGATTGCCTACGAAGATTTCCATTATATATCCTGTTTTTTATTTTTCCGTTGATGTATGCGTTCTTTTGCGCTGTACATCTAAATTTATTTCCGCTTTTAAGTTCTACGGGAGTCTGTCCGATTCAAAATGTTTCGAATATAATCGCAAAAAACTGCAAATTCTTTAGCGGGAAAGTTTGAGCGTCGGTTTTAAGGCGGCGCGCATTTCGGGAATTTTTTATCCGCGCCCGATTTTGCGGACACAAAAATTCCCCTCGGAGAATATACTCCGACGGGAATCCGACATAAAAGCTGTACGCATTTACGCGATACTGGCGAATCGGAAAGACCTACGCCTTTTCGACCAAACCCGCCTTGATTGCCTTTGCGCTGACCCACTGACGCTTTACTGCGCCGCTTGCCGTGCGTACGCGGATGCGTTGCACATTGGGTTTGAAAGTGCGCTTTGTCTGCTTTACGAGCTGCAAACCGATACCGCCGCTCTTTTTGCTCTGACCTTTATGGATGATGGAGCGACCCTTTACCGGACGCTTGCCTGTAACTGAACATACTCTTGCCATAGTGAAAAAATCTTCTAAATGTTTTATTTTGAAACCGGGCACGATAGCTTGGGAAAATCCCTTTGCAAGCATTTTTTTCAAAATGCCGCCGACGATACCCTCCCGAGCGGTTTCCGCGCCCTACTTAGCTTCCATTTGGGCGTTGGCGAGTTTTCTGGCAGCCTTGGCTGCGCTGGCGCGAACCTTGCGCTTGCGAGACGCCAAAAGTCTCTGTCTGCGCGCGTTGGGCTTTGCCCCTGCGCTTTTCTTACCTGCCTTGTGCTTGGCTTTCGATGTCCATTGAATGAGTCCGCTCATAGTTTACTTCTTTCGGATTTCTTTGTTTAAAAAATTAAAACGATGCAGGCTAACGGTTTTTTGCTCGCATTCCAGCTTTTTTTTCATTTTTTTTCGATTTCGTGCAACTTTGCCGCTCCGCGGGCGTTCGATACGGTTGAAAACGCAATTATACGGAAGCGGAAACAATGTTGCAGGCGGAACGAATGCAGACCAATCAAAAGACGGAAGTCGAAAAATTCGACGAAGACATTGCGTTTA
>CASFDK010000013.1 GCA_949293415.1 uncultured Verrucomicrobiota bacterium
TGCCGAGGCTTGCCCCGACTTTACGGACAAGGCTATAGAGCTTTCAAGGGCGATGGCGCGCAAGAATGCGGGGCATCCGTTGCCGACTTACGGCGGTTTGAAGTTGGAGCTTATGGCGTTGAAGTCGGGCAAGTTCAAAATCGTCGAGGACGGAAAGAAGTTGAAGCCGATTAAGGTATTTAGAGAAGAGACGAAGGCGCGGGAATTTCTCGACAAGTGGATACTGGCTTATGCGGACGCGGGCAGGATTACATATTATGTGCCCGCAGACGTTCGCGGCGTGTTTGCCGACGCGGGCGGGCTATCCGCAGAAAACGCCTATGTGCGCGACGCAAAGGGCGAAATCAAAGTTGACGGGATTGTTATGCGCAAAGCCAAGCCCGAGCGTCTTGTCCGCGATGTGTTCATTACGAATTGGGACAAGGAATACGACAGGGTAAAGGACGAAAAAGCCGAGCTTGAAAGGTTGAACAGGCGCGACTTCGACAGTGTGGACGAGTTCAAGCGGTGGCTTGAAAAGAACAGTTGGGAGGTTTCGGACAAGTTCGACGAGATAGGCAGGGAGTACGACGCGGAAATCGACGCGGAGGCGGAGCGGTTGATTTCGGAGGGAATGTCGATTGCCGAGTACAACAGCAAGGTAGATATCGCCGCGCAAAAGGCGGAGATTGCCCGCAGGCAGCAGTTCTGGCTCGACAACAACGTTGAAGACCTTGCGCGGCTTTACAAGGCGCGGATAAAAGAGGAAGAGTTCGACTTCGAAGACGAAGTTGACGATGGCGACGGCTTGGATTGGGAGGACGGCGCGGATGATGGTTTCGGCGCTCCTGCGAGGGTGGGCGGAAGAGAACGTACGGAAGGCAAGCTTACCTCAAAACTCAAGGCGCGCATTGCAGAATTTGTCGACGAATTAAAGGGACGCATACTTAACGAAGAGCAAGGCGGTATTGCTTCGGTTGTGAGTGGCGGTAAAAACTATTATCACATACGCATTGACGACCTCGGCAATGTTATAGCGTTTTTACGCGGTTCGCGCGACAAGAGCGGAGCGAACCACATTATGTTAAAGCACTACGGCGAGAACGCCAGAATGGGCTATGTATCGGCGGACGAAATTTTGCAGATAGGCGAAATCATCCGTAGCGGCAACCTTGAAATTGTGAACGAAAACGAACGCCGTTATTGGGTTGCCGACCCGAACTACGACGAAAGGCGTTTGACGGTCGTGGTGAAGAAGAGCTTTAAAAAGAAGCAACCCGATTTTGTTTTGACCTTTTACTCAAACAAAAAAGCCGAAGAGGTGCGGGCTAAAAAACAAGCGTCTGGGGCTACCCATTCCGTCTTATCCTCTTCGACTATGCCTAAACAATCGGAAAACCTTTCTGAAAGTCAAGGGAAAAAATCGGGCGAAAATGGAAATAATCAATTCGGTTCTTCGGGCGGCGGGCGGATGGAGCGTTCTACCGACCCCTACCCTCCCGATTTGACTATGCCAAAGGACGGCAGGTTCGACCCGAAGCGCGTCGATTCATCCCCGCACAAGGATTATGACGCAAGCGCGGCGCAGGAAGCGTTCGACGAGGTTTGGGATTCGCTCGGCGATGTCAAACGCGGGTATTCCTCCGCGCAGATAAGGGAAGTTGAGGCAAAAATGCGCGACTTCACGAAGAAGATGGATGCGCGTATGCTCGAGCTTCCCGAACTGATTGAATTTGCCGAGCGCATAAATTCCGATTCGGAGAAAAGGAGAACTGGGTTGTTACGGCGTGGAAAAATAACGATGCCGGAGATGCGGTTAACGCATCGTCCGGCTACGCTGTCCGGAATCACGGTATATCAACCGAACAGGTTGCATCTATGCCCTCACAGTCGGAAAACGGTTCGGAAAGTCAAGGGAAAATTTTAAAGTCGTTTGAAAAACGCGACTTCGAAGACGTCGAAACCGATGGGTTTGTTCCCGTCGCGCAGGCTTCAATCGAAAAGCGCATTGCCGATGACGCGGCGAACGCCGCAAAGTGGGTTGCTATGACGCCCGATGAGCGCGTTGCCGAGGCTTGCCCCGACCTTACGGACAAGGCTATAGAGCTTTCAAGAGCGATGGCGCGCAAGAATGCGGACGTCCGCTGCCGACTTACGGCGGTTTGAATTGCTGTGTGCCCCAAATTAGGGCAGGAAGCAAAAGGAGTAAAGTGACTTGGTTGATGTTATTGTTGATTGTGTTTATTGATTCAAGATTAAATTGGTTCGTATCGCCCTCATGGGGGCGGCGGAGACTGCTTGGCGGTTCGTAGTTCAACGCCGAGTGCGGTCGCTCGTTATTGTACATAAGTCCGCGGAGTGGATAGTGAGCTTGCAATTTAGGCGAGGTTCGACAAGCCCGCTGTCGTGCGAGCGGATATCCGTAAACAAGAGAGCCCCGAGATCCTTTGCACGCGTCGGCTTGGTTGGCTTACGCCAATCCGCGCCGTACGCGCCCTTCGGGTAATTGGCTCCGCCAATTATGCTTCCCAAAAGCTTTTTGCGCTTCGCCCAAAAACTTTTGTGTTCGGACATGAAAAATAA
>CASFDK010000014.1 GCA_949293415.1 uncultured Verrucomicrobiota bacterium
AGCGGGGTTCTGCGGGGTACGGTTTGGCGCACAACTGAGGCACACGGAGAAAACAAAAGGGGGCTGTACTGAAGTACTGCTCCCTTTTAGTTTTCGAGTATGACCCAGTTGTGCGTCAAACAAGTCCCGCAGGTTCCCGCTCTCACAAATAGCGGATCCAGACGTATGCACTTGAGATGGAGAGCGAAATCAAAACCGTGATTACCCCATACTTCAAGAAGTACATAAACGAAATGGGCTCGCCGTGCTTTGCCGAGTTTTCCGAAACAATCACATTTGCCGCCGCGCCGATAATTGTCATATTGCCGCCGAGACACGCGCCGAGCGACAAACACCACCAGAGCGGGAAAGCATATTCCGTACCCATCGACTTCTGTATCTCGGCAATCATCGGAGCCATCGTGGCAGTGTAGGGGATGTTGTCGATAATCCCCGAAATTACACCGGAAGCCCAGAGAATAATGAACGCCGTAGCCGACTGCGATCCGTGCGTGATGTCGAGCACCTCCTGTGCCATCAACTTGATTCCGCCCGAAGCCTCCAGCCCGCCGATGATTACGAAAAGCCCGATAAAGAAGAAGATTGTATTCCATTCGACTTCCCTGAAGATTTCCTCAGGCTTTTCGAAAAGCAACAATATGCTCGCGCCGAAAAGCGCGACGACCGATGTTTCAATCTTCAGATAGTCGTGCGAAACAAACCCGCCGATAACAAGCGAGAGCACCACAAGCGAACGAATCATCAGCGGTCGGTCTACGACTTTCGAAAAGTTGTTGTTCATCTTCGAGATTGCCGCCATGCGCTCGGGAGTAGTTTTGAGGGAATGCCTGAAAACGAACGCGTAAAAGAGCACAATTACTACGAAAATTACCGCAACCACGCCCGAAAGCTCGTTGACGAAATCCATAAACGAAAACTTCGCCGCGCTGCCTATGATGATGTTCGGCGGGTCGCCGATGAGCGTCGCCGTGCCGCCGATGTTCGAAGCGAAAATCTCCACGAGAAGGAACGGCACGCTCGAAATATCGAGCTTTTGGGCAATCGCAAAGGTGATGGGCATCACCAGAATCACGGTCGTAACGTTGTCGAGGAATGCGCTGACGACCGCCGTGAACATCCCGAGCGAAATCAGAATCATTGTCGGACGTCCCTTTGTGGACTTCATAATGGCGTTTGCAATGTAGGTGAAAATTCCGCTCCGCGTGGTTATGGAAACTATAATCATCATCGCGATGAGCAGGAATATCACGTTGAAGTCGATGAAGTGCACGAAGTAGTTCGGGTTTGCGGCGCCCGACGGCAAAAACTTCGACTGGCTTACAAGTCCGAGCAGAATCGCCAAGCTCGCCCCGATTAGCGCGACAACCGATTTCGAAACCACTTCGGTTGCAATGAATACATACGCCAAAATCAAAAGCGTTGCCGAAGCGAGAACCGCATTGGCGTTAATCCAATCATATAGACATCCCATAATAATCCTGTAAAAAAAATTACGACGGCAACCGTTGCCGCCAACCCTGAAAACCTAAACGCTGAATTTATATTGATTGCAATCGAAAAATTTTGGTAAAATATGCTCGACCGGAAAAATTATGGAACAAAAACCCCTTGTCAGTATAGTAATGGGCAGCGTGAGCGATTGGGACACAATGCAGCACTGCGCAGCCACTCTCGAAAAATTCGCAATTCCCTACGAACGGAATATCGCAAGCGCACACCGCACCCCCGAAAAGGCGTGTAAAATAGCCTCGACCGCAAAGGAGCGCGGAGTGAAAATCGTAATCGCGGCGGCGGGCGGAGCTGCGCACCTTGCGGGCGTGCTCGCGGCGCATACAGACCTTCCGATTCTCGGCGTGCCGATGAAGGGCTGGGCGACAGACGGGATGGACTCGCTGCTTTCGACCGTCCAGATGCCGCGCGGTGTGCCCGTGCTTACGCTTGCAATCGGAAAGGCGGGGGCGGTGAACGCGGCGGTTGCGGCGTTGCAGATTCTTGCGCTGTCCGATTCGGCGTACGCAAAGACGCTCGCCGACTTCCGCAAAAAACAGACCGAGGAAGTCTTGGCGACTAAATTTCCCGACGAAAAATAATGGCGCAGTCGAAAAAAATAGGCTTTCCCGCGGGAATGCTCGGCGAAGATCCGATGAGGTTCGACGTCCTCGCCGAAGCTTCGCCGTCGTTCGTGGCGATCGGCAAGCCCGCCGACATCCTGCTCGACTCGTACCTCGGTTCGCCGAAGGAAAAGTCGGTGATGCTTGCGATGCGCGAGACGCCCGACAAGCCCGAATTCAAACGCCTCGGCATAAATTCTCCCTACGCGGTCAACCAACTCGACTTCGAAATTTCGGGCGCGGCGATAATCGCCTGCGACAAGGACACCGCCAACGAAATGCGCAACGAAATCTGGTCGGGCGCGATGAAGTTCGAGTACCTGCTTCTGGCGAAATCGGCGCAGGCTTCGCAGGCTTCGTTCGATGTGGATCTGCCCGTTTTGATGCACGACGAACGTCCCGTGTGGCTTGTTTCGCACAGGTTCGGCAAAAAGGCGCATACGGTCTTCGAGCGTCTGGAGCGCGTCGGCGCGTACGAACTCTGGCGGGCTTCCGCCGAAACGGTTCGACCGCACCAAATCCGCGTGCACGCAAACGAAGTCGGAATTAAAATCGTGGGCGAATCGCTCTACAGCCGCACCCCCTACGTTTATATGTCCGACATCAAGGAAGAGCCGTACAAGATAGGCTTCAATCAGGAGGAGCAACCCCTGTATCCGCATATTTATCTGCACCTTTCGAAAATCGTCCTGCCCGAAAACCGCAAGTTCGACGGCGGCAAAACGGAGCTTTGCGCGCCGCTGCCCAAGGGCTTTGCCACAACGCTCAAGCGTCTGGGCTTTTCGGAAATCGGACGGTAGTTTTTGTTTTGACACAACTCGGAATGCGCGTAGATTCTTTCACATGAAAGCACGCATTCCGATTTTTTGTGTCGCCGCGGTTTTTGCGGCATCGCTCTTCGCCGCGCAGGAAAAAAAATACGACAGTTCCGATTTCCGTAACTATTGCGGGCTTGCGTGGGGCACCGACGCGCGCGAGCTTTTGCAGTATTGCAAAAACGTAGGGCACACAAATGTGATGTACAAAAGCGGGATGGAGAATCTTCCGCTCGCTTCGGGGATGACCTTTTTCATCGAGACGCCCGAATACGGCGCGTACCGCCGCACAATCGACCTGCGCAAAAAATATTCGCCCGCCGAAATCGAACACTGGGAGAGCCTTTGCGCTGTGGTTTTCCCCGACAAACCGTTTCCGCAGAATATGGCGACGGGCTGGTATTACAACCGCAACGAAGTGAGCCTGCAGCTCGATATGCAGCAAAAGAAAGTCCATAAAGTCATCGTCGGCAGGATAATGGAACGGGTCGAAAAAATCCGCAAACGCAACCCGAAGTTCAAGTTCGGCGGCTTTACTTGGGATGTTCCGCAGCCGCACGGCGACTTCAACGCGTTTGTCGAAAAGAGCGGGCACTTCAACCGCCAGACGACTCTCGCCCACTGGACGGGCTTCGACGGAACTCCCGAACGCGCGGGCATCAAACACGACTACCCGACCTATTTAGAGGGTTATTTCGAGTTCTTCCGCTCGCTGATGGAACGCGCCCGCGCGGTCAATCCGAACGCGAAATTTATTGTCGAACCGTACGACATCTACGGCAACTGGCTGAAATATTTCGAGGGCGGTTTCATAAAGTCGAAGGGCGCGGACGCGAAAAAATACGCCGCCGACTTCATTTGGTCGGAGGGCAGTTCGACGGCGTTTGCAACCGACAAACGCGTTTCGGCGGCGGGCTATACACGCGCCGATGTAGGCAATTCAAGCCCGTCGATTTTCGCCGAATCCGAGATGCGCAACGTCGCCGCGCTCGCGGCGGTCTGCGGTTCTTGGACATCGTTTTTCGGACGCTACGGCGGCTACAATACAGCCCCGCGCGCCGTTTCAATCCGAGACATTCCCGCCCGCATAAAACTCGGAAAACTCGTTCCCGTCTGGGAGAATCTGAACAATACGCCGCTTGAAAAACGCAGGTATGAAAACGGCGTCTATCAAAGCCCGACGGCGCGTATGTCTCCCGATGTCTATTGGGCGGTGCAGCCCGAGCGCGACCGAATGGTTTTCGTGTTCATAACCGAGCGCGGCGAAGCGGAAATTCCCGACGGCTGGGAGATTGAATCGCTGAACCATCTCGACGGGCTTTTCGGCGAAAACGGCAAAGTGCCGAAGGGGATTTTGAAGGTCGAAAACGGGAAAATCAAACCGTGCGCCGAATATCTTGCAAATTGGGCGTTCTCGGCGAAACTGAAACGGAAAAATCCGTAAAAAATCGGAGAAAAACGAAACTCCGCCGCCGTACGCCGCAGGTGGACATCCGTTCGCTATGGGATGCTTTGCCGTTTGATTTGCCATAAACGCCGATGAAAATTAGTATAGGCGTTTACCCGACGTTTGTCTGCACCCAAATTATATGAAAAAATATCGGCTCTGATTTTTGCTGCTGCGGGAGTTCGCAACGGCGCCGCCGTACGACTGCGACCCGTCTTCCGAAACGTCCGTGATAACGGGCAAGGGCTACTGCGGCAAGGCGGAAACGCAAAGCTTTGCGATCGACGCCTACGCCGACTGGCGGTTCTTCGACAATTTCGGTTGCTACTTCGGCGCGACCTACACGTTCGGTATGAACGAAGCCGAAAGAGCGAACATTCTCGACAAAGCAAGGCGGAGTGGAACTCGAATCTCGTCGGCGTATTCACGGGCGTGCGTTACGCTTGGACGCCGTTTGTCGACGGGGAATTCTGCTTCAAGCCTACAATCGGCGCGGGCTTGGGCTACAACATCACCGACCAGTGGCGTGTTTGCGCCGCGCCGCCGAAGTTTCGGGCAAGGTTTACCGCAATTTGAACGCGGGCATACGGTTCGGATTCCAATCGGCGGAATCGAATTTGCAAACGCTCCGAATCGGCAAAATTCGGGGCGTTTTTTTTTGCCGAACGGCGCGTTTCGTTGCTATGTTTATATTTGACAATTTCCCGCCGAGCCGATTCCATTTGCGCTTTGAAATATGGACGAATATAGGCAGAAATTATCGGAAAATCTTGAGGACTACCTCGAGGCAATAGCTACGCTTGAAGCCAAGCACGGTACTGCCAGACCTACCGACATTGCAAAGGCTATGTCGGTGAAAAAACCGTCCGTAACCGCCGCGCTCAACGTGCTCGCCGAGCGCGGGCTTGTCGAGTACGAAAAATACAAGCCCGTAACCCTCACAAAGGAGGGCAGGGCGGTTGCCGATTCCGTCCGCCGCAAGCACGAGCTTTTGAGCAGCTTCTTTACCGACGTGCTCGGCGTGAACGCGTCTTCGGCGGATATGGCGGCATGTAAAATGGAGCACGCGCTCGAGGACGGCATTATGCGAAAACTTATCAAATTCTTGAAAACGCTCGGCAGGGGCGAAGCGGCGGAGGCTTCCGAAATGTCGGAACTCCCCGAAATTTTCACGCTCGACCTGCTTCCCGCAGGCGTTCCCGCAACAGTCATTTCGGTCGGCGCGAGAATCGGGAAAATCGGCACGTTTGCCGGTATCGGTCTGGTTTCCGGCGCGGTTGTCGAAATCGTGCGCGACGGGCCTTTCGGCGACCCCGTTTTGCTGAAGGTAAACGATACAGAAATTGCGCTCCGCCGCAAACAGATGAAGTTCGTGAAAGTAAAACGCGCCTGATTGTCGCCCGCCCGAATTTTCGGGTTGTTTCATATTTCAATAAAACTTTCACCGATTGATTCAGAAGTGTTGACATTCCCGACTTTTTGCCTTTCGATTCGTCTTGAAAGGAGGCGGGAATGGTTTCCATTCCCGAGAAAAGCAGGACTGCATGAAAAAAATTCTTCTCAACAACGGTATCGGAGAAATCCATATTCCGCTGGTGTTTTCGACGGCGGACGCGGCGCAATCGGAATTCGAAAGGGCTGCGGAAATTCTTCGCCGAAACTCCGCGCGGATTGCAAGCCTCGAGGTATGCGCGGGTTCTTGTGCGGATTCGGCTGTTGCCGGCTTTACGCGCGGCGCGCCGTACCCCGTCAACAGGATTCTGCCGCTCGACGAAGTTTCGCAGCCGACTATCGGCGGGGCGCACATCACGGCGGTTTTCGGTTGCAGTCCCGAGTTTGCGTCTACCGAAGACGGTCTCAGAGCGGTTCGCTATTCCGACGGATTTTTCGATTATTGCCGTACGTTCGGCGTTGTTTCCGCCGTTCCCAATTCGCAGCCCTACGCGCATACAATCGACAACCTCGAGCGTCTCGAGCGCGCGCTCGGGCTTTTCGGTTTCGAATATACCGACATCGCAAGAACGTGGTTTTACAACGACGACATTCTGGCGTGGTACGACGACTTCAACAGGGCGCGCACCAAGTTCTATTCCGACAGGAAAATTTTCGAAAAACTTCTGCCCGCGAGCACGGGCATAGGCGCGCCCAATCCCGCAGGAGCTTTGATTACGAGCGGGGCGGTCGCCGTCAGGAAAATCGGGCAGTGCGGAGTTTCGGAAGTCGAATCGCCCCTGCAATGTGGCGCACCCGAATACGGAAGTTCTTTTGCGCGGGCGGTCGAACTTGAAACGCCAAAGAGCCGCCGAGTGATGGTTTCGGGCACGGCGAGCATTGAGTGGGGCGGCAAAACCGCCCATGTTGGCGACATCCAAAAACAGGTCGATTTGACTATGCGCGTAATCGGGGCGATTCTCGAATCGCGCAAAATGGATTTTTCAAACACAGTACGGAGCATTGTCTATTGCAGGCATCCCGAATACTACCGCCGTTTCGAAGACTGGGCGAAGACCAACGGGGCGGTTGCGCACGTTCCGTCGTACAGCATAGTCTGCCGTTCCGATTTGCTCTTCGAGGTTGAACTTGAAGCGGCGGTCGGGGTTTAATTGCGCGGCTTTTTTTCTCGCAATTTTCCCGCGCCGGATATTTTCTTTACCGCTATGAAAAATGTGGCGGTCATAGATTACGGAATGGGCAATTTGAAAAGCGTCTTTCGCGCTTGGCAGTATGTCGGGGCACGGGCGCGGATTATTTCCAAGCCGTCCGAAATGTCGCCTGACGACATTCTCGTCTTCCCCGGTCAGGGTTGTATTGTCGATACGGTAAAGCTTCTGAAATCCACGGGTTTCGACTCGGCGATTCGCGACTGGATTGCCGCCGACAAACCGTTTTTCGGAATCTGCCTCGGGTTGCAGGCGTTGTTCGAATACTCGGAAGAGGGCGATGTAGAGTGTCTTGGCGTGTTCAAGGGCAATGTAAGAAAGTTGCGCCTGCCCAAACGGTTCAAAGTGCCCCATATGGGTTGGGACAACGTGAAGTTCGACCGCAATTTGGGCGGAAAACTTCTCGACGGAATCGACGGCGGCGACCAGTTCTATTTCGTGCACAGCTATTATGTCGATACCCCGCAGTCGGAGATAATTCTGGGGACGACCGAATACGGCGGGTGCACCTTCGCAAGTGCCGTGTCGAAAGGCAATTTGGTTGCCACGCAATTCCATCCCGAAAAGAGCCAGTCGAAGGGCTTGAAGCTCTACTCGAACTTCTTGGCGGCAAGGTAGTGGGTTTTTTTTGTTGCGAAACGCCGCGAACTTTTAATTATCGAAGCATCGAGAAATTTTTCTCCGACCGTTTTTTTTTACGATTATGATAAGTCCCGAAACAGCAAAGATTATTTTAGACCAGAAAACTTACGAGCTCCCCATTGTGGAGGGCACGGCGGGAGACAAGGCCGTAGACATTTCCAAATTGCGATCGCAGACGGGCTATATCACGCTCGACGAGGGTTTTGCCAACACGGGCTCGTGCAAAAGCTCAATCACCTACATCAACGGCGAAAAGGGCATTCTCTGCTACAGGGGCATTCCGATTGAAGTGCTCGCCGAAAATTCGACGTTCATCGAAACGGCGTATCTGATAATCTACGGCGAACTTCCCACGCGCAAACAGATGAGCGCGTTCTCGCAAAAGGTTCTGCGCAACGCGAGTCTCCACGAAGGTATGATGCACTTCTTCGACGGCGGTTTCCCATTTACGGCGCACCCGATGGCGATTCTCTCGTCCCTGCTCAATTCGGTCGGCTGCTATTACCCGAATATGGTCACGAACCACCGCGAGCAGGATTTGGAGCACTTCGACGATGCGGCGGCATTGCTTTTGAGCAAAGTCCGCACAATCGCCGCGATGGCGTACAGAATGAAAAACGGTCTGCCGCTCATCTATCCCAAGCGCGATTTGGGATACAGCCAGAATTTCCTGCATATGATGTTTACCGAGCCGTACCACGAGTACTACCCGCACGACGACATCACGAAAGCTCTCGACCTCATCCTTCTCCTTCACGCCGACCACGAGCAGAACTGCTCGACATCGACCGTACGAATGGTCGCAAGCTCGGGCGCGAATTTGTTCGCATCGGTTTCGGCGGGTGTCTGCGCCCTCTGGGGGCCCCTCCACGGCGGCGCAAACCAGCAGGTCATCCAGATGCTCGAGGAAATCTACCGCAGCGGCGACGACGGCAGCGCGTTTGTGGAAGCCGCAAAACAGGGCAAACGCCGTCTGATGGGCTTCGGGCACAGACTTTACAAAACCTACGACCCGCGCGCCAAGATTCTCCGCGCCGCCGCCGACAAGGTTCTGAAAATCGTAAAGGTAAAAGACCCGCTGCTGGATATAGCACAGCGTCTCGAGGATATGGCGAGAAGCGACGACTATTTCATTTCGCGCAACCTGTATCCGAATGTCGATTTTTACAGCGGTATCATTTTGAAGGCAATCGGTATGCCTACCGATATGTTCACGGTTATTTTCGCGATAGGCAGAATGCCGGGGTGGATTGCACACTGGCGCGAAGTGGCATCGCAGGTAAAGGGCAGAATCAGCCGTCCGCGTCAGGTATATGTCGGCGCGCCGATTCGCGACTATGTGAAGATGCGCTACCGCGAGGGCGAAATTCCGTCGGATTGGGAATCGGACGACCACAAGTCGCTGGGCGGGGGCTCGTCGGAAAACGCGTCGGCCAAGGCATAGCCGCCCGTTTTTTTATGAAAAATGAATTGCGCCGTACATTTTCTAACGGCGCGAGAATGAATTTCAACGTCTATTATAAGCGTTGAAAGAACGATGAATTTCAACGTTTATTATAAGCGTTGAAAGAACAATGAATTTCAACGTCTATTATAAGCGTTGAAAGAACAACACTATCGCGACGATAGGAGCTGTAGAATTATAATTAGCCGAAGACAAATTTTATCCATAAAATAATTTGCTCTGCGTTGCGGGCAAACCCCATTGTCTCACTGGTGTTGTACTTTGTTGCTGTGGGTATCTTAGAGGATGGATATTGCCGATGTGTGGAAAAATAGCGAAAATAGCGTGTGTTGTTGCGCTTGCCTTTAAAAGCCCGAATTACCCGTAAACTCAAAGCAAACTATTAAAACAACAAAATACGCCTGCGGGAGGCGAGGGCTTCGCCCTTGCAAAAAGCCCGCGAATCTTGCGATTCGCGGACTTGACAGCGTAATTATGATTAGAAGAAATTTGTTCGGGAAACGCCTTTAGGCTTTGTGCCCCGAGGGGTCGTCCCAATGTTTTTTCGAAGCGCAATGGCATCCGCCCTTGCATCCGCAAGTACCGCCGCAGGAACATTCGCCATTGGCGACCTTTTTGATGCTTTTGGAGATTGCCATAATTGCCAGATACGCGAGTATTACGCCAAGTATTACGGATATTGCAGTTTCCATTGTTCTTCCTTTCCTTTGTTACGAAATCAATTTTGTGCCGATGTTGAGAATCGTGCCGATTTGGTAGACCAAGAACGTTGCCGCATACGCGAGCACGAACAACCCGATTGCTTCGGCTATCGTCAGTTTCCACGAATTTACTTCGCGCTTGAGAACTGCGAGCGTCGCCAAACAGGGAATCGACATCAGCGAGAATATCATCATACAGAAGCCCTGCAGGGGAGTGTAGTTCTTCGCCAACTTTTCGCGCAGGGTTTCGGATTCTTCGTCGGCTTCGCCTTCGGCATAGAGAATGCCGAGCTGCGATACGAAAACTTCCTTTGCCGCCAACGCGCCGATGCTTGCCGTGGTGAGCTTCCAGTCGAAGCCGATGGGCTTGAAGACGGGTTCGAGGAACTTGCCGATTCTGCCCGAAGTAGTGTACTCGAGGGCTTCCGCGCTCTTTTCGTTTTCAAGTTCGGCAACCGACTCTTCGATTTTCTCTTCGGAGAGGTTATTGGCTTTGCCGTCCTTTTGAACCTGCTCTACGAGGGCGTCGTAGTCTTTCGAGAACTCGGTTTTTTCGGGGTACGTATTGGCGATGAACAGGATTATCGAAGTCGCCAAGATTATAGTCCCCGCCTTGTGCAGGTACATTTTGCCTCTGTCCCACATGTGGAGCATAAGGCTTCGAAGGGTCGGCAATCTATACGGGGGAAGTTCCATCAGATATACTTCGCCGTCTCCCTTGAAGAGGGTTTTCCTCATCAACTTGGCGGCGAACAGCGCAACTACTACACCTATGACGTATATCAACCACATCATCGCCGCCTGATACTTAGCCGCAAAGAATGCCGGAATGATTAAAGCGTAAATCGGTAGGCGCGCGCCGCAGCTCATAAGGGGAAGCACCATTATGGTCGTGATTCTGTCGCGTTCCGATTCGATACAGCGGGTAGCCATAATCGCGGGAACGTTGCAGCCGAAACCGAGAACGAGCGGAACAAACGAACGTCCCTGAAGTCCGAACTTTCTCATGATGCCGTCCATTACGAACGCGGCGCGAGCCATGTAACCTGAATCTTCGAGAATTGCTATCGCAAAAAACAAAAACAGGATATTTGGCAGAAATACTATAACGCCGCCCACGCCGCCGATGATGCCGTCGGTAACCATTGCGCGCCAGAACGGCAGGGTGTCTTCGCTCCATGCGTCCCTGATTGTGTCGGAGAGCCAGCCGAAGCCGTCTTCAATCCAGCCCATAAGGGGATCCGCACAGGTGAAGGTAAAGAAGAACATCGCGTAGATGATGAACAGGAACAGCGGAAGCCCGAAGAACTTGTTCGTCATTACCGCGTCGATTTTGTCGGAGATTTCGCGGCGGCGTTCATGCGTGGTTTTCACCGCGTCGCTGCACGCGCCCGCGAGCATTGCATAGCGGCGGTCTGCCATAAAGCTTTCGGCGTCGTCGATTGCGTGGCTCTTCGAAAGGTGTTTGATTTGCTCGGCAACCTCGCCCTTCACGGGGTCGAAGTCGTGTATCTTGGCGGTGCTGGAGTCGTTTTCGAGAAGCTTGATTGCGAAGAATCTCGACGGGATGTGCGCGAACCGCTTGATTTTGAGCGCGTCGATTTTGTCGGCAACCGCCTCAATCGCGTCGTCTACGTCGGTTCCGTATGTGAGCATCGGCGAACCGTGCGCGGGAAGCGCCTTGAGGGTCTTTGCAATCGCCGCAACGAGCTCTTTTACACCCTCGCCCGTACGTCCGATTGTCTTTACGATGGGCGAGCCGAAATACTTTTCGAGCTTGGGGATGTCGAAGTCCAAGCCGCGCTTGCGCGCGTCGTCGCTCATATTGAACGCAAGGAGCATCGGAATGTGGAGTTCGGCGAGCTGCGTCGTCAGATAGAGGCTCCTGCGCGGGATGGACGAGTCTACCACGTTGAGGATCAGATCGATGCCCTCCTTTGTCAGTTCGTTGAAGACGACTTCCTCTTCGGGCGAACCCGACGAAAGCGAATATACGCCGGGGAGGTCGATTAATTCGATTTCGATGTCTCCGATTTCGAAGTGTCCCGACTTGCTTTCCACGGTAACACCGGGGTAGTTGCCGACGTGCTGGCGCGTGCCCGTGAGCACGTTGAAAATCGAAGTCTTGCCGCAGTTGGGGTTGCCCGCCAACGCTACTTTGAATTTCTTTTTCATATTATTTCGTTCCGATTAGAATGCTTTTTGCGTCTTCGCTATGGAACGCCATGCTCGTTTCGAGGACGCGTACGCGCAGGAGTCCGCCGAAGGGGGCTTTCGCTTCGAGCACAAGTTCGGTGCCCGCCGTGATGCCGACATCGGCAAACTTCTTCTTCCCGCGCATATCGGGAAGAATCTTGACAATTTTCGCCGACGCGCCGACCGGCAGGTCGGCGAGCGTGGCGTTCTTTGTTTCCTGATTTTCTTTCATTGTCGAACTTGTCTTTTTTTGACTGTATTCGGAAATCTTAGAAGTTTACTTCGGCTCTCGCGCCGATTACGTAGGCTGCGCCGTTTTCGCCGTTGTCGGGGTTGAGGAACAGCTGGAAGTCGGGCTGGATGGCGATTGCGGGCGTGAGCTGGCATCTGTAGGTAACTTCGAGAGTGCCGTCATAGTGCCCGTAGGGCGGGTTTTCGAGGTCGCCGTAGCGGGTCGCGCCTTCGTTTTCGATAACCGAGAACGCAACCGCGAACACGTCGTCCTTGCGGTCGGGAAGCGGGGCGAACCAGTTGATGCCGAAGTCGGCGTAGAACGTGTTGTCGGACGACTTGGACGAGGGAACGATACCCAGACGTACGAAACCGCCGAGTTTTGCGTTGCCTTCGGAGTCGTTGATGAAGTCCTGCTGGAGTCCGATGAAGAACGAATAGAAGTTTTTGTCTTCAAACGCGTCGAAATTCACCTTCGAGGGATCGCTGTGGTAGTTGCCGCCGAACACTACGCGCCCCGCCAAGTCGGAGACCGAGTAGTTGTAGCCGAACTGGTACCAGAACGCGATTGTGTCGAACGTATTCGCATAGTCGAAGCCGTTGTTCGACGAGATGTCCGCGCCTACGTTGCCGTTGTAAAGACCGAACGTTGCGTCGAAGTCGTCCTTCGAATAGTATGCAACCATACCGAGCGTGGCGACGTTGTACTGCGAGAACAACTGTGCGGGCGCAACGTTGGGAATTGCGCCGAGCGAAGAGTTGAGGAACACGTCGGAGTAGTCCATTCCCATAAAGTCTTCGTCTGCCGCGAGCTGGCCGATTCTGAAGCCTATGTTGCCGAGCTTCGTTTCGAAGTCGTTGGCGTAGTAGATTTCGAATACGCGCGCCATTTCGCCCGCGACGATGTTCGAGAAGCCGCCCTGAGTGGAGGCAAAACCGAGGTCGCCGTCATTGGAAGCCGTGTAGTAGAACGCGCTTACTCCGATTCTACCCGAGTTCTTTACGCCCGAAGCCGCTTCGATGTCCTGCTCGAAACCGAGCGTGAATAGCGAGTCGAAAACGCTTTTCGTGTCGCTTCCGCGCGAGACGTTGCCCCACGCTTCGCCCGTCCACGTTACCGAAGGGGTGAAGCCCGAGTCGGCGGCGTATTTTTCGGCGAGGTCGCCGAGGAACAGGCTTTCCTTTTGCGTCCACGATTCGGGAGTCCGCTTTTCGGCGGGGGCTACCGCTACGTTGTCCGCGCTCTGCGCCGATGCGCAGAGTGCCGTTAATGTAGCGCACATTGCAAGTGCAGTTTTCTTTGTAGCGTTTTTCATTTTTGTTCTGTTTTGAAATGTCGTGTTTGTAGCTGTCCGAAAAGTTAGTTACAACTAACTTTTTCGCCCCAAAAATGGCGGCGTCCCGTTCGGGAGTGCCGTCGATGCTTTTTTGCGGGATTTCCCCTCTCGGAGGCGAAAGGTTAGTCTTTTCTAACTTTTCGATTTTGCCGCCTATAAAAACGGAGGCATTCGGATTGTCAATAAAAAAAGTTAATGGCAACTAACTTTTTTTTGCCGCCGCCCGAATCCCGCGAAAAATCGGGGGGATGTTTTTATTTGTTGCAAAAAAAACCGATCGGAAATTAGATATATCCAATGGAAAATAAAAAGGCTATCGTTATAGGCGCGGGCGTGAGCGGAATGTCCGCGGCGATCAAACTTAAAGACAGGGGCTTCGAGGTAACGGTGCTTGAAAAAGCCGCCCGCGCGGGAGGGGTAATAGACACGTTTTCTGAAAATGGGTTCAAGGCCGAGAGCGGCTCGAATTCGGTTATGGTTCAGAGCAAACGCACGCTCGACTTTCTCGACAGAATCGCGGCGAAGTCGAAGATGGAGCTTTCCGCGCCCGCCGCAAAGAAACGCTTTTTCGCCAAATACGGCAAGCCGCAGGCCGTCCCGATGTCGCCGTTTTCGCTGCTCGCCACTCCCCTGTTTTCCCTTGCGGGCAAGTTCAGGCTTCTGTGCGAGCCTTTCGTGAAGTCGCGCTCTCCCGACGACGAAAGCGTGGCGGCGTTCACGCTGCGCCGTTTCGGACGAGACGTTCTCGACTACGCAATAAATCCGTTTATGGCGGGCATCTACGGCGGCAATCCCGAAAGGCTCGCGGTGCGTTATGCTTTTGCGCCGTTCTGGAATCTCGAAAAAAAGTACGGCTCGGTGATACGCGGGGCGATAAAGTCGATGAGGGAAAAAAAGGCGGCGGGCAATTTCTTCAAGCCGATGATGATTTCGTTCGAAGGCGGGATGAAAACGCTGGCCGACGCGCTGGCTGAAAATCTCGGCGCGTCGCTCAGGTGCAATGCCAAAGTGCTCTCCATCGATTTTGGCGGCAACGGTTGGCAGGTCGAATGGGTCGCGGGCGAAGAGGAATGCTGCGACAACTACGACGCGCTCGTTATTGCCGTTCCCGCGCCCGAAGTCGCCGCGCTGCCGTTTGCGGGCAGTTTGGCGGCCGCCCTTGCGCCGCTCGAAAAAATAGAGTACGCGCCCGTGGCGACCTACACGCTCGGCTATAAACGCGCCGACGTAAAACACAAGCTCGACGGCTTCGGCGTGCTACTGCCCGAAAGGGAAAATATGAACATTTTGGGTTCGCTGTTCGTTTCGAGCATATTCAAGGACCGCGCGCCCGAAGGCTGCATAACGCTGACAAACTACGTCGGCGGAATGCGCAATCCCGCGAATGCTTCGCTTTCCGCGCCCGAAATGCGCGCGCTTGTGCAAGGTGACATCTCCAAACTTCTGGGCGTGTCGGGCGAGCCGATATTCGAAAAACTTTTCGTCTGGAAACACGCCATTCCGCAATACAACGTCGGCTACGGCGAGATTCTCGAGTCGATGGACGAAATCGAGCGCAAGTTCCCGAACCTTACGCTTGTCGGCGCATACCGCGGCGGGGTGGGCGTAAGTTCGTGCATCGAAAGCGCGCTGGAATCGGCGGCGAAACTTGCCGACAGACTTTCATAAAAAACGTGTCGAAGGCCCGCATAATAATAAATCTCGGTGCGCCGACCGATTTTTCGGAGTCGGCGGCGGAGAAATTTTTGCGGCAGTTTCTTTCCGATCCGTTCATTTTGCCTTTCCCAAAACCCGTCCGGTCGGTGCTCGCGGGCTTCATCGCGCGGCGGCGGGCGGGGCGGTATCTTGCGGCGGCGCGGCGTATTGCCGTGCGCGGAGAGTTTCCGCTTGTGGCGTACACGCGCTCGCTTGCGGAAAAGGTTTCGGCGATGTCGGGCGAAAGGGTGTATGCGGCGTTCCGCTACGGGCGCGATTCCGTTGCCGATGTCGTGGCGCGGCTTTCGGCGGAGGGCTGCGACGGTTTCGACTTCGTGCCGATGTATCCGCAAAACTCGCTTTCGATGACGCAGTCGGCAAGGGCGGCGGTCGTTGCGGCGGTCGACGGGAAAAAGTTTTCGTTCCGCCAGTCGTACTGCGACCATCCGCTGTATATCGACGCTCTCGCCGAAAACGTGCGCTTCGACAAAGACGGCGCGCTTCTGGTGTCGTTCCATTCCGTGCCGATTTCGCAGACGCGCGGCAGTCCGTATGCCGCGGAGTGCGAAACGACGGCGCGCCTTCTGATTGAAAGGCTCGGCTGCGGAAGCGCGCTACTCGGCTGGCAGTCGAAAATGGGGCGCGGCAAATGGCTCGAGCCGTCTACGGTTTCGCTTTTGCGCAAGCTTGCGCGGCGCGGAGTAGGGAGCGTGTCGGTCGTGTGCCCCGCGTTTTCGTGCGACTGCGCGGAGACGCTTTCGGAAATTGCGTCGGATGCGCGTTCGTATTTTCTTGAATGCGGCGGAAAGCGTTTTAACTATTGTCGATGCCCGAACGATTCGGACAAACACGCCGAATTGTTCTGCGCACTTTTCGAGGAGATGAAATGATTTTTACCATACTGCTTTTCATTGCGGGCGCGCTCTACGGGGCGTCGTTCCTGTCTGCGGGCTTCGGCGAAGTCGGGACGGTCCGGCGTCGGCTGGCGTTTTTTACCGCGCTTGCGGGGTTCGCGTTCCACACGGCGGCGTTGGGGCTGCGGTGCTGGCAGACTTCGCGCGCGCCGCTCGGCACTTCGTACGAATTTGTGGAATCCACGGCGTGGATTCTGGCGGCTTTGCAGATTGCGATTTCGCTTTTTATGCGGACTCCGCTCGCGGGGTTTTTTTCGATGCTGCCCGCTGCGGTGCTGACACTTTTGCCCGCGTGCTGCCCCGCGTTCCCCGCGGCGATGGAAAGCGCGCCGAAGTCGGTTCTTTCGTATGCGGGCGCGCACGGAATCTTGGCGGCGTTCTCGTACGGTTTTACCGCGGCGGCGGCGTTGCTCGGCGGGCTGTATCTGCGCCAGTGCTCGATTCTGCGCGGGAAGACCGCGCTGCCGAAAGCTTCGGCTATGCCGTCTCTCTACACTCTCGAGCGCGGGGTGGGGGCGTTCGCAAGCACGGCGGCGGCGTCGATGCTCGCCTCCATTGCGCTCGGCGCGTATATGGTTTCCGCCGCGGACACGAACTGCGCAATGCTCGTGAAATTTGCGGCGGGCGCGTTCGTCTTTGCGGGGCAGGCGGCGTTTTGCGCGCTTGCGGTCTCCGGCGTTTTACGCGGGGTAAGGCTCGCAAAATTTTCAATCGCGCTGTTTGCGGCGGCGTTAATTATGCTCGTGCCGATCGAGCTTAGAACGGTTCTGTAATGAATGTCGAAAACATATCCGAAAAACTGAAAAATCTGATGCGCGGCAAAAACTACGTTCCGCGCACCGTCCACGAAATCGCCTCGGAGTTGGGGCTCGACCGCAGGGACGTGCTCAAACTCAAGAAAATCCTTTTCGATATGGCGAAAAACGGCGAAGTCGCGCGGGTCAAGGGCGACAGATACGGCGCGCTCGAAGAGCTCGACTTGGTCAGCGGCGCCATCGATTTCCGTCCGAACGGGCGCGCGAGGATGAAGCTGCCCGACGGTTCGGAGGTCGAGTTCCGCCCCGAAGACACGGGCGTTGCGCTCAACGGCGACAAGATTCTGGCGCGCGTCATTCCGCAATACCGCCGCGCGGCGAAAAACACGCGCGGGGCGTTCGGCAAAAAATCGCGCCGCCGTTTCGGGGAAAAACGTTTCGCGGACGATTCCGACAAAAAGTATGCGCGCGTCGTGCGTATTCTCGAGCGCAAAAACGAATCCGTAGTAGGCACGCTAAAGCGCAACTACAATTTCTGGCACGTCGTCCCCGACGACCCGAAATTCTTCTACGACGTGATAGTTTCCGATCCCGCGAAGTCCGCCGCAGTCCCCGAGCCGAAGGAAAACGACAAGGTTTCGGTAAGGCTCAACGAGTGGCGGCAGCGGCACATCAATCCGACGGGCGAAATCGTCGAAAACTTCGGCGAAAGCCACACTCCGATGGCGGAATACCGCGCGATTCTCTCGAAGTACGATCTGTCGGAAACGTTCCCGCAGGGCGTGCTTGCGGAGGTTTCCAAAGTGCCGTCTTCGGTATCGAAGCGCGACGTTGCGGGACGCTGCGATATGCGCGGAAAATTCACGATAACAATCGACCCCGAAGACGCGAAGGATTTCGACGACGCGATTTCGCTCGTGCGCGACAAAGACGGCTGGGAGATTGGCGTGCACATCGCCGACGTTTCGTACTACGTAAAGCCCAACACTGCAACCGACAAGGAGGCGTGCGCGCGCGGCAACTCCACGTATCTTGTGGGCACCGTTCTGCCTATGCTGCCGTTCGAGCTTTCCAACGGCATTTGCAGTTTGGTAGAGGACGAGGACAGGCTTGTAAAAAGCGTATTTATGCGCTTCGACAAAAACGGCGCGTGTACGGCGGCGCGCTTTGCAAATTCGGTAATCAGGAGCGTCAAGCGGCTCAGCTACGAGCAGGCGCATGCGCTTATAACCGAGGACGACGACGCGAAGATTCTCGCCGTAAAACCGCCCGAAAACTACGAGACGGCGTTCGGCGGCAAACCGCTTGCGGACTTGTCGAAAGAAGATTTCGCGGAGCTGAAATCGAATCTGCGCGTATTGTGGAGCATTGCCTCGACAATCCGCAAGCTCAGAATGAAAAACGGCAGCCTCGACCTCGAGATTCCCGAATTTAAAATCTTCTGCGACAAAGACGGGTATGCCGACAGAATCGAGAAAATCGAGTACAACGAAAGCCACCAGCTCATCGAGGAGTTTATGCTTGCGGCAAACGAAGCCGTTGCGCACGCGCTGTTTTCGGACAAAATTCCGTACATCTCGCGCGTGCACGATGACCCCGACGCGGAAAAGCTCGCCGAACTTCGCGACGAACTCGAAACTTTCGGCATAACCTGCGGCGATCTGACATCGCGCAAGGAGGTGCTGAAGGTGCTCGCGCAAATAGAAAAGCACCAGCAAAGCTATCTGCTTAAAACGAAATTCCTGCGCAGCCTCAAACGCGCCGAATACAGGGCTTCGGCGGACGGGCACTACGGGCTGAACAAAGTATACTACGCGCACTTTACTTCGCCGATACGCCGATACGCCGACCTTACCGTGCACAGAAATCTCGACTGCCTTATGCGCAAGATGCGCTGCGAGGGCGCGCCCAAATCGGTCCTCAAAACGCCCGACAAAGCGCAGCTCGAGACAATCGCCGCGCACATTTCCGCCACGGAGCAGAACAGTGCGGACGCCGAAAGGGATTCCCGCAAGGTGAAGCTGATGGAGTTCTTCGAGCGGGCGATAGGTTCGGGGAAATCCTTCGAAGCGATTGTTTCGGCGGTCTCGAACCACGGATTTTTCGTCGAGCTTACGGAGTCGGCGGCGTTCGGTTTCGTGCACGTCCACACGATGCGCGACGACATCTACAGGCTTTCCGACGACGGCACGCAGCTTCGCGGCAGAAGTTCGGGGACGACTTTCCGCATCGGCGACAGGGTGCGCGTGGAGGTAGAATCGGTCGACAGATTCAAACGCCAGATAGACTTCCACATCGCCGCGCCTGCGGGCAAGCCGCAGTCCAAGCGCAACAGGGGCGGGCGCAGATAGTCGGGCTTTTGTGGATTCTTTTTTATGAACGGCTTGTCCGGCGTTTTCGGACAAGCCGTTTTTTTCGGTTTTTATATTTTGAATATCATCTTGTTGCGTGGGCGAACGGTTGATGTGCTTTGCGGGTTTATTGAATTGTGGAGTTTCTCCGCCGCCTGTTAGTTTTCTCCAAAAGGAAGAAGATTGCTATGACAGAGTGTATTCGCTTCAAAACTTCGACTATGTTGCGATTTTCGTCTACATTGCGCTGATGGCGGTCATCGGTTTTGCGTTCGGCTGGTTCGTGAAGGACTCAAGCTCGTTCTTCAAGGGCGGTGGCGCGATTCCGTGGGTGATGGCGACAATCACAAACTATATGGG
This sequence comes from uncultured Verrucomicrobiota bacterium, assembly GCA_949293415.1. Taxonomy (GTDB): domain Bacteria; phylum Verrucomicrobiota; class Verrucomicrobiia; order Opitutales; family Intestinicryptomonadaceae; genus Merdousia. Next base: position 19,681 of record CASFDK010000014.1, read on the forward strand.
GCTTTTCAGCACCTTCGTGTTCGTCGCTTACGCGGGCATTGCCTACGGGTACGGGTTCGCCGCCACGATGTCTTCGCTCAACGCCGAATACAATATTATGGCGGGCATGATTATGGTTTTCGGCGCGTTCGGAATACGCAATTTCGGTGGACGGCGGTTTTCTCTCGCGTTCCGGTCTTTAATGTGGTAGGGAGGACGCTATGAAGAAGACCGTTTTGCTATCCGCATTGGCGTTCGCGGCGGTTTCGGTTTTCGCTTCGCCGAAAATCGACACCTCGAACGACAGAATGAAGACAGACCTCGCCGTGCCCTACGCAAAGCTCGGCGTGCTAACGCCCAAGGACGTTTCGAAGACGCACAACAATATCACTGTCGGCTGCGAAACGCTCGACCGCGACTACGCCGACTACGACGCATACAAGCAGTATCTTGCGCCGCTCGGAATCAAAAAAATCAGGCTGCAGGGCGGTTGGGCGAAAACCGAAAAGACAAAGGGCGTTTACGATTTCGCGTGGCTCGACAAAATCATAGACGACGCCCGTTCGCGCGGTCTGACCGTCTGGCTTCAGACTTCCTACGGCAATCCGATATACAGGGGCGGCGGAACCCCGTTCCTCAAGGGCGGTATGCCGTCCACACCCGAGGGCAAGGCTGCGTGGAACAACTGGGTCGATAAAATGGCGGCGCGCTACGCGGGCAAGGTAGAATGGGAAATGTGGAACGAGCCCGACATCAACAGAAAAACTCCGCGTTCCGAAACGGTCGATATGAATATCCGCACTGCGGAAATCATCCGCAAACACGATCCGAACGCGAAGATTGCTGGGCTTGTCCTTGCGATTCTCAACCCCGAATGGTTCGAGGAATACGTTTCGCAAATCCACAAGGCTGGCAAAATGGGACTGTTCGACTGGTTCTCGTACCACGGCTACGAATACCGCCCCGAAGAGTCGTACCACAAGGTCGCGAAAATGCAGGAGGTGCTCAAAAAATACTCCGACAAAGTCATTTTGCGTCAGGGCGAAAACGGCGCGCCTTCGAAGGGGTATCTTGGAGGCGCGCTCACAAACCATCCGTGGACGGAGCTTACCCAAGCCAAGTGGGACCTGCGCCGAATGCTCGGAGACTGGGGGCGCGGCATCGAAACGAGCGTATTCTCCATTTCAGATATGCGCTATGCAAAGGGCGACGCAATCAAGGTTGTAAACGTCAAGGGGCTTTTGGAGACCGACGAAAACAACCGCGTCGTTAAAATCAAAAAGGCGTACTATGCGGTTCAGAATCTCGCGGCGGTTTTCGATGCGTTCGATGTCCAGACGGGCGCGGAAAGCGTCAAGTTCGACGCGCCGTTCATCGTGTCGGCGTTCGGCTACACCGACAGGGAGAGCGGTCTTCCCTCGTACACAATCTGGATTTCCGAAGCGGCTCCCACAAACGTAAACGCGACCTTGCCGTTGACTGCCGAGCTTGTCGGAGGCGCGAAAATCGCAAACCCCGTGTGGGTCGACATCCTCTCGGGCGGCGTTTACGAAATTCCCGCGGAGTCGCTCGAAAGGGTCGGCGGAAATCTGAAGGTGAAAAATCTGCCCGTCTACGATTCCCCGATTGTGGTTACGGACAAGCGGCTTGTGGATTTTTGCAAATAACCAGAACGTTGCCGCTGCCGCGGTTTTCCCGTCGGCGCGGCGGCACGGGCACATTGTCGGAAACTGTTATGGCTCGTAAAACGGCGGTCTCGCAGGCGAGGCTCCGGAAAATTCTCGAGTCGCGCGGGATTCGCGGCGGAGTGGTAGTCGGGCACATCGGCGACAAAAAGCTGCCGCCAGCATTCGGCGAAATCTGGAAAATTTTCAAGTTCGTTGCGGCGGGCACTATGCCCTTTTAGCCGCGCGGTTCGGACGGAAATTCAACCGAATATTCAAATTGACATCCGCGGAAAAATATTCTTTCCTTTGGATATTTGATTTTTATGTACAAAAACGGGCTGTTCATTTTCGTACTCGCGCTTGCGCTGCTGTCGATTTTTTCCGTTCGCCGCGCCGTCGTTTTTTGTCTCGACGTAGACTCGTCGCTCGAGCGTTTCCAGAGCCGCTATCTCTCGAAAAAATTCGATGCGCAATCGTTCAAAAAGTGGCGTATCCGCGAGGCGTGCAAGTGGGTTTTGATTTCCGTTTTGTCGCTTGCGGCGACGGCTTGGGCGATGTCGCTGTAGGGCGTTATTCGGCGCGCATTATGTCGGGGAAATTCCTGCCCCTTTCGGAGTAGTCGAGCCCGTAGCCGAACACGAACACGTTTTCGATTTCAAAGCCGACATAGTCGGGCTTCAGGTATTTTGACTTGCCCGTTTTCTTGTCGAGCAGGAAACAGGTTCTTATCTCTCCTGCGCCGTTTGCCACAAGCTCGCGGTGGACTGTTTCGAGCGTGCGTCCCGTGTCGAGAATATCGTCTACAAGAAGCACCTTCCTTCCGCGTACGTCGGGCAGCGCGCCGATTATTACGGGCTTGCCCGACGGGGCGTTTGCAAGCCCGTACGACGAAACTTTCAGCGAGCGGATTTCGAGCGGGTCGCATTTGATGTTGCGGGTCAGGTCGGCGGCAAAGTAGAGTGCGCCCTCGGCGAGCCACAGTACGAGCGGCGCGTCGGCATCGTTGTCCGTTTCGAGCCAAGCCGATATTTCGGGAGCGAGTTCGCCGACCCTCTTTTGGATGTCGGCGTAGGTTATGAGCACTGACGGATTTTTCGGGGACATTGTGTAATTGAATGTTCCCGAACGGCTTTTCGTCAATGCAATTTATTGTCCGTCCGACGGCAACAACCCCCATTTTCGAAGGAGTCCGCGCAGGCTTTCCGCGTCGAAGCGTTCGCCCGCCCGCCAATTTCCGCAGTATTCGAGCGTCGGAACAACCCAGTCTTCGCCCCCGTTGACTTCGACCACCTTGTCGACCACATCTTGCGTCTGGCGTTCTATGTCGAGCGGTTCGAACGGCACGGAATTTTCCCTCAGAAATTCCATCGTTTCGGTGCAGTGCGGGCAGATGTTCCAGTAGTATACCTTCAAGAGGGGCTTTTCTTTCTTCAGTTTTATATGCATAACACATATTATCGGAAGGAACGCGCATATTGAAAGCGTGTGGCGCAAAAAAAATCGGCGTATTGAAACGCCGATTTTTCGGAGATTGCAAGTGTCGGGAACGGATTAGTCGACATCGACGCTGCGATAGGCGGCGAGAAGTTTTTTGTCGCCTTCGAGCGTTTTGTCGCTTTGTCCGTGTTCCATGCCGATGATTCCGCGGTAGCCCTTGTCCCACAGGTGCTGGAAGATCTTCTTGTAGTTGATTTCGCCCGTGGTGGGTTCTTTGCGCCCGGGGACGTCGCCCACTTGGATGTATGCGATTTCGTCCCAAGCGGTGTCGAGGTTCTGGATGAGGTTACCTTCGGTTACCTGCTGGTGGTAGAGGTCGTCGAGAATCTTGACGTTCGGGCTACCGACCGCCTTGCAGAGCGCGTAGGCCTGCGGAATGCGCTTGAGCCAGAGGCTGGGGTGGTCCTTGATGTTGAGCGGTTCGAGAACGATTGTAAGCCCCGCCTTTTCGACGATTTCGGCACACCATTTGAGGTGCTCGGTCACGTTTGCGAACTGGTATTCGGGTTCAACCCGCGGGTCTTCGAGACCCGGTACGACCGTGCACCATTTTGCGTTTACGCGCTTTGCGACTTCGACTGCCCTTTCCATTTTCGCTTTCCAGTATTCGCGGCAGGCTTTTTTGTCTACGTTGCGTTTTTTGAGGTCGAGCCTGTTGCCCGTCATCGAGGCGTTGTTCCATTCGGCGTGCGCGACGAAAACGCCCATTTCCATTCCGAGCTTTTCCATCTGTTTTGCCATCGCCTCCTGAATTTCGACCTTGCGCCCGGGCATACCGTTGTCTTCGAGCCCGCGGAAGCCGCAGTCGTAGAAGAATTTGATTTTATCGACTTCGGAAAGCCCCTTTGTCGATTCCCTGCATTGCCCGAGGTTGGGGGAGAACTTGCTCTTGTAGGGAGCCGTCGAAGCCGCTACCGACTTTGCGTCTACCGCCGCCGCTGCGCTTCCCGCGAAAGCCGCGCCGAGAGCCGCGGTAATTGTGGTTTTTGCGAATTGTCTTCTGTCCATCATATTGCCTTGTTTTTATTGTTGTACGTTGTTTGCAAAATGTGTGTGTTTAGGAAAAATAATGGCGGCTTTGCGCAGTATGTGAAGCTTTTTCTCAAACAATTTTAGCCTTGAAAGATTCTTCAAAGCGCACATTTTCGGATTCACTTATGAAGAAACTTATTTCGATTCTCGCAATGGCGGTCGTTCTTGTCGGATGCAATTCGGCGGATAAAACCGCGCAGCAACAGCCCAAGCACCGCAACGTTGCGGTTCAGGCGTATACATTCAACAAGTTCACGCTCGAAGAGACCATCAACAAGGTCAAGGATCTCGGGCTTGACGGCATCGAATGCTATCCCAAGCAGAGGCTTAGCGATAAGTATCCGAACGTACTCACCAACCAGTATATGACCGCCGAACAGAAGGCGTATCTCAAAAAACTTTTGAAAGACGCAAATTTGAAGCTCGTAAGCTTCGGCGTTGCGTACGCAAACAACGAAAAGGAAATCGAAGACCTCTGTAAGTTCGTGAAGGAATTCGGCTGCACGCGCGTTTTGACGGAATGCCCCGTGGGGCTCTTCCCCGTTTGGGAAAAGGTCGGCGCAAAGTACGGCGTTACGATGGGCGTTCACAACCACAACGGACCCAATAACTACTGGAAGCCCGAATACATATTCCCGCTCGTAAAAGACTACAAGTTCGTGAAAATGAACCCCGACGTGGGGCACATTGCGCGCGCGGGCGTAGACCCCATAAAGGCTCTCAAGACCTACGAAGGCAAGATTTCGTCGGTGCACTTCAAGGATTTGACCGAAATTTCGCCCAAGAACAAGCCCACAGTTTACGGCAAGGGTGTTCTCGACACAAAGGCGATGCTCGCCGAACTCGACCGTCAGGGCTACAACGGCTTTTTTGTCATCGAGTACGAAACGAAGTTCGAAGACAACCTTGCCGAGGTAAAGGCGTGTCTGGACTACCTCAGAAAGAACTGATTTTTCGGAAATTTTTTCAATCGGGCGGCGGAATGCAAATTGTTCCGCCGTTTTTTTTGCGTTTCATCCGGCGAAAAAAATGCTTGAGTAGTATTCTTCCGCAATCTATTATCTCAATCGTATGAAGAAAACTTTAATAATGCTTTTAACCGCCCTGTTTATGTTCGGCTGCTGTCCCTCGAAACAGTGCGAAACAAAACCGCAACGCAAAGTGGGCGTGGCAATGTTCACGTTCTACAAGCGCAACCTCGACGATGTCATTCCGCTACTCAAGGATATGGGCGTAGACACAATCGGGCTTTCGAGCACGGCGTTGAGCGCGAAATTCCCGAAGGTAAAAACGGGTCCCGAAATGAACGCCGAACAGAAGGCGTATCTGAAAAAAATTCTCGCCGACAACGGCATTAAAATCGCAAGCTTCGGCGTGCGCACGCCCACGGAAGAGGCGAAAATCAAGGAGATTTGCGAGTTCGCAAAAGAGTTCGACATTCCGCTTATCCTCACAGAATCCGTCGGCGACACAATCGCGTTGTGGGAAAAATACTGCCGGCAGTACGGGCTTAAAATGGCTCTCCACAACCACGCAAGCGACATCGTAAAGCGCAATTCGTATTTCAACCCCAACATCACGCGCGCGGCAATCGGCGACTTCAAAAACGTCTACGCCTGCCCCGACAACGGTCACTACGCACGTTCGGGCATCAAGGGCGAAGCCGCGTACAAAATTCTCGAAGGCAAAATCGCAATGCTCCACTTCAAGGATATGAGCAAGTTCGACGACCTCAAGGCGAAGACCGTTCCCTACGGCAAGGGTGTTCTCGATTTGCCCGCGCTCCTCAAGGAGCTCGACCGCCAGAAGTTCGACGGATACTTTATGATTGAGTACGAAGACCACTTCGACAACAACATCGCCGAAGTCAGGGAGTGTGTGGAATATCTCCGTTCCCACTAATATCCTTTCGGTTTATCGTTTTTGCGGCGCGGCGGAAGTCGCGCCTTTTTTGTGCCCGTTTGCCGCGTTTTTTTACTATCTTGACTCTTTCGCCGTTTGTTTTGTCTTGTTCTTGATTTTTTGCGGGTCAATGGCTACTTTCGTCTTCGTTATGAAAAAAATGTTTTCTGTATTGATGGCGGTTTCGGCGGTTTTCGCGCTTTGTTCGTGCGCATCGACCGAAGCAAAACAACCGCGCAAGATTGCGGTTCAGATGTGGTCTACACACTTCCACAAGTTCGACTACTCTATTGAACGGTTGGCGAAGATGGGCGTAAAATACGTGGAATGCTATCCTTCGCAGCCGCTTTCCGACAAAATGCCCGACGCGAGATTCAGCCATAATATGACGGCGGAACAAAAGGCGTTCGCAAAGAAAGTCCTCGCCGACAACGGCATAAAAATGATTTCGTACGGATGCGTGGGCGGCAAAACCGAAGCCGATATCCGCAAAGTCTGCGAATTCGCCGCCGAGATGGGCGCGAAGACGGTCGTTACCGAAGCCAAAGAGGACACTATCCCGATTTGGAATAAAGTCTGCGGCGAGTACGGCTTGCGCATGGCATTGCACTCGCACGAGCGCAAACCGAAAAATCCCGAATACCGTCACTTCGACCCCGCGTTCCTGATGACGATTCTCAAGGACTATAAAAACGTCGGAATTTGCGCCGACAACGGCGCGTGGTCGCGCTCTGGGCTTGACGTTGTGGACGGCTTCAAGAGCGTGCGCGGCAAGCTCATCGAAATCCACCTCAAAGACCAGCAGACATTCAACGACCTCAAGAGCGGTTGCACGGTCTACGGCGAGGGCGTTCTCGATATGAAGGCGATTCTTGCGGAAATCGACTCGCAGGGCTTCGACGGCTACTTTGTAATCGAAGACGGCACATACAAGGATTCGTTCCCGATTATCGAAAAGAATTTGAAGTATCTGCGCGAACACTGATTTCGTTGCGGTTCGAAAAAACTCCGTCCGAAGCGGCGGAGTTTTTTTGTGCCCTTTTGGGGTTTGTAAAAAGTTGACAGACAGGCGCGGCAAATATTATTTCTACGGACGATATTATGAAAGAGGACACAGGCTATCGTTGGAAATTTTTCAAGGCGGGAAGCGCGTATCAGGCTTCCATAAACAGTGTCGAAGACATCGAGAACATCGGAATGCTCGACCGCAAATTGTGGTCGACCCTCGCGTGTCCGACTTCGGGCTTGTTCTTCGACTCCAAGCTCCTCCAAATTCTCGACGCCGATGCCGACGGCAGAATCAGATACGGCGATGCGGTTGCGGCAACCCAGTGGGCTTGCAATATGCTCAAAGACCGTTCGACTCTTCTTGACGGGGCGGACGGGCTGAAAATTTCGAATATCGACGACTCGTCCGACGAGGGCAAAACGCTTGTGGCAAGTGCGCGCACGGTGCTGTCGAATCTCGGCAAGCCCGATTCCGACGAAGTTTGCGTCGCCGATTTCGCCGACACCACGAAGATTTTCGCCGACAGCGCGTTCAATGCCGACGGCATTATTACCAAACTTTCGTGCGGCGGCGACGCATCGCTCGAAGCCCTTTTTGCCGACATCCTTTCGGTTTCAGAGCCCAAAAAAGACCGCTCGGGCAGGGACGGAATAAACTCGGACGACGTGAAGAATTTCTTCGACGGTGCGAAAGCCCAAATCGCTTGGCTCGACTCCAAGCCCGCCGCGTCGACTTACACTCTCGGGGCGGAAACAGACGCAGCCTATGCCTCGTTCGCCGCGGTGAAAGACAAAATCGACGACTTCTTCACGCGCTGCGACATCGTGCGGTTCGACCAATCCGCGGCTTCGGCAGTCAATGCTGGTGCCGAACGCTTTGCGAAAATCCTTTCGGGAAACGTCGGCGACAACAGCGCGGCGTTGTCGGAGCTGCCCGCCGCGTTCGTATCGGGTTCGGATTGCCTCGACCTTCTGGGCGATGTCAACCCCGTGTGGCGCAAGTTGCTTGCCGACTTCGCCGAAAACGCGGCAAAGCCCGTCTGCGGAACGGCGAAAATTTCGAAGGCGAACTGGCTCGACATAAAAGCCGCCTTTGCTCCCCATTCGGCGTGGCTTGCGGCGAATCCGAATGCGGCTTGCGCGAAAATTTCGGAGGCGCGTCTGCGCGAAATTCTGGCGCAGGACAGGTCTTCCGCGCTCTTTGCCGCGCTCGAATCCGACGCCGCCGTAGCCGCAGAGGTCGCCGAAATCGCCAAGCTCGAGAAGCTCGTGCGGCTCAACAAAAGCCTGTGTTCGCTCCTCCGCAATTTCGTAAGTTTTCAGGAGTTTTACAAAGACAAAACCGACGCGATTTTCCAGTTCGGCAAGCTCTACATCGACGGCAGAATGTGTTCGCTCTGCATAAAAGTGGACGACGTTGCAAAGCATTCCGCGATGGCGGCGATGTCGTATGGCTACCTGCTCTACTGCGTGTGCAAACGCAAGGGCGAGGCTGACTTGAACATTGTCGCCGTCGTTACCGCGGGCGATTCCGACAACCTGATTGTCGGCAAAAACGGCGTATTCTACGACCGCAACGGACGCGACTGGGACGCGACCGTAACGAAGATTGTAGACAACCCCATAGGCATCGCGCAGGCGTTCTTCTCTCCCTACAAACGCTTTCTGAAATGGGCGAGCGAGCAGATAGCAAAGCGCGCCCTCGCCGCCGACCAAAACGTTGCGGCGGGTCTCGAAAAGGGTAAAATCGTCGACGAGAAAACGAAGAAAATAGACATCGGAACGGTTGCCGCTTTGGGCGTTGCCGTCGGCGGCATTACGACGGCGTTCGGCGTGATTGTCGGGGCGTTCGTAAAGCTCGGCGTGTGGATGCCGCTCGGGATAATCGGCGTGCTGCTCGCGATTTCGCTGCCGTCGATGATTATCGCGGCGATGAAGCTTTCGCAGCGCAACCTTGCGCCGCTGCTCGACGGCAACGGCTGGGCGATAAACAACAAGGCGAACGTAAACATCCTCTTCGGGGCGCATCTAACCCAAACTCCGAAGCGCAGATAGCTTTTGCTCGAAAAAAGGCGCGACTATATTCGCGCCGAGGTGTCACAAGCAGGAACGAAGTTCCGCAGCCTACTTGTCGGATTGGCGTTTGGGAAAACAGATTTTCTCCACCGCCGACTCGAAGTCGTCGCCGCCCTTGAGGATGTCGATTTCGAGCTTCGTGTAGTAAAAGGGAATGGGCGCGGGCAAATCGGTGCGGATTCGTACGGCATCCTTTTCGGTGCACACGGCAAGCTGCGCGCCCGCATTTTTTGCGTCGGCGAAAAACGCTTCAAGCTCGGAATCGTCAAACCTGTGGTGGTCGAGAAAACGCTTTTTGTAGACGAGCGTACCGCCGAGCTCGACGAGGAATTTTTCGAACCCTTCGGGGACGGCAATGGCGGAAAAACATGCAACCTTCGCGCCTTTTAGGATGTCGAGCGAAACGCGCTTGTCGGAGTGGAATTCGGCAAGGCAAGTCGGTCGGTGCGCACACTCTATTATCTCGACCGACGGATTGTATTTGCGAATGGTGCGCTCAAGGTCGGGGTCGTGTCTGCCGTCGGACTTGGTGAGAAATATGTACGAAGCGCGCTTTAAGTGCGAGACGGGTTCGCGCAAAATTCCGCGGGGCAAAAGGCTGAAATTGCCGAAGGGATTTGTCTTGTCCACCAAGAGAAGCTGCAGCTGCCCGCGAAGCGGCAGATACTGGAAGCCGTCGTCGAGAATGAGCGTGTCGGCACCGAATTCGGTAATGGCGTAATGCCCCGCGCGGACACGGTTCTTGTCGACAATCACGACGACATTCGGGAGATTGCGGGCGAGCATGTAAGGCTCGTCGCCCGCAAATTCGGAGTCGAGCAGAATGCGCCTGCCGTCGGATACGACCTTGGGCTTGGGGGCTTCGCCGTGGGTAATCCAGCGGACGAATTTTTTCAGCATTCCGTCGGATTTGCTTTTGTAGCCGCGGCTGAGGATGGCGACCCTTCTGCCGCGGTCGTTCAACGCCCGCGCGAATTTTTCCACAATCGGCGTTTTGCCCGTGCCGCCCACGGTGAGGTTGCCCACGACGACCACGAGACATCCGAGCGGCGCGTCGCGCAGAATCCTGTTTTCGTACATCCAGTAGCGCGTCCGCGCGATTGCCCCGAACACGAACGACAACGTCTTCAGCAGAGACGCATAGAGCCAAACCGCCGCGCCCCCGCCCTCGTGTCTGTCGTAGATTACGTCTGCGGTCAGATGGGCGAAGCGTTCGGCGGTTTTCGAGATTTTGCGTTTTAGTTTTTTGAAAAAGCCTGACACGTTGGAAATTTTTTATTCCTCCTTTTTAGTGTCGGGCTTCATTTCGGCAAGCGTTTCCTTGAATTTTTCCGCGGCGTTTTTCGACGAACTGTCTCTGGCAATCGTCAGAAACATCGAAACCACTTTCTGCGCCGAGCGTCTGTCTTCGTTCGCCACATATAACTTGGCGAGCGGCTGGACGATTTTCTTGAAACATTCGTCGAGCGACGAGTGGGAGTTTCTGAGGATGTCCTGATAGTTCGAGAGAATTTCGGTCTTGTCGGTTGCGCGGGCGAACATATCGACGATTTGCTCCGAATAGATTTCAAGCCCGAGCCCCGGGTCGGTGCGCATAACGCCGCGCATTTCGGCTGTGAGAAGCCTGTCCGCCTCTTTGCCGCGCCGCAGGGCTATGAGGTTTTGTCTGTAGAAATTGAGCATCTGAATGCACATATCGGGATAGCGTCTGAAGGCTTCGTAGCTCTTCTTCCAATAGGTGTCGAGTTCGTTTTGCGGAACGCCGTAGCGGGCGCGCGCCGAAATGAAGGCGATGTACGACTCCCAGTTTTCGGGGTTCTCCTTGCGCGCCTTGTCGGCGAAAACGGCGGCATCGTAGTACTTGCCGTTATCGTAGAGAATGCGCGAAATGCGCAGGAACACGCGCGAAAGTATTCCCGCTTCGGTCGTGATGTGGCGGCGTACGAGCATTTCGATGTCGAAGTGCCTCGATGTCTTCCAAGTCTGCGGATTGAGCGGTCTGCCGAAAAGTTTTTTCGCGTCTTTCGAACGGGCGATGTCGAACTTCCAGACCCCCGGTCGCGACATATACGCAAGCCACGCCTGCGCCTTCGCGCCCGTCCCCTCGTGGAAGAACAGGCAGGGAATGCCGTTGGCATTTGCAATTCGCCAAGCGCAGTAGACTTTTTCGTAGTCCGAGCCGCCGAATTTGAGAATGTTCTTCGGGTTGAACTCGCGTGCCGAAACGTCCCAATCGGCAAAGCCCGATTTTTCGAGCCTTGTCCTGTCGGTTTTTATGGAGTGCGCAAGCTTTTCGATTGCGAATGGCGATATGCTCGTGTTTTTCAGCCCGCGCAGTTCGTCGAGCGGCCCGCCGACCCCGAAAATCCAGACGAGTTCGCCGACCGTCAGCTTTTCCATCGGGAATACGAAAGTATCGGGGTCGCCGATGAAAATGTTGAACACTTCCTGCGGCTGCGAGAGGGGAACGGGGTCGGACGGCGTGCCGCAGTTCGGCCAGCCTCCCGGGGGCGGAACGTCGTAGACCAACGCTACGGCATATGCGCTTCTGATGTATTTTACGAAATTGTCGGGATATATCTGGTGGATTTGCGCCAATACCGAACAGATTCCCTCGATATTGTCTTCGGGCTTTATCGATTCGACGAAATCGCAAAGCGCGGGAATGTCGGAGAGCATGGCCTTTTTCAGCGCGGGATTGAGCGACGCTCCCTCCTTGGCGAAAATTTCGGCGGCCTTTTGTATGTAGAGCCAGCCCGCCGCTTCGTGGTAGAGCTGTTTTTTTGCCAAGTCGAGCGCGGTCTCGCGCGAGGTTTTTGCGTAGGTACTCCACATTTCGGGCGAGTCCTTTTTCAGCAGTTCTTCGATGTCGGCTTGCGACAGCGGCGACGACGGCAGATTCGGCAACTCGGGTACGACATTCTGCGCGGCGGCGATTTGGCAGAGTATAAACAGCAGTAATGGGATAAAGATTTTCATTCGCTACGGATAATCGTAAATTGTATCCGTTATGTCAATTTTCTTATTTTAATGTACGGCGCGGATATAAAAAAGGCGGGCGAACTATCGCAAGTCCGCCCGTCTTTTGGAAAATGGAAGCTTGTCGGCGCCGCCGCTACTTGAAGAACATCCGCACCTCCGACCGCGATATCCCGTACATACGGAGTAAAACTTTTCCGAAATCCCGATTTCGGCGGCGGCTAAACGGATTTGCCCGAAGTTTTTGCACGGAATTTTTTCGGCGGCATTCCGTAATAGCCCTTGAACGAGTTCGAAAACGAATACGCGTCGGCGTATCCGAGCTTTTTTGCGCAGTCGCGGATCTTCGAATTTTCGGAGAGCATTTTCGCGGCCGCTTCCATTTTTGCCTTCCGCGCGAATTTTGCGTACGACATTCCGAACGCGTTTCTGAAAATGCCGTCGAGCTTTTCGGGCGGCGTTTTGATAGATTTCGCCGCGCGGGTACGCGTGCTTTTTTTCGATGGATTCGACAGGATTTTACGCGCCAGTTCTTCCGCCGCACTTTCGGCTTTGCGTTCCGTCCGCGGTTTTCGGGCGGCGAATTCCCTGCGCAGAGTTTGGGCAAGCAGCCGCATAGTGTCCTGAAGGTAGGTCGGCGACGGCAATCGGGAATGCGCTTCGTCGGCGTAGATTTTCGCAAGTGCGTATATCGCCTCGAGGTTTTTCGCGGCGGCTTTGTACGGGGTGCGGCCGAGAATTTCCGCCCACGCGGATTTTGCGTGGAATCTGAACCACAGGATGTCCGCGCTTTTGCCGTCGATGGAGTCGCGGCAGGTAGAATTTGCGGGGAGCACGAAATAGCTTCCGCGCCCGATTTTGAAGTCTTCGCCGTTTATCCGCGCGTTGTAGTGCCCGCGCAACACGAACACGGCTTCGCAGACCTCGGTCTCGCGCCGCATTATGTAGTATCCGCCGCCGTGGGTTGCGAACGCCGCGGATTCTACCGACTCCTTTGCGGGGATGTCGAACGGCACGTTGTTCGGCGCGCTTATTCCGTCCCTATTGACGAAGCGCGCGGGCATAAACTTTGTGGGATTCGACAGATAGCGTATGCGGCTTGTCTTTGGCCAGACTTGCAGCCGTTCCGCCGTCGATATTTTCCAGAGATTTTTTCCGCCCGCCATATGATGATGTTTTTGTGAAAAAGATGAGATTTTTATAGCTTGAAGAATTTTGTCAGCAAGGATAAAATCGCGCCCTGTTTACATATACGGAGAAACGGATTTATGATGAAAAAAGCATTCGCATTCCTTGCCTTGTCCGCCGCCGCCGTTGCGCTTTTCGCGCAGACGGCGCGTATGGATATCCGCTACAAAAATGGCGCGGCGCAGTCGCGCGACTACAAAATCGAAAGGGTGTCCGACGGTTTGCTGCGCCTACGCATCCCCAAGTCTGACATCCCGTCGGACGCGGCGTTCGTCAATGTCTCGGCGGATTTCGCCGCAGCCAAGCGCGGCGATGCGGGCTACATACTATTCGGACGCGGCGAGATTGTCGATTTCGACGCGCCCGATGGCAAGGTGAATCTCGGCAGGTTCATTCTGCCTATCATCGGAATGAAGACGGATTCGGGCGTTTTCTGGGCGCAGATTAAAACGCTCCGCCACGAGGCTTCGGGATGGCTCGAAGTTCGCAACGGCGTTTTTACCCCGTACGTTCGCTACTCGATTGCGGGAAGCGGCTTCGGCGCGTACGACGACATCGTGATAGAATACAACATCCTTCCGAAAGACGCTGGCTATGTGGAGGTCGGCAAAGCGTACCGCAAACAACAGCTCGAATCGGGCATTGTGCGCCCGCTCAAGGAGAGAATCAAAGAGCAACCGTGGCTGGCGTATATGGCAAAGTCCATTCCCGTGCGCATCCAGTTCCACGGTTCGAAAAAGCGTCAGGACAAGGATTTCACTCCCGAAAACGAGCCGCCCCTCATCCCCGTGCTCGACTTCAAAAAATCGATCGAGTTTGTCGACGCCTTCAGGAAATGCGGAGTCGGCGAAGTTACATTCTGTTCGGCGGGTTGGCAGAGCGGCGGCTACGACGGACGTTTCCCCGACCTCTTCCCGATTCCCGAAGAGCTCGGCGGCGAGGCGGCTTTGCGCGAATTCATAGCGCACGTCAAAAAGCTCGGCTACAGAATCCACGCGCATACGAACTCCACCGACTGCTACACTTGTTCGCGTATGTGGAACGGCGGCGAGGTTGCCGCGAAGAATCCCGACGGCACTCCGCAGCGCGGTTATTTCTGGGGCGGCGGCAGGGCGTACAACCAATGCGCGAAAAACGCGTACGAAAAATTCCTGCCCGCGCAGCTTAAAAAGGTGCACGAACTCGGCTTTCAGGCTCCGCACTACATCGACGTGTTTTCCGCCGTTCCGCCGTATATGTGCGCCGACCCCAAGCACCCCGCGACGCGCGACGAAATGGGCGAAGTACAGATAAAAATCGCCAAGTTCTGCCAAAGGGAATTCGGCGGGTTCGCGAGCGAGGCTGGTTTCGACCACATCGCGGGACAGCTCGACTACATCAACTACGTCAGCGGCAAGATGTCGAAATGGTACAATTCGAAGGCGGGGCGCGAACCCAAGGGAACGTTCTTCGAAAAGCTTTCGCACTATGTGGACGGTTTTGTCCCGCTTTGGGAAATCGCCTACCACGGCATAATTTTGAGCAATCCCGACCGCTTCACGCAAAACCACACAACGGGCAAGGCCAAGACCGACGACAGCGGCGACCTTACGTTCAATGTCCGCGACGGCGTTCAGGATCCGTTTGCGACACTCAAGCTTTTCGAGTACGGCGGCAGACCCATTTTCTATTCGAGCAATTTCGCCGACGTTCCGAGAATCAAAAAGGCGTACGACGAATTTCTGCCCGTCCGCCACTTGCAGCTCGAGTTTATCGAAGACCACAAACGGATTGCTCCCGACGTTACTATGACGCTTTTCGGCAACGGCGAGAAAATAGTCTGCAACTACGGTAAAACTGCCTACGACTACAACGGCAAAACCGTAAAACCGATGGGCTATATTTTGACGAAATAGCATTTCGGGAAACAAAAAAGCCGCGCGGACGCGCGGCTTTTTTGTCCGAACATTTTCGTGAATACGGCTTTAGTTCGCGAATTTCGGGCGAAGCGAGTGCAACGCCTGCGAGTGGATTTGGCAGATTCTCGCCTCCGTCAATCCGAATTCCCGCGCTATTTCGCCCAGCTTCTTTTCCTGAAAATAATAGCCTTCGAGCACGCGTCTTTGCTTGTCGGGCAGGGCGGCTACGCATCTGCGTATCTCCGCGACGGTTTCCTTGTGCTCCATGCTTTCCCGCGCGGTTTCCGCGTTTTCGTCGGCTATCGACTCGGCGAACGAGGGCGCGGAACTTTCGCGCTCGCCGCCCGCGTTGTCGTTGAGCGACAGGAACGAACAGGCTTGGGTGCGCCGCATTATTTTGTCGAACTGTTTGCGCGGTACGCCGATTTCGACGCGAAGTTCCTCGTTGCTCGGGGCGCGTCCGAAACGCTGTTCGAGTTCGGAGCGGACTTTCTCGATGTTCTTTGCGTCGGAGCGCGCCGAGCGCGACATATAGTCGAGATTTCTCAGTTCGTCGATGATTGCGCCGCGTATGCGCATCGCCACATATCCGCCGAAAGTGTCTTCGCGTTTCGGGTCGAGTCTTCGGATTGCGTCGGCAAGACCCGCGACACCCGCCGAGTGGAGCTCGTCGACATCCGCGTGCAACGGAAGCTTCGAACGCATCGAATTTACGACTTTGTCGACAATCGGATAGTACTTCACGAACAGGTTTTTCTGTCTTTCGTCGAGAACCGTGGCTTTGTTTTCTTTCCGTTCAAGGGTCGAAGTCATAATTTTGTCGGACGAGCCGCCTCCTAAGCTGGTTGATTTTTGTTCGACTCTTGCATAACAGATTTCGTGCCCGTGTTTTTTGTGTGTGTAACTATTGCTTAATCAACGATAATGTATTTTGCCCTGTGTGGGCGGATGTGTCATTTGTCCGTGCGATATGGGACATTATTTCACGCTTTTTGTAATTTCTCCGTATCGAAAAATGCTTGACAAGCGCGTTTCTTTCCCGAAAGCTTGCCGCGTTCTTTTGATAGCCGGCGTAATGTCGGAGCTAAAGTGTTCATACGCAAACGGAAGTCCCGTTGAAATCGGGCGCGGTCTCGCCGCTGTAAGTTCCGAATCGGGCGTACAAAAACCACTGTCGGGGTATCCGGCGGGAAGGCGTGCGCTTTTTCGATAGAATCAGGAACAAGCCAGAAGACGTGTGTATGGGCGTCCATTTTCTCGAGTAAGAAAGGTAGGACAAGTTGTTGTCGGGTGCGCGCGCGACGGCGTGCGCGTTCCGGTTTGGTGCGGTCGATTTTTTCCGTCGCGTTTTTTCGTTTTTCGCGCGGGAGGGGTTGGGTCGTCTTGCAGCGCGTTTTGTTTTTCTTGCTCGGGAACCAAATTCTCAAAACAAACCAAAAGCAATGAAAAACAACATATCAAAATTAGTTTCGATTGCCGCCGCGGCAGTCCTCGCAAGCACGGTTTCCGCCGCCGTCATCGATTTCGAAGACATCGATACAAGCTCGTGGAACGGCGAAAAGCGCACGCCCACTCCCTCCGCCGACGGAACCTACAACTGGCAGGCGGGCGATTGTATGGGCAATTTCTCCTACGATGTAGCGTACAATGGTATGGCATGGAACGGATTCAAGGCTTCGCAGGTTACCGATACTTCCGACAAAACATACAATAACGACTGCGCTTCGAATGCGGGCGGCGGCGCGGGCGGCAGCCTTTCCTACGGCATATTGTACGGGAACGCAAACGCCTCGCACGGAACGGATGGCGCGCTGGTTATGTTCTCCGACGCGCTTACGCTCGACAGCATCGACCTGTGTAATACCGCCTATGTGCAAAATTCGGTCGTCAATGGCGACGGCTTTGCGGATTCATTTGCCGACATCGACGGCGAAATATACTTCAATCTGCGTCTGCGCGGTATGGATATAGACGGAAACTATTCCGACTACCTCGACGTTTCGCTCGCGGCGAAGGATGCGCTTGGCAATATAACCACTCTCGGCGACGGCAACTGGACGACTATCGCCCTCGACAAGCTCAATTTGGAGGGCGGTCTGTACGGTTTGGAATTTTCGTTCGAGGGCAGCGAAAACCTTTGCAACAACTACGGGTATCTGAATACTCCCGCGTACATTGCCTTCGACAACATCAACTATTCGATGGCGGTTCCCGAACCAGCGGAATGGGCTGCGGTTTTCGGCGCAATCGCGCTCGTCATTGCGGCGTATAGAAGAAGAAAATAACACGAGTTTTCCACCGACTACAAAATCGCCGCAATGTAGGAATCTTTCGATGTTACGGCGATTTATTGCGTAAATATGAACCAGTTCCTAAAACCGTATTTTTACTCGGCGGGGGCTTTTGCGTTGTCTTTTACCGCGTTTGCCCAAAGCGCACAAATTCAAACCGAGTCCGAAAACAAGTCAGTCGACGGCGTGCTCGATACCGTCGAGGTTACCGCCTACCGCTTCGGCGACGACACCCTTTCCGTGCCCGTAAACGCCGAGGTTTTCGACAGAACGGAAATCGCCGAAAGCGCGTCAACGACCGTTCCGGAGTTCCTTTCGAAAGAGGCGAACGTGCGGTTTATGTCGTATTCGGGCGGATACTCCGACGGGAATCTGTCGATGCGCGGCTTCGGCGAACAGTCGCAGACGCGCGTGCTCGTGCTCGTCGACGGGGTGCGCTACAATCCGGCGGATATGTCGGCCATAAACTGGTCGTCGATTCCGCTCGGCGCGGTCGAAAGCATCGAGGTTTTGCGCGGCGCGCAGAGCGCGATGTACGGCGGGCACGCGGAGGCGGGCGTGATAAAAATCTCCACAATCCGCCCGACCGACGGCTACGACGTTTACGCAAGCGGTCTCTACGGTTCGTACGGACTTTACGATATCTCCGCGCTCGCTTCGGGGCGCGAGGGCGACGCGTACTTCTCCGTCAACGCCTCCACATACAGCTACGACGGGTACCGCGACTTTTCCGACGCGTGGTCGAACTACGCTTCCGCGATGTTCGGCTACGACCTGTCCGACAGCACTTCGATAACCTTCAAGGGCGACTACGGCGAATCGAAGGTAAGCTACGCCGCGGGGGTAGATTGGAACACGTTCCAAAACAATCCGCGCTATGCTGCGGCATTATCGACGCTGTTCCGCGACAAAACGGGGCTTTACACCGCCGATTTGAAATCGGAATCCGAGAGCGCAAAGTTCGACGCGCTCTTCGGTCTGAGTTTCCGCGACAGGACGTGGTACGACAACGGGCGCGAACTGCCGAAATACAACAACCAGTGGACGTATACGTTTTCGCCGAAAATCGAAATAACGGCAATCGAAAACACGAAAATTTTCGGAGGTATAGACGTAAACTATTCGAATATAGACCTAACGCAGCTCTCGCGCAGTGTTCTTACGTCTACCGTCTACAACGACAGAACCGCAAACGTCGACAGATTCGACATCGGCGGCTATATCGGCGCGACGCACGAGCTCGACAAAAAATGGGTTTTTTCGGGCGGCGGGCGCGTAGACGCGGCTTACACGGGCGCGGATTGGTCAACGTATTCGATGCGCCGCGTCGGCAGAAGGGAAAAGCTCACCCTTGACTCGCATTGCGACGACTCCAAGTGGGACGCGGGCTTTAGCGGCGACCTCGGCGTAACATACAAACTCGACAAAAAGTCTTCGCTCTACACGCGTTTCGACCAGATTTTCCACTATCCCACGACCGACGAAATCGCCTACTACCAGTCGTCGGCTACAACCCCGTTCAACACCGATTTGAACCCCGAGCACGGGCAGAACTACGAAATCGGCTACAAGTTCAAAAACGGCAAATGGAGTGCGGGCGTAAACGGTTTTGCAACCTATCTGCACAACGAAATTATGTGGGACGAAACCCGCCAGTTGAACGTGAACCTCGACCCTACAATACGCTACGGCGTTGACTTCGGCGGTTCGTACGACGACGAACGCTGGGGTGCGTCGCTCTTCGGCACTTTTGTGAAGGCTAAGTTCGACGGCGGCAGATGGGACGGCAAGGACGTTCCGCTTGTCGCGCCGTTCAACACCACCGCGCAGGTCTATGTGAAGCCGCTCGAGTTCGTAACGTGTCTGGCCCGTTTTACCTATTTTACCGAAAGTGTTGCGGGCAACGACTTCGAAAACGACTTGCGCAAAATTCCGTGGTATTACACCTTGGACTTTCAGGTAAACGTCGCGTTCACCCGCTACTTTACAATCTTCGGGGCAGTCGAAAATGCGACCGACGAAAATTACGCGGCGTTCGCGTACAAAAGCGGGGGGGATTTGTCGTTTTATCCCAATGCGGGCAGAACATTTAAAATAGGAATAAATATCAAACTATGAAAAAATCAATATTGTTAACTTTGGCTGCGTCGCTCGCCTGTTCGGCGTTCGCGGCTCCGTATCTGCCGCAAAACGGCGAATATTATGAGACCGAAGACGGCTATCCGTTGAAGTTCGGTCCCGATGCGAAGACGGCGGGCAATGTCGCCTTCCACCGTGAAAGTTCCGCAATAAAGGCGTGGGCGACGGGCTACAAAGACTACAAAGTAGGTACGAATGTGCTCGAATCTTGGCAGACTCCCGAAAAGGCTCTCGGTACGGTAAAGGGTGATGAATATGATGTAGTGGTTCTGGGGGACGGCGGCAGCATAACGTTGACTTTCGACAATCCCATCACCAACGGCGACGGCTGCGATTTTGCGGTTTTCGAAAATGCCTTTTCCGACAAGAGCGGCTTTCTCGAATTGGCGTATGTGGAAGTTTCCACCGACGGCGAGCACTTTGTGCGTTTCCCGAATCTCTATTTGGGCACCTCGTATATCGGTCCTTTCGATAGCCATAATCCCGATCTCATTTACAATCTCGCCTCGAAATACGGTAAAAATTACGGGCACGGTTTCGACCTTGCGGAGCTTGAGTATGCCTACAATTATATGATGTCCGAGGGAAACGAATTTTCCGCCGAGTATACCGCCGAGTTTTTGCGAAACTACAACTATGTAGACATAAATGAAATAAATTATGTCCAAATAATCGACATCATCGGCGACGGCAAGCACGGGTACACCGACAGTATGGGCTTCGACATTTTCGACCCGTCCGACTGTATCGAAAGTGCGGGCTTCGACTTGCAGGGTATTGGCGTGATAAACCAACTCCACAATGTCCCTGAACCCTCTGCTTGCGCCGCTATTTTGGGGGCGATTGCGATAGCTTTTGCATTGAAGCGTCGTTGCTCCAAAAAATAAGACTGCGAATGTAGGCTAACTACAATTCGCACCCTTATTTTTCTCCGCGCCTACCTTCAATGGCAAAATCAATGCAC
>CASFDK010000015.1 GCA_949293415.1 uncultured Verrucomicrobiota bacterium
AAATCGGATACAAGATGTACAAGGTAAGAGCAGGCAAAGAAAAATAATAGTAGCAGATACACCCATCACACAGATGATACAAGGCTCGCCCGATTTGCCGTTGGGCGGGCCTTCCTTTTTTTTGGGGGGCGGATTGCCGAGAGCTGGCTCGGGGCTTGTGAAATCGGGCTTGATAGGGCGTTTCAGTTTTTTGTGGCAATGACACGTATGTTAAATACGCTTACATCGCCACAAAAAACTAAAGCCACCCCCTGAATCCCAATTTGACAAGCCTAAGCAGCGCGACTACGCCGCGCGCGGAGTTTTTAGATTTGATAGCGGATATCCGAATTTGATTCTACAGCAAAACTTGCTTCGCTCATTTTGCGGCAGTTACCCACTTCGTGAAGCTCCGCCTCACTACGTCGGTTAGTCTTCTACTTGAAAAATTACTGCGTAATTTTTTTGTTTTTTTTAATTCGTTTTCGGAATATAACAAAATGAGTTCGCGTAACCGAAGCGATTGGCAAAACCGATGCGAACTTATACACAGAAGCGGCAACTATAGTTGCCGCGCAGTATCACAACTGCCGAACGGAGTTCGGGCGTCAGAGGCTTCGTCTTTACCGAAGCCGCACAGGCTGCAGCCTGCCGTCAAGAGCTTCTCTTTTGCTTGCAGGTTGCAGGTCGCCTCATATCTTAAAAAATCGTCTTGCAACTGTTTTATTGTTCGGAAAAAATGATGTTATGTTTTTCCGGCGCAAAAGGGAGCTTGTTGTAAAGAACGCAAAATCGGTGCGTCCTTCCGACCCGCTTGACGGGTTTCGCCGCCGTTCGTCGGGCGAGACGGGCAAATACCAGATTCGCGGCGAGGTTTGGAAGTCGGTGCGCAAGCTCCTGCTTTTGGCGTTGGCGTTGGCGTTGGTTTATTTCGTGCGCGAATGCTGGCTTGCGTGGAATATCTTTCAGTGATAGAATTTATTGTTTTGTTGTTTTATGAAGTACTATTTGATTGACGGCTACAATTTGGCGTTCCGCTGCTTTTACGCGATGCCCGACCTGTCCCGCTCGGACGGTTTCCCCACGGGCGCGCTGCACGCATTTTTCGCGAGTCTGCTCAAGCTTTCGTCGTCGGACACTCCACATTCGACCGCCGTATTTTTCGACAAAGGCGGTTCCAAGCGGCATCTCGAAATTTTTCCGCAATACAAGGCGAACCGTTCCGAAGCTCCCGATAATTTCCGCAGGCAGATTCCGCAGATGAAATATCTGTGCGAGATTTTCGGCTTCGAGCCTACCGAATCGGAGGGAATCGAGGCGGACGACCTGCTCGGCAGTGCCGCAGTCGCGCTCAAGGCGCAGGGACATTCCGTTGCGGTTGTAAGTGCCGACAAGGATTTCGCGCAGCTCGTTTCGCCGAACATCCGCCAGCTTCTTCCGCCCAAGCCGCGTATGAAGGAATGGACCGAACTTGATTCCGTTGGGGTCAAGAGCAAGTTCGGGGTTGTGCCGTCGCAGATTCCCGCGTATCTTGCGCTCATCGGCGACACAGCCGACAACATCCCCGGAATCGACGGGGTAGGCCCGAAGACCGCCGCCAAGTGGCTCAAAGATTTCGGCGACATCGAAACGCTCATCCATCGCGCCGACTGGATAAAACCCGAGCGGTTCCGCAGGGTTGTCGCCGACTCCGCCGACATCCTGCGCCGCAATCTCGCGCTCGTGACGCTCGACACTTCGCTCAACGTTCCGCTCGCGCCGTCGAAGACTCCCGACTTCGGGGAAATAATACATTTTCTCGAGGAAATGGAGATGAAGAAATCGCTTTTTGCGTTGCGCAATTTTGCGAAAGACCAATATCAGGTTTCGATATAATTATGGTTTGATTGTAAAGGGGGGGCTATGGCGGAAAATGTAGGCAAACGGCTGGAATCGCTCGATGTGTTGCGCGGGTTGGACATATTTATTTTGGTATGTTTTCAGCCGGTGCTGTTTTGGTTGCTGAGCCATTCGTGTTTCGGGGATGGCGCGGCGGCGGAATTTTTCAAAACCCAGTTGACACATTGCAAATGGGAGGGCTTTCACTTTTGGGATTTGATTATGCCGCTGTTTCTTTTTATGTCGGGGGCATCGATTCCGTTTTCGTTGGGCAAGTATGACACGTCGGCCGCTTCGTACATCCGCATTTTAAGGCGCGTGTTTTTGCTTTTCGTATTCGGGATGGTCGTTCAGGGCGGTTTGCTTACGTTCAATCCCGACAGATTCAAATTCTACTCGAACACGCTTCAGTCTATAGCTGTCGGTTATTTGATAACCGCATTGGTTTTTCTGAATTTCAAAACGAAAGGGCGTATCTTTTCGGGGATACTGATATTTGCCGTCGGTTGGGCGTTGATGACGTTCGGGGGCGATTTCACGCCGGACGGCAACTTTGCCGAAAAGGTAGACAAGCTTTTGATGGGGCATTTTCGCGACGGTGTTAGTATGAAAAACGGGCAATGGGTTGTTTCGCCGAACTACCACTATACTTGGATTGTAAGTTCTCTTAACTTCGGTATAACCGTTATGCTCGGCGCGTTTTCGGGTTGCATAATGCGCGGCGAAGACAAGGTTGCAAACGCCAAAAGGCTTTTGTTGTTTTCCGCGGCGTTGATAGCGGGCGGTTTGTTGTTGGGCATGCAAACGCCGATAATCAAAAAAATCTGGTCGAGTTCGATGACGCTTTACAGCGGCGGAATTTGCGTTGCGGCGATGGCGGTATTTTATTATTCGATTGACTGCTGCGGCAGGTTCAAGTGGCTGTTATGGCTCAAGATTTACGGAATGAATTCGATATTTGCGTATATGGTTTCGTCCGTGGTAAATTTCCGCTCGATTCCGCAGTCTTTGCTTTACGGATTGGAGGAAC
This sequence comes from uncultured Verrucomicrobiota bacterium, assembly GCA_949293415.1. GTDB lineage: Bacteria > Verrucomicrobiota > Verrucomicrobiia > Opitutales > Intestinicryptomonadaceae > Merdousia. The sequence continues at coordinate 2,888 of CASFDK010000015.1, forward strand.
GTCTCGTTTTTTGCGGAATAGATTATTATCCGTTCCTGATGAACTGCTGTCAGTATTTTGTAATTTTTGCTCTGCTTTTGTATATGTACAAACACAGAATATATCTGAAGGTTTAGTTCGCAGGCCGAAAAAAATCCGTCGGGTTTAATGCGTACGGTTGATGCGCGTTTCTCCCGCGGATTTTTTTTCGGTATTGTTTCTATTTTTCGAGAAGCTTTAGTATCGTCTGCGCGTAGACGTTTATCAGAAATTTGTTCGGGTGGTTGACGTTGTTTCCCGTCATATCGATGTACCGTTTCTTCTCGAGAAGCGCATCGTGCGCGGCGCGCACGTTTGCGACGGCGACGGACTGCGAAGCGAGGCTTTTGTCGATGTCCGGATATTTGTCTTGTATCTCCATGCGCTTTATCCAGAGCGGGTTTGCGCGCATCGAGCTTACGATGATAAATTCGGCGTTCGGATTTTTTGCGCGGACTTTACCCATCATTTTTTCAAGCATTTCGCGGCGCACTTCGGGCTTGCAAACGTCGTTCATTCCGAACGCGAGAATCACGAGGTCGGGCTTGTCGGGCAGGACGAGGTTTTCCAGATTTCTTTCGCCCCAACCGATTGTCGTGCCGCCGAGCGCGCGGTTTACGAGTTTTACGTTTTTGCCGTATGTTTTGCGCAGCGATTTTTCGACAATCTGTGCCCATGTCGGCGAGAATGGTGGAAAGTCGTTTCTGAATGTGGCGTTTGCGCCCGCCGATATGCTGTCGCCGTAGAGCACGATTTTCACGGGCTTGCCCGATTCCAGCAGACGCATGGTTTTTTCGAGAGATTTCGGGGCGCGTTTTTGTAAAATAAAATCGGATTGTCCATCGTATGAATAGTCAAAAAATACCTGTCTTTGATGAAACCATACGCCTTCGGCGAAAAACGCGTATTTGCCGAGGTTTTGGAAAAAGAAGCATCCGCCGAGTTTTTTCAAATCGTCCTGCTTGTCGGAATAAATCTTGGAATAGGGGATTTCGCGCACTTTACCGCCGCGCAAAAATTCCACCGTGTCGCCCGAAATTTTGAAGTCTTTTCCCTCTTCGAGAAAAACCTTTTCTCCAGACCGATATGTATATGCCGCCTCGATTTTCTTCGGCGCGAAAAACAGCCTTGCCTTTGCCGCAGAGCCGTCTTCGCCGCCGAGCGGAAACACGGATTCTCCGCGCATTTTTCCGCCGCCGAAAATCGGCGCGAGCGAATCTGCAAGCGCGTATCTGTCCGCGCCGTCAACCGCTATAATTGCCGCGTGTTTGAGAACTGCTTTTGGCGTGGAGTTTGCGGGACACTTCGAGAAAAATTTGAACTCCACCGATTTTTCGCCGCCCTCGAGCGCGGCTTTTACGATGTCGAACACGTCGATGCGCGTTTCCATTGTTCCGCCCGCGCCGACAAGCGTCGTTGCGTCGAACTCTCGCCCCTTGTGCGATACGGTCAGCGACGGGCTTGTCTTTTGTCCGCCAGATATTTCGCAGAGGGCGGCGAGCCGCGCCGAGTTTATGTTTTTTCCCGCGATTTTCGAAAGGTCGAATTTTACCGATACGGTATAATTTTTCCCGTCCGTGTTTTCGACCGCCGCGACGCCGCCGTCGGACGGAGTCAGTGTCCCAGCGATTCTGTTTGTTTCCGCCGCCGAAATCAGCGGCAGGATTGCGCAAATTGCAAAAAGAAATTTCCTCATACCCGCATGAAATCCGGGAATGCCGAAAATTTCAACCAAAATACCCGCATTTTCGGGGATGTTCTTTTGGCTTGTAAAAAGATTTCGATTTTTTCATATTTTGAAAATTCACACCTAAAAACCTATGGCAACAGTACCGTTTGAATACCAGAAAATGTTTCCCCTCGGCAAGGACGACACCAAGTATCGCCTGCTGACGAAAGACTATGTTTCAACCGTCGATTTCAACGGGGAGAAAATCCTTAAAATCGATCCCGAAGGTCTCGCGCTGCTCGCGCGCACCGCAATGCGCGACGTATCGTTTTTCCTCCGCCCCGCGCACCTCGAGCTTGTGGCGAAGATTCTCAAAGACCCCGAGGCAAGCGACAACGACAGAAGTGTGGCCCTCACGATGCTCCGCAATGCCGAAGTCGCCGCGATGGGCAAGTTGCCTTTCTGTCAGGACACGGGCACTGCCACGATTGTCGCAAAAAAGGGTCAGCGCGTTTGGACGGGTGTCGAAGACGAAGAGTATTTGTCGAAGGGCGTTTACGACTGCTACACGCAGGAAAATCTGCGCTACTCGCAAAACGCTCCCCTAACGATGTGGGACGAGGTGAACACGAAGTGCAATCTTCCCGCGCAAATCGACATTTACGCCACAAATTCCGACTCGTACAATTTCCTCTTCGTCGCCAAGGGCGGCGGTTCGGCGAACAAAACCTACCTCTATCAGGAAACAAAGGCAATTCTCACGCCCGAGCGTCTGCTTCCCTTCATGATTGAGAAGATGAAGGGCTTGGGCACTGCCGCGTGTCCGCCCTATCACATTGCTTGGGTAATCGGCGGCACGAGTGCCGAGGCGAATCTCAAGAATGTAAAGCTTGCGTCTGTAAAGTATCTCGACAATCTGCCCACGCAGGGCAACAAGCTCGGGCATGCGTTCCGCGATGTCGAGCTTGAAAAGCGTCTGCTTGAGGAAACCCGCAAGCTTGGTATCGGCGCACAGTTCGGCGGCGCGAATTTCGCCCTCGATGTCCGCGTAATCCGTATGCCGCGCCACGGCGCAAGTTGCCCGATTGGCTTGGGCGTTTCCTGCTCGGCCGACCGCAATATGAAGGCGAAAATCGACAAGGACGGCATTTGGCTCGAGCAGCTCGAAACCGATCCCGCAAAGTACATTCCCGCCGAATACAAGAGTGTCAACACTGCCGACGGCGCGGTTGCAATCGACCTCAACCGTCCGATGAAGGAGATTCTTGCCGAGCTTACGAAGTATCCCGTCAAGACCCGTTTGAAGCTTTCGGGCACGATTATTGTGGGTCGCGACATTGCCCACGCAAAGCTCAAAGAGCGTCTCGACAAGGGTGAAGGTTTGCCGCAGTACATCAAGGACCATCCCATTTATTATGCGGGTCCTGCGAAGACTCCCGAGGGTATGCCGTCGGGTTCGTTCGGTCCGACGACTGCGGGTCGTATGGACCCCTATGTCGACCTCTTTCAGTCAAACGGCGGCAGTATGATTATGATTGCCAAGGGCAACCGTTCGCAGGTTGTAACCGATTCCTGCAAGAAGCACGGCGGTTTTTATCTTGGCTCGATTGGCGGGCCTGCCGCGCTTTTGGCTAAGGAGAACATCAAGAAGGTTGAGTTGCTTGAGTATCCCGAGTTGGGGATGGAGGCGATTTGGAAGATTGACGTTGTCGATTTCCCCGCATTCATTCTCGTAGACGACAAGGGTAACGACTTCTTCAAGATGTTGTAGCGGGAACCTGCGGGACTTGTTTGACGCACAACTGGGTCATACTCGAAAACTAAAAGGGAGCAGTACTTCAGTACAGCCCCCTTTTGTTTTCTCCGTGTGCCTCAGTTGTGCGCCAAACCGTACCCCGCAGAACCCCGCT
>CASFDK010000016.1 GCA_949293415.1 uncultured Verrucomicrobiota bacterium
CTACCAGTGGGTACACTACAAAGCCCCCAAGGGCGAACACAAAGACTGGATGAACTTCAACATCGCCAACTGGGACAAGCTCGCCGCAAGCAAAATCCCCTACTACTGCCACGTTTCGATTGGCTGGGACAACAACCCGCGCTTCCCGCAGGAAATTTCGTACGTGAAAAACTCCACACCCGAAGACTTCGAATACGCCCTCCGCAAGGCGAAAGAATGGACGGACAAACACCACAAAGAGACAAAACTCATCACCGTAAATTCGTGGAACGAATGGACGGAGGGTAGCTACCTTGAACCCGACAAGACAAACGGCTACAAAATGCTCGAAGCCGTAAAGCGAGTCTTCGGCGAAGAATAATTCCGCCGCCCCGCCATATAAAAAACAAAAGCCCTTTCCGATGCGAAAGGGCTTTTTTTGTTTTCGCGCCGACTTTTATTTTCCAACACCGCCAATCAAGCAGTAATGTAAATTAATTTTTCAACAGTCGAGGCGGAAGAGCGGCTCGCAAGTCCGCGCGGACTTGCAGCGCGGTTCAAATTGCGGATTTACTTTTTGCGCTCCACAAGCGCGCCCGCATATCCGCACGGCAAAACAATCCGCCCGTCCGTTGTAAAATCTGCAACCGACGGATTGGCGTTGACGCTAAACGAGCGCATGCGCTTCGGATTTTCGACATCGGAAAAATCGTAAATCGAAACTTTGCCAGAAGCGCGGTTGGCGACAACCAGCCTCTTCGTTTTTTCGTCGAAGCACGCAAAGCCCTCGTCCGCGCCCTGCGGAAATTCCGCGCGGATTTGCGCGGAGTCGCCTTCGGGAACAAACGGAAGCGGCCCGCCGCCGGGGAATTTAAGCGGCGTCAGCTCCGAATTTTTCATAGGCTGCGCGGGGTCGTCTATCGAATATCCGCCGCGGTTCATCGTCAAAAGTTTGTCGCCGATTGCGGCAACCGAACCGTTCTGCGAGCAGAGCGGATAGGTATCCGAAAACACGCGCTTGATGGGCTTTGCGGACATGTCGAAAATCATTCTTCCACCGCAGTGGAAATTCAGTCCGAAATACTTTCCCGCCGCGAGACGGCGCGATCCGTAGTCGTTGTAGACAATCTCCCTGCCCGCGCTTCGCAAAACTTTTTTCGGTTTTGCGGGATTCGAAATGTCGAAGAACCAGACCGAAGCCGCCCCCGCGCCGACGCCGACTACATTGCATTTGTCGAACGCCCAAACGTGGAGCGTTTGCGGGCGGCCCAACATTTCGCAGGCTATTCTGCCGATTTCCCGCGGCTTGCAGTAGACGCCATCCAAAGCTTTTTTGGGTGCGTCCGAAATATCGTAAATTCCCACCCCGCCGAAACCTTCGGCGACGACAAGCCTGCCGTCCGAAATTTTTACGTCGTACGCCATCTTGCATTCAATACCGCCAACCTGCGGATACCCCGCCGCGGACAGGTCGAAAATTCTAACGCCACTGTCGGCTTGCGCCACATACGCCAAATCTCCGCGAACCGCAACCGCGCGAACGGGGTTGGAGGAGTCGGCGGCGATGAAGTCGAAGCCGTCAATCGGGTTCGCTTTGTACGCGCCGCCAAGCTTGGGAGCGACGGACTCCGTTTTCTTGCGCGGCTTTGCAATTTGCGGAAGCTCCGCTATGTATATGCCAGTAAAAGTGCCCGCAATGTACAAGACGCCGTCGCCCACGGCTATCGACGACACAGGGTCACCCTGCGGCAGGGATTTATCGAGCATTGTAAACTTCAAAGACGGGTCGTCGGGCGCGACTTTCGGCAATATCAAATTTCCGATAATTTTCGGATTCTTTTTGTCGGAAACATCAAGAGCAAATACTCCGTTTATAGTGTCGGACGCAAAACAGCAGTTTCCCGAAACGCGCGGCGTCCAATAATCGCACGGGCCGAAATAAATATGGGGGAAGTCCACACGCGAAATTTTGCGTGGGCGGCGTATGTCGGAAATATCGAAAATTTCAAGCCCGTGCCCCGCCCCGTGCCGCAGTTCAAGAGGCCCCGTCTTGCGGTGCTGCCCTGTCGACGCGTAGAGAAAGCCGCCGTCAATGTCGATGCCGTCGCCCATGCCTTCAAGATTCACGACGGAAATTTTTTTCGGGGAAAGGGGGTTGCCGAAATCGATGGTCGTAATTTCGCCCGCGCCCCAGTCGCCGCTGTAAACTATTCCGTCTTTGTAGTAAACCGATTGCGACTCGTGCGTCAAAATTTGTGATACATGGCGCATTTTTGCGGGATTCGAAATGTCCACACACTGAACGCCAAATACGCGGTTGCCGATAAAGGCAAAATTTTCCGAGACATCAAGCCCAGTGGCATATTCAATGGCGTCGAAGTGCGAAATTATTTTCGGATTTTTCGGGTCGGAAACATCGACAGCCCAAAATCCCGATTGGCGCGCCGTAAGAAATGCTGTTTTCCCTCGAACTTTAAGCTGGCGGACATGACCCATTCCCGAAACAGAGCCTAAAAACTTCGGTGTCGCGGGAATTGAGATGTCGTATATCGAAAGCCCTCCGTTTTCCAGCGCATAAAGCTTGTCTCCGACAATTTCGAGCGAGAGTGTGCCTTTTGTTCCCGCGACTTTTTCATATTCAATGGCGTTGCCGAAGGCGGAATCGGCGTGATGCAAATTCAATTTCTGCGCATATGCCGACACACAGGCAAACAACGATATAAAAAATATTGCGAAGCGAAAACTCATAACATTTATTCTCGCCATATTCCAATCGTGATCAAGAAAAAATGAATCTGCCGCCAATGCCCGCCCGAAAAAATGCCCCCTCGGAGCGGGGCATGCAAACGCAACACGCGGAGCGGGCAATCGCCATTTTCCCCTTTTCGGGAACAGCGCGCAAAACGCGATGGGCGAATGGATATTTTGTTGACATATATTTCAACCGAATGTTGTTATTTAATGTCAACAAACTTCAAGGGAGTCGGCGGCGTTGAAAACGCGAAAAAAGCCCTCGACTACCTGCGCAAAAAAGCGGACGAAGCGGGCACGGGCGTACACATCCAGACGATGGCGTGGAATCTGCCGCGCGGCTTGCAAGGAATCCCCGGAGACCCCGTGCCGACCTCCGACAAAATCTCGACATTCCTGGGAATCGACAGCTACACAAGCTACCAGTGGGTACACTACAAAGCCCCCAAGGGCGAACACAAAGACTGGATGAACTTCAACATCGCCAACTGGGACAAGCTCGCCGCAAGC
>CASFDK010000017.1 GCA_949293415.1 uncultured Verrucomicrobiota bacterium
ACCCACTCTCGGACTCGTCCCTTTTGGGGGCGAGTGTGCATTGATTTTGCCATTGAAGGTAGGCGCGGAGAAAAATAAGGGTGCGAATTGTAGTTAGCCTACATTCGCAGTCTTATTTTTTGGAGCAACGACGCTTCAATGTAAAAGCAATCGCAATCGCCCCCAAAATAGCGGCGTAAGCAGAGGGTTCGGGGACGGCGGTCAATGCGCCTTTTGCGCCGATTTTTGCTATGCCGAGAAATTCGCCCGCCTTGTCGTAGAGCGAAATCTTTGCGCCTATGCCCATTATCGCCGTGCTGTTGTTGGCGAGGAAAATGGAATCTTCGCGGAAGTTGTAGATTTTCATTTCGCCCTTGCCCGCATCGTCGAAAGTTATGTAGCCGCCGTAGCCCTCGTTGGTGATTGTAAGAACCGCGGAATCGTCCATATAAACATTCATAAGCGCACCGTTTACGAAAATTTTATCGAGCGATGTAGTCGCGTTGATGTAGAGGTTGTTCTCGAAACGCGCCGCAGAACCCGAATTTATCGTAACGAGCGCGGCATTGCGGATTACCTTGTTGTTGGTGCCCCATTCGCATTTGAGCGCGTTGCCGTCGTTTATGACAAGCGTCGCATTTTCAAGCAGAACGCGCGAGCCCTTGCTGTTGTATCTTGTTATGACCGAGCCGCCGTCGACGGTAAAAGTCGAGCCGCTACGCAGGTACAATTTTCCGTCGGCTTCGAGCGTCGCGCCCGCCGAAATTTTGGATTTGCCGTAAATGTTCGTGCCTGCATCCGTTCTTGTCGTCTGGATGTATTTGCCCGTCAGGGTGAGGTTGTTGAGAGTTGCCGTACCCGCCGCCTGAGTGTACGTTCCCGAAACTTTCATCGCGGAATTGCCCGACATATTGATGGCGGAATTTGCCGTCAGATTTCCCTCTACATCAAGGACGGAGTTGTTCGTGAAATTCATTTTGCCCGTCATCGAAACATTTGCAGTTCTTGAGACGTTCAAAGTGGACATCCCGCCGTTTACGGAGTTGAAGTTGTAGGCGGCAGCCGAAACGTTTGCGGTTATTGCGAGGAAATTCAGCGACTGGCTCTGAGCGTTAGTCGCGGTTATGTCGAAATTGCCCGCATTTTTTATCGCGATGTTTGCGGTTGACGACGCCGTATTCTTGAATGTCAGCGAGGAATAATTGGTCTGGTACGTACCCGCCAAGTCCCACGCGGTGAAGTCGGAAACGGAGTTTGCGTCGACCGTAAAGTTGCCGAAAGCCACGGAGTACGTACCCGTGTCCGCACCGCTTACACTGCGGACAAGAGTGCTGTCCATCACCTTGAAGTAGCCTTTTTTCAAGATGATGTCGGCGGTATTGTCGTTTATGTCAATAACCGTTCTGTTATTGTAGTCTTCGCCGCCGGCAAACTCGGTTGCCGCCGAAGCCGCCAACGCGGCGAGCACGGACATAGAGGATGCGATTATCGTCTTTTTCATAGTTTACTCTCCGTTGGTTTGTTTAAATCTGTCCGTATTCTTCGTCTACAAGAGCTTGTAGGCAAGAAAAATCGGGAACGGATTTTCATTTCCCGACGTTTTTTTTGCACAAATTTGACTTTTCGCCGAATGGGCGTTTCCGGATAAAGCGGCAATCCGTTTATTCTTGAAAATCCGCATTGTTTGGATTTTCATCGGGGATATGAAAGCACTTCGATTTATCCTATTTACGGCGTTGTCGGTCGCCGCCCTGCCCCTTTTGCACGCGCGCATCGGCGAAACAAAACAGGACATACAGAACCGTATGCTGACAAAAAACGGCGGCGCGTACGTTTACCAGTCGAAGGAGGAACGTTTCCGCGAAACGCTGGAGCTGCCCTACAAGTATATGTTTTTGATGATGCCAAAAGGCTCGCAAAACCACTTTTTCTTCAAGCGTCCCGACTCCGCGACAACCACAAACGCCGACGTTCAACAGCAGCACGATCTTTACGGATGGGAACTGCACATCTGCTTTTTCGGCGAAAACTCCGCGCTCGAATTCTACCGCCGCCACGGCAACCCGATAACCGTCGAAGAAGTTGCGGAACTATTCAACCTGCAAACCGCCGCGAAGGAAAACGTAAGATGGCGCAGGAGCGAATTTTCAGACATTCTGAAAACCTGGAAAACATCGACGGCAAAAACGCCCGCCGCACCGACCGCCGACGCGGAAAAATACAACGATGTATCCGAAATCCTGCCGCAAAGCGCGACGCGTTTTGTCTATGCGAAAGTGCCCGACGACATTCGCGAGTCGATAAACTTCGCCCAGTCGATTCCCTCGCAGATTCTCGAATACGAGCAGCGCATAACCTACGAAAAATACCGCCAGTACATCAATAGACAGTCGGCGATAAGCGCGGCGAAAACCGCACCGACCGCGTCTAAAAACAAAAAGACGAAAGCCCCCGTTGCAAATGCGGGCGTGCGCAAGATATATCCGTTCGACGCGTCCACGAAAAAGTACGTCGAAAGCGAAGTTTTTTCGGGCGGAGAAATCACCCGCTACGCGCAGTTTCTGACCGACGTTTTCTACGGCGGCAAGCCCGAAACTTCGCCCACAAAAGACGTGCGCATAACCGTGAACATTCCCGACCGCCCCGATACCGCGTTCGACTTCGACTTCGAGACAACCGACGGTTCCGTCCGCGCGAAAATCTACAAAAACGGCGTTCTCTTCGTAGACAAAAATTTCGACTCAAACCTGCGCAAATACCTTGAGGAACTCTACCGCGAGCAAAAGCAGACCAGAGCAGAAAACGCCAAACAGTCCACAGGCAAGTTTTAGGGGGGGGTAATGGAAACTGAATAGTGAATAATTGGGCGGCATAGCGCCCAATCTTTCATTATTCATTACAGCACGTCGTACGTCGACGGCGAAATGTCCTCCAGAAAGCGGCTCGCCTTTCTGGTTTCGAAATTGCCGCCCGAAACGAACACGCGCGGATATGTAATTACAAGCAAGTCCATCGCGCGGGTGGAGGCAACATAGAAAAGCCTGCGCTCCTCGTCCACATCGCCGTCGTCGATACTGCGCTGGGTGGGGAAAAGCCCCTCCGCCGCGCCGATTACAAAGACCACGGGAAACTCCAAGCCCTTCGCCTGATGGACCGTCATCAAACGCACGCGCCCCGAAGTTTCGCTGTCGCGCCCCTCGGCGTCGTCGATTTCCAGCGTTACGCTCGCGAGAAAATCGTCGAAGTTGTCGAATTTCGACGCGTATTCGTAGAGCGCGTCGAAGTCTTCGGCGCGTTCCGACCAGTCTTCGTAAAGAGTCTTCATCGCGTCTTTGTACCAGCCGCCGCACGCATATTTTATCACCGACTTCGGCGACGAATCCATTTCCACCGAAGAACCTGCGGGAGTGGATTCCGCGGACTTTTCGGACGGCTTGCCGAGCATATCGGCGAAGAAGTCCGTCTGTTCGGGGATTTTTTCGGAATCGGCGGCGGCGGTTTTCCTTTTTTGCGATGCGTTGACAAGCCCGCCCAACTTTGCGATGTCGGCGGCAGCCGCTTCGAACAGCTGCTTGGCGGCGGACGGAACTTTTGCCAGCACCTTTTTGTCTCCCAACACGCTCCACGCGGGAACGTTTTTGAGTACCGAAATTTCGAAGATTTTGTCGAAGATTTTGAACGCCGTCTTGTCGCCGATTTTCGGCATAAAGCGGCAGAAGCGCAGGAACGAAACGCGGTCTTTCGGGTTCGACACGAACTTTATCTGCGCTATGACATCCTTGACGTGCGCCTGCTCGAAAAACTTCACGCCGCTTGTCATCACGAACGGAATTTTCGCGTACTGAAGCTGCAGCTGCAAGTCCATCGCCTGAAAGTGCGAGCGGTACAAAACGGCGATGTCGTCGTAGCCGTAGCGACCCGCCGAGTCGATTTCGGCAATCATCTGCGCCACCTTGCGCCCCTGCGAGGCGCCGTCCATCGAACAAACCACTTTGGGCTTGCAAACGCCCTCCCTTGCGGGCACGAGCGTTTTCTTGTATTCGTCGTCGTCGAGCGGCATTTTATCGAGTATGCCGTTTGCGAATTTCAGAATCTGCGGAGAGCTTCTGTAGTTGCGCTCGATTTTATAGATGTACGCCGCGGAATAGCGTTCGCGGAAACACAATATGTTGTCGATTTCCGCGCCGCGCCAAGAGTATATGCACTGCGCGTCGTCGCCGACCGCGCTGATGTTGCCGCGCGAGGCGAGCAAATCGAGAATCTCCGACTGCAACTTGTTCGTGTCCTGATATTCGTCCACGAGAATGTTTTTGAACCTGTCCGAATACCGCCGCAGGATGTCGGGATTTTCCGAAAGCAGCTTCAGCCAAAGCTCGAGCAAATCGTCGAAATCGCAGCTGTTGGATGCGCGTTTTTCGGCGTCGTATGCGCGGGCTATTTCCTCTATCATTTCGGCGGGCGTTTCAATCCAGTTGAAGCGGTATGCCATCGCGCTTTTTATCGAAACGCGCGTATTGCGGGCGTAGCCGATGATTTCGCGCAAAAGTTTCGAACGCGGATTGTCCTTGTCGGCAAAGAACCGCGGATACGTTTCTTCGACCGCCTTTTTTACGAGCTTGTCGGAGTCCTCCGAATCTATGATTCCGAAGTTCGGCTCAAGCCCTATCGCCCCGCCCTCGATACGCAAGAACCTGTTGCCTATCGAGTGGAAAGTGCCGCCCCAAAACATCCGCGGTTCGCAGCCCGTCAGCGATTCGATTCGGCTCAGCATCTGGTTTGCCGCCTTGTTTGTGAAGGTCAGCAAAAGGATTTCGCGCGGGCTTATGCCGCATTCGGAAATCAGCCACGCCACCCGATACGTCAGCGTGCGAGTCTTGCCAGACCCCGCACCCGCGAGCACAAGGGCGGGTCTGTCGGGCGGCGAGACCACCGCCGCGTACTGGTCGGAATTGAGTTCCTTTTGAAAGTCTATTTTTTCCACTTAACGATAATCCGCAAAGGGCGCGTTCGTGAAATATCCGAATGCGCCCGATTAAAGTATGCCGCGGTTCTACAGCGACGCCAAGTATTTGAGAGCCGCAAAATAGCCCTCGCGCCCCATTCCGCAAATTTGCGCCTCGCAGACGGGCGCGGTCAGCGAAGTCCTGCGGAATTCCTCGCGTTTGTGGACGTTCGAAATGTGCACTTCGACGAATTTGATTCCCGACCCCGCGATACAGTCGCGCAGTGCCACGCTCGTATGCGTGAACGCCCCCGGGTTGATTATGCCCAGTTTTACGCCCGAGTCCGCCAGTCGCGCGATTTCGTCGACGATTGCGCCCTCGTGGTTCGACTGGAATGCGGCGATTTCAACGCCCAATTTTGCGGCTTCCTCCCGCAGCGACCCGACCAGCATATCGAGCGTTTCGCTCCCGTAAATTTGTGGCTCGCGCTTGCCGAGTCTGTCCATATTAACGCCGTTGATTACCGCAATAGTCTTCATACCAAAACCCTACTCAATCCCCAAACCCCCCGTCAAGTTTTTTTATTTTTTTATATCTGTGGTTAAGCGCGGCAACTATAGTTGCCGCTTTTCCGCTTCCTCCGCATTACCTGCGGTAATCGCTTGTTTGCAACATCATTGAGAGTTCACATAGAGTTTTTATATCTGTGGTTATGCGCGGCAACTATAGTTGCCGCTTTTCTACTTCCTCCGCATTACCTGCGGTAATCGCTTGTTTTGGGATTGTCTTTTCTCGAAAAAACAAAAAAAGCTTCGCATCTGCGAAGCTTTTGGATAACGAAAAATTTAGCCTGCTATTTTCTTCTGCGGTATATTGCCAAACTCAATGTAATCGCCCCCAAAATCATAGCCCATTCCGCTGGTTCGGGGACGGGGACTATGTAGTTCAGATAGCCGTCCTGAATTATCCAGTTGCCGCCCGTCAGTTCTAAACCGTTTTTGTCGTAGGCTTTCAGCTTTACGTTGGCGCCTTCGACTGCGAACGTTTCCATCGCAACCATCGATTCGTCCAAGTTGGCAATCTTTACGACATTGTTCACGAAATCGGTGAATATGAGCGTACCGCCCGTTAGCTCCGTTCCGTTGCCCCAGAGCCTTTGGATGGTCAGCGAATTTGCGCCGTTGAGGTCGAATGTTATGTCGTTCCAAGAACCGGGAACGCCGTTGCACCAACCGTGGAACTTGAGCGCGCTAAACAGGTAGTCTTCGCCCGCAGCGAGAGCCACTACATTGCCGCTTGTGCGCAACGCCCAAAATTCGCCGCCGAACACATTGCCGCCGCCGAGCGTGATGCTCTTCGGTGCATCCGCTCCGTTGAGCTTATCGAAGATGATGTACTGCGTGTCGATTTTCGAAGTCTTGTCGGCAACCAAGTTCGCGCCCGCGACCAAACCGATGAAATTGCCGCTGAGCGTCTTCAGCGTGCCGCCGTTTTTAAGAGTTAGGTTGCCGCTGACAGCGGAATTTATCGCCTGCGCATTGCCTTCAATCGAGAGCGTGCCGCCGTCCACGGTAATCTTCGCCAAGCGCGTTGCTTTGTCGCTTCCCCACGCACCTACAAGATTGTTGACAACCTTGAGCGAACCGCCGTTTGCGATTGTGATGTCGCCAGCCAATCCGATGATTGCGTCCTTGGCGGTTGCGGCAGTTCCCGCGACAACCGAACCGTTGATTGTAAGGTTGCCGTAGTTGTGCATATATTCGGCGAACTCGTAGTTGCCGTTGAGGGTAACCGCGCTACCCTCCTTGAAGTTGGTCTTGTTAGCCTTGAATGTGAAACCGTCGGCGACGGTTGCGTTCGAGGTGTCCGTACCGTCCGTGCGGAGAACGTCAACGGAAACGTCGGATGCGAAGGTAAACGAACCAGTCCTCATTTCGATTGCACTAAGCTTGGATACGTCGGCATTCGCGCCGATAGCCAGCGTGCCCGACTGCATAGCGAGCGCTACTGCATTGCCGCTCGCGTCGGAATACCCGCCGTTGAGCGTGAACGAACCGCCGATCAAAACAGCCTTTCCCATCCACGCGCCTGTTTCTTCGACGACCACATTCGCACCACTATAAATGTACATACCCGCCGAACCTTTTACGGTGCCCGCGATCGCCGCATCTACCGCGCCAAAGCCCATTGTCCTCCCCGTACCCGTATACGCAAGAGTTGCTCCGTTTTCGACCGTAAGCGCACTACGCCCATCCCCGTTATTGTCCGTGAAAGACGCATGTCCGCCGACATTGACATTGCCGCCCGACTTGATGACGAGGTTTGAACCGAGTACCGAAAAATCGCCTGTGGCATTGAGCGTACCCGAGACGATTACCGCCGAATCTTCGGTTTCGCTTGAGGGAAGTTCCGATCTCAGCCTGCCTTTCATTTCAAGGGCTTTGACGTTGAATGTCACGTTGTTGCCGATGCCGAAAATATTGCCGCGCTTGCCGTAGACAACATTATCCGTGTTTCCGAGAGATCTAGCGTCGTCGGAAGTCAGGTTTAAGGAAACCTTGTCGGCGGTGGAGGTCAGGCTGACAGCCGTGCCGTCCCTTGATTCCAGATAGTACGCCGCCGAACTGCGCTTGCCGTTTGCGTCCGGATTAGTGTTGAACCCAATCGGGTCGCCCCTCGACGTTGTGGCATTGGCATTCGCCGAGTCGAGGTAAACGTGGTAGTTTGCGTGCCCGCCCCTGCTGCCCGTGGAGTACATAAGCCCGCCGAACGTCGGCTGGTCTATATAGAGGTAGTAGTCTGTCCACCCCTCCATTTGCTCGTTGTTTCTGTTTGAGGTCAGTATATTGAATTCCGTCCCGAGCGAAAGCGGATTGTCCGCCGATGTCGCATTTGAAACGTCGAGCGAAAATGCGCTCGAGGCAAACGCCGATATCGACAGGGTAAAGAGTAATTTTTTCATAGTTTGCGTACTCCTTTGCGAGGTTAACTTGCTGATGTAAACAGTCGTAAAATAAAAAAACGACAAAAGCAAGAGTAAAAATGCGCTTTTTTGGTAAACTGTCAACCACAAGCGGCGGAACGGAATTGCGCAAAAAAAAACGCGGCTTTCGCCGCGCGGAAAAAATTTAAAAATAACCTTTCAACGAAAGCGTCCAAAACATATGGACGGGATGTTTTTGCGTGTTGAATTCGGCGGAACGCAAAGTCCAATTCAGATCGGCTTGGAAAAATTTGTAGCGGGCTGAAATCCCCGCCAACGCCTCGCCGACGAGCCACTTGGGAACAACCGAACTGCCCCCGCGGTACGTGTTGCCGTCGAGCGTGATGTCGTAGCCGACAAACCGCACCGCTCCCCCGCCGTAGGCGAACAGGTGCCAGTCGGGAGAAGCGTCGGTAGGCCGCCACTGCACGTCGTTGCCGTCGGACGAGTCTATGCGGTTGGGCATAAACAAGTACGGCATATTGAAACCGAAACGCAAAAGCAGACGCGCCCGCGCCTGCGTCATCGCATTGCCCAGCTCGCCGCCGACACTTCCGAGAACGTCGGTCGAAAGCCCGTCCGCAATCTCCGCGCGGTAAAGCCTTTCGACGTGCTCGTAGGCGAGTATGATTGCGGGTTCGTTTTCAATCTGGTTGTGCCAACCTTCGGGCCAGTCCGCGTCTATAATGCTGTGGAAAAGTTTTTGCGCGTCTTCCGCAAGCGACATCGGTCCTACCACGCCCAAATTCACCGCGAACGAATCGAGTCTGTCACGCGAAGCCAAGTGCGAACCGAACGATGCGTAGAGCCAGCCCGCATACGGGCGGTCGTCGGCGGGCGGATTGGGAATGTTGATGTCGCTCGAAACGCACATTTTCTGACCTATCGAAACGGTCTCGAACGCCTGCCTGCCGTCGGGCACAAAAAGCCCCAGCGCGGCGAACTGCAAACGGCTCGTGAGGAAGTCGTCGCCCTCCCGTGTGTACGAAAGTTTCAGTCCGTTGGTGTAGTAGCGGTCGGAAAAATAGATGTCGTTTTCAATCCGAAGCGAGAGACTCGCCTGCGGTTCGCGCGGCCGTTCGACAACCTGCGCCGCCGCGCCCGAACACAAAGTTAGCATAATAATTGACAGAACCGATATGCGTTTCATACTCTGCCGACACTATGAGAATTACATCGGGCATTGCAAGAGGAATCGCCCTCGACTCCCCCAAAGGCGACACCACACGCCCCGCAACCGACGCGGCGCGGCAGGCGATTTTCTCGTCGCTCGGCGAAACCGTGCAGGGTGCGTCAATACTCGATATGTTCGCGGGAACGGGCGCGTACGGACTGGAGGCGGCAAGCAGGGGGGCGGCAAGAGTCGTCTTCGCGGAAATCGACCGCCGCGCGTTCGCGTGCCTGAAAAAAAACGCCGCAAACGTCCTCGGGGCACTCCGCGCAAACGGCGCATTCGCAACGCTCGAAACCCTTTCAACCGACTGTATGCGCCTGCCGAAAATTTTCGAAAACGCCAAGTTCGACATCGTTTTCGCCGACCCGCCCTATCGGATGCTTCTGGCGGAGGATTCGCTCGGGAGGGTACTCGAAACCTTCGCGGCGTTCGCGGGCGAAGACACTCTCTTCGTGCTCGAAGCCCCCGCCGATTTCGAACCGCCCGCCGAAACTTCCGACGGCAAATTCGCGTTGGATATTCTCAAGAGGCTCGGGAAAAAATCGAAAGGCAAGCCCTCGCAGCTAATCTTCAAAATGGCACGCAAATGATAGACATCGACATACTCATAGAAGGCGCAATCGAAAGGAAGGCAACCGACATCCATCTGAGGACGGACGACTGCCCGCGCCTGCGTATCGACACCGTGCTCAAGCCCGACGAAAGCCTGCCGTACATCGCCCCCGAAATCGCGGCAGAGCGCATAATTCTCAAGCAGCAAAATCCCGAAATACTCCGCCAACGGCTTCGGGAAAATCGGGAAATCGACGTTGCGTTCTCGAGCGTGAGCGGCGCGCGCGTAAGGGCAAACATCTACAAGTGCGAATCGGGGCTTCAAATCGCCCTCAGAATCATCCCCGCAAAACGGCTGACCGCAGAGCAAATCGGGCTGCCCTTCCCCATCGCCGACATCTGCCGAAGCAGGAGCGGACTCTTTCTGATAACGGGCGCAAACGGCTCGGGCAAAACGTCGACACTCGCCAGTATGATAGACATCATAAACGCCTCGCGCAACGTGCACATTCTGACAATCGAAGACCCGATTGAATACGTCTTCAAGAACGAAAAATCGCTCGTCTCGCAAAGGGAAATCGGGCGCGACAGCGGCTCGTTCTACGAGGCGTTGAGAATGTCGGTGCGCGAAAATCCCGACGTTGTCGTGCTCGGCGAAATGCGAGACCTCGAAACCACACGCACCGCAATAGAACTTTCCGAAACGGGACACCTTGTTTTCGCAACGCTCCATACGCGTACCGCAACATCGGCAATCGACAGGCTCATAGGACAGTTTCCCGCCGGCGAACAGCAGCAAATCAGACTGATGATAGCCGACAACCTCATCGGCGTACTTTCGCAAACACTACTGCCCAAGCGCGCGGGCGGACTGATTGCGGCATTCGAATTTCTGAATGTGACCCCCGCCGTACGGAATTTGATAAGGGAACAGAAAGTGCCGCAAATTTTCAGCATAATCCAGATGGGGGCAAAACAGGGAATGTGCACAATGGAAGACTCCATAGCAAACCTGAAAAACCGCGGAATAATTTAGACGCGCAACAGCACGGGAAGACAGCCCGCCACCCTGCCCGCCGAATCGTTTCGGAAGTTGCGAAACAAGGGCGCGGATATACCCGCGCCTTTTGCGTGTAAGCTCGCATTGGCGGGCGAAGTTGCGGAGTATCTTTTGTGTGTAGCCTTAATCAAACGATATTACTTGTTCGTAATTACACTAAGGGTTCGGAGGGGGAACGTGGGTGATTATTTTGCGAAGCAAAATGCCCACTTGGGGGCGAATCCCCCACAATGGCGTGCAGGCTCCAGCCTGCCAATGCTGGGGAAACAGGAAAGCGGCAACTATAGCTGCCGCGCATAACCACAGATATAAAAAACGCGCCGCGTAATAGCAGATATAAAAGAATTTGTTGAAGAAATAATTTGCTTCGGCGCGGGAGATTCCGCACATATTTATGAAGCGGGAACGGAAACGGTATGTTTCTTCAACAATTGGCGGAAAAATCAGCCCGAAGCGCAATGGCGGCGTCGATGACCGTTTTATTTGGTAAGGTCGCAGACGAAGAACAGCAGCGAGCCGTTTCTTAGCACTTGCACGAGAATTTTTTTCGGCGATTTGCACGATGCCTCGTATTCCGCCTCTATTTGTTCGCGGGTCGTAATTTTTTTGCGGTTTATCGAAACGATGATGTCGCCCGCCGCTATGCCCGCTATCGAGAACGGAAAGCCGTCGCGCACGCCCGCAACCATCAGGTGCGAATCGGTCTCGAGTTTCGATTCCCTCGCGTAGGCTTTCGTGATTTCGCGCATGCCCGCGCCCCACTTTTCAAGCGTGTACTCGCGCCCCACCCTGCTCTCGAGCGGTTCGACTGCAAGCGATTTCGAAAACTTCCGCCCGCCGCGCATTACCAGAAATTCCGCTTTATCGCCCACTTTCTTCGCCGCTATTTTCGACATAATTGCGGGAAGTTGTTCGGGAAAGCGTCCGTCGATGTCGTCTCCGTCGATTTTCAGAACGATGTCTCCGGGGAGAATGCCTGCCACCGCCGCGGGCGAGAGCGCGTCGACGCTGCTTACCAGAACGCCCCTGTTGATGTCGATGTCGAAGAACGACTCCATATCCTGAAGCGGCGCGAGCACGACGCCCACGTAGCCGCGTTCGACCTTTCCGCGCGCGAGAATTTCAGCCATTACGTGTTTTGCCACGTTCGACGGCACTGCGAAACCGAGGTTGTTCGAATTCGTATATGCACGGGTGTTGATGCCCACAACCTCGCCGTTGGGACGCACCAGAGGCCCGCCGCTGTTGCCGGGGTTGATTGCCGCGTCGGTCTGAATCCAAGTGTTGAAAGTGCCCGTTTCGTAGCCGCTGTTGAGAATTGTACCCTCGAAAAATCTGTTCGTGTTCGAGACGATTCCGCGCGTAAGCGTGCGCGCGAAGCCGTGCGGAGTGCCCGCGGCGTAGACCACTTCGCCCGTTTTGAGAGAGTCGGAGTCGCCCAGCGAAGCCACGGCAAAGCGCAATTTTTTCGATTCAAGCTCCCTTTTGTCGAGCCGAATCAGAGCCAAGTCCGTCCAATGGTCCCATCCGACAAACTCGGCTTTGACGCGCTCGAGGTTCGGCAGGGTTACCACGATTTTGTTGACGTACGAATTTACGACGTGCGCGTTCGTCAGAATCAACCCATCGTCCGACATCAGCACGCCCGAGCCCACGCTGCGGAACGTCCTGCTGCCGCCGTCCTTTTGCGACACTTCCCATACGTCGATTTTCACGACGCTCTCGAGCAGTTTCCCGAGACCGACAGAAGACACCGCCCCCGTATGCGTACACGACGCGCAGAGCACTGCGGCGCACGGCAACATCGCTATGAACGAACGCCTCTGCATAGACTACGCTTCGGGCTTTTTGCCGTGTTCGGCGGTGACGGTAATTGCTATGCCTCCGCGCGAGTTGAACTGCCCGACGACACTGCACCATACTGGGTCGAGAGCCGCCACAAGGTCGTCGAGAATTATGTTCGTGAGGTGTTCATGGAAACACCCCTCGTTGCGGAACGACCAGAAATAAAGTTTTAGCGACTTGCTCTCGACGATTCTTTCGCGCGGAATATAGGCGATTTTTATCGTGGCGAAGTCGGGCTGCCCCGTTGCGGGGCAAAGGCAGGTAAATTCCGAAGTTTCAAGCTCCACGACGTAGTTGCGGTCGGGGCTTTTGTTCGGGAAAGTTTCGAGCTTTTTCGAGGGCTTTGCCTTTTTGCCGCCGAGTGCCGAGCCGAGCAGCGTGAGATTCGAAAGGTCTTTTTTCTGTGTCTTTTTCATACTAAAATTCCAGCATAACTTTGCCCGAACGCGAGTTCTGCACGGCGCGCGCAAGGGCTTTTTGAACGTCCTGCATTTTGAAGACGGAATCGACGGGGGCTTTTAAAACGCCGCTTTTTATCATATCGAAAATCTTCGCATAGACCGCGCCGACCTCCTCTTTTGAGTGCGTGCGCTGCCACTTGTCCCACCAGAAGCCGCGCAGGGAAAGGTCGTCGAAAATCAGGAAGCGCGTGGGAAAACGCACGGGGTCGCCGACCATTCCGCCGATTGTCACAATCGTCGCGCCGTCGCCCATCGCCTTAATCATATTCGAGACGCTCGCGCCGCCGATTTGGTTCAGCCCCAGTTTCAGCTTGCCGCCCGTCTGCGCCTTGATTTGCTTCGGGTCGAATTCGGCTTCGTCGACGACTATATCCGCGCCGATTGCCCCGAGTTCCGCGCGCTTCGCCGCCGCGTTGCGCAGCATATTTACCGTTTTGATTCCGCGCGCCCTGCACATCTGGATTGCAAAATATCCGAGCGCACTCCCCGCGCCGTTCTGGATGAACCAGTCGCCCTCTTCGAGCCTTTCGAACGATTCCAAAATCATCAGCGCAGTCGGCGGATTTATGAACGCCATCGCGCACATATCGAGCGGAAGCCCGGCGGGGATTTCGACAAGCTCCGACGCGTCGCAAACTTGGTATTGCGTCCACGCCCCAGGTTCGGGCGGAAGCTTTACGAGCGTGCCGACTTTCGGCGAAGAAACGCCATCGCCGACCGCCGCGACTTCGCCCACGCCCTCGCGCCCCGCGATTGCGGGAAGCGGACGCAGCCTGCCGTACGAACCTCCAATCATACCGAGGTCGGACGGATTTATGACCGCGCGGAGCAGCTTTATGAGAACCTGCCCCTTTTGCGGTTCGGGCACGTCGATTACTTCTGCGTGGACAACTTCGTCGGGTTTTCCATAACTGTGGTGTACTGCGGCAACGCTTTTCATATGGATATATATCGCACAACCCCGAGATGCGTTCAACATTTATTTTGACCGACGGAAAGCAAAAAAGCCCCCCGACCGAAATTTGAACCGTACCCCAAAAGTGGGACAATAAAAAAAGCGCGAATAGGAGATTTAATTTGTCCCCGCTTTTCCGTGCACAAAAAAACCGCCTTGCCTTGCGGTTTGGCGGTTTGAAAGTTTAAAATTTTGCCTTACTTGCGGCGGCGGTAGATTGCAAAGCCCAACGCCAACACGCCGAAGATTGCCGCGTATGTGGAAGGTTCGGGAACTGCCGATGTTCCCGTAAGCGTAATTTCGAAATACCCTGTGTTGCAACTTGTCCCCATACCACCCGAGTTAAGTTCGGGAATTAACGCTTTATCAACGGAAATCATGAATGTGAAATAATTTTCGCCCGAGATGTCAATATCAAGCCCCGCGAGATTTACCGAGCCGTCTTCAAAATCTTTCATCGTCAAGCCGGTAAGTTTTGCGACAGATGTCAATGCCGAAGAATTGTAGTCGACGCTAGCGTTTCCCGTTCCGCCCGTGAAGATTTCGATGGCAAACGCCGCCAAATCAGAGGGAACTTCCGCCTCCCCAGTGGACGGAGGGTAGAACGTACTGTTTAGTTTGCAACTGATGGAATTTATCGAGCCAAATGGTTCGGAAGAAAAATCAAATTCATACAGATTAAACTGCAAGTATGATATACCCCTATAATAGTAGTTGCCGAGATATGTAGTATTATTGACCGACCAGCTCCCTCCGTGCCCGTCAGGGCCGTAGTTGTCGACGGCGTCATTCAATTCAATGTTTTTTGTTATTGTCTGGGCGCTCAGCGTAGCAAAACTTGCAAGCGCAAGCGCCATAATTGCGAGTGTTATTTTTTTCATAAGGTCACCTTTTGTTGCCGTTATTCAATTGAAACAAAAATAACCATAGTATTTAAAATACTGTATGATTTTTGGGTTTGTAACTTGCGTCAAGTTAGCCTGTTGCAAAAGCGGCTTTTCAAAACGGCGATTTTTGCGTCAAAAAAATTCCTTCGAAAAATTGCGGATGTGCTTGATACAAACATAAATTCAAAAAATCGGCTTGACTACAGTATTTTAAATACTGTAGCGCGCGCAAAAAAAGCGCGGATTTTCCGCGCTTCACACACTGCCTACAATCGACTAAAACCGCATCATCTAAGCCCGCCGTCCGACAGTTCAACCCCTGCGGGTAGGTCGATTTTGTCGGTATACGTTCCGTCGTCGTTTTTCCGCCACGACACTTTTATTTCGCCTTGCGGTGTGGGATAGACCACCTTTGCAAAGTCGCCAAAGCGGTTCGGTTTGAAAGAAACCTTTTTCCAACCCGCCGACTCCTGTCTCACTCCGCCCAAAATGCGCGGCAACAAAAATGCGGGGTGCGCGCTCCACGCGTGCGAATGCGTGCTTGTGTCGGGCACGTTGAACATCTCGCCGACAGAGCCGTAGTCGGCAAATTCAGCCCACATACGCAAAATGTAGTCGTACGCCTGTTTTTCGCAGCCCGCGTCTACAAGCACCTGCAAAATATAGACAGACCAATACGACGACGGTTTCACGACTTTCGACATCCTTTCCGAAAAATTCGTAGGCGCTTTCACCAAGCCCTCCGTTTCGACATACGGCAGAATTACGGTTTCGAGAGCCTTTTTAAAGTCGAAGCCCCCGATTTCGCAGATTTTGGCGAGCGTCTGGGCGTGGATGCCCGTGTTCGGGTTCTGCGTGCCGTCGGGAAAAATTCCGTCCGAAACCAATCCGTCCGGCCGCAGAAGGTTTTTTATGATTGCGCTGCGCAACCGCGCGCCGCGCACGGCGTAATCGCGGGCATCGTCCGTGAAACCGTTTTGAATGCAGAGGTCGCGCATTTTGTCGTATGCGTGCAGCAGCCACAAATTCAGGACTGCCGACTGCCCCGCCTTGTGCATTTTGCACCAGTCCAAAAACAGCCAATAACGCTTGTCGTATTGAGCAAGACCCGTTTCTGGCGACGACATTTTGTCGAAATAATCGAAAATCGAACGAACGGTATCGCGATGCGCAATGTACGGCTCGGGATCGGCGGTTTGCCAGTAGTAGTCCCAAACGGTGAGAATCCAAATAAGCGAATAATCGGGCAACACACAGGCGCGGGTACCGTCGGGCGCATAGCCGTGGGTCAGCCCGTCGGGGGTTTTCTGCATTGAAATCGACTTTATGCCGCGCCGCAAAAGCCGCGCATCGCCCGAGATGAAAAACGCATTCCAGCCCTGCACGCGGGCATCGCCCCACCACTGCGCCTGCTCGCGATACGGCGTATCCACAAAGGAATCCAGCGAACACACTCGCTGTGTCCGCACGCTAGCCCGCCAGATTTTTTCGGCAAGGGCGTCGGAGCTTTCGAAGCTTCCGCGCTCCCCGAGCGGATACGTACTCCAACGCATCGACGGCGTAATTTTGAGCGTGGCGGACGCGTTGTTGCGCACGCGCACGGCGAGATAACGGAAGCCCAAAAGCTGGTAGAACTCGTGAACCTGCGTTCCCGCGCGGCATATAAGGCGGTTTGCGGGCGCAAGGCGGCTTCCGCAACGCACGGTGTCGGCATTGTTTGAATCGAGAAGCTCCGTCGCACGGATGTCTACAATTTCGCCGCCATTGGCGCCCTCGATTTTCAAAATCGGCATACCCGCCGACATCGCGCCGAAGTCGAAGACAAACGCCCTGACCCCGTCGGACGGTTCGGAGACGGCAACCTTCGCGCCGTTTTCTACCGCCCTGAATTCGATTTTGTCGGAATCGAAAAGCGCGGAAACGTCGAATACATTTTCCGAATCGCCGCCCGACTTGCCCGCACCCGCCGAAACGAGGGCAACGGGAAACACTTCGCGCTCGTCGAGCATCGGAATCGTGCGCCGTTCGAAAGCCGAATACGGCAACGCCGTGCGCACGCGCGTGTAGCAGCGCGCCCAAGCGGAATCGTCGAAATCGGGCTTGAACCAGTCGGGGTTTTCAACGCGCAAGTCGATGTGCTCCTGATTGTTCATCGGAACCGAAAGCTGGGCGGTGTCGCGGCGGCAGCCAATCTGGCGGCGACCCTTTGTGTTGTCGTCGGAAAGCACGCACTTGCCGCCGCCCAAGTCGAGCGCGAAAACCGCACCCGAATGCCCCGACGGAATATACGCAAAAGTTCCGCGACCGACACAATATTGGCGGATGGCAATCACATTGCGTCCTTTTTTCAGATACCTTGCAACGTCCAATTCGTCAAAGGGCTGCTCCCAGTAAAAGCCGCGCGCGGGCCCCGAACAGACGAATACGCCGTTGATGTAGAGCCTGTAGTTCTGGTCGGCGGAAACGCACATCGGCGCGGACTTCGGCACGGAATCGAGCGAGAAAGCGCGGCGGTAGAGATTGTAGGAATTCACAATCTCGTACGAAGAACCGTACGGCGCGGGGGCAACCCACCGGGCATTGTCGAAATATCGCGGAACGTCGGACACGCCGAATGCCGCGCAACAAAACGCCGAAACTACGGCGAAAAAGAGCTGCCTGCATTTCATATTAACTTCCCCCAAACGAGCGGTTAAAGCCAAACGCGGAGAATCGTATAAAACACAAAAAATTCGGGCAAGAACAAAAAAACCTAAAATTACTTGACGCAAAAAACCGAAAAAATACTATTCGAAACGAAAACGCCCGTTTTTGCGGCAATTCAAAAAACGAAAAAATACGACTGATGAAAAACGAAAACAATCTGTTCGCAGAATTCAAACCGTCAACTTACGAAGAATGGTACGAAGAGGCAGTGAAGCTGCTCAAAGGCGCACCCTTCGAAAAGAAGATGTTCACAAAAACTCCCGAAGGCATCACCCTCAAACCCATCTATAATAAAGAGGATATGACTTTCGATGTGTCACTGCCGGGGTTCGACGACTACGTGCGCGGCACGACCTGCACGGGAAACAAAGCCTCCGCGTGGAAAATTTCGCAGGAACTCTGCGCCGGCTCTCCCGAAGAATTCAACAAAAAGATTCTCGACGCGCTCAACAAGGGGCAGACATCCGTCGAAATCGTGCTCGACGCGCCCTCGGCAAACGCCGTCGACGCAGACAACGCCGATGCGGACTCGGTCGGCAAAGGCGGAATTTCCATTTCGACCGCAAAAGACTTCGACGCGGCTTTCAAGGGCGTTGAAACCGACTGCGTAGACGTGTACATCCACACGGGCGCGGCGGAAGCCGGTATCGCCGCGGCTCTCTATGCCTCGCAAAAGGGCAAAAAACTTTCGGGCGGCATTTTCTTCGACCCGATAGGCGAACTCGCAAAAACGGGCAAACTCAAACGCTCGCTGGAATGCGTTTTCGACGAAATGTTTGCAACCGCATCCTACAACGCGGCAAACCTGCCGAACTTCACGGCAATCGGCGTAGACACAATGCCCTGCTCGTCGGCGGGCGCAAGCGCGGTGGAGGAACTGGGCGCGGCTTTCGCAACGGCCGTGGCGTACATGCGCGCCATGCTCGAACGCGGTATGACGGTAGACCAAGCCGCCTCGCAAATCAGGTTCCGCGTAAGTCTGGGCGGCAACTTCTTTATGGAAATCGCGAAAATCCGCGCCGCGCGTATGCTGTGGGCGAAGATTGTCGAAGAGTTCGGCGGCGGCGACGAATCCAAGAAAATCAAAATTTCCGCAAGAACGTCAATCTACAATAAGACCGTTTTCGACCCATATGTAAATATGCTGCGCACCGCAACGGAGGCGTTCTCGGGCGTAGTCGGCGGAGTCGATTCTATGACGGTGGGCGCATTCGACGAAATCATCCGAAACCCCGACGAATTCTCGGAAAGAATCGCGCGCAACCAGCAGATTATTTTGCAGGAGGAATGCAACCTCTCCGACGTAATCGACCCCGCGGGCGGCTCGTACTACGTCGAAAACCTCACGCGCGAACTCGCGGCGAAAGTCTGGGAATTTTTCGCGAAAATAGAGGCGCAGGGCGGAATGTTGAAAGCTCTCGAATCGGGCTTCGTTCAGGATGCGGTGGCGCAGACCGCCGCGGGCAAAAAGAAGCTCTACGACACGCGCAGAAGCTCGGTTGTCGGCACGAACAACTACGCGAACCTCTCCGAAAAGCCGCTTGAAAAGCGCGAATGCAAGTGCATAGCAGCCGACCGCGCAAAGAAGGTTGCCTCGGACAGAAAATCGGCTCTGGTCGACATCGGCGGCGCGAAGGGCGCGGAGGCAATCGCAAAGCTCGTCGAAGCCGCGCAAAACGGCGCGTCGGTGCAGGCTGCGGAAGGGGCAATCTGCAAATGCAACTCGTCGACGGAAGTAAAGCCGCTCGACATCCGACGCGCGGTCGAGCACTTCGAGGCTCTCAGAAAGGCGAGCGCGGAATACAAAAAGGCGAACGGCTTCGGTCCGAAAGTGTTCCTCGCGACGATGGGCCCGCTCGTCCAGCACAAGATACGCGCCGACTTCATCCGCGGGTTCTTCGAAGTGGGCGGGTTCGAAGTGGTCTACCCCAGCGGTTTCAAAAGCGGCGAAGAGGCGGCGAAGGCGTTCGCCGAAAGCGGCGCGAAATATGCCGTAATCTGCTCGACCGACGACACCTACCCCGCGCTCGTGCCCGAAGTCACGAAGGCAATCAAGACACTCAAGCCCGAAGCTACGGTATATATGGCAGGTCTCCCCGCGCCCGACGCCGAGCCGCTCTACAAGGAGGCGGGCTACGACGGCAGCATAAGCATAAAGAGCAACAACTACGAAACGCTCAAGTCGATGCTTTCGGCACTCGGCGTTATCAAATAACAACCGTAAAAAGGAGAATTTACAATGGGTAAAAATCCCGACTTCACGAAAATCGCATTCGAAAACCCGAAGGCGAAATCTTCCTTGAAACAGTGGCGTGCCGACATCGAAAAGAAGACGGGCAAGTCGCTCGACGACCTCGTCGTGGAAACGATGGAGCAGATTCCCGTCAAGCCGCTCTATACGGCGGACGACACGGCGAACCTGCAACACACGGGCTTCACGGCGGGCATCGCGCCCAACCTCAGGGGTCCCTACGCAACGATGTACGTGGTGCGCCCGTGGACAGTTCGCCAATACGCGGGCTTCTCGACGGCGGAGGAATCGAACGCCTTCTACCGCAGAAATCTGGCGGCAGGTCAGAAGGGGCTTTCGATTGCATTCGACCTCGCAACCCACCGCGGCTACGACTCCGACCACCCGCGCGTCGTCGGCGATGTGGGCAAAGCGGGCGTTGCGGTAGACTCGATTATGGATATGGAGGTGCTCTTCGACAAAATCCCGCTCTCGCAGGTATCGGTCTCGATGACGATGAACGGCGCGGTTCTGCCGATTCTGGCGTTCTACATCGTTGCTGGTCTGGAACAGGGCGCGAAGCTCGAACAGCTTGCGGGCACAATCCAGAACGACATCCTCAAAGAGTTTATGGTGCGCAACACCTACATCTATCCGCCGACCCCCTCGATGAAAATCATCGGCGACATCTTTGCGTATACCTCGAAGAATATGCCCAAATTCAACAGCATTTCGATTTCGGGCTACCATATGCAGGAGGCGGGCGCAACCGCCGACCTCGAAATGGCGTACACGCTCGCCGACGGGCTCGAGTACCTGCGCGAGGGCGAAAAGGCGGGGCTTAAGGTGGACCAATTCGCGCCGCGCCTTTCGTTCTTCTGGGCGATAGGCAAAAACTACTTTATGGAAGTTGCGAAAATGCGCGCCGCGCGCATGCTCTGGGCGAAAATCGTCAAGGGCTTCGACCCGCAAAACCCGAAGAGCCTTGCGTTGCGCACGCACTCGCAGACGAGCGGCTGGTCGCTGACGGAACAGGATCCGTTCAATAACGTAACGCGCACGGCAATCGAGGCTATGGGAGCGGCTCTCGGACACACGCAGAGCCTGCACACGAACGCGCTCGACGAGGCAATCGCCCTGCCCACCGACTTCTCTGCGCGAATCGCCCGCAACACGCAGCTCTACCTGCAGGACGAAACGGGCATCTGCCGCGTAATCGACCCGTGGGCGGGTTCGTACTATGTGGAATCGCTGACCGACGCGCTCGTAAAACGCGCGTGGGGACACATTCAGGAAGTCGAATCGCACGGCGGTATGACGAAGGCAATAGAAGCGGGTCTGCCCAAGCTCCGCATCGAGGAGGCATCGGCGCGCCGTCAGGCGAGAATCGACAGCGGCAGCGAAACAATCGTGGGACTCACGAAATACCGCCTCGACAAGGAGGAACCGCTCGACATTCTCGACATCGACAACACCGCAGTGCGCGAGGCGCAAATCAAGAAGCTAGAAATTCTCCGCAAGAACCGCGACAATACAAAGGTACGCCAGATTCTGGAGGAAATCACCAAGTGCGCCGAAACGGGCAAGGGCAACCTGCTGGAACTGAGCGTGGAGGCGGCAAAGGCGCGCGCAAGCCTCGGCGAAATCTCGCTCGCCTGCGAAAAGGTCTTCGGACGCTACAAGGCGGTCATACGCTCGATTAGCGGCGTATACCAAAAGGAATTCGCAAAGGACGCAAAGAATATGGAAATCGTCAACGAAATCTCGGAACTCGTCAAAGACTTCGAAGCAAAGGAGGGGCGCAAACCGCGTATCCTCATCGCGAAAATGGGACAGGACGGGCACGACCGCGGCGCGAAAGTCGTGGGTACGGCATACGCCGACCTCGGCTTCGACGTGGATATGGGCCCGCTCTTCCAGACTCCCGAGGAAACCGCGAAGATGGCGGTCGAAAACGACGTGCACATCGTGGCGATGAGCTCGCTTGCGGCGGGACACAAAACGCTGCTTCCGCAACTCGTCGAGGAGCTGAAAAAGCTCGGACGCGAAGACATAATGGTCGTGGTCGGCGGCGTTATCCCCGCGCAGGACTACGACTTCCTGCTCAAGCACGGCGCAAGCGCAATCTTCGGACCGGGGACGGTCATTCCCGAAGCCGCAAAGAAAATGCTCCTGCTCCTGCGGCAACAGGCGTAATTCGGAAAAAATATCGGAAACAAACGCGCATCCGCATTCGGATGCGCGTTTTTTTGCGGAGCAAGTTTGTACCGCCGACTATGGACGTTCGTCGAAACGCATAAAAACAAAAAATCGGGACGGATTCGCAAACATCCGCCCCGATTTTTTGCATTGCCCGAAACCGCTAAAACTTTGCGCCCCTGTCGCGCGACTGCCCGCCCGCGCCTATGCGTAAAAGTTTTATCTCGCGCGCGTCGGCGTCTATCGCGACAAGCTCGGCAAGCATCTGCGTATTCGGATTGAACTTCTCGAGAACGATGTCTTTCGGACGGTGCTTTTCCTCGATAGTGCCGTAGCCCTGCGATATGAAAATGTTCACGCCGTCCTTCGAAAACGTCCTGTCGAAATGGCTGTCGCCCGTGAGATTCGCAGCAAGCACGCCGCCGCCCGCGACGTATTCCTCCATAATCCTCCTGAATCGGTCGCCGCTCTTGCCCGCGAAATGCGGCTGAATCGGAAGCCAGCTGCCGAGTATGTCTACACAGTAGTGCGTGCAAACGAACGCCGCCCATCCCTTCGGCGTTTCCGACAAATTCTTGCGGAAGAAATCGAGCTGCGCGCCGTCGAAACCGTAGTGGCGCGGAAATTCGCTGCTCGAATTTAGAAAGAACACGCGGCACTTTTTTTCGGGCAGGTCGAGATAGCCGTAGTCGCCGCTTGCGCCGAAGACCGCGCCCCTGCAAAAACGCGGATAGCGCAAGCCGAGGTATTCGTTCGAAAACACGCGGTAATAGTGGTCGTGGTTGCCCGTTGCAAAAAGCGTCGGCACTTTCGCGCGCGAGTGGAATTCGAAAACCGTATCGAGAAGTTTCTGTCCGTCGTGGTGCTTCTTTACGGGATACTCTAAGCCCCAATCTCCCAAGTTTATGACGGCGTCCGCACCGAGCATCTCCGCCGCGCGGTTTGCATACAAAATGTGTTTTGCAGTGTGACGGTATTTCGCAACGTCGTCAATGCCCGAATGGAGGTCGGTTATGGCGACGAACACGGCGCAGTTGCGCCCCTTTCGCCATTTGTCGAAACGCCCTTTCGTCTCGGCAATTTCCGCATCGACCCACGCGGGAACATCCTCCCCGTCCGCAACGCCCTCTGCGGCGGCGGATTTCGACGACATACCCACCGCAGCCAACGCCGCAAGCCCCATAAAATTCCGTCTTTTCATGACGCAATGCTACAAAACGTCGAACACCAGCGCAAGAAAAAACACATACGGCAAATCGGAAATTTTTGTTGCCCGAAAATCGGGTTCTGATAGCGTCGGAAAATTAAAATGAGCGAATCCTTTGAAAAGTTGAAATCGGCGTTGCGCAAACTCCCAGGAACGGGGATGAAAAGCGCGGAGCGGATGGCATTGCATCTTGCCCTCGAAAATCAGTCTGACGCGCGGGAGATTGCCTCGGCGATAATAACCGCCCTCGACAAAATCACGCCCTGCCCCGTCTGCGGCGGTCTGTCGGAAAACGGCGGACTCTGCGATATATGCAAAAACCCGGCGCGCGCCGAATCCGCCATATGCGTCGTGGAACGGGCAAGCGACATCGACGCAATCGAAAAGTCGGGCGCATGGCGCGGACGCTACCACGTCCTCGGCGGCAAACTTTCGCCGCTGAAAAAAATAGGAGCGGACAAACTGAATATGGAATCGCTCGCGCGGCGGCTCGAAGGCGGCGAAGTGGAGGAGATTATGCTCGCGCTCTCCAACGACATCGAAGGAAAGGCTACATGTCTTTTCATCCAAGACCACATCGTCGGCACAAAGCCCGTAAAGCTTACGCGGATAGGTTTCGGGCTCCCGAGCGGAAGCCAGCTCGGCTTTGCCGACTCGGAAACAATCAAGAACGCCCTCGATTCCAGAAAATCATTTTAAAATACAATACGATAAAAAGAATATGCCAAAAACATTGATTGCCATTTTTACATTCGCCTGTTCGGTGGCGGTCGCGCAACTGCAACCCGTGGAAATCGGCGCGGACGGCGTTGCGGCCGTGCCCGTGCAAACGCAGGTTGCAAAAGCCGACCGCCCCGACATCGGCTACGAAGACGCCTTCGCCCTCGGACTCGTTGAGGGCTTCACCGAATACCTGCCCGTATCGTCCACGGGGCACCTGATCTTGGCGAACTCGTTTCTGAAACTCGACTCCGACGAACCGCTGCTCGACAACTCGGGGCGCACGGTTCTGAACGCAGATCTCAAGCCCTATACGATGAAAGACGCAGCCGACGCGTACGCAATCGTCATCCAGTTCGGCGCAATCGCGGCAGTCGCAATCCTATACTGGCAGTACGTTTTGAAAATGCTGATGGGGCTGCTCGGACGCAATCCCGCGGGACTTCGTCTGCTCGTAAATCTCGTTGCGGCATTTATGCCCGCCGCCGTAATCGGGATGCTTTTCCACTCCGCGATAGAGGAGTATCTGTTCGGCGTAAAGCCCGTGATTATCGCGCTCGCGGCGGGCGCGCTGCTGATGTTCGTCGTGCAAAAATATTACGACTCCAAGAATGCGCGCGGGGCGCGTTTCGTAAATATGGAAGACCTCAGCCTGCGACAGTCGCTGCTGATAGGAGTTCTCCAGTGCGCGGCGATGTGGCCGGGGACAAGCCGCTCGATGATGACAATTCTCGGCGGCTACATCGCGGGAATGCGTCCGGCAGATTCCGCAAAGTTCAGCTTTCTGCTCGGGCTTGCAACGCTCACCGCCGCATCGCTTTTCAAGACATACAAGGACGGCACGGCGGTTGTCCAGACGCTCTCGGTTGCGCCGCTGGCATTTGGAATGATTGTTGCGTTCATCAGCGCGGCGGTATCGGTAAAGTGGATGGTCGGGTTTCTAACGCGCAGAGGGCTTGCGCCGTTCGCGTGGTACAGGCTTGCTGTCGCGGCGGCACTCGGAGCGTTGATGTATTTTGACATTTTGCAATAAAAAATGGTTGTAGACATCCACACCCATTTCTACCCCGAATACGTCGCCGCCGATACCGACGGATGGGCGAAACCGCGCGGCGAGATGTACTGGGCGGAACTCGTCGGCAAACGACCCGACGGGAAACGCTCGCTGCAGGGTTTTCCGAGCGAAAGGAAATTTCTGTCCGATATGGACGAAGCGGGCGTGGAACGCGCGGTAATTCAGGGCTGGTACTGGGAGAATCCCGACACCTGCGACGAGCTTAACGCCGAAATCGCCAAACTCGTAAAACGCCATCCCGACCGAATTTCGGCGTTCGCCGCAGTCCAGCCCGCATACGGCAAACGCGCCGCCGAAACAGCGGGACGCGCCCGCGACAACGGCTTTTCGGGAATCGGAGAACTCCACGACGGAGTGCAAAAATTCTCATACTCGTCCGCCGACTTCGAAATGCTCGCCGATGTTTGCGCAGAGGAACGCCTGCCCGTTTGCATACACCTTACCGAACGCAGCCCGCGGCAATATCTCGGGAAAGTCGCAACCGATTTCGACGGCGCAACGGCGGCGGCGCGGCGTTTCGGCAATGTCGATTTCATATTCGCGCACTGGCTCGGCGGCGAAATATTCGAAAATCCCGAGAACGCGGCGGAGCTTACGGGGCGCGGAAACGTGTTTTTCGACTCCGCGGCAAGCCCGTTTCTGGCGTCCGCCGACGCGTGGAAAACCGCGACGGAAAAATTTCCGTCCGCCGCGCTCTACGGCTCCGACTATCCCCTGCGGCTCTATCCGCGCAAATTCAAGACGGAGGAAATGCTGACAATCGCAGCCGAAGCGTCCGAAAACGTGCCGCCGCAATTCGCCGGAAATTTTTTCGAAACAAACGCCGGATTCCTATTGTGGCGGAAAAAATAACAGTTGAGAAATCGCGAAAATCCGCGAATATATTGGAGTATGAGAAAGGGAATATTCATAACCTTTGAAGGCGGCGAGGGCTGCGGGAAAAGCTCGCACATAAAGACGCTCGCGGAATTTTTCGAAAACGCGGGGCGCGAGTGCGTCATAACCCGCGAACCGGGGGGTACACCGCTCGCCGAAAGCGTGCGCGAAATCCTGCTCCACGCAAAGGCGGACGTTGCAATTTCCCCGCGCGCCGAACTTCTGCTGTTCGAAGCCGCGCGCGCGCAGCACGTAGACCAGCTCATACGACCCGCGCTCGAAAGCGGAAAGGTAGTGCTCTGCGACAGGTTCGCGGACTCCTCGTCGGCGTATCAGGGCGCGGCGCGGAACTTGGGCGACGACTCGGTTGAAATGCTCAACGCCTTCGCCGTGGACGGTGTTCTTCCGGACCTCACAATCGTGCTCGACATTCCCGCGAAGGACGGGCTCGCCCGCGCAAACAAACGCGACAACGACTCGCCCGACCGAATGGGCGCGGAAAAGCTCGCATTCTACGAGGCCGTGCGCGGGGCGTTTTTGAAGATGGCGGCGCGAAACCCCGACCGCTTCGCCGTCGTCGATTCGTCGGGAAGCAAAGAGGAGACTTTTGCGAAAATCATCGAAACGGTAAAGGCGAAATTCAATGTCGAATCCTAAGGCTCTGGACATTCTTTTAGGCGCGCTTCGCGCCGGCAGGCTGCACCACGCAATACTGCTGTACGGCTCGTCGATTCAGGTTTTGGAGGACATCGCAAAACAGGTCGCCCAAAGGCTGCTCGGCTCGCAGCCCGAAAAGCACCCTGACTTTTTCGAACTGCGCCCGCAGGGCAAAATGCGCCAGATAAAAATAGGCAGCGATGCCGACAAAATCGGCGGCGACTGGCCTCCCAACACGATGCGCCGCCTGCTCAAGGAGATTTCGCAAACCTCAAACCGCGGCGGCAACAAGGTTGCGATAGTCTACGAAGCCGACAGAATGAACGATTCCGCCGCAAACGCCTTTCTGAAAACGCTCGAAGAGCCGCCCAGGGGCACGACCATTTTTATGCTTACCACGCGTCCCAACGACCTGCTCGACACAATCCGCAGCCGTTGCATAAGCCTGCGCGCCGACTCCGCCCCCCTGCCGCTCGACGACCCGCAGTGGAAAAAATGGCTCGACGACTTCAAGGACTGGCAGAAGGCGCTGATGGGGGGAATAGGCGTGAAAATAAAACTGCTCGACGCGATGATGCGCTGCTACGGATTGCTTGCGCGCTTCGACAAAATCCTCTCGCGTCTGACCGATCAAGCCGCCGACATCGGAGAGGCGGAGTCGGAGGAGCTCGAGGATGACGTGATAGACGCGATAGTCGCGGGCGAACGCCGTGCGCTGCGCAAAAGGCTTTTCGGCGAGATAGAGGACGCCTGTGTTTCGTGCGCGCTCGGCGGCAACGGCGTGCCCGCGGTAAAGCTCGCCCGTGCCGTGCAGGCGCTTGAAAAGGCGGCTGGGCTTACCGAACTGAATATGCCAGACGCGCCCGCTCTCGAATATTTTATGTTAACTTCAATCAGAATTTGGGGAAGATAATTATGTTCGAAAAACCCGTAATTTCGCTCTCCACAAGCTACCTTCAAACCAAATACGCAAACGACGGCTACGCCATGCTCTGCCGCGCCGCCGAACTTGGCTACGAATACGTCGAGCTGGGGCACTCCACGACAAACATTTCGATGGAGGGAATCATAAGGGCGGTGGAGGAAGGCGTGGTAAAGGTTTCGTCGCTGCACAATTTCTGCCCCGTTCCGCCGTTCGCAAAGGGCGCAACGCCCAACCTGTTCTCGCCCGCTACGAAATCGAAAAGGGAGTCGGAACTGTGGCTGCGCCACACGCGCAACACGCTCGAGTTTGCGGGTCGCTTCGGGGCGAAGGCGGTGGTCTGCCACTGCGGATATTTGTCATACTTCTTTATGCGTCCCGACTCCGCGTTGGAAAAATTCAAAGCCGCGCACCGCGAGGAAAACTATACCGACGACCCGCAATACAAAAAAATCGTCGAAAAATTCAAAGT
Organism: uncultured Verrucomicrobiota bacterium; assembly: GCA_949293415.1. Taxonomy (GTDB): domain Bacteria; phylum Verrucomicrobiota; class Verrucomicrobiia; order Opitutales; family Intestinicryptomonadaceae; genus Merdousia. Next base: position 27,904 of record CASFDK010000017.1, read on the forward strand.
CCGCGCGGCAAAAAAAACCGTGCGGAACGACTACAAAAACATCTGGGAAAACATCCGCGCAATCTCCGACTTCGCAAGGGAACGCGGCGTAATGATGGGCGTGGAAAACCGCGAAGGCGCAACCGAACTGCCGCTCGACTGGAATTTCGAAAAGTTGACCGACGCGCTTGCCGATACGCAGGCGCGCCCGTGGCACGACATCGGACACTCGATGCGCAAGCAGCTCGAGGGCTTCGGAAGCCAGCTCGACCTACTCGAACGCACGGCGGGTTCGATAATCGGCTGGCATTTGCACGACTGCACCGACGCTGGCAAGGACCACGTTGCAATAGGCGCGGGTTGCATAGACTTCAAAGCCGTATCGAAATTTTTCGCCCCCCAAAAACAGATTTTCACGCTCGAGCTAAACCGCGCCGTGCGCTCCGCCGACGCCGCCGATTCGCTCAAGCGCGTACAGGATATGATGCAATGAAAAGACATACCGACATTACCGACCTCAGCGGAATGCTGAAATTCGACCCGCGTCGCCTGCGCCGTTTTATAGACCTGCTCGACGAGCGGCTGCCCGAGCACCTGCGCGCCCCGAGCGGCACGCTGTCGGTCGCGCTTTTCGACGACAAAAAGCTCGCCGAAATCCACGGAGAATTTTTGAACAAACCCACCGAAACCGATGTCATAACGTTCGAGGGGGATCCCGAAGACGACTTCGCGGGGGAGGTCTGCGCCAGTGCCGAACGCGCGCTAAAATGCGCGGCGTCGTACGGCTCAACGCCCTCGCGCGAGCTTTGCCTGTACGTCGCCCACGGCTACCTGCACCTTGCGGGAGTGGACGACATAGAACCCGGGGACGCGGCGAAAATGCGCGCCGCCGAGACGCTCGCGCTCGAAATTCTCGACCGCAATTTCAGAAAACCGATTTTCACATACAATGATAAAAAACTTTAGAAACTATCTAATCACGGGCATTATCATCGCCCTGCCCGTGGTCGTTACCGTATTCGTGTTTCTGCTTCTGGTCAGAAACATCGGCACGCCCGTCTCGCAGCTGATTTTCGTGCCGCTCTTCAATTTCTACGATGCGTCGCTTCCGCATTCTGGCGCGGGCAAGATAATGCTCGACGCAATTTCCACGGTCGTCGTGCTCGTTATGATAACCGCACTCGGGGCTATCTCGCGCTTTTTCATCGCAAGCTGGCTCATCAACACGTCGGAAAGAGCAATCGACAAAATCCCGGGTATCGGGCTTGTCTACCGCACGGTAAAACAGATTGTAGACACCTTCTCGAAACAGAACAAGGCGGTATTCCAAGCGGCGGTGCTCGTCGATTTCCCGTCGAAGGGGCTGAAGTCGGTCGGCTTCATAACGGGCGAGGCAAAGGGCGAAATCCGCGCGAACACCGGCGAAGACTACGTAAACGTCTTCGTGCCGACAACACCGAATCCGACAAGCGGATTCCTTTTTGTAGTGCCGAAAAGCGAGCTTGTCTACCTCGATATGAGCGCGGGCGAAGCTATGAAACTCATCATATCGGGCGGTGCGGTCGTCCCCGAAAAGAGGAATTGAAATCGTACTTGTCGATAGACTGCGCCACGGTTGTGGACAGGGAAATCAGGGGCGAAAGTTCTCTGTACACGGTCGTCTACGCGCCCGATATCGGGTTGCTACGGACGATGAAGAGACTGTCCGCAAAACGGACATCGCCCCTGCCCGACCTTTTCGACGACATCGCGCTCGACTGCGAAGCCGCGTCGCCGACGGCGTTGCAGTTCGCAAAAGATTTCTCGCTGAAAAAGCGGCGCACGGAAATCGCGTCGAGCTATGAGGCGTTCGAACACGCCGCGCTCATCGCGCAAACGGTTTTGAAGAACGGCGGGCACATCGAAAATTCGGCGCAGCTTTCGCAACGGCTGCGAATGTCGCTCGACGCCATCGCAGGGGGTTCGCCCGCCGAAATCGTGCGGCTTAAATTTATGTACCTGCTCGCGCGCGACGAAGGCTACGCGGTCAAAGAGGACTTCGTGCGAAGGCTCGGGCAGTCGAACGCCGAACTCTTCGGCATTCTGATAAAGAACCCGTCGTCGGAACTGCGCGAATTCAAATCGCGCTCCGTCGATATGCTCGAAAAGCTCTGCGCTTGGATTTATTCGTCCACCGATATCGCCGAATAGCCTCACGCCGTGCGCACTCGGGAAATGGAAAATCCGCCAAGTACTAACCGAGTTCCCCGCACATTCGGAAGTCGGAACGCCTTCCGCGTCAAACCGCATACAAAACCGAAAAAAAACATCAGGCTTCGCCGCGCCCCAATTTTTCGCGGGCGTTGTTGATAACCGAAACCGCATTCTTCGAAAATGCCGAAAATTCGGAAAAAGACTCGTCGATTTTAGAAAGGTTCTCCTGCGCGTCGACTATCGAAATGTCCGAAGTACCGCGCTCGCGAAGCGACACCGAAACCGCGTTTGTCGATGCCGAAATTTTCGAAAGCGACGATATAATCTCCGCCAACGCGCCGTCGATTTCATCGAGAATCTTCGAGTCGGACTCGAGCACGGAGATGAATTTTTCGGTATCCACCGCGCTCGAATCGAGCGTTTCGATGATTGAGTCGCGAAGCGATTCTATGTCTATGACCGACACCACCGTGCGTTTCGAAAGAAGTCTTACCTGCTCGGCGAGAGTTCCCAAGCCCGAGCCTTTTATGCCCGATTTCGCCGTCTCTATTGCAAGATTGAGGCTCAAAATATTCGCCTGATCGGCAACACCCGTAAAGGTTTCGGCAATCACGCCCATCTTCGCCGCTATGCCGCGAAGCGTGTCGATTTTTGAAATTACGTCGTTTGCCGCCGAAAGTGCCGTCCTTATTTCCGAGGAAACCTCCGCGACCGACTTGTTCTGCACTCTCGCCAGCTGCTCCGTCGAATTGAGCCTGTCGCGCAACATCTGTGCGGATGCGGCAAGCGAGGCGTCCGACTTGTCGCGCAGGTTTATTTTGGCTTCGAGGCGCAAGAGCCCGTTCGAAATTCCGTTGATTCGCGGACGTTGCGTTTCCACGATGGACTGCGCGTCGGCGTTGAGCTGCGCCGACGAATCGAGGATGAACTCGGCGGAGTCCGCAATATCGGAATATTTTTCGAGAAGTTTTGCGATGTCGGCTGCCGTTTCGGAAAACAAACCCGTTTGCGAGGGCGCATTTTCGAAATACTCGCGCGCCTTTGCCGCATCCGAAGCCGCATAGCGCGCGAAAATGCGGATGTGCCCCGCCGCCGAAGTTATCGCCCGCGCCGAGATTGACGCGGATAGCAAAACGATTGCCAGCGACACTGCAATCCAAACCGTCTTCGACTTCAAGTCTCCCACAACTTCGGCTTCCCGCGCCGAAACGAGAGTCGAGAGGGTCGAGTTCGACACGTTCCAAATTTCGTTTACCGACTGCTCGAGCACCGCAAGATTCGCCCTTATCTGCGAAATGTCCGCGCCCTTTCCGTGCCATAGTTTCGCGACCGACATATTAAACTCGCCGAGGGCCGAGTTTAGCTTTGTTATGTCGGAAACTATCGCAACCGACTTGTCCGGAGCGCACATCGTGCACGCCCTGCGCAATTCGGACGTGGATTCGCGCGCATATTCCGAAATCACTGCGGCGGCGGACGAAAGCTCGTTTATCTGCGTGCGGTCGGCGTTTGCCGAGTACTTCTTTATCAGGGCAGAGAAATCGAATATTGCCGCGTACAACTTCGGCAGAAGCGAAGCCGAAACATCGGTAAATACGTGGATGTTTATGCGCGAGTCCACAAAAAGACCGCTGTGGATTGCCGTGTACGAGGCGATATCGGGCACTATGTCGCCGATGGGGGTTTGTACAAACGCCTCGAGCGAGGGCTTTGCCAGAATAGCCCCCATCCGCAGATTTTTCTTCAAAGCAGCGTCCGCCACTTTGGGCGATGTCTTGACGAGAATGTCGATATTCTTTTTCAATACCGCAGCGTCTCCGCCCCCGCCCGTGGAGGAAACAAACGCCGAATGGGCGAGAACCGAAAGCGAAGCGAGCATACGCGTACCGTACGACTGCCGCGATGCCGATTTAATGTCGCCGATACAGTGCGCGTAGTAAAACGAAATCGGTACAACCGCCGAGAGTGTGCATATTGCGCACAGAACGGACAGCCGAAAACCGAGCCCTCTGAATTTAAAGGATTTCATCTTGTCGTCCGCATTCTCAGTGTTACCACGCCATTTGGCAACATATTTTTATGCGGGCACAAAAAAAGCGGAAGAACAATCTTCCGCTTTTTCGGTTTAAATCAATATTAGTTCGTGCCCGAAGCGACGATCGTGTTGTCGGGAACAACCGTGGCTGCCGTTTCAGCTGTCTGAGCCGAAGTGGGAGTCAGGAGGGCTTCCTTGGCGGCGGTGTCGACAGTCGTGTCGGCAACCGTTGCGTTGCCTACCGAACCCGTAACCTTGCCGTTTGCGTCAACCGTCATAATAACGGGCTTAGCGGCGGCTGATGCCTTCGAGGAGACATTACCCTGCGTGGAAGCAACCTGAGTTTCGGGATTGAAACGCGTTTCAGTGTTGGCTTCGTAGGCGTCGCCCGCAATGGTCGCAATGGTCTTGACATTCGCTACGTTGTCCGCGCCGTCAACCTTGTTGCTTATGACAAAGCTTACGCTTACCGAGCCGAGAGCCGAAGCATTGGGATCAGCAAGAGCCGACTTGATTGCGATCATCGCCGCGCTGATTGCCCTGCCGTTGAGAGTGTCGGCACCGACCGAATTGAGGGCGGCTTTGAGCGCAACCTTGACGGCTTCTTCGCTAGTTTCCGTGGGGTTTGTAACATTGAGCGTAACCGACACGTGCAAAACGCCATTATCGTTATTGACAACGACATTGACGGGGGCAGCTTCGCCTGCCGCGTACGTCGAGCAAGCGAGCAATGTTGCAACCAGAACAGCTATGTATTTCAAGACTTTCATATCAACTCTTTCCTTTGTTTTTAAAAATTTTCTTTTGAATTTAGGGGGCACACTAAAGAACGGAGTTTCGGTTTACAAGCTTTTTTTTAATTTTTTTGCCGTTCTAAAAGAACGCCTTCGAAGCGGATTCCGTCCCTCTCCCCAATTCTCGGTTATCGGTGGAAAATTCTTTTCCGAAAGCGGAAATTTTTGTTTTGCAATAAACGCAAAATATGATTCTACTTGCAAGACTATAATCAGTATAGTTCGCGCGTTCTCCGAAGTTCGGCGGGCGCATTTTTCAAACAACCACGGAATATATACACAGTATGTCCGAAGACAATAAAGAGACACAAAACCGTCAGGAAGTGGACTTGAGCCAACTTTCGAATATCGAATTCGCAACCGCTTGGACGCCCAGCTCGTCGATTAATAAGGATTTCGACCAAAAGCGTCGCGGCGGCTTCCAACGTCCCCGCCGCAACGACGCGGAATCGGACGGCGAAAGGCGCGCATTCAAAAAACGTCCCGACTTCAAAAAGAATTTCGGCGACGGCAAGTTCGACAAAAAGCCCAGAGCCAAATTCGACGGCGCAAACCGCCGCGACTCCGACGACAGAAAATCGGGCAGACGCCCGCGCTTCGGCGACAAACGCAAGCCGCAAGTGCCCTTCAACTTCTCGATGGAAGTGCTCTTCTACCCCGACGACACCCCCTTCAACAAGCTCGCCGACATAATGAAAAACTCGAAGCGCACCTACCAGCTTTTCGACATTGCCGAGCTTGTCCTCGAAAAGAACGACCGCTTCGTGGTTCTGGCGAAAAACCTTCCCGACGAAAGCGGCGCGGTAAAGCCTCTCTTCTGCGCCCAGCCGCTCAATCTGCCCTTCGAAGACGAAGCTTCGGCGAAACAGGCTGCGATAGACTACTATACGGACGAACTTTTCGAAAAGCAGCAGATTGAAGCCGAACCTCCCAAGGGCAGTTTCCAAATCGTAAACCGCTGCTCCGCGACGGGCGACCTGCTCGGCGCGCCGAATTGGCACAAATACAACGAAAACCTGCGAGAATACCACCGCGAGCACTGCCCGAAAATGCCGTTCGAAGCGTTCCTTTCGACAATCGAAGCCGTGCGCGACCCCGAGCAAATCAACGCGTGGCTCGAGCAGATGAAAAAGCGCGATGTCTACAAGCTCAAGAACCCCGCCGAGGGCGAAAACGACATTTTCGAAACGCGCGAAGCCGCCGCCAACTACGTTGCCCACAAAATGGGCGCGGAACTCGTGCGCACCTACGAACAGGTCAGGATGAAGGGCGCGAACCTCCAGAAACTGCCCTTCGGCAGAATCCGCCGCAACATCGAAGAGGCTTGGCACAAGCAGAAACGCTTCCCGATTGTCACGGCGAACAACCTGCGCGGACGCCTGCGCAGAAGCGGGTTCTCGGTCTACAAACGCGGCAGCAAGGGCTTTGCGTTCGTGTCGGTAGTCAAGAGAAAGTTCCTGCTCGAGGGCGACAAACTCTCCGACACGCCGCAGAAGATTTTCGACTTCATCACGGCAAATCCCGCGATTCTGGCGACCGACCTGCCCTACAAATTCCTCGAACTCACCCCGCCCGACAACCAACCCAAGGCAAAGACTCTGGCGGAAGAAAACAAGGCGGAACAACCCGAAGTTCAGGCTTCGCCAATCGCAGCCGCAACCGAACTTTCCGACGAGCAGAAGCAACAGCTCAACGCCGTTTGGAGCGAGCTTTTGTGGCTCGTTTCCGAAGGCTACGTTGTGGAATACGCAGATTCGACACTGCAGGCAAACCCCTACCTGCCGCGTCCGAAGGACAAGTCGCAAAAGCCCGTAGACGCCGAAAATCTCGGCGCGGCGGACGAGCCGATTGTCGCGGCAAAAGCGGAGGAGACGCAAGCCGAACAACCTGCCGGGGAAGCTCCCGAGCAGGCTGAAGCGGTTGCGGAAGAGCCCGCGCCCGCGCTCGAAGAAAAGCCCGAATCGGAAGAGCAAAAATAGCGTCCGACTTTTTTCGGGAAACAAAAACGCGCGCGAAACTTTAAAATTCGTGCGCGTTTTTTTTGTGCCCGAAAAAAAAGATTCGGTGTCATCCGCGTTTTTCGAAAAACTTCTTCAAATCGGACAACGCCTTTGCTCCTGCGGGTTTGCCGCCGATAATCGGACACTTGCGCGGCTGCATTTTCTTCGCCCGCTTCGACTGGTTCGCGAATACGGGTTCAGGCGATTTTGCCGGCGCGCGGGCGGGTACTTTTTTTTCGGACTTCGAGCCGTTCTCCGAGCATCCGTCCGACTTGCGCTGCGCGTGGCGGATTTTCTTCTTGAGGTGCTTCGACATCAGCGGAGTTTTCGAAAACGCCGATTCGATGTCCAACGCCAACTCGTCGAGCTTTGCGAACGCGCCGGATTTTTTCCATTCGGCTTCAGCCGCGGCGTTGTTGGCCCGCGCCGCGTTGCCTATCGCCCTGCGCGAACGCTCGGCGCGGTCGAAAAACGACTCGGGCGGAACGGAAACCGCCCCGAAACTCGAAGCGGTAAGGCGCAAAAGGTTGTCGCGCGTGATTACGAGCAGTTCCGAGGGACGTTTCGAAGTTGCGCAAAACTGCTCGATAAATTCGTCTGCGGTCATAGCGGACGGCGTATATACTTCGGAAAACGTCAAAGCCGTTCCCCTGCGGACAATCGAGATGTCGTCGCCTACGCCGTCGTAAACAATGGTAATGCGCGCGCCGTCGAAATCGTGGAGCGGCTCGAAAATCGCGGCAAGTTCCGTCTGTGCCTCCTCGGGCTTATTTTCGCGGAGCATACGCGCAAGCTTGGGATGCGAATGTATCGCATTCCACCCGTCGATAAGTATGTGTCTGAATCCTTCCACGGTAAAACCAACGAACCAATCGGCAAAAGACGCGAGGGAGAAAGCTATTTTCTCCGCTCGGGGTCGTCTTCCGGCTCTAAAATGTCGAACGCCGTTGAAGTGTTCGCCGAATCCTTCTTCGACAACACCCGCCAAAGGCACCAGACGAACAAAAGGGTAACCGAACCCGTCGAAAGCGCGAAAGTTATCCAACCGCCGAATGTCATTTAGCTTTCCTCCCGATGTTGTCGTATTTTTTGGACGATGACAGAACGAGCGCGAAAAATCCGAACAACACGAATATGATAATCATCGCCATCCAAGCCACGGAATTGGGCTGTTTGCCGTCCGCGCCAAAAAGGTCGGTAATGTACGGGGAAAGCTCTCCGCCGCCGATTACCCCGAGTACATCCTTAGCGAACCAAAGCGCAAATACGCAAAGCAGCACGGTCGGCGTGATGTATTTTAGAATAATTCCGTAAAACTTCGGCAACTTGATGTCGGAACCGATATTTGCGAGCTTCACGCCCCTGTCCACGCCGAAAAACCATGCAAACGCAATCGTCTGAATCATCGCAAAAATGTACACGGTAACCTGCCCGATCCAGAAATCGAGCGTGTCCATCGCCTTGAGGTCCTTCGAAAAATATACAACGTAGCCCGTGATGAAGAACGTGATTACCCCCAAAAGCAGGGTCGAAAATTTTCTGCGCAAACCCGTCGCCTCTTCGATAAGCGCCATGCTCGGCTGGAGCATCGAAAGCGAACTTGTGACCGCCGCCAGAAACAGCAAGAAGAAAAACAGGAATCCGAAAAATTTGCCAAGCGGTATCGATACGAAAAACAGCGGAAGCACTTTGAAGCCCAAGTCGAAGAGCGAAAGCCCCGCGCCGACCGCCCCCGACACGCCGAAAAACGCGACCGCCGCAGGCACGGTAATCATACCGCCCAAGCAGACCTCGCAAAACTCGTTGGCACTGCACGAAGTAAGCGCGCTCAGCACGATATCGTCTTTGCGCTTCAGATAACTCGCGTAGGTCATAATCGCGCCGAAGCCGACCGTCAGGCTGAAGAAGACCTGCCCCGCCGCCGCAATCCATATCGATGGATTTGCAAGTTGCGTAAACACCGAAATGTTTCTGATTCGCTCGCGCCCCGAGTCCGTCGAAACGGCGGATTCCGCCGCCGCCTCGATGCGTTTCCGTTCGGCATCGATTTCCAGTTCGCCGACAAGCTGGCGCACCGTCGTCCATTTGCCGTCTGCGTCCCGCTCTTCGAGAACGACCTTTTCGGGGTTCCACATAAAGCCCAACCCTTGATTTATGGACCGTTCGGGATGTTCGGGCGAAACGTCGGTAAGCGTCATCATTCTTATGACGATAAATATCGCCATCACGACAAGCGTTGGCATTGCGTATTTGCAGAAAAATTCGATGCCGCGCGACACGCCCCTGTAAATCATCCAAAAGTTCAGCGCAAACGACACCGCCAGAAATATGAAAACGCTGTCCGTACCGAAGCGGAACGCGCTGCCGTCCGCCGCCGCGCCGATGAATTTTCCGAAAAATCCGCCCGCCTCGCCGAGCGTTTTGAAATCGACCACGCCCGAGGCGAAATTGAACGCATATCCCAAGCACCACGCCTCTATGTAAATGTAGTAACAGTAGACGAGCACCGTAAGCACCGCGCCGATGATTCCGACGTACGCCATTTTTTTGCTGCCGCAGAAAAAGCCCAAAATGCCCGCGGGCGAGTTGAAGCCGTTTGCACCGCCGTGCCTGCCGATTGTCCATTCTACAATCGCAATCGGGATTCCCACAACGAAGAACGAAATTACGTACGCGAGCATAAACGCCGCCCCGCCGTACATTGCCACCTGACCGGGGAATTTCAGAAAATTTCCCAGCCCGACCGCACTGCCCGCAACCGCCAAAATCACGCCGAGGCGCGAATTCCAGTTCTCCTTTTTCAAAGTCCGCCCTCCCTGATTCTGCCGTCTTCGAGCGATACAATGCGGTCGGCGATGTCGAGTATTCGGTTGTCGTGGGTAACCAAGACAACGGTTACGCCGAGAGTTTTCGCCATCTTGCGGATTATTTCCACAACCTCCCTCCCGCTTTTCTGGTCGAGCGAAGCGGTCGGTTCGTCGGCGAGCACTATCGCGGGCTTGCGGATTAGCGCGCGGGCAATTGCCACCCTCTGGCGTTGTCCACCCGACAAATGCGACGGCTTTTTGTTCGCCTGCGAGTCTATCCCCACGGTACGCAGAGCCTCAAGCGCGCGTTCTCGGGCGGTCTGCCGAGTCGCGGTTTCGTCGAAAGCAAGCGGCAGTTCCACGTTTTGCAGAACCGAAATCGAATTGATCAGATGGTGTGTCTGGAAGATAAAGCCCAAGTCGCGGCGGATTTTCATAAGTGCCGACGGCGAAGCTCCGTTAAGTTCGTGCTTCCCGACTCGGATGTCGCCCTCTTGGAGCGTCAGCTGTGCGCCGATGAGCTTGAGAAGTGTCGACTTCCCCGACCCGGAAGGCCCCATTATTATGACGATTTCGCCCGCGTAAAAGTCTGCGCTGACGTTATGCAGCACCTCTTTCATCCCGTCGCCCTCGCGGTATGAATGGCGAAGGTTGCGGACGCTGATTATCGGGCGTTTGTCTGTGGGGCGCGCTGTCATATGAAAAGAAAGTACAATAAAATACCGTTCACACCCGAATTGCGAGACATTTTTAAACGGCTTATACCGAAAAAACACGCATTCCGAACGCGGAATCCGCGCCGTACCGTTTCGGCGGAACAACCCTGCGCAAAGTTTCGCCCCGCAAAAAAACGGACACCCTCAAAGGGATGTCCGCCGAAAAGAAAGGAGATGTGCCTGAAAATTTATTTGAATTTAACGATGTCTACGCGACGGTCGTGTTTTGCTTCCGGCGAGTCTTTTGCAACGTCGACTGCCGCGCCCGCTTCGCCGCGTGCGATAATTTCGATGCGCGAAACGTCGAGACCGAGACTTGCCGCATAATCTTGAACAGCCTTGCAACGTTTGTCGGAAAGCAGCATGTTATACTCTTCCGTGCCGTACCAGTCTGTATGACCGACAAGAACAACCTTCAAGTCGGGATTTGCCGCGTAGAAATCCACTGCCCTCTTGACCTTGCCGCGTTCGCCCTGCGCAACAGCGTATTGGTCGAAGCCGAAGTAGACCGTTTCGACGATGTATTCGGGCTTGATATTGTCGGGATCGAAACCGCCCAAGTCGTTTATACCGCGACCGGGAAGACCTGCGTCCGCCATATCCGCGTCGCCGGGGAGGTCTCCGGGATTAAGCTCGTTCGAGGAACTCGAAGCGCGAGTGTCGAGCGGCGAAGGACCGTCCATAGAGTCGCAAGCTGAAAGGATGAACATCGAGAATGCGGCTGCGGCAAGCGTAAGTATTTTTTTCATATCGGATTGAGAAGGGTTTGTTCTTGTTAAAAAATTCTATTTAAACAGTTTTATCCGAAATCGGACTTTTGCAAGTTTTTTCTAAAATATTTTGCAGGTTGCAGTCTGTGCGGCTACGTAACTTCGGGCGCAGTTAATCGCGTCTTATGCCCGTGTTCGGCGAGAACACTCGTTTATGATGGGGCAGCAGTACAATTCCGCCGCGTTTTTCGATTTCGCGTTCGGTCGAAAGTTGCAGTTCCCTTGCGGCGGCGTTCATCCGTTCGAGTTCCGCCTGCCGTTTTTTCAGGTCTTCGATTTCCACTTCGCGCCGTTTCAAAAGTTCGGAAAGTTCGTCGATTCGCGAAAGGTAGTTTTCGTTGGAATTTTTCACGGAGCGCAGACGCTCCAAGTCGGCTTTTGTTTGGGCTACCGCCCTGTCCAGAATGTCGCGTTGTTTTGCCAGTTCCTCCGAAGCACGTTCCGCGGCAAGACGCGCCTGCGCTTCGCGCTCGAGCTGCGAGTTCAGGCGCGCCACGATTTCCTTTTGCGTGAGTGCGCTCGTTTTCTTCGAACGTTCCAGCATTTCGCGGGCCTCCTTGACTTTGCGCAGATTCTCCGCCGCATTTTTGCGGGCTATCTGCTCGAGCCGCGCAACTTCGCTCGCCTTTTTTTCGACCGACATCGCCTGATTCTGCGCCGCCAGAGTTTCCGCTTCGAGCATTTGCGACTGCGCCCGTTCCTGACCGTATTTGAAAAAGAAAACGACCGCCGTAAACGCCAACAGGCACAATGCCAAAATTAAACTCCCCTGTAAATCTTTCATGACGCCATTCAATGAAAAAACGGCAACAACTCAATCAAAAAACAAAGGCAAAGCAAACCGCATCCCGCTTCGCCTTTATGGAACGAGGCGAAACGGAAACCGTTTCTTTGCGCTTATCGCAAACGCAAAAAGCGGCCGTTGTCCGTCGCGGCTGCCGCCGACTACCCGCGGTACAACAGCGATACGGCGTGGACGCCGATGCCCTGCTTGTCGCCCTCCCAGCCCATTTTTTCATTGGTCGTCGCCTTTACGCCAACGTCTTCGGGCGATACACCGAGCGATTTTGCCAGCACCTTTTTCATCGCCGCCACGTGCGGCAGAATTTTCGGCGTTTCGGCGATAATCGAACAGTCCACATTGCCGACCTTGTAGCCGAGCCGCGCAGCCTCCGAAACCGCTTTTTTCAAAATCTCCTGCGAGTCTATGCCCTCGCACGTCGGGTCGGACGGCGGAAAATAGAAGCCGATGTCGGGCAGTGCAAGCGCGCCGAGAATCGAGTCGGCGAGCGCATGCGTGAGCACGTCGGCATCGGAATGCCCGAGCAGACCGAGCTTCGATGGAATCTCCACCCCGCCGATTATGCATTTTCTGCCCTCCACGAGTCTGTGAACGTCGTAGCCGTGTCCTATTCTGAAATTGCAAGCCATGATAAATTTTACGATATTTTGTTAAGCAGAAATTCGACGTACGCGATGTCCTCGGGCACGGTGATTTTCGGATTCGGGCGCAGATTTTCCACGAACGAAATTTTCGCGCCGTCCATCACATAGGCTGCGACGTCGTCGGTTACCTTTATTTTGTTTTTGCGAACCTTTTCGTAGGCGGCTATGATGTCCGCCGCCCCGAATACCTGCGGGGTCTGCATCGCCCAAAGGCGCGGGCGTTCGAGGTCGGCGGGCTTGATTTTAACCGTCGAGCCGCTTGCCGGAACGCGCTTGATTGTATCGGTCACGCGCGAGGCGAGCACCGCCGCGCCGTCGCGCATTGCGGCGGCGGCGAGCAGCACGATGTTTTCCGCACCCACAAGCGGGCGCGCGCCGTCGTGCACGAAAGCCAACGCCGACTTGTCGGAAATTTCGGCAAGCCCGTTCAGCACGCTATCCTGCCGTTCCGCGCCGCCGCGGGCGAACTTCACGGAAATCGCCCTGCGGCAGTCTGGAAAGAAAGTTTTGAGAGCCGCGCAAATTGCGCGCTTCTGTTTTTCGTCGCGGCAGACGAACACGATTTCGGAAACCTGACCGCTTTCCAAAAACGCCTTGAACGAGTGCAGAATCACGGGCATTCCCGCGAGCGGTTCGAGAACCTTGTCCGCCACCGTTCCGCGCATCCGCGAGCCGCTTCCGCCCGCGAGAATCACCGCCGCGTTGCCCGATTTTTTCGAAAGTTTCATTTCAACTGGTCGATTATCGAACGCGCCGCCTCGGCGGGATTCTGCGCCTTGAGAATCGGACGCCCGACGACTATGAAGCTCGAGCCCGCCCGCGCCGCGAGTTCGGGAGTCATCACGCGTTTTTGTTCGTCGGTAGAAGAGCCCGCTGGGCGTATTCCCGGGGTGATAAGCCTGATGTCGGGCGGCAAAATTTTGCGAAGCATTTCGATTTCGAGAGGCGAGCACACAAGCCCCTTCATACCCGAATCGACCGCGAGTTTCGCGAGCAGTTCCACCTGCTCCGACGGAACTTTTGCCACGCCCGTTTCCGCGAGTCCGTCGGCGTCGAAAGACGTGAGTACCGTCACGCCCAGAAGCAGCAGGTCGGGGTTCGTTTCCCTTGCCGCCGCGACCGCCGCCGCCATCATTTCGCGTCCGCCCGAAGTGTGTATTGTCAGCATCGACACGGGCAAGCCCTTAAGACTCTTGACCGCCGAGGCGACCGTGTTGGGAATGTCGTAAAGTTTGAGGTCGAGAAAGACCTTGAAACCCATATCGGCGACTTCCCCGACGAAATCGCGGCCGTAGGCGAGATACATTTGCAGCCCAATCTTCACCCATTCGAGGTTTCCGCGCAGCTTTGCGAGCATGTCCAAAGCCGCGGTTCTGTCGGGCAGGTCGAGGGCGAGCATCAATTTGCAATCGTGTTTTGACATATTGGCGCGTTTATGCAACAATCGCGTAAAATTTTCAAATTAAATATGAAAGTAAAAAAGTTTTCCCCCTGCAAAGTGAATTTGATGCTGGCGATAACGGGCGTTCGCCCCGACGGTTTCCACAATCTTGTAAGCGTTGTAGCCCCCGTTAAATTCGGCGACTGGCTCGAGGTCGAAAAGCTCGAATCCGCAAATGCCGACGCCGTGGAATGCAATATGGAGGGCGTTCCGCTCGACGAATCGAATCTCGTGGTAAAGGCGGCAATGCTGTTCCGCGCGGCGGCGGGCGAAACGGCGTTCTTCAAATTTTCGCTTACAAAAAACGTTCCGCACGGCGCGGGACTCGGCGGCGGAAGCTCGAACGGCGCGGCGGCTTTGCTTGCCGTCAACGAACTCTGCGGGAAACCGCTTTCGACGGGAAAGCTCGAAGAACTCGCGGCGGAAATGGGCAGCGACTGCCCGCTTTTTCTGACGGGAACGCCCGTTGTAATGCGCGGACGCGGCGAGCTTGTCTACCCGCTGTTCGGCGACGCCGCCGACTACATTTCGCGGCTGAAACTGGTAATTTTCAAACCCGCATTTTCGATAAACACGGGCTGGGCGTACTCGCAGATGAAGGCGAACCCCTCCGACTACATCGACGCGGACGAAGCCGAATCAATGCTTTCCGTCTGGCTCGAAAACCCGAGCATTTCGGGGCTGCCGCTTGTCAACAATATGCAGATTGAGGCGTTCAAAAAATTCCCCGCGCTCGAAGTAGCGGTGGAGTCGGTGCGCGAAAGGTTCGGGATTCCCGCGATGATGAGCGGCTCGGGCAGCGCGTGTTTTGCGATAGTAAACAACCTGACCGACACCGAAGTCGGAGAGCTGAAAGCCCACATAAAATCGTTGCTCGGCGACTCCTGCGTTGTGGTCGACGCGTAAAGGAAAAGCCCCGTTCGCGGGGCTTTTTTGCGTTTCGGGCAGGCGTAGCCGCGTCCGTCATCGCGAAACTACCTTCACCGTTTTGCCGCCGAAATCAACGACGGCACTTGCGCCTTTCGGCAGCGACACGTCGAACTTTCCGCCCTCTTCGAAACGATACTTGAGCGAACCCTGCTTGAGCGGAATTTCGCCCTCAATCCACTTCAAGCCCGCGAGATTGGGCCTTAGGATATATTCGTCGGGCTTGTCCGTTTCGCGAAAACCGCACAGACCGCGCACCGCGACGATAATCGGCGGCGCGCCGAACGAAGCGTGGCAGAGGCTCAAACCGAAAGGTCTTCCGTAGAACTTGAGTTTGTCCGCCTCGGACGCGTTCGGAGAGAGATTTTCGGGGAAACGCGTATGGCCTTCGTCGAGCCACTGCCCCCAGAATTTGCGGACGAACCCGAACGCCTCCTCCGTGCGCCCCGCCTTTGTGTACGCGAGAATTTCATAGCCCTTTTCTATGCTGATGTCTTCGTAGTAAAGCGGCATATTCGGAATCACTTTTTCGAAGAGATTGGCGATTGCGTTTTCGGGGAAAATGCCCGCAAGTATCGCCCAATACTGCGCGTAGTGCGAAATTTCGGTGTCGGGATTTCCGTTTTTGTCGTAGCCGTTTATGAACGCGCCGCGCTTTTCGTCCCAGAAATGTTTGAATATGTTCGAGCGCAACCCGCCCGCCATTTTGCGAAATTTTTCAGCCGAAGCCGCGTCGCCCCAGCGGTCGAAAAATTCCGCGGCAATCCGCCAGTTTTCGTACAGCATTATCTGCACGTAAGCCGGCGTTCCCCTCCAGTGCGAGGAGCGGTAGCGTTTCGACCACGCGGGCAGGAATATCCCCCACTTCGTCGGGCGGCTCGGCAGAAAACCGTTTTTGTCGAGAGCGGATTCATAGAGTTTTAACAACTGCAAAATTCTGTCCCTGTAGCGGAGCGAAACGGAGATGTCGCCGTAGCGCATAAAGTCGTGGTCGAAGCCTATGAGCGCGTGGAGGGGATAGTCCAAAATTCCCGTATCGTAAACCGTCGGCTTGTCGGAAAGCAGCGAGAGCGCGTACGAATTGCGCGAAACGCATTCGGCGGCGAAAACGTAGTCGGCGGCGAGCGTGGTTTCAACCGCGTCGAGCGGCCACGGCAGGCAGTCGCGCTTGATTCCGTCGAGATAGAAATCGCGCGTCGAAGTGTGGATGGTTGCGGCGGCGGCGGCGAAAATGCGGTTGAATTTTTCGTCGCTGCAACGAAACGATCCGATTCTTTTCATCGGGAAAAGCTCCGCCCTGAAAACGGGCTTCGAGATTTCCGCTCCGCCCTCCGATTCAATCCGCAAATAGCGCAATGCGGCGGTCGGCAGAACGATGTCTACACGCGAACCGTCGAGGTCGAACGACGGCAGGGGCTTCTGCTCGAAAGTTTTTGCGTCGTTGTTGAGAACCTCGGGAATGCTTTCGCCCGCATAGAAAGCCAACTTTCCGAACCCTTTTGCCGACAACACAACACTTCCCAGTTCGTCGTGTCTGAAATCCGCAACTATGCTCGAATTTTTCCCCATTTCGATTTTGTCCGCGCCGATTTTACAGTTAACCGATTTCGGATAGTCAGACGGCGCGATTTCGAAAATGTCGTATACGAGTTTGTCGGGAGTCGAGAGGGCGTCGTCGAACATGGCGTCGGATTCGGCGGGCGTCCACGTTTTGCCGTCAAGGCTCGCCTGCCAGCCGTCGGGCGAAGACACGCCGCAGCCCTCGACGATAACGCACGGAAGCCTGTCGGTCGCCGAAACCCTGAACTCGAGAACGTGCACGCCCTTTTTCAGAATACATCCGCCGCGCCTGTCCCGCGACGCGCGTTTGCCGTCCACGAAAAATTCGGCGGACTGCGGCGTGCGCCACTTCATTTCGACATCTTTTTGAAGTTCGACCGTGCGCCTGAAAAACGTCTTCGACTGCGGCGCGTAATACGTTCCGCCGTCGTTGACGAACGAGCAACGCTCGACCGACTCGGCGGCAAGACGCTTGTGGCAGTACGAGGCATACTGCCCCGCATACCACATGTACGAGGCGTTCCAGATTTCGAACTGCGGGCGCGGAAGTTTTTTCGCCGCGGGGTCGGTAACGGGACTGTACTGCTCGGGCAAAAGATGCTGCGATTGCGCATGCGAAAACGCCGCCGCCCCCACCATCGAAAGCGCGGATAAAACCGCGCGCAATCTAAAATTTCGGGTATACATACATCGAAGTGTTCCAAAAGATGAAAACTTTACAATTAAAATCGCGTTTAAATAAAAAACTACAACGCCGCTATCCGCCTGAGATTGTCGCGGCAAACGCGCAACCCCTCGTCGTAGAGGGACGAAAGCCGCAAAACGTCGCGTTCGAGCCTGTCCACCCGCAGCGTGCGTACGGGGCGGATTAACACAGCCCTTCCCTCGCGCTCGAGCCGCTCGGCGTACGCGAGGGTTTCGTTGTAGCGCACGTTTGCGGTTTTGATACACTCTATCAGATTCGGATATTTTTTATACAAAAACTTGGCAATCGGGCAGTACATCGAGGGCTTCACAAAACCCGCATTGCGGGTGAGCACGAAAACGAATTTTTTGTACCCGTCAAGTTCGGCACAACGCACGGCGATGGGCTCGGAAAGTCCGCCGTCGAGATACGGAACGCCGCCGACTTCGGCAATCGGACAAACGTACGGCAGACTGCACGAAGCCCTGCACGCATCGAGCAGCGAATCGAAAGTTTTGGGCTTGTCGAAATACTCGGCGCGCCCAGTGATACAATTCGTGGCGACCAATTTGAAAGCCCCCGACTTCAAATAAGCGTCGAAATCGTAGGGATAGACATTGCGCGGCAATTCGCCGAAAAGGAAATCGTAGTCCATTATGCAGCGGCGCGTGAAGAGAAATTTCAGCCCTATATAGTTGTACCGCGAAAGCGCGTCGATATTGCAAAAACGAGCCCTGCCCCGTTGCCGCGACGCGTACGAAAGCCCGTTGGAACTGCCCGCCGACACGCCGACCGTATAGGGAAAATAAATTTTTTCGTCGAGAAACGCGTCGAGCACGCCCGCCGTGAAAACGCCGCGCATTCCGCCGCCCTCGAGAACCAACGCAATATCGTCCAACATAGTGCGACTATGCTCGGACACTGGCGGCAAAAATTCAACCCAATAGTCGTTTGCAGCGCAAAAATAAAGTTTGACCTCAATCGTTTGAGCAACCATAGTTCGACCTATGACCATTAGCTTCGCATACAGAACACTTTTCTGCTCCGCAATTTTGGGCTTGTCCACCCTCCAGATTTTCGCGGCGCAGAAGGAGAGATTTTTCGCGTACCGCTCGTTCTGGCCCGAATTTCGGGCAATGAAAAACTTCTCGAAAATCGGCGTGGACACAATCGCGATTATGCCCTCGAACACCGTAAATTCGCTCGGCGAGCCCTACTGCAAATACCCCGTTTTCTGGCGCGGCAAAAACGCCTACGACTGGAACGCGTTCGACAAACAGTTCGACGACGTTATCGCCGCCAACCCGAACGCGAAAATCATCTGCATTGTAGATTTGAATTCGCCGCCGTGGCTTGCGCGAGTGCTCTCGTTCGGGCACGCGTTCGATTCCGACAGCTTTTCGATGCTCTCCAATTCCGTAAACTGCAGGGAGTGGCGGAGGGAGACCGAGCAGTTTCTGAAAGACTATCTTGACCGCACCGAGAAAAAATACGGCGACAGAATCGCAGCCTATATGCTCGCCTGCGGGCACACAGACGAATGGCTCGACTACGCAATCGGCGGGGCAAGCCGCTGCAAGCTTGCCGCCTTCAACGCGTGGCAGAGGGAAAACGGCAAAAAGCCCACCGACATTCCCGCACTGTCGAAAATCCACAACGCCTCGTTCGAAAATATCCTGCGCGACCCGTCGAAGGAATCCGACGTGCTCGACTTCGCGGCGTTCGCCAACCAATCCGTGGGCGATGCGATGATAGGTTTTGCGAAAACCGCGCGGTCTAAGATTTCGCCCGACAAACAAATCGGCTCGTTCTTCGGATACGTCCACCGCGCCCCGTTCGACGGACACTACGACTACAAGCGCGTATTCGAATCGGAATATTTCGACTTCTTCGTAAGCCCCGGGAACTACCCTCTCCGCGCAATGGGCGAGGGCAGCGGCTTTATGAGCACAAACGCCACGCGCGAACGGCTCGGAAAGGGATGGCTTCACGAAATCGACCACCGCACCCACACTTTCAACCACCAGCTATCAGAATATGTGCGCATCAAAAACGTGGGCAACTGGGAAACTCAGGAAGAGGATACCGCAGGACTAAAACGCGAATTTTCGCTTGCGACAATCAACCATACATCGCTCTGGTGCTTCGATATGTGGGGCGGCGTCTACGACACGCCCGAGACACTCGAAACAGTCAAGCGGGGCGCGGAAATCTGGCGCAAGTTCGCAAAGGATACTTCGCCGTCCAAAGCCGAAATCGCCGTAATCTACGATACTGCGAGCGCGTCGCTTCTCAACCAGCGCGGCGACACGGCAAAATACCGCACGGCAATCCACGCGGCGTTCACGAAAATAGGCGCGCCGATAGAAACGTTCGCGTTCGAAGACATCGGCAAATGCGATTTGTCGAAATACAGGCTCGTTGTCTTCCCGCACCTTTTCGTGCTGACGCCAGAACGCCGCGCACTGCTCGGCAAATACGTTTTGCGCGACGGCAAAACCGTTCTCACCTCCTACGCGCCCGCAATCTGCGACGGCGAAAATCTCGACGTTTCACGGGTGAAAAATTTCACGGGCTTCGACTACGGCGCAAAGGGTGTCAACACAAAGCAAATGGACGGCTGGAACAGCGTGTACATCCACGACCCGCAGAAGTTATCCGCCGCAGACGCAAGGAAAATCGCCGAACGCGCGGGGGTGCGTTTCTACGTCGACGAAAACGTACCCGTATACGCCAACGAAAAACTCCTGTGCATACACGTCAAAGACGGCGGCAAAAAGACCGTGCGCCTCGACGGGAAATATGAAAAGGTCGTCGAATTGTACTCGGGCAAAGTCGTAGCGGAAAACGCCGACAGTTTCGTTTACGAATTTAATTCTCCCGATACCGCCCTGTTCGAGCTGCAAAAATAAACTCCTTTCACGGTACAAAAAATGCCCCGCGTTCATCGGCGGACGCGGAGCATTTTTGGATATTTGTCCCTTTATTTATGTATTAAAGCGAAATATTGTCTTCGGCCTGCAAAATTCTTTCGTTCTCCTTTTCGGTGTAGTCGGAAAGCGCGGCGGCGTTCTTGTTGTCGACAAGCGTGTCGATTTCCTTGAGAATCTTCTCGCGGTTGTTGGTGAATATGAAACGGTCGCTGCCGAGATTCTTGCGCGCATCGAGCACGAGCTCGCGCGGGGGGCGGCGCATCGACAGGAGTCGAACGATGTGCTTGTCGAGATTCGTCGAATTGCCCTGCTTGATGTCGAGCTGAACGAGCCTTGTCAGCGCAAGCTGGTGGCGCGGGAAACGTTCCACGGCGTTTTCGAGAAGCTTCTGCGCATACGACGTGCCGCCGAGTTTCTCGATTCTGCGCGCAGTGGCGACCAGTATGCGCGGAGTCGCCGTACCTCTGTTCAAAACATCCTTAAGAAGTATGTCCGACATATTCACGTTACCCGTGGCGTAATACGACACCGCGCGCAGACACGCAATAACGTCGTCGTACCGCTTAATCCAGACGGGCTTTTCCTTGAGTATGTCCTCGGAGAACGCAACGGCGTTTTTGTAGTCGCCGTTGGTAATCATGGTTTCGAGAAAGAGCAGGCAGAACGGACCTATCTGGAAATTCTGCTTTATTGCGTTTTCGTAAATTCGGCGCATAAGGACGATATCGCCGTTGTCGGCTGCGTAGTTGCCGATGACAAGCATCGCATTGTAGTCGGCGGCATACTGGCGGAACGCCGATTCTAGCGCATCCTTAACCGCCGCCTTTTCGCCCGACTTCGCCTGAAGATTTATATATTCCATACGCTGCTCAACTGAAAACGGATTTTCAATAGAGCGCAGCATCGAGTATTGGCGCGCCTTTTCGAAATCTCCCATCGCAGTGTAATAGTTGACCAAAAGCGCGTAGAGGGGCTCCTTGTTTTTCGCGAAGTCGAAATTGTCGGCTATGACCTTAATCGCCTCTTCGCGGTTACCCTGCTCCCACTCGTTTTTCGATATGCGCAAAATTCCGGGGAGGGTTTTGTCGAGCCCGTACTTGACCAAAAATTCCTTCGACTTTGCGAAATTGCCGTGAAGCGCGTAAACCGACGAAATCGACATCGCCAAGTACGCCGTAACCTCGTTGTTCGTTATGCCGCCGCCGGCAAGCAGCTTTTCGCCGACATCGATAAGACGCCTGTCCTCGGACAGGTCGATGAGCGTGCGCATATAAAGCCTGATGTAGTCGGTGTTGTTTTTCGCGTAGACAAGACTCTGCTCGAGATATTTCACCGCGATGTCGGGACGCGAGAAAATCGGCGAAATGTAAAATTCGGCAAGAAGCATTACCCCTTTGATGTTCTTCGGAGAACGCCCGACACCGAATGCCAGATTTTTGTACGCTTCGCGCCATTTGCGCTCCTTGATGCACTTTTCCGCCTCGGCAATGTTGTAGTCGCCCGTGGCTACGCGCAGGGCGGCGCGGTCGAACGGCGCGCAGACGGCTTGGGTGAACGTCATATCGGAATATTCGATTACGAACTTGTAGTAGGCGTATATGGCAATCGAAAGCAGAAGATAAAGCGCGGCAAGCGTGGCAAAAAAGAATGCGAGCAGCCGCTTCCAGACGATTTTCAACACCCAAGTGCCGTTCGGCTTGCGGACGCGGCAAAGCATGCCCAAACAAAACGGATAGGAATTCGCGGAATCTATTTTCCTGTCAATATTTTCGTCGTTCATAGTGTTGTCGATAAAAATTGGATAAATGCGGGGTGAAGCGAGCAGCAGGTAGACGGTCGAAACGGAACGCAGCCCAAACCCGCAGAAATAAATATACTTGATATGAATCAGAAAAATACTAAAAACGCAAAATTAAAATGAAAAAAAGATTTAAGTACGCGTATTAAAAAATTTTCG
This sequence comes from uncultured Verrucomicrobiota bacterium, assembly GCA_949293415.1. Taxonomy (GTDB): domain Bacteria; phylum Verrucomicrobiota; class Verrucomicrobiia; order Opitutales; family Intestinicryptomonadaceae; genus Merdousia. The sequence continues at coordinate 50,147 of CASFDK010000017.1, forward strand.
GCAATAAAAAGGCTTGACATCCGAACGAAAAGCCGAAAGATGTACCCCAATTTCAAAAAAAGAACGTCTAACAATCCACATTTAATCAACAAACAGGTCTAATAATGAAAAAAATAATCACCTCATCAATCTTGCTCGCCGCAGCGATGTCGGCAAGCGCGGCTCCGCTCGTAACTGTCGGCGACCAGCTCGACCTTTTCTTCAAAGGCGCGGTCATCGGCAAGTGGGACAGCAACATTACCTACACAGGCAACACTGATTTGAAGAAGAACGACTATTCGGCGATTTTCCGCTTGGGAGCGGAAGCCGACTACGGTCGCAACAGCAAGTTCAAGGCAAACGTAAAGTTCTACGAAGACCTCACCCGTTATGCCGACTATAAAGAATTTAACTCGAACCTCGCACACGTTGCGGCAAATGCCTCCTATACGGAATCGGCGTGGTCGGTAAAGGCAAACTTCTCGTTCGACCAGAACTACCAGAATTCCTCGACGACGGAAGCGGCAAACTTGGCGGGACAGCTCGTTCGTTATAACGACTGGAAAGCCGGTGCGGTTGCCTCCTACGACTTCACAGAAAAGCTCTTTGCCGAACTCGGCGGCGATTGGGCGTACAGACAGTACCTCGGCAGATGGGCGAAGAGCTATTCCGACTACAATATGTATAGCGTTCCCGTAAGCCTCCTCTACAGAGTAACTCCGAAGGTCTCGGTAGGTCTGACATACCAGTACCGCTACACCGAATTTGAAGGCGGCAACGCATATGCGGAAAGCTTCGGCAACCGTCGTAACGACCATTTTGCAGGCGTAACCGTTCGCGGCGATATTCTCCCGAAGCTCAACCTTTCGGCATTCGTAGGCGCAACATATCGCGACATGAACGGTATTGCGTATGACACATCCGACACAACGGTTTCGTGCTCGGTGACGGCGAACTACGAACTCACCGAAAAGATCGGCTTGTTCGTAACGGGTCGCAGAGATTTCGGCAACGGTGCTTCGCGTCAGAGCTCGGTCGATACGGGTTGCGAAGTCGGCGCGAACTACCTGCTCAACCAGTTCGTTTCGTTCACGACAAGCTTCGCCTACACAAACAGCGACTACGAAGCTTCGAATCGTAGCGACGACGAATACGTCGCCCGTTTCGGTGTGAACTACAAGCCCAATAAGTTCCTCACCCTCGGTGCCAACTACCGCTTCCTCGAAAACAGCTCGACCCAGTCCTACGCGAACTACAACCAACACTTGGTTGACATCTCGGTCGCTGTTAAGTACTAAACAATTTCATTGTTAGATATACTAAATCGAAAACCCCGAGTTCGAAAGAACTCGGGGTTGTTTTTTGCAAATGGACGCACCGATTTATATTGTTTTGGCTCTTAACAAAACACACAAAACACCTGTATTTCCCGATAACTTACAGCGGGCACAACTTGAACTCATTGTATTTCCAATCATTAAAAGCACAGTTTATCCCGACATTACTCCTGACTGTGCGCTATGCACCTGAAAACGTTTTCACTTCGGGTTCCCGTACTTTTAGATAGTATCTACCGAATATGCTGAGAGACTTTCACAATGAAGTTTTAACATATGAAATTTTACGACTATATGAAAATAGTTCCACTGATTATAATTGCATTAATTTGCGCGGGCATATTCTGCGCAAGGCACAGATTTGATAAATTATACGGTTCGGGCCATACACAAGAGATAAACAGAAAATATACATTGCTTATGACCGATTCCAATAACGGTTTCTTGATTGATAAAACCCAAGATGCAAGTATATCCATCGCAAATGTGGCTTTCGTGGAGGGGATAATTTACGGAGAATATAAACCTAAAATAGGAGATAAAAAATATTTTTTACTCAACATTGCAGACAACAAAATTACTCAGTTAAAAACAAGAGATGAACTTTGCAATCTGTTAAAATCTCGGAATAAAACAACCCCATTTTGAAAAAAAAGCGCGGAAACAAAGTTGATTAAGACAACATTTCCGCGCTTTTTTATGCCTTAAGGCTAAAGACTCCCGCCCTTGCAAATCCCGCGACCATTACAAAAAATTATTCTTACTTCCGTTTTTCATCTAATTTTTTCGGTAAAATTCGCGACGGTTTGATGGACAAAAAAAAGACGGATTCCGATTGGAAGCCGTCTTTTGCACTTTTTTATCTATGTTAGAACTTTACGTCGGGATTTGTGTAACGGTTGCCCTCGTTTTGGTGGTGCACACCGTATTCCGTTACTACCGCGCCTTCGGGACCCGCAATCTGGTAGTGGAATGCCTGCTTGCGGTTGAGTCGCACTATATTGCCCTCCTTCGCGTCGGCAACGCATACCTTGTGCACCGTGACGAACTTCTTCTGGCTCTCGGGAACTTTTACGTCGGGATATTTCGACGCGTCTTCGCCCTCTTCGCCGAAGCAGTACGACCTGCCCGCGCGGCACTGCCAAACTTCGTATTTCGCGGGAAGACCGCCGTGCGGGACGTGTGCGTGTTCGATGAGCATCTGATTGGGGAGGAGGAAAATTTCGTGTCCGAAAATGCCGTCGCCCTTGTCGTTGTCGTGAATCCAGAAGATTCCGCCCATGCCGACACTCGGGAAGTCGCCGAGTCCGAAGTCGCATACCCACATATTTTTGCGAAGATTTTCGCTGATGGGGTAGCCGAGTTTTGTCATCATGTCGAAGTAGGCCTGCTTTGCCGCCTCTTCGTCGAATTTACCATTTTTATAGAACATATCTTTTGTTAATTTATTTTGTGAAGTTTTGCTGCATTTCTCCGAGCCTACGTTTGTTGCGCAACCCATGAAAGTTGCCGCTACGGCGAGTGCGAGCGATATTAGGAACGTTTTTCTTTTCATTTGTGTTTCTCCTTATTTAACTTTTGCAAGCGAATCGGGACGGGGTGTTGTTTCGTGTTCCTTTGCCTGCGGAAGGGGTTTTGCGGGCTTGAGCAGTTGCGCCGCCTTTTGCGCATCGTCGATTACTACGCGGAAGCCGACGTTGTACACACCCTGCCACGGCGCGTAGTTGCGGCGCACACTTACGCGCGCCCATTTGGCGCGGTCGCGCCACGAACCGCCGCGAACCGTCTTGCGGTCTGCGACTTTTGCTCCGCCGAGCGTTTCGGTGTAGTCGTCCGCCGTCCATTCGGCGACGTTGCCGTTGATGTCGTAGAGTCCGAAAGGATTTGGTTTATACTTGCCGACTTCGCACATAATCAGTTCGTTGTCGTCCACGTACAAATCCTTGGGCACGTAGTCGATGTACGGGTTCGGATTTACGACGGGCTGCGGGTCGATACCGTCGACCGCGAAATGGCGGATATTGTAGTCGGCGAGGTTGTCGAACGCGCCGTAGTTGTCGCCGACTTTGCCGAACCAGAAGTCTTTATCGCTGCCGCCGCGAGCCGCCCATTCCCACTGTTTTTCGGTCGGGAGCGAAACCTTTATGCCGAGCTTTTCCGACATCCATTTGCAGAACTGCTCCGCATTGTTCCAACTTACGCGGATGACGGGCTGTTCGGGCTTGTTTGCGGGATAACCGGGGTTTACGTGATCCTTCCAGTGGCGGTCGAGATGTCCGGAGTCGTAATTTGCGTCGAACGCCTTGTATTGGCGGTTTGTAGTTTCGAGTTGCGCCATATAGAAGGGCTTCGAAACTTCGGCAACCTGAGCGGGACCTTCGTCGTAGTACTTTGAGTTTGTACCCATTACGAATTTACCTGCGGGAATGAGCGTAAAGCGCATTTGCACGCCGCCGCCGAGGTCGGCTACGAGTTCCTTGGGAAGTTTTGTGTCGTCGCGCATTTTTGCGGCGGTGGAGGTGTCGAACGGGAATCCGCCGACTTTCGGGGCTTTTTTGCCCGCGTGGGTTTTCGGCGCGTCGGGGGCTACGAACTTCTGCACGCCGCCGTCGTACGTAATCGCGTTCTGGTCGTCGTGGCGGTTGGCGTATTTTGCCAAAGCCCACGCCCTGCGTTTGTGGTCGTCCCACGGAATCTTTTTGTAGGTTTCGGTCCAAGTACCGTGGAAGGGAACGTTGAGGTCAATCCAAGTGCGGAGCATACGCATCGACTGGTCGTCGAGCTTTACGCCCTTGTGCCCTTTTTCGAGCATCTGGATGAGTTCGCTCGTCGACGTGTGGAATTCGAGCGGCGGAAGCATATGTTGGTTGCTTTCGGGACCGGGGCGGCGCACGTAGGGCATCATATCGAGATACGATTTTCCGAAGCCCGTGGAGCGCGTGTCCGTCCAGAATACCGATTCTCCCCTGCGGAAGTCGGGGCGGTTCGCCGCGCCCGAGTGGCAGCCGAGGCAGTATTTGTCGACAATCGGCTGGATGTCGCGCTTGTACGAGTAGCCGCGGACGTCGCCGACAAACTTCTTGATTTCCTGCGGGCGTTTGCGTCCCGCCATTGCGGGCTTTGAAGTGGGCGACATACCCTGACTTTCGTGGCAGCCCACGCAGCTCTGTGTTTCGCCGGGCATAATCGTGAACCAGCTGCGCATAAGCTGAAGGGCGTTGCCGTCCTTGTCGAGCGGCTGAACGGCTAGCGGGCGGTTTGCGGGGGCTTTGAAGAACGCCGAACCGTCCTCCTCGACCTTTACCGTGCCGTGGATTCGCTTGATGTCCCACGAACCTTCTTCGGCGATGACGTGGTGGTTGCCGACGTTGCGGTAGCCGTAGAAATATTCTATGATGCGCAGTTCCTTGACCGTTCCGCGCGGGACGCCCTTGAGTCCTTCGCCCTGATAGATGTCGTTGAGGAAGACATACCCGTAGTCGATTTCGGGATTTGTCTTGTCCATAATTTCCTGCGGAACTTTGCGGGGCTGAAGCGGCATCGGCTCCATCGCCTGCGCGTCCTTAAGTTCGACGAGCGGAACCATATTGTCGAACGCGTCGATGAGGTAGATTGTAAATCTGCCGCCGTATTCCGTGAAGAAGTTTTCGGGGCTTTCCTTGCCCGCGCATACGATGTATTTTTCCGAAAGGGGATACGGATGGATGAGCTGCGGCCACTTGCCGTTTACGAGCTGGTCGAGGATTTTCGGCTCGTATGTTCTGCCGTACGACGGGAACTTGTGGACTCTGCCGCGCGCCTCGATGTTGCCTTTCGACACGTCGAAGCTGTGGAGTTCGCCAGTGCGCGAAATGCCGTGGTGCCCCGAAACGATGCCGACAAACTTGTTGGGGTCGTTGGGAATCGGGCGGCAGTAGAAGAGCGAGTTGGGCCAGAAGCTTGTGGTTCCGTAGAACGACGACTGCGCCGTGCCGTCGGGGTTCATATGCATAAGGATTCGCGCAAAGTAGTGCGAATTGTCGGTGTATTCCCAGCGCGTGTAGAGAACGCGTCCGTTTTCGGCGACAATCGGCATCCAGTCGGCATCCTGTTCGAATGTGAGCTGGCGGATTGTCTTGTCTACCTGTTCGGGCGTGCCCGCGTTGGGATTGAGTTTAAAGAGGTTCGGAACGTAGTCGGTACCCGCAACGCACGGAACGCCGACGAAAGTCGCCGAAGAGCAATAAATAATCTGACCGTCGGGCAGATAGCAACCGTCGTAGTCGTCGATGTCGGGGAAGAGACGCGGGGTAATCTGCTTTGTCTTGCCCGAAGCAACATCAAGCTCGTCGATGTGCCACTGGCTCTTGTCGTCGAGAGTAGAGAAGAGAACGCGCTTGCCGTCGTAGGAGATATCGAGGTCGGCAACGGCGGTGTCCTTTGCGGGCTTGAAGACGCATTTGAGCGAATCGGTCGGGCTTGCGATGTCGAAGCTCCAGAGTTGGTCTTTAAAGTCGTGCGGTCTTACCACGCGCGTGTAGTTGCCGTCTTTGTCTCTGCTGTAGGCGTTGGTCAGGGATGTATTGCCCTGCCAGTTCGCGGGCAGCCCCGCCTTTTTCGTGCCGTCGTCGCGGCGGACGAAGACCCAATGCGGATATTTTTTCAGAAGCGGATTTGCGAGCAGCGCGCGCTTTGCAAACGCCTTGAACTCTTCCGCCTTTGCCTCCGCCTGCGCGTCGCCGTTGAGCACACCCTCTTTGAGCTGCTTCCACTGCGACTGCCAAGTTTTGAGTTCGTCGAAAAGTTTTTTGTCGTATTCGGGATACGATTTTGCGATGTCCTCCATCGCCGCGCGGACGTTGTCGATGTCGTAGCCGAGCTTGCGTTCCGCCTTGCGGATTTTCAAGCCGTTTTCGAAAAGCGCCACACGCTCGTTGAACGCCTGCTCGCCCTTTTTACCGTTGATTGCCTTGACCTTTTCCTCGAGTTTTCCCGCCGAGAACATCGAGCTTTCGACGAGGTTTTCGAGAATGTCCGCCATAAATTCGGAATTGTCCTGCGCCGAAAAGAGCGCGGGAAGTGTCTGCGTGGACGACGATATTTTCCATCTGCGTAGGGAATTTGCCGTCGGGTAAAAATCCTTTAGCAGTTTGTCGGCGAGCGCGAAAGCGGCGTCGGCATATGGCGAGAACATAATGTCCTTTTCGCCCTTTGTTTCGGCGGCGAAGAAGGCGAAGTCGATGACGTTCGTTCCCTTTTTGAGGTCGAGAACAACAATGTCCGTAGTGCCGTTGGAGCACCGCTTGTTGCCTTTCTTGACGTTCTGCCCCGCCCATTTTTTGTCTTTGGGGTCTTCGACGGTCTTCAGAAGGGTTTTGCCGTTAAGGCGCATTTCCACGAGCGGAAGAGACGAGACGCTGACGGCTATTTTGCAGTCCTCCTTTGCGGTTATCTCGCGGCGGAGATACGTATAGGTAGCCGAGAAGAAACGCCAATTGTACGGCTGCAGGTCGAACGGCTGACCGTCGGCAATCTCGGGAGTCGCCCAAAATTTTGCGTTTTCGAAATTCGCGTCCGGATCGAACTTGTCGAGCACGGCGTACTTTGCCGCGACATTCCATCTGAGCGCGATGGAAACGTACCACTTGCCGAATTCGACTTTTTTCGAAAGTTCTTCGAGCTGCCCCTTGCGCCACTTCGCGTATTCGGGACGCGTCTTCGCAACGGTTTCGGCGAGCGTTGCGCCCTTTTGGTAGATTTTGTCCGCCGCGGATTTCGCGTCGTCGGCACTCAGCGAATACTGGGCGAATGCGGTCGCGACAAACGAGAGCGCGAACGCAAAAACTGCTGTGAATTTCGTTTTCATCTCGATAAATCTCTCCTCTGTATAAAATTCCTCCCCTGAAAAAACGGCGCGTCCGCGCGGAGACACAGCCGCGCGAACCGCCGAAAAAACTACGCCTTCTTGGCGAGGTCGCAGTACATCTGGTACGCGTCCTTCGGGTTGAGACCCTCGTGGACAACGCCCTTGACCGCCTGAATCATCGCGACTGGGTTTTCCGACTGGAAGATGTTTCTGCCCATATCCACGCCGCGCGCACCGCTCGAAATAGCCTTGTACGCAAGCTCGAGAGCGTCGGCTTCGGGAAGCTTCTTGCCGCCCGCGATGACAATCGGAACGGGACAGCCCGCAACGACCTTTTCAAAGCCCTCTTCACAGTAGTATGTCTTGACGAAGTTCGCGCCGTTTTCGGCGCAAACGCGCGTAGCCAAACCGAGATAGCGCGCATCGCGGACGAGGTTCTTGCCGACCGCCGTAACGCCGAGCGTCGGGATACCGTAACGTGAAGTATAGTCGGCGCACTGGGCGAGGTTCTGGATTGTCTTCGCCTCGAACTTCATATCGCCGATTGCTACCATCGGAGCGAGCGCGGACGCGTCGAGCTTGATTGCGTCGTCGATGCCCACCAGACATTCGTTGTTGAGTTCCGTAAGAATCGTCGAACCCGCGCTGAAGCGGAGCGCAACCGGCTTGCCCGCGAGCGGCGGAACAACCGAGCGCAGCGTGCCGCGCGAGCACATAATGCAGTCGGCGTACTGGATGAGCGGAACAATCGAAAGGTCCATTCTTTCGAGACCGCTCGTCGGACCCATTATGTAGCCGTGGTCGAACGCCAACATAACCGTGTTGCCGCTCTTTGCGTTGAAAATGCGCGCCAGTCTGTTCTGAACGCCCCAGTCCGCGTGGGCGTTGCCCTTCAAAAAGAACCCGTCGGTTTTTACCGCCACGTCCGTGTTGTAGTTTTTGGCTTCAATATTGCCTTCGTTGTCCGCCATAATATTTTTCCTTTGTGTATGATAAAAATTAGCAGTTGTTATTTTGCCGAAAAGGTCTTTGCAAACGCGTCGAAAATCATCGCGTTAGACACCGCGCCGGGGTCGAGCGTTCCGACCGACTTGTCGCCCAGATTGCGCGCCCTGCCGAATTTCGCCTTGAGGTTGACGGTGTTCTTCGCGCCAGCGTCCGCGGCTTCCGCCGCCGCGTTCAGAAGCTCTTCGACAGTAGACTTGCCCGCCATCGCGCGGATTGCGGGAATGAGCGCGTCGAAGCAGGTTTTGTCGCCGACGTCGCCCTTGACCACATCGCGCATAGAAGCCAAGCCGTCTTCAAAGGCTTTCGCCAACGCCGCCGCGTCGAGCTCTTCCGCGCCCGCCGCGATTCCGTCGGAAACGCCCATCAAAAGCGTTCCGTAAATCGAACTTGTCGAACCGTTGGAGTGCGACATCGCCGCCATCCCGCCGTCGAAGAAAGCGTCCTTGAGGTTGGTCGCGCCCTGTATCGAAGCGTTCGCCGCCCCGATTGCGCCCTTGATTGCGACGCCGTGGTCGCCGTCGCCGCAAGCGGCGTCGAGCTCGCACAGATACTTTTCGTTTTCGGCAACGACCTTCGCCGCCGCCGTGAACATATCCTTGAGTTTCGGAAGTGTCAGATTCATAAAATTACTCTCCGAGCGAAGTCCAATACGGAGCATCCGATTTTGCGTAGAGATATTTCCGCGACTGTTCGTCTACAACGCAGACAATCAGCTGGAAGCCCGCCATTTCCTGAACGGTCAAAAGCTCGTCGACCAAGCCGCCGACAACTTCCACTCCCATTTCGGAGGCGAGATTTTTTACCGCCCTGAAGACGATCGAAAGCTCCATCGGAGTCGTCGCGCCCACGCCGTTTACCGCGACGAAAATCTTTTCGCCCGACTTTAGGGAAACCGCCTTTGCGAGGTCGCCGAACATAATCTTCGCCGTCTCGTCGGCTGTGAGGATTTTACTGCGACCGCCGCCGCCTTCGCCGTGCTGCCCCATGCCGATTTCCATTTCGTCGTCGGCAAGCTCGGTGATGGGCTGTCCGTTCTGCGGATGCGTGCAGCCCGTCATCGCCACGGCGAGCGTTGCGATTCTCGAATTGAACTTTTCCGCGATTTCGAAAACTTCGTCGAGAGACTTGCCCTCTTCCGCAGCCGCGCCCGCAACTTTGAAAAGCGGAATGCAACCCGCCAGACCGCGGCGGTCGGCAAGAGGCGTATCGAGACCTGCGCTGATGTCGTCGGCAACCAGAATGCTCTTGAGCTTTATGCCCTCGCGCTGCGCCATTTTCATGGCCATATTCGCGCTCATAACGTCGCCCGCGTGGTTGAGAACGACAAGCAAAATACCCGCATCGCGCTTGAATTTGCGCAGACCCGCAAGGAGCGATACCGCATTGGGCGCGGCGAAAATGTCGCCAACAACGCTTGCGTCTAGCATGCCTTCGCCGACGAAGCCGCTGAGAGCGGGCTCGTGCCCAGCACCGCCGAGCGTGATTATCGCAACTTTGTCCTCCGACTTCGGCTTCGCGCGCACGACAATCTTGCCTTCGTCGAGCTTTACCTTTTGCGGATACGCCGCAGCCAGACCTTCAAGCAGCTCCTGAGTAAGGTTTTCGGGCGCGTTTATAAATTTTTTCATTTTCATATCGGTTGAACCTTTTGTTTGGATTAATGGAAATAAAAAGTCGGTTTGTATGTGGAACGAGAGTAGCGACCCGAAGCGGGATTTCAAGCAAAAAACAGCATTTTCTTTACCGAAAAAATCCGTTTCGAAACACCCACGCACCCTCGAAAAATTCCGTACGGATGCGCGGACACACACATCAAAAGAACAATTTTAGATTCATATTTAAACTATTATCTCAAAAAGCAACCATATTTTTCAGAAAATTTTGTAATCCGAAATATTTTGTAAAATGCAACTAACCTCAAACCAATATATAGCAATATTATATTCACAATTCAAACCTACATTCACGCGTTAAAAACACACAAAAAAATAAGAATCGCTACAAAAAAACGCATATCGGAGGCGGAAGAAGGGGGACAAAAAACGCGTAAACGCAACCCGCTGCTATCGGCAGAACATCCGCGCGATTTCGGCTTCGGAAATTTCCTTCAAAGTCGGCATTCCGTCGGGCGAAGACGCGGCTGCATCGCCGCCGAGCAGTTTCGCCAAAAGCGCGGTTGCGCTCTGCGCGTCACACTCGAAATTCGCCGCGCCGCACCTGCCGACAAGCGTCTTTGCGAAATTTTCCTCCGAAAGAGCCGCCTTTTTCAAAGTTCTGTTTTCCTCGCGCGCAAGCTCGACAAAATCGCGGACGAAATTTTCGACATCGCCGTATTTGAGCCACAAGGGCGCGGCGGTGATTCTGTAGAATGCCCTGCCGAAGTCCTCCACCGCGAAACCGCACGATTCGAACGCCTTTCGGTTTGCGGAAAAATATTCGTCGTCTCCGCGTTCGAACCTCAGCGGAAGCGGAATCAGCAGCGTTTGCGACGGCGTTTCGCCGCCGCGCAGACTGCACAAAATCTCCTCGTAGCGCACGCGCCGCAACGCCGCAGAAATCGACATCAGCACAAGCCCCTTTGCCGTTTCGAAAAGCGCGTAGCGTTTTTTGAAGCAACCAAGATAACGCCAGTCTTCGGCGACTACCCGTGCGGCATCCCTAGCGACTGCGTTATCCTTTGCAGGCGGAACGGAGGCGATTTCGGGCTTTTGAACATCGGCAGCGCAATCGCCTGCGGGTTCGATATCGGCGATATCCCGCTCCGACACTCTCCGGGGAAGCTCAACCGAGCGCGCTTTCGCGGAAGAAACCGCAACGCCGACCTCGCGGACTTCGGGAACAACCCCGCCCTGTTCCGATTCGGCACGCGGCGAAAACGCGTGCTTCGGAACAAACGCGGGCTTGCGCACCGCCGAATCCGAATCCGGCACATGCGCAAAACGCGCCGATTCGCCCGAAACCGCGCATGAACTTCCGAAGGTGTCGGAATCGGGTTTCCCGAAGTCGGCAAGCCGCGCGTTCTCCCTGCGGAGGGCTTCGGAAATCGCCGCGAAAAGAAAATCGCGTACCCCGAATTCGTCTTTCAGGCGCACCTGCAATTTCGCGGGGTGCACGTTTACGTCCACGGTCTTGGGGTCGAGCGTTATGAAAATGTACGCCGCCGCGAACCGCCCCTTCGGCACGAACTGCGAATACGCCTCCTTTACCGCCGAATAGACCGCCCTGCATTCCACGGGTCTGCCGTTGACGAACGCGCAAATGTTGCGGCTTGTCGGGAACGACTCGCCCGCGCGAAGTACCGCGCCCTCGACCGACATTCCCCCGCGCTCGACGCGCCCAAGCTCGAACATCTTCGACGAAATTTCCGCGCCGAGCACGCGCTCGAGCCTGTCGAGAATCTTAAGATCGCGCTCCGAGCGGAAGACGACGCGCGCGTTTTCGGTGAGCGTTATCGACAAATCGGGAAGCGCGAGCGCGTAGAGCCTGCAAAGCCTGATTATGTGCGAAGCCTCCACGTTGTCGCTCTTTAGAAACTTGCGCCGCGCTGGTACCGAACAGAAAAGGTTCTCCACGGTTATCTCCGTGCCCGAAGCCATTCCGCAGTCTCGCACGGCGTTGACCGTGCCCGCATGCACGTCGATTTCCGTGCCGACCACCTGCGCCTCGGGCTTGGTGCGCATAACGAAGCGGCTGACGCTGGCAATCGACGGCACCGCCTCGCCGCGGAAGCCGTAGCTTGTGATTTCGAACAAATCCTCGGGCGCGCGGATTTTGCTTGTGGCGTGCGGCTCCAAGCTTGTCAAAGCCTGCTGGCGCGTCATGCCGCATCCGTCGTCCACCACTTTTATGAAAGTCTTGCCGCCGTGCCTGAACTGGATTTCTACGCGCGTCGCGCCCGCGTCTATCGAGTTTTCGAGAAGCTCCTTGACCACCGCCGCCGGACGCTCCACAACCTCGCCCGCCGCGATTTTGTTGGCGACATCGTCGGTAAGAATGCGTATTTCGGGAGGTTGTTTCTTCATTTTCAAAAAGCCTCAGAAGTGTGCCGTAAACGCCGTTTTTTCTCAAGCAAAATTCGAAAGAGTAGAACAATTGACGCCGGCGTTTTACATTTAAAGCATTATTTCGTTGACTTGACCGCCGTTCAAGCCAAAAATTACCGCTATGAAGTTTGTTATTGTTATCTTGGCGGCACTCGCCGCGCTCTCCGCCTCGGCAAAGACGGAACCGCAAGCATTCCGCGACGGCGACACGATTTCGTTCGTCGGAGACAGCATTACCCACAACGGTTACCATCAGATGTTTCTGGAGTACTATTACAGCACGCGTTTCCCCGAGACGAAGCTGCAATACCACAACAGGGGAATCGCGGGGCAGTCGGCATTCCACCTGCTGAGAAGAATGGAATCCGACATTTTCAAGCCCAAAGCCGACGTGTACGTGCTGATGATAGGGATGAACGACGTAGGCAGAAAATATTTTACCCAAGACGAACGCAAAAACAACCCCAAGTGCTACGACGAAATCGTAAAGCGCGAAAACACCTACGAAGAACGCGTGGCAAAAGTCGTAAAGTTGCTCTCCGAAAACGGGCGCAAGGTCTGCGTTTTCACGCCGTCGATTTTCGACGACACAATGGCGGGCAAATCCGACCCGCACAGCGGGCTTAATGCCCAGCTCGGGCAATACGGCAGAATCTGTATGCAACTTGCCGAGCGCGTTTCGAACGCCAAACTCGTCGATATTTGGACGGAAATGACGCGCATCAATACCGAATTTCAGCACAACGAAGGCGCGGACAAGACGATAATCGGCGGCGACCGAGTGCACCCGTCGAACGCGGGCGGACTGGTGATGGCTTCGATATTTTTGAAAACATTCGGCGAACCCGCGCTCGTCTGCTCTGCGGAAATCGACGGGGATTCGGCGAAGACGAAAAACTGCAAAGTCTCCAACATCGAACGCGGGAACGGCGCGGTTTCCTTCGATTCGCTCGAATACGCCCTGCCGCTTGCGCTTTCGCCCGCCGAAAAACCCGTCGCAAAATACATCGACTTTTTCGGTTCGCTCAACCGGCAGATTCTCGCCGTGAAGAATCTGCCGCGCGGCGAATACGCGCTGAAAATCGACGGAAAACAGGTCGGCAAATTCGCGGCTGAAAAGCTCGCGGGCGGAATCAATATAGCCGAACTCGAAACGCCTCAGGTTGCAGCCTCGCGCGAAATACTTTCGCTCTGCAAAAAAATCAGACTTACGAACGAACGCCTGCGCTACCTCGTCCATCTGCGCAACATGTTCGGAAATAAAATCTCGGCTTCGATGTCGGTGGACGACATTGCGAAAATGGTGGAAGAGGCGGGCAAGGCTCAAAACAATTGGTATATAATGCACCTTTCGCGGGTCTACCGCGCATACGCGCCGAAGGAAAATGAAATGCGCGCCGAACGCGAAAATATGCGCGAGCAAATACGCAGGCTTGCCGCGCCGAAAACGCACAAATACGCAATCGAACCCGCAAAATAGAATTTATGAAATACATCGCATTTGCGGCGGTAATCGCAGCCGTTGCGGCGGTTCCGCAACTCGGGGCGAAACAGGAACAGAAATCGAATGTCTACACTTCGGGCGACCGCGCCTGCATGGTCGGCGACAGCATTACAGAAGACGGCTGGTACGAACAAAACATAATGCTCTACTACGCGACGCGCTTTCCCGAAATGCAAGTCGACTTCCGCAACATCGGAATCTCGGGCGACACCTGCCTGCGCATTCTCAACAGAATGGAAAGCGACGTTCTGCCGCAGCTCGACAAATCGAAATCTGTAACCGTTCTTATGATAGGGATGAACGATGTTGATATGTACAAGTTCGCGCCCGAAACGCGCGCAAAAATCGGAGAAACAGAGCTGCGCCGCCGCATTGCCGACTCGCGCTCCGTGTACGAGAAACGGCTCGGACAGGTCGTAGATCTCCTCGCGCCGAACTCGCGCAGACTCATTCTTTTCACGCCGTCGATATACGACCAGACCGCCGAACTTCCGAAAGTAAACTGCGCCGGCACAAACGACGAGCTTGAAGTCTACGGAAAAATCGGCGCGAAAATCGCCGCGAAAATCCCGAACGCCTCGGTTGTCGATATGCAGACGAAAATGAAAGTCGTCAACGCCGAACTCCAGTCGAAGGAAGGCAAAACAAAGACAATCATCAGCCCCGACCGCGTGCATCCGAGATTCGCGGGCGGCTTCGTAATGCTCAACGCGTGGCTCGAACGCTTCGGCGAACCGCGCGAAGTCTCGACTGTCGAAATCGACGCCGCGGCGCAAAAGCTTAGGAAATCCTTCAACTGCGACATCTCGAACCTCTCGTTCGGGGGCGGCGCAATCGCATTCGACTCGCTCGCGGCAGCCCTTCCCTTCCCCGTAGAAAAGACGGCGAGGAACCTCGACGGCTATATGAAGTTCGCGCAGAACTTCAACCGCGAAATCCTCAAAATTTCGGGACTTCAAAGCGGCGAATACGTTCTCGAAATCGACGGCAAAAAGGTCGGCGCATACTCGGCAAAACAGCTCGCCGACGGCGTGAACCTCTCGACGAACACCAACACCCCGCAATACAAGCAGGCGGAGGAAGTCCACAATCTCTGCAACAAATTCCGCGCCGAAACCCTGTGGTTCAGAAAAATGCGCGGGCTTGAATTCGCCAACGCGGCGGAGATGCACAAGCTCGGCGTTGAAGGGAAAATCGCGTTCGTAGAATCGCTCCTCGAAAAGAACACGAAAGCCCCCGACTACATGAAAAAATCCTATAAATACTACATCGAAAACCGCAAACGCGCCGACGAGAAATTCGCCGAAATCGGGAAAATCGCCGAAGATGCATACCGCGCCGCAACGCCGAAGGCGCATTCGTACAAAATCGAAAAAATCAAATAACCAGTTTTATGAACATATTAAAATATACCTCAATTCTCGCGGCCTCGCTCGCCGCCGCATTGCCGATTAGCGCAATGCAACAGCAAAAATCGAACATCTACAAAGACGGCGACCGCGCCTGTATGGTCGGCGACAGCATCACCGCCTCGGGCGCGTACACGCTTGCGTTGATGACCTATTATATAACGCGCCTGCCGGATACGAACATCGACTTCCGCAACCTCGGACTGTCGGGCGACTACTGCGGCGGAATACTGCACAGAATGCAGTCGGACATCCTGCCGAACTTCGACAAACAACGTTCCGTCGGCGTTCTGATGGTCGGGATGAACGACGCAAAGCGCGAGAACTTTTCGAAAAAGACGCTCGAAAAGCTCGGACGCCCCGCGCTCGATGCGAAGATAAAATACAACCGCGGCGTGTACGAAAAACGCCTCGGTGAAATCGTAAACCTCATCGCCCCGAACACGCGCACACTCGTGCTTTTCACGCCGTCGATATACGACCAAACCGCCGACATCGCCACCGAAAACTTTTTCGGAGTCAACGACGAACTTGTCGAGTTCGGGAAAATCGGCGCGAAAACCGCCGAAAAAATTCCGAACGTCCGCGTTGTCGATATGAACCTGAAAATGCGCACAGTCAACGCCGAACTCCAGTCGAAAGAGGGCAAAAACAAAACCATCATCGGGAGTGACCGCGTGCACCCGTCGTTCCCTGGCGGCTTCGTAATGCTCAACGCGTGGCTCGAACGCTTCAGCGAACCGCGCGAAGTCTCGACTGTCGAAATCGACGCCGCGGCGCAAAAGCTTAGGAAGTCCTTCAACTGCGACATCTCGAACCTCTCGTTCAAGGACGGCGCAATCGCATTCGATTCTCTCGAGGCCGCCCTGCCCTTCCCCGTCGAAAATGCGGCGCGGAACCTCGACGGCTACATGAAGTTCGCGCAGAACTTCAACCGCGAAATCCTCAAAATTTCGGGACTTCAAAGCGGCGAATACGCTCTCGAAATCGACGGAAAAAAGGTCGGCACATACTCGGCAAAACAGCTCGCCGACGGCGTGAACCTTGCGACAAACACCAATACCCCGCAATACAAACAGGCGGAGGGCGTCTACAAAAAATGCGTCGAATTTCGCACAAAAGCCGCAAACTTCCGCGGCATAATAATGGTGGAAGCTTCCCAGCGCAACACGATGGACAAGCTCGACATCGACGGAAAAATCGCGCACGTCAAAAAACTCTTCGACAAAACGCCGCAGTCGAACGCGTTTATGTACAAGACCTACAAGTACTACGTGGAAAACAAAAAGCACGAAGCCGAACGCGCCGCCGAACTGCCCGTCCTGAACGCCGAAATCTACAAGGTTGCACAGCCCCGAAAACATTCCTACAGGCTCGTAAAAACAAAATAGACACGGATTTTTCCTACCGTGCGGCGCATCCGCTTTTCGGATGCGCCGTTTTTTTTCGAATCCCGCTCGACTTTTTCTGAAATCCGATTTAGAAATTCCGCCGAAAATGAAAATCTATTTTATCGGAATTTGCGGAACGGCGACTGGTAATGTCGCAATATTGATGAAACGCCTCGGACACACGGTACTCGGCAGCGATACGGGCATGTACGAACCGATGAAAAGCGCGCTGGCAAACGCGAATGTGGAAACGCGGGAGGGATGGAACCCCAAAAACATCGAAGAGTTCGCGCCCGACCTCGTAATAGTCGGCAACGCAATCAGCCGGATGAACCCCGAGCTTGAATTTATGCTCGCGGCGCGCAAATACAAATATACAAGCCTTTCCGCGCTCATCGGCGAAAAACTCATCGGCGAAAGAAAGTCGCTTGTGGTAAGCGGAACGCACGGCAAGACGACAACCACAACGCTCGCCGCCTATCTGCTTCGCGCAAACAACATCGACGCGGGCTGGATGATAGGCGGCGTGCCCACCGACCTGCCGGAAGGCGGCTCGAACCTCGGCGCAACTGACGCGCCGTTCGCAATCGAAGGCGACGAATACGACACCGCATATTTCGACAAACGCAGCAAATTCATCCACTACCGCCCGTTCGTGCTGCTGATAAACAACATCGAATTCGACCACGCCGACATTTTCCGCGACCTAATCGACGTGAAGAAAACCTTCACCCACGTAAGACGCATCGTATCGCCCGTCGGCGCGATAGTCGAAAACGGCGACGACCCCAACATTGCCTCGCTCGAAGACACCCCGTGGACGAAACGCATTAAAGTGGGATTTGGCAAAAACTGCGATGTAATAATAAAAAACTTCGAGCAACATCAAAATTCGTCAAAATTTACGCTTTCGTGGAACGGCGTTGAAAAGACCGTAGAATGGCGGCTTCAGGGCGAATACAACGCCCGCAACGCGGCGATGGCAACCGTCGGAGCGGCACTCGTATCGGGCGGGGAAAACCCGCTCGACATCGACATTTCCGCGCTCGCCGACTTCCGCGGAGTCAAACGCAGACAGGAGGTGATTTTCGAAAGCGAAAACGTTCTGGCGATTGAAGACTTCGGACACCATCCCACTGCAATACGGCTTACGATTGAATCTATGCGCCAAAAATATCCCGACCGCAAGATTTTCGCCGCATTCGAGCCGCGCAGCAACACGGCGAAGATGAACGTCTTTCAGGACGCGTTCGGCGAAGCTCTCGCGCTTGCCGACGCGGCGTATATCGGGCACGCAAACACCGCAAAGACCGACCCCGCAAAACGCATCGACACCGCGAAAATGGCGGCTGAACACCATCCCGAAAAGCTGCACGCCTTCGACACAAACGCCGCCCTGCTCGACAAACTCGCAGCGGACGTAAAAGCCGAAAACGGAAAACTGCTCTGCATTTTCTTCAGCAACGGCTCGTTCGACAACATCCACAACAAATTCAGGGAAATGTTGTTGTAATGAAAAATGAATGAATTTCAGCGTTTACGATACACGCTGAAAGAACAACACTATTGGGGCGCGGTCGCGCCATCGAGTCTCGCAGGCGGATTTTATCGTTTTAATAGCTTCCTCGGAACTGGCGGATAATCCGAATTTTCAAGGCAAGCGCAATATTAGAGATTGCACTTGCCTCATATTGGGAAAACCAAAGCCTTCAAGATAGCCACTGCAACGCGCTACAACACCAGTGGGACGACAGGGTTTGCCCGCAAAGCGGAGCAAACCCCGATTATTCATTTTTCATTATTCATTAACCGAATCTGCGCTTTCGGAAATAAACAAAATAAGTTCGAACCGACAAAGCGATTGAGCGGCGGGAATCCCGCCGCTCAATGCGAACTTATACACAAAAGGCGGCAACTATAGTTGCCGCCGCAGTATCACAAGTAGGAACGAAGTTCCGTAGCCGTGCAGGCTGCAAGCCTGCCGTCGAGGACTTCGCCTTTGTTATTCGGTGAAGAAACGGATTATGTCGTCGATGATTGGAATGCGCTTCGGGGTGAGCTTCATCGCAAAACCGCCGCCCTTGGACATATCTATTTTCAAGACCGAGTCGGAATTGACCTCCTTGATTTCGCGCTTGTAGTCGCAGGGAAGATTGTCGGAGTTCTTGGAGTCGCGAATGATTTCGACCTTGTACTCGGAATCCTCGGGGAGGAACTTCGAAAGATCGACAGTTACCGTGCGCGCATTCCAGTCGTTCATACCGCCGATATACCAAACATCGCCCTTGCGGCGCGCAACAACCACATACTCGCCGATTCTGCCCTCGAGAGCCTTGGTGTCGTCCCACGAGGTGGGCGCATTTGCGATGAAATGGAGAATATCAGGATACTTCTTATACTCGCTCGCCGAGTCGCAAAGCATCTGCACGGGCGCATAGTAGAGGACATACTGGGCAACCATCTGCGAACGCGTGCCTTTCATCTGGGGGAATTTGAACGACTTCGTGAAGCCGTTCTGCGAGACATTGCGGAGCGCGCCGGGGGTATAGTCCATCGGACCCTGCAACATTCTCGTGAACACCAAGTCGATGTTGTGCGAAGGCTCGAGACCCGCGGAGAACTTGTTGAACTCGCAGCCGCGAACCGCCTCGAAATTTACGACGTTAGGATACGTACGCTGAAGCCCCGCGGGCTTGGCACAACCGTGGAAGTCGACAACCATCTCGTGCTGCGCGGCGATGCGCGCCATACGCTCGTAAAAGCCCTGCGCCTGCTGGTCGTCGCGGTCGATGAAGTCGATTTTAACGCCGTCGGCACCCCACGATTTCATAATTTCGAAAGCGCGTTCGCCGTACTTATCCATCGACTGCCCCAAGCACCAAAGGAGAACCTTTACATCCTTCGAATGCGCGTACGCTATGAGCGCGGGAACGTCGACAAAGGTCTTGCCCGAAATCATCGCTTCGTCGATTTTGTCGTCCATTCCGCCGACATCCTCTCCCGTAAGCCAACCCGCGTCGAGAAGCACATAGGGGATTTTGTTTTCGGCGGCAAAATCGATGTAGTAGCGGTACGTTTCGTTGTTCACACCGCCCTTGAAATCTACACCCTCGAGCTGGCAGGCACTCCACCATTCCCAAGCGCAGGTGCCGGGCTTCACCCACGAAGCGTCGCCGATGCGCGACGGCTCGGCAAGCTTGTAGACGGTGTCGTTGTCCGCCAAGTCGATGTCCTTGCGGGCGACGATGAAGCCGCGCCACGGGAACGCCCGCGAACCTTTTGTTTTTGCGATGTAGTCGTTGGCGGCATCGACCGTGCGCGTAAACTTGTTCTTCTGCTTGAAAGTCTTGGGCGCCTGCGAGAACCACGCCCTAACCTTGGAATCGGGCGCGCAAAACCTGAGCGCGGGATAGTCGAGCACGTCGGAATCGACAACCGCAACCGTGTAGCCGTTTTTGAGCGCGAGGAACGGAAGCGAATAACTGTGCGAGTTTTTCATTTCCGAAACCGTCTGGCGGAGGAAAAATCTTTCGAATGAATCCTGAACGCCGTTGACCGCGTGCCCGATTATCTTGTCGTTCGCGGCAAGGGGAAGGTCGAGCGTTTCGCCGTAGACCGTGATTTCGCCGCCGAAGTTCGACACGAAACGGTACGCCACGGCTTCGTTGTAGGCGCGGACAACAAGCTTGAAATTCGGGAAGTCCACATCCATCCGATTGTAGTTGTCCCTGATTTCGGAGCGGATACCGTAGACGGGCTCTATTTCCTCGTCGACGGAATCGGTTGTCGAGCCTTTCGCCTTTACATTTGCGCCGAAGTCTCCCCTGTCGGTTTTCATGCCGATTGCGAAAGGCTCGAAAACTGTCCTGCCGTCCGCCTTGAGCGAGAACGTCAACTTTTCGCCGTCCTGAACGATTGCCTCGAGCTTTCCGTCGGGCGATTTCACCGAAAACGTCGCCGCAAATGCCTGAGCGAACAAAAGCGACGAACCCAATAAAAATGCTATTCTGTTCTTCATAATATAACGCAGAATTTAGCCGCTCTTTCGCGCGAGGTCAACAAATTTTAAGACCGCTTCGGTTTGCGGCGAATAAAAAAGCCCGCCCCGCAAACGCGAAACGGACTTCGAAAATCAAGGTTTCCGCCCCGTTAGAACAGGAACGATGAGTCGGGAACGAGCTTTATCGCGAAACCGCCGCCGCTGCGCATCGTCATTTCGAACTTGTCGGACGACTTGAACGTTGTTTCGACGCGCTTGTAGTCGGTCGCCATCATATCGCTGTTGGGCGGGTCGAAGAAGATTTCGGCTTTGTACGAGCCCTCGGGGACGATTTTCGAAAGGTCGATTTCTACCTTTTTGCCGTTCCAGTCGCACATTCCGCCGATGTACCATGTGCCGCCGCTACGCCGCGCCACCACGACGTACTCGCCCATCTTTCCGCACACAACCTTTGTGTCGTCCCAAACAGTGGGGCACTCGGCAAGGAACTTGAGGATGTCGGGATGCTGCTGGTACTGGCTGGGCATATCGCTTATCATCTGGAGCGGCGCAAAGAAGAGAATGTACTGGGCGAGCATATGCGAACGCGTGCCCTGAACTGCGGGCAGGCTGCGCGAGCAGTACCACATTCCCTTTGCGCAGTTGCGCATCCCGCCGGGGGTGTAGTCCATCGATCCGAGAAGCATTCTGGTGAAGACCAAGTCGACATTGTGCGACGGCGTAATGGACGGAGCCCATTTGTTGACCTCGCCCCCGTAGACCGCCTCGAAGTTGACGGCGTTCGGATAGGTGCGCTGGAAGCCCGCGGGCGCGGGGCAGCCGTGCCAGTCGATGACCATCTTGCGCTCGGCGGCAAGGCGGGTGATGTTTTCGATGTGGCGGATAAGCCACTGGTCGTCGCGGTCGTTGAAGTCTATTTTCAGACCGTATACACCCCAGCTTTTGAAGAGGTCGAGCGAGCGTTCGGGCTGGTCGAACGCCACTTTGCTGTAAATCCAAATGATTACCTTTACGCCCTTCGACTCGGCGTATTTGACGATTGCGGGAATGTCGACCGCGGGCTTGCCGTCGATAAAACGCTCGGTGATGTTGTAGTACTTCTTCATTTCGGGCGAGCGTCCAACGTGCCAACCCGCGTCGAGCGTTATGAACGGGATGTTGTTTGCCGCCGCGAAATCGACGTAATAGCGGCACATCTGCTCGTTGAAACCGAGCGGTATGTCGACGTTTTCCGTGCGCCAGTCAACCCACCAGTCCCATACCGACTGCCCCGTCTTTATCCACGAAGTGTCGGCGATTTTCGAAGGTTCGGCGAGCTTGAAAACCGTGTCGTTGTCGGCGAAATCGGCATCGTTGCGCCCGACGATGAAAACGCGCCACGGGAACGCCCGCGAGCCGCAGGTTTTCGCAATATAGTTTTCGGTTTCCTTTACCACATACATCCCGTCGTATTCCGAACCGCCGACTTTGCCCTTGTAAGAAAAGCCGAGCTTCTTGGGGCATTTTACAAAATAAGCTTTCGGAGATTTCGCGTCCGCGGGATACGAAATTCTCATACCCGCATAGTCGAACCAAGCCGACTCCGCAACCGCAACCTTCATCCCCGATTTCTCGAAGAAGAACGGTAGCGACGCGCTGTGCTGTTTTTTGAGGGCATCGGCGTTCTGGCGGCGGAAAACGCGTTCGAACGAAGTTTTGTCGCCCCGCACGACGTGCGCAATAGTCTTGTCGGAATCGGCAACGGACGAAAGTTCGAGCAGCTCGTTGTTGACTACCATTTGCCCGTCGAACTTCGAGACAAAGCGGTAGGCGGCGGCCTCGTTGTAGACGCGCACGAGCAGGTTGAATTTGCCAAAGTCGAGCGTAAGCTGCGTGTAGTTGTCGACAATGTTTTTGCGCGTGCCGAATTTGTTTTCGATTACCCCCCTGTGGGAGACTTTGCTCTTTGCCGCGAGTTCGGCATCCTTTCCGAGAAAGCCCCTGTCGGTGTCCATTCCGATTGCGCACTTGTCGAGAAGCGTTTTGCCGTCGGCTTTGAGCGAGAACGCAAGCTGCGCGCCGTCCTCGACAAAAGCCTCGATTTTCCCGTCGGGCGACTTCGCGGAATATACCGCCGCAACCGCCGAGGAAGCCGCAAACACGGCACCCGTCACCATAGATAGACATATAAATTTACTCATGGGCATATTTCTACCGCAGCCTGTACCGCACGGCAAACAAAATATCCGAAAAATTTACTGGACAGTTTAGTAATTTACGAAAAAAACCGCTTTCAAGTGCATAAAAAAAGGCTTCCGAGATTTTCGGAAGCCATTTCGAAACGCCGTTGAGGGGACTATTTAAGCTCCCTGATTTTGATGTTCCGCCACAATACCTTGCACTTCTTGCCGGTGTGAATCTGCAAGCCGAAGAAACCGCCCTTGTCGGCTTCCTTCCATTCTAGGTCGGAAACGGGAACACCGTTTATCCACGTCTGCATTCTGTCGCCTAGGCACTTGATTGTCATTCTGTTCCAGCCGAACAAATCGACGGCGTTGCGCGCCCTTTCGTGCTCCCTGCGCGAAAGCGAGTACATCCAAGCCGCACCTTCGTTGTAGATGCCACCCGTCCAACGGCGCTTGGGGTCGCTGTCCATTTCGGCTTGGGGTCCGACAATCCTGCCGTTTTCGTTGACCTGTCCTCGGAAGATTACGCCCGAGTTGCCCAAGTCGAGCCACTTGAACTCGCACGTAAATATGAAGTCCTTGTAGTCGGCGCGTTCCGAGACGAGGAACGAATTCTGCTTCATCTTGGGGTCGGTTACGCCGAGAATGCAGCCGTCTTCGACGGAATACTTTGCGTTGCCCGTAGAGGTTTTCCAGCCGTCGAGCGTCTTTCCGTCGAACATCGAAACGAAGCCGTTCTCGATGTCTGGCTCGCCCTCCTGCGCAATCTTCATAAACCTATCTTCTACCGCGCGCGGTCGGTATTCGCCCTGCCAGACTGCCTTGCGCTTTTGGGGCTTCACCTTGAGCTTGGATGCGATGAATTTATACGTCGGGTCGTCGGGCGAAAGGTTGCCGTCGAGGATTTCGCTGGCTGCCTCCGCCACGAAGAGTTTGTCGCGGCACTTTGCGAGTTTTTTGATGATGATTTTCGTCATATCCTTGCGGAGTTCCTCGTCGGCGGACTTGAGCTTCGCCGCAAACGCGGGCATTTCGCCGTAGGTTATGAGCGATTCGAGCATCTGCGAGATTTTCGGGTTTTTATATTCGCCCGCAAAGTACATGTTCTTGAGCTTTTCGCGCGCCTCTATGTCGCCGCGCAGGACGAGGAACGAAAGCGCGTCGAGGTCGCCCTTGGCTTCCGCCTCCTTGAGGATGCGCACCGCCGCAAAGCTCGGATTTTCCTCGAATACATTTCTTGCGTGCGACGAAATGATTCTGTTTTTGTCGCCGATTAGCGCGTAGATTTTGCGCAGATTCGTTTCGTCGGTGCAGATGAAGCGCGCCGAGTACACGGCTTCGTCGCGAAGGTCGGCATCGGGCGAATCGAGAAGCGGCGCGACGGTCGGGTAGAAACGGGTGTCGCCCGAGAGCATAAACGAGGCAACCGCCGCAAGCTTCGCCTTTTTCGAGAGCTTCGGGAACGCCGCAACGAGCGCGCCAGAATCCTCGAACTTGCGCGACTTGTAGACAAGCCTGCCCGCCCTGTTGACGTTCTTGCCGTCGGCGATTATTATCGAATCGAGATATTTCACGCGGTCATTTCCCGCAAGTTCCGCGCGGGCGGCAATCGACATTCCGTAGTCTGCGGGAACGCTTTCGAGAGCCTCTTTAGCGAGCGACTTGTCGCCCCTTTTCGCCGCACGGTAGGCGATCATCGAGAGCGCGTCCAAAGCCGCGTCTTTGCGCGCGTCGTTCTTTGCGACGACCGACGAAAGCACTTCGACAGCGTCGGAATCCTGAAATTTTACGAGGGCGGAAACGGCGAACGCCGCGAGTTCCGCGTCCTGCGAATCGGCGTATTTTTTGACCGCCTCGAAGCCGTCGGACGAGCCGCGCGATGCCAGCGTCGAAAGAATCGACATCTTGCATTTCTTCGACACGCCGTCGAGAGCCGACGCGAGCGCGCCGTCCACAGAAGACGAGTCGAGCGTAATGAACACGTCGCAAACCCACGGCGTGCGGAAGTCGTCTCCGAGGAACTTCGCGAGAACGCCTACCGACTTTTCCGAGGCGATGGGCTTGAGAATTTCGCAGGCGCGTTTGAATGCGCCGTCGTCGATTTTCTTTTCGGCGAGAACGCCCAAGATATTGCGCTCGATTTGCGCCGACTTCGATCTGTTCAGCGATTCCCCGCGCAGTTCGTAGAACCACGAAAGGCTTTCGCCCGCCTTGTATGCCGCCAAGTCGGAATAGTTGTCGGCGTAGAGCGACGCGCAGGAGGCGGCGCAAAGAGCCGCCAGTGTGGAGAAAAACGTTTTTTTCATATTCAAAAAATCCTTTCCTATGCTTTCAGTTCCCACGGTGCGGCGTAGGCGCGGTCGCACATTCTCGCCGCCTCTTCGTCGCCTACGATTTCCTCCTTTACGGGGTCCCACTTAATCGGGCGGTTGAGCCTGTAGGCTATTTCCGCAAGCAGGCATCCCGTATTCGTGCGGTGCGCGATGTTGATGTCGGTGGATGCCCTGCGGCGGTCGAGAACGCTGTCTACAAACGCCGTGAAGTGGTTGCCCGCGCGGACGGGAAAGAGCCTGTCTTCGGTCGGCAGAATACGCGTTTCGGCTATTCCTATCGGGTTCGACGAAATCATTCCGCGCGCCACGAAAAGCGAGCCCTTTTCGCCGAAGAATTCCACGCCGTTTCTGTTCATATCCGACATTTCGATTTCAACGCCGTTGTCGTAGTAGAAGGTTACCCCGAAGCGCATCGGCTGGTCGGAGAAGCCGTCCTTGGGCCATTCCACAAAGTTCGGCACGATTTCGCTCGGACCCGATTCGTCCACGCCCAACGCCCAGTGCGCGATGTCCAAGTGGTGCGCGCCCCAGTCGGCGATTTTGCCCGCGCTGTAGTTCATTATGCCGCGCCAACGCGTAAACGTCTTGCGCGGATTGTAGTACGACGAGCGCGGCGCGGGGCCCTGCCACATTTCCCAGTCCATACCCTGCGGCACGGGTTCGGGCGAAAGCGTTTCCGCCCTGAAATTCGAGGGAAGCCCGATGACTATTCTGCGGACCCTGCCGAGGTATCCGTTGCGGATGATTTCCGCCGCCTTTACGAAGTCCGCAATCGAACGCTGCCAAGAGCCCGTCTGCCAGATGATGCCCGAAGCCTCGACCGCGTCGCGCAACACCTTGCCCTCGCGGATGGTTCGGGTAAGTGGCTTTTCGCCGTAAACGTCCTTGCCCGCGGCCACGCACGCCAAGCCGATAATCGCGTGCCAGTGGTCGGGAGTCGCCGACATAATGAAATCGACATCCTTGCGGGCGAGAACTTCGCGGAAGTCGTTGTAGCACGGAATGTCCATACCGAAACGCTGGCGGGCGACCTGCAGACCGCGCTGGTCGTTGTTGCCGTAGCCGTAGTACTGGCGACCTTCGGTTGCGTTAACGTCGCACAGCCCCACGAGCTGCAGACGCTTGTCGCTGAAGAAAACGTTCGTGTTGCCCATACCCTGAGTGCCCAAGCCGATTGACGCAAAGGTGATTCTTTCGCTCGGGGCAACCGCGCCGTCCCTGCCGAGTGCAGACGCGGGAATGATTGTCGGGAAGCCGATTGCAAGCCCCGCCCCCGCCAGTTTTTTGACAAATTCTCTCCTGTCCATTATAGCTCCTTTTATTGAATAAATATTGTTCTCAAACGTGTGAGAAGATAACCTAAAGAACCTTTTGCCATTGTCAAGTTTTTTGGGGAAAGCTTTTTTGTTGCCGCCGCGCCTGCGTTCTGATTCCATCCGCTGCGTATGGGAAAGTATATTTTGAACACGCTGCTCGCTGCCTTCGCCATGTCGGCGTCGGCAGAAGCCGAAACGCTTATATCCGAAGATTTCGAAAATTTCGCCGGGAGTAAAAATTTCGAGCACATAAAATTGGAGCCGTCGGATGCCGCGCCCGTCGAGGGCAAGCGCGCAATCTCGGGAAACGCGTCGCTCGGAATAGACACGCTGGGAGTTTCGCGCGAATATCCGCCCGCGCTGAAAATCTCGCACCCGCAGATGGTGCCGAACTTCCTCTACAAGCTGTCGTTCAAGTGCCGTACGCCTAAATTTCTGCCCTCGCAATACCGAACCTACTATGTATATATGGAGCGCAAGCCCGCTTCCGTCCGAGAACGGGACAGCGCGATAGGCGCGAAAAACGGCACGACATTCTCGTTCAAAAACGGCGGAAAGGCGAAGGAATTTGTATTTTATTTTGCGCCGCTCGGCGGTTCGGAAAATCCGTATATCAGGATAACGTCGTCGGTGGGCGCAAAACTTGTCATCGACGACCTCATGCTCGAAAGGCTTCCGCTGCCGAAGTGCGCATGGATGCTCGAAAAGGACGCGTTCCTCTTTCTGCGCATAAATCCCGTGGCGGGCGCGTTCTACCGCGAGACCGACCCGATGTTCGCCCTGCCGCGCGAAAAATTCTTCCCGTTTGTGGACAAATACGGACAGCTCAAGCACAAGAACTGGCGCGGGAAAATCCTGTCCGACGCCGACTTCAAAACGCGCATCGAAGAGGAAAAAGCCTTCGAACAAAAGCTCGGAGCGGTTCCGAACCGCGACAAATATTTCGGGCTACTCGACCCCGCCTACAAGTTCGAGCCGACGGGCAGATTCGCCGTGCGCAAAGTCGGCGGAAAGTGGTTTTTTGTAACGCCCGAGGGCAACCTGTTTTGGTCGCACGGCATCGACTGCGCGGGCTCTATTCCCACAACTCCCGTAAGCGGGCGCGAAAACTATTTCGACGACGTTTCCGACAAAAAATACAGACAGAAAGCTTGGTGGAGCAAGGGCTTCTACCAAGGCAAAAAATACGAATCGTTCTGCTTCGGACAGCGCAACATCGACATCAAATACGGCGACGCGGCAAAGGACTATCCGCAGGTTGTCGCGCGGCGTATGAAGTCTTGGGGGCTGAATACCTACGGGGCGTGGTCGAAGCCCGAACTCTTCGAAGGCGATGTTCCGTTCGCGTTTTTCGCGTCGTCGAAACATCCGACGATTCTCGACTCCAAGGTTGCGCTGAACGCCTACTGGCAGCCCGTCCCCGACTATTTCGACCCGAAATTCGAGGAGCTGACAAACAAGGAAATGCTACGCCACGCAAAGGCGTTGAATTCGCCCTACTGCGTCGGAGTTTTCGTGGACAACGAGCTTCCGTGGCAGACGCAGACAATCCTCACGCCCAAGGCGGTTTTGGCGTGCCCGCCGACACAGCCGTCGAAAATCGAATTCGCAAAATTCCTCGAGTCGAAATACGGCGCGTTCGAAAAGATAAACGCCGCCTGGGGAGCGAACTACAAGGACCGCGCCGACTTCCTCGCCCGCACCGACTTCTTCCCGAAGACGGAAAAGGCGCAACGCGATATGCTCGCATTCGAGCGCAAAATCTACGAGCGCTACTTTTCCGTCTGCCGCAACGCCGTCAAAAACGCGTCGCCCGACGTGCTCTATTTCGGCTGCAGAATGGCGTGGACAAACGACCTTCTCGAGGAGGTCGCCTCTGAATACTGCGATGTCGTAAGCTTCAACCTCTACCGCGACGACGTTTCCGCATTCGAACTGCCGAAAAACGCAAGGGACAAGCCCGTAATCATCGGCGAATTCCACTTCGGCAATCAGGACGCGGGCGTTTTCGGCGGCGGGTTGCGCCCGTGCGCGACGATGGGCGAGCGCATCGAAAAATACAATACCTACGTTGCGAGCGCGCTCGAAAATCCGATTGTCGTGGGGGCGCACTGGTTCCAGTATTTCGACCAACCAATAACGGGCAGAAGCGGCGACGGCGAAAACTATTGTGTCGGATTTGTCGACATTGCCGACACCCCGATATACGAAGCCGCCGAGGCCTCAAGAAACATCTCCGAAAAAATGTACGATATGAGACTTTCGGGCAGGCGCACCGTGAAAATCAAAAAGCAGAAAACCGTGACATACTGACCGAGCACACAACGGGGAAAAGTTCGAACAAAAAACGCCCGCTCGGGCCATGCCGTGCGGACGTTTTTGTTTGCCGACAAAGCGGCGCAAAACTATTGCCGAACCTATTCGGTATCCGAAGTCTGGGCAGCAATGGGAGCATCCGCCGCGGCGGGTTCGGCTACAACGCCCTTTTTCGACCTGCGCGGAGTGGAAGACTTGATTCCCATTTCCGCCATTATCTTTTTAAGTTGCGGTTTCGAAATTTTGCGCAGGGCGGCGATTTTCGCCTTTGCCTTCGCGCTGGGGGAAATCCTGCCCTGTTCCCAACTGCAATAGGCGGGCTTGCTTACACCGATGATTCGGGCGATTGCGTCCTGCGTAATGCCGAGCTTTTCGCGCAGACGCTTGATGCCCTTGGCGTTTATTCTGACCTTTACGCCCGAAACCCCGCCGCCGAGATCCGCGCCGCCTTTTGCTTCGTGTTTTGCGGGCTTTTCGACCGCTTTCGACTGTTTGGAAAGCTCCGAAATGCGTTTTTTGAGAACCGCAATTTTTGCTTCAAGCGGCTCTATTGCCAACTTGATTTCCTTTTTCGCCAAACGGCGTATCTCGTCTGTCAATGCTTTTTTAATATCCGACATATTATAACCTTCTTGTGTAAAGCCAATAATACTATTTTTTAATTGTCAAACAATTTCCTTAAAAACGTAAAAATGCGGTTCTATGAATTTCAAAATAGTATTATCCGAAAAGCCCGAGCAGCCCCGAACACGCTGCGTATATGTCGTTGTAGGCGGTCTCGAAATCGCCCGAATACCACGGGTCGGCGACCTCGCAATTCGGCTTTCCAGCGAACTCCATAAGCAGGCGCGTCCTTGAGGCGAATTCACCGCCGCAAAAGCCCGCGATATTGCGCACGTTGCTTTTGTCCATCACAAGTATCAAATCGAAACTTTCGAAATCCGCTCGCGTAATTCTGCGCGACCTCTTGCCGCCGCAGGAAATGCCGTGCGCCGCCAGAACAGCCCGTGCGGGCGGATAGACGGGATTGCCGATTTCCTCCGAACTCGCCGCCGCCGACTCCACGCGCACTCCACCGATTCCCCTTTTTGCGAGAAGGTCCTTCATCACGAATTCCGCAATCGGACTGCGGCAGATGTTGCCGTGGCAGACAAATAAAACGCTTTCGGGTTTCATACTACTTTTTTTGCGTTTGGGCGTTTTCGGTTTTTTCCTCCAGCACGAGTTTGCCGAGCGACTTTATAACCTCGCGAAACCCCTTTTGCTTCGCCAAGTCTTCGAATTTGCAAGCCGAATCGACGCGTATGAAATACTGCTCGGGCGCGCCCGCAAACGCCGCTTCGAACGCGTACTTAATATAACTTAGCGAAACCGATCCGTAAATCGTGTTGGACGAACCGTAGTCGAAACGCTTGCCGTCGTAGACGTGCCAGAACGCCACGTTGCGCGAAGCCTTGGCGACATCGCTTTGGAAAGTCATTTCGCGGTAGTACGCGGGAATGAGCTTCACGCCGTCGTAGTCGAAAACCAAATCCGAGCGCATCGCGTTTTTGTCCGACCTCCATCCGTTCAAGACCCAACACCTGTCGGGCGTGTGCGCCGAAGCCTGCTTCGTGTCCGCCTTGCCCGCGCCCCAGTACGAAATATAGACCACAAACGACATCGAGCCGTCGGGTGATGTAAATTCGCGGTTGTAATAGTCGCTCGTATCGAGGTTTTTTTCGACCGAACGCACGACTTCTTCAGTCGGGCCGAGCGGCAGTTCCTTCGATGTCCACCCCGCAGGCGACGTCGGAATGATTTTCTCCATATGCCCCTTCGGCTTTTCCTTAACCTCGTTGTTCACGGAATAGCCGCCGAACAAAAACCACGCGGCAACGGCAACCGCCAGAGCTGTCAATACATTTATAAATTTCAACATCGCCGAATATTCTTCCCGATACCCCCGAAAGAGTCAACACAAATGCCGCCGCCGTGCGGGAGCAAAAAAAAATGTAGAAAAATTTTCGAAATGCGCTTGACAAATTCGCAAACACTACCATAACGGTTGTGTATTATGTTTTTCAAATCGACAGACGCAAAATTTTTCGGACACCGCGCGGACAAGGCGCGCACGTGCTGTAGCCGCGTCTGCAATATGCGAATGCAATAGCATTTCGAATACATCCTCCCGATTTCAACTGCACGCAAAACAAGCGAGCCCCCTTTGGGACGGCAATCAGCCGGAAACGGAAACGGAACATTTCTAAATTTATACACTATCTTTTTGGTAATATATAAACAACACAAAAAAAGAAAGAACAACCATGAAAAACAAAACTGCAATACTCACCGCCGCCGCGCTCGCGCTCGGCGCAATAACATATGCGGATTCCGACGGAGCCGCCGTAAACAACAACGCATCGACTGCGTCCGAAGCCGAAAAACCGGCACAAAGCGCGCCGAAACAAAAAGCCGAAAAGGGCGCGCCCCTGCCGCTCTTTACTATAGATGGTGTGGGCGGCGTGGTTCTGACGCCGATTGCATACCTCGTCAACGCGGGCGCGGAGGGCACGGAGATTGGGCTTCCCTCGTTCGGCGCAACGTACGTTAACGTGCGCCAGAAAAACGTCGAAAGTTTCGCGGTTTCCGAAACGCTTTTCAGGACGGTCGAAGTCGGCTATAACGCAAGCCGCTTCGGAACGGGCTCGCTCCAGTCCGACGTTCTGCAATATGCGGGCGCGAATATCGACCGCAACGACGTTTGGCTGCACACCTTCAACATCCGAGCAAACGTGATTTCCGAAAACGATTTCGGTTCGTAATACGTGCCCGCAATCACAATCGGCGCGCACCTTAAGTACAACGACGGGATAGCCGAAATCAACCGCAACCTCGGCGGGCTGCTCAACCAGATAGGTTACAACCGCGACTGGGGCGCGGAATTTACAATCACCGCCTCCAAGACCTTCCTGATTTACGGACACCCGCTAATCCTCTCCGTTACGGGACGAGCAACCGACGCGTCGAACCTCGGCTACACGGGCTATTCGGGCAAGTACGAATTTTCCGCGGAGGGCAACGCAGTCTTCGGAATAACCGACTGGCTCTTCGCGGCTTTCGAATACCGCCAGAAGATAAACCAGTACGACACCGTAAGCGCGGGCGGCAGAGAGCTTATCGGCGCGGAAAACGACTGGTGGACAATCGGGCTTGCGGCAATCGTATCGCCCCACGTAACGGTGACGGCGGGCTACGGACACCTCGGCACGGTTCTTAACACAAGGGAAAACACCGCGTGGGCGGCTGCTGTAAAATACGAATTCTAAACGCCGACAACAACAATCCGACAACGACGAAAGCCGTCTCCCGAAATCGGGGACGATTTTTTTTGCGCCCCCAAATAACACTGGACAATCACTTCCAATATAATAGTGTATTGGACAATATGAAAATTTCTACAAAGGGCAGATACGGGCTCAGAATAATGGTGGACTTGGCTCAACACGACGGCGACCAGCCGCGTATGATTGCCGACATATGCAAGTCGCAATCGCTTTCGCCCAAATATGTGGGCAGACTCATACTGAAGCTGCGCAACGCGGGAATGATAGCCTCGGTGCGCGGGGCAAAGGGCGGCTACAAAATAAAACGCCTGCCCAAGCACATCACGCTTCTCGAGATAATAGAGACTATGGAGGGGGCTCTTTCTATCGTCGATTGCGTCGCCTGCCCAAAAAAATGCAAACGTTCGGAGGGTTGCGTAGCCCGCGAAATATGGGGCGAGCTCAACGTGAAAATCAAGCGCGACTTGGAGTCGATTACCCTGCAGGACATCATAAACCGCCACGCCGACATCAAAGACTACTGCATATAGAACGCCGGACGAAAACCGCAATGACCGCCGCGCCTATGCCCGAAAATCCGGCTGCGGACATTGCGGACACAAAAAAAACGGACTCCCGAATCGGGAATCCGTTTTTGATTTTTTTGAAGTATAAAATATTAGTCGCTATAGAGCCAAGTCGAGAGATAGCGCGTGCCCGTGTCGGGAACAATCGCAACGATTTTCTTGCCTTTGTTTTCGGGAAGCTTTGCCAGTTCGAGAGCCGCGAAAACCGCCGCGCCCGCCGAAATGCCCGAATGTATGCCCTCCTCTTTCGCGAGCCTGCGCGCCGTGTCGCCCGCGTCCGCGTCCTTGACCCTGATAACGCCGTCTATGACCTTCGCGTCGTAGATTTTCGGGACGAAGCCCGCGCCGATACCCTGAATTTTGTGCGGACCCGCCTTGCCGCCCGAGAGCACGGGAGACGTGTCGGGTTCGACCGCGTAGATTTTTACGGACGGCTTGAGGGCTTTCAGAGCCTCGCCGACACCGCTGATTGTGCCGCCCGTGCCGACGCCCGCAACGACGATATCGACCTGTCCGTCGGTATCGTTCCAGATTTCAACGCCCGTTGTCTTGCGGTGGATTTCGGAGTTTGCGAAATTTTCGAATTGCTGCGGAATGAACGAGCCGGGGTTCTGCTCCCTAAGCTCGAGAGCCTTTTCGATTGCGCCTTTCATACCCTTTGCGCCGTCTGTCAATACGAGTTCCGCGCCGAGGCTGAGCAGGAATTTTCTGCGTTCAACGCTCATCGTTTCGGGCATCGTAAGTATGAGTTTGTATTTTTTGACCGCAGCGACGAGCGCAAGCCCGATACCCGTGTTGCCGCTCGTAGGCTCGATAATCAGCGAGCCCTTTTTGAGCACGCCGCGCTTTTCAGCGTCTTCGACCATCGCCAAAGCCGCCCTGTCCTTGACCGAACCCGAGGGGTTGAAAAATTCGAGCTTCGCCAAAACTTCGGCATCGGATTTGTTGAGATTGTTTATGCGGACAAGCGGCGTGTTGCCGACAAGTTCGAGGATGTTGTTTGCAATTTTCATAATATTTTCCGATTTGAAATGTTGTTGTATATTCGTACGTAAATCCGCGCGGACTTGCTCCGCGGCGGATTGCGTCCGCCGTTTTTTAAAGTACTTCGTCGAGAGCTTCGATTATGTCGTCGGAATTTTCGAGACCCACCGAAAGCCTTATGAGGTCTTTCGTCAAGCCGCCCGCGAGCTGTTCCCCGTCAGAGAGCTGCGAGTGCGAAGTGCTTGCGGGGTGCAAAATAAGGCTCTTCGAATCGCCAACGTTTGCAAGATTGCTGAAGAGCGAAATGTTGTCAACCACTTTGACGGCGGCTTCGTAGCCGCCCTTCAAGCCGAATACGACCATTCCTCCGTAGATGCCGCGCTTGAGGTATTTTGCGGCGATTTCGTGCGAAGGGTCGTCCTCCAAACCGGGGTAGCGGATCCACGCAACGTTTTTGTGCTCCTTAAGGTAGCGCGCAACTTTGAGCGCGTTTTCGCCGTGGCGTTCTATGCGCAGCGGCAGACTTTCCAAGCCCTGCAGGAAGAGCCACGCCGCGTCGGGCGCGAGCGTCGGACCGATATTGCGAAGCCCCACAGTACGAAGCCTCAAGATGAACGCCAACGGATTGAGGTCGCCGAGGTCGCGGGCGAAACGCAAACCGTGGTAGCCACCGTCGGGTTTGTTGTAGAGTTCGAACTTTTCGTCGGTCCAGTCGAAATTACCCGCATCGACAACCGCGCCGCCGATGCCCGTTCCGTGACCGCCAATCCATTTCGAAAGCGAGTGGATGACGATATTCGCGCCGTAGTCGATGGGGCGGAAGAGTCCGGGGGGCGTGAAAGTGGAATCGACGATAAGCGGCAGATGGTGCTTCTGGGCGATTTTCGCATACCCCTCGATATCGGCGAAATCGAGCTTGGGATTGCCGATTGTCTCAATGTAAACCGCGCGGGTCTTTTCGTTTATTGCAGCCTCGACTTCGTCGAACTTGTTCACGTGCGTAAAGCGCGTTGTTATTCCGAACGAGGGCAGAATCGAGGCGAACTGGGTGTAGGTACCGCCGTAGAGGTTGTTTGCGGATACGAGCTCGTCGCCCTGCTTTAGAATGTTGGTTATTGTAAAGGCAATCGCTGCCGTGCCCGAGGAGAGCGAGAGAGCGGCGGCTCCGCCTTCGAGCGCGGCGAGACGCTTTTCGAGCACGTCGTTTGTCGGGTTCATCAGGCGGGCGTAGATGTTGCCCGATTCCCTAAGGGCGAACAAATCCGCGCCGTGTTTTGCGCTTTTGAAGCTGTAGGCGGTCGTCCTGTAGATGGGAACGGCGCGCGCGAGTGTCGCGGGGTCGGGAACTTGCCCCGCGTGGATTGCCAATGTTTCGTATCTGTATTTTTTTTCGCTCATTTTAAATTCTTTCTATTTTTGTTTTGGTGAAATTTTGTTTTGTGTTTCGGATTTTTTTCGAATTTGCCGGCGGCGAAAGGCATTCGGGATTTCGCCGCCTAAAACATTCGGGTTTGCCGCGCAGACTGCCCGCTACATCGCCCCGGGATGTTTACCCGCAGGCGGAATGGAACTTTTGTTGTCGATATAAAAAGTGTTTTCATAATCTTGATTGTTTCGGTAGTCTTTCATTCGCTACCAAACTTGTCAGCTATTTTTTTGGAATTTTTTCAAAAAAAATTCGCATGTCCGCAAACGCCCGAATCGGTGCGGCTTAATCGCCCTATTTTTGCCGAGTCTTCGGAAATTTGAAGCGCGAGATATCGACCCCCTCTAGCTTCAGCAGCCCCGTTTTGATATCGAGCCCGCCCGTATAGCCCGTCAGATTTCCGCCCGCGCCCACAACCCTGTGGCACGGAATTATCACGGGAATCGGATTGCCCCCGACCGCCCTGCCCACAGCCTGCGCCGACATTTTAGCAACACCCCGCTCCGCGGCGATGCGCTTTGCAATGTCGCCGTAGGTCAAGGTTTCGCCGTACGGAATTTCGACGAGAATTTGCCACACGCACCGCGCAAACACGCTTCCGCGCGGCTCGAGCGGCAGGCTTTTAGGAGAAACTCTTTCGCCCGCAAAATAAGCGTCAAGCCACTTGCGGACATCGCGCAACACGCCGTTGTCGCCGAAGACAGCCGATTCGCTCCCGCCGCACGGCGGATGGGTGTCGAATGAAAGCCCGCAAAGGGTAGTTTCCGATGCGGTCAGCAAAATGCGCCCGAGCGGAGAATTGTATTCCGTCTTATAGTACATAGCCGTGTTGTAGACGCGCCCGTAAAAATCCGCAACCGTTTTCGTCCAGACCGAAGTTTATTCGGGAACGCGTTTTGCCGATACTCGGAACATATGAAGAGTATATTGAAAAATATCGACAAGGAAAAGGCTTTGAAACTCGCCGACCTCGTATCCGTGCAACACGGACAGGTTGTCAGCAAAACGCTTTTGCAAAACGATGCCGTTAGTATGACCGTCTTCGCGTTCGACAAAGGCGAAGAGATAGGCGCGCACGACTCCGCCGGCGACGCGATGGCAACGGTGCTCGAAGGCTCGGGATTGTTCGTAGTCGGCGGGAAGGAGCACGCGCTCAAGGCGGGCGAGACGATAGTTATGCCTGCGGGAGTGCCGCATTCGATTTTCGCAACCGAACCGTTCAAGTGGTTTTTGGTCGTCGCTTTTCCCCGCGAAACAAAGCGGTAATATGGATTGACAAATTCGCTTTGCGGGCGAGCATATCAAAATTTTTCGATATTGTGAAAAGTTCCGCAAAGGCAACCTGCATGGGTCTGACCGCGCCCGTTTTCTGGGGTACGACGGTCGGCTTGGTGCGCGACATAACCGAGGAATTCAGCCTCTCTGCGGGGTTGGCGATTTTGTACGCCGTTACGGTGGCGTATCTGCTACTTGTGCTCGGCGTGCCGAAAATCGAAAGGATGCCGCTGAAATATCTGCTATTCGGAATACCGCTTTCGAACGCGTGCTCGATACTCTTTTGCGTGTCGATGTACCTCTGCAAAAACGAACAGCAGACGGTGGAAGTGGGCATGGTAAACTATATGTGGCCGTGCCTTGTCGTATTCCTCTCGATATTCATCAACAGCCAAAAAGTGCGTTGGTGGATTTATCCGGGGATGGCGGTGAGCTTTGCGGGCATCGCAATGGTGCTCGGCGGCGAGCGCGGCTTGGACATCGCCGAAATTTCGCACAACGTAAGCACAAATCCCGTGCCGTACATCTCGGCGTTTTTGGGCGCGCTGGCGTGGGGGCTTTTTTCGAATCTGACGAAACGCTGGCGCGTCGAGGAGAATCCGACGGTGCTGATTTTTGCGTTGGATTTCGCGATTTTCGCAATTCTCTGGGCGTGCGGTTACGGCAGCGTATCGAACGCGTCGGCGACGGGCTGGATTAGCGTTCTGCTCGGGGCAATCGCAATCGGCAGCGGATACGCGGCGTGGAATTACGGCATTGCGCGCGGAAATATGACGTATATCGCGATTGCATCGTACTTCACCCCCGTGCTTTCGTGCGTTTTCGCGTCGCTTTGGATCGGCGCGAAATTGGGAACTTCTCTGTTGACGGGCGTGGGCGTACTCGTGGTGGGTTCGCTGATGTGTTGGAGCTCGGCGCAGTTTGCGAAATAGAAACGCCGACGGTCGGTTGCGGGCATTCCGCAGCCGCACAAAAAAAACGCACCGAAGCATTGGAACACTCGGCGCGTTTTTTGTAAAAATCCCGACCTACTCCGAAGCCTTTTTGCGCTCGGAGTCGTAGAGAAAGGCGGGGTCGTTTTGCACTTTTTTCTCGTGCGGTTTGCCGTTTTCGTCCCACGTTCTGACGGTCGTTTCGGCGGACACTCCGGGGGTGAACGCGTCGCGGAACGGATGGTCGTTCACGCCCGTGCTCGAGCACCCGCAGAGCGCGGCGCACGCGGCGGACAAAACCAGTATTGCCGATATTTTCATACAAACCCTTTCTTTCGCAAATACGGAATCAGAAGCCGAAAGAACTTTTCGTGAACTGTTTTGTTATCTGCTTTTCGCCCATCCAAATCGAATTGCCGAGCCTGTTGACCTGCATCGAGAACACATATGTAACCTGCTTTACGTCGCTGTCGGACGCGTTGAGCTGGGTAATCGAACCGGTCAGTGTAATCTTGGGCAATGCCATATTTTTCCCGAGCTTGCGGGCTTCGGCTTGGTAGAGCTCGACGGTCTGCGGGTCGTCCTTTACGGCAACGACCTTGCCCGAATTGTTGAGCGCCATACAAATGCGGTTTGTTAGCAAATCGCGGTTGATCGGCTCGCCGACATCGCATTTCACGCGGCTTACGAGCATTTTTATGGGCATTTTCAAGCCGAGATTGTCGAGCGCGCCCGAGGAAAGCAGGTCGTTTACAAGCGCGGCGGACGCGTTGTTGAAGTCCTGAATGTCTATGCCAGTTCCGATAACGCCCGACTTGTCGGCGTTCACATATGTGCCCCTGCTCGAGCACCCCGAAAACGCCAGCACACACGCGGCTGCAAAGACGGATATAATTTGAAGTTTTTTCATAAATCGTATTTTTTGTTATTTTAAGATTTTGCAGACAATACCCTAACGTTCGTCGGGCAGCAGTTTGAGCGAAAAGTCGGCGACATTCGGATTGGTCGCCACCGCCGAAATATAACGCGCCTCGCCGCCCTCAAGCTCGAGCACACGCCATTCCGTGCCGACACCGCCCGACTCCATTCCCGACGCGTCGAACCACGAGAATTTGTAGCGGATTTTTCTGTTCGCCGAACTTGAATTCACAAGCTTTGCCTGAATTTTCAAAAGCCCGCCGACCCTGCTTTGGTTTATCGAAGCCACATAGGCGTAGTCGTCGAGACCGCCGTCTGTTATGATGCGCTTGTCGTTTACCATCTGCATCGAGCCTTCGGGCTTTGCTCGTTCGAAAGTGTTGACCGTCGAACATCCGCAAAGCAGAGCTGCTGCAACCATTGTCAAAATTATCGCCTTCATAATAACATTCTCCATTCTGTTAAACGCGCCCGAAAATTGCAAGTTTCTATACGCTCCGTTTTTTTATTTCGAAGATTCCGCCGCGACACTGCCGACCGCCGCACTTTTCGGCGCGTCGGAAAAGTCGAACTTGCGCAGAATCAGCCGACCGGCCGCGCCCGTGCGCTTTGCAAAAATTATGTTGACGGCGTTCGGCGCAACCTCAACGCGCGTACCGTCGACCGTTACAACGCCGTCGGCGGGAGTTTCCATTCGGGCTATTTTAATCTGCTTTGGCAGGGTCGTCCAAGTGCGCAAATCGGCATCGTTCGTAAGGCTCTGGTATATCGCCCCGCCGATGTTCACGAGCACGCCGAAGTCGCCCGCCGCCTGCGCCGCAAAGTACTGGGCCGCCGCCTTGCCCGCCGCAGACAAAAGCGTTTTCGTTACGACAAGCGCAAGCTCGTTGTCGAACTCCTCCTGTATAATCGCGTCCATATCGGCAACGGTTTCGGCACTGTATTTTTTGCCGCCCGCGACAATCGAAATGTCGGGCTTGTACGAGTTCTGCGGCTCGAGATACGGGAAGTTAACCGCAACGTGCGGCAGATTCCGCCCGACCGCAAACAGCGGCAAATCGAGCCGAAACTGCCTGCGGAGCGGCGCACAACCCGTCTCGTAGACGACATACGTTATGCCGACCGCGGGCTTTCCCGCAACTATGTCCTCGCACCGCGCATAGTCGGCGGCGAACACTTCCGATTTTCCGCCGAGCACCTCGCCGCCGATACGGAACATATCCTGAGCAAGCTGCCTGTCCGCCGAATCCTCGCCCCTATTTGCGAAGTAAACGCCCGCAACCCAATACGCGAACGGATTTACATACAGGCTCTTCGCCTGTTGCCCGAACTTTTGCCCCGCAATGGCGTCGCCGTAATGGCGGCGGAATTCGGGCGAAGCCGCCGCCGCACGCATCGCCCCCGACACGTTTTGCCGCGCCGAATCGCGGTTTTGCGCCGCAGTCTTGCGCGCCGACTTTTCCAAGTTTTCGGTCTCGCGCTCTATGCGGGCGCGGTTGAGTTGCACGGCGTTTTTCTGGTAGTTTTCGAGCCGCTTAAGCTGGACGCGGGCGCGGTCGAAATCCTTTTGCTCGATGTAGTCGAGCGCAAGGTATACTCCCATCATAATCTTGTCGTAGTTGTAGCCCTTGTAGGGGATGAAACTGCGGTTTGTAAGAAACGCCTCGGTCTCCTCCGAAAGCCGCGTCTCCGACTCCGACTCGAAGCCGCGCACCGCCGAATGCGCAGCCTCCAACTCCTCCGCGCTTTTTTTCAAATCGCCGTCGGCACGCGCAACCGCGCCGCATTCTAACCGCCAAACAAGCTCGTCGCCGCCGCCCTTTTTGTCTTCGAGAACGGAATCGACCTCAACCCCCGCGCGCGCCGTATCGCCCGCGAGCCAAGCCCTGCGCATACCGGCCGTTTCGCTCGTATGAGTCGCGCAGCCCGAAACGGCGGCGGCAACTGCGGCGGCAAAGGCAATCTGCAAAATTTTCATAGGCGAAAAAGTTCTGCCCGTTGCCGATTCGGAACTAAATTTCGTCGTCGGAAGCCTGCGCCGAGACCGCCTTTTTGACAAGGCGCACAACCTGCCCCTTCTCGACGCCGTTGTCCTCGGTAAGCGTGCCGCGCGAGAATTTCGGGGCTACCGAAACGACCTTGAGCCTGCCCACGGAAACCTCCTCGTAGCCGAGCTTGTCGCCCGTGTCGGGGTCTACCATCTCCTCGCCGAGCGCGAAAACCTCGTACTCGTCGCCCACCGAAACGCCCGTGCCGCCGCCCCTGTTGAACGTGGCGATTTTCCCCGTCTTGCCGACAATCTTCGGTGGGAAAACGGCGTCGGCAACGCGGTTTGCAATCTGCGTCGAGATGTCGCGCACAAGCAGGGCTATTTTGTCGTCGCTTGCGCTTCCGCCGGTCTGGACAACATTGTGCTGCGTGTTCAGGTTGGATGTCGTCTTGGCTATTACATTGGCGGTCTGCAGAATGCTGCCGTCGGTCGAGTCTATAACCTTGACGATTGCACCCACGCGTATCGTGCGGATATCGCTGCGCTGCTTGAGTTCGGCAAAATTGACGGTGTCTTTGAAGTCCTGAAAATCGTCAACAGTAACGGTCAGAATGTACTTTGCGCTTGCAAGCCTGCCCGACTGCGCGGCATTGGGGTCGGAGGTATTTACGTTGCCCGAAGCGGCAAGACTCTGCTCTTTGAGCACCGCGTCCAAATCCTTGCGCGAAACCGTCTTGAACTTGCGGAGAGAGTCAATCGCCGAAAGAATGTTCGCGTCGAGAGACTCTATTATGCGCCCGAAGGTGCGCCCCGTGCCGCTCTCCGCCGCCGACTTCGAAACCGACGGCATAGCCACAACCTTGGTAACCGCCAATGTCGACATCGCGGGTGTTCCCTCCGCGGCGAATACCGCGGAAAATGCGAGAGCCGAAAACAACAATGCAACCGATTTTTTCATAATGCAAAATACCCTTTCCCTTTTTTTGATTATTGACCGAATATGCTCTGCGTCCTGCGGATTTCGGGCAACGCCTTTGCGTCCACCTTGAAGCCCGACTGCTCGAACATTTTCGCCATGCCCCTGATGCGATCCGCCTCGGCATCAGTTAGAATGCGGCGTTCGTCGGAAAGCTTGGCGCGGTTTTTCATCTCTTCGAGAAACGCCATATCCGCCTTCAGGCGGTTTCTCGCGCCGTCGGTCAGATTCAGCGTAAACGCCAATGTTTGGTCGGGGCTTCCCGTAATATTGAAAGTCTTTTCAATCGGCACGATGTCGCGCTGGTCGATTTTCAAAACGTGCACCCCTTTCGAAAGCCTTATCTTTCCGCCGAGCGTGTGGGCCATACCGTCGATGTCTGCGGTTACGTACGGAATCTTCACGGGAAAGACAGTGCTTGCAAGCTCGTACCTGCCGTTCTTCAGCACGACTTCCGGAAACGACAAATCTGCAAGCTCGCAGACAATCTTCACTTCGCCGAACGATACGCCCTTGGAAACTATCTTTCCCTCTTCGTTCTGAACGCCCAACTTCGCCGCCGCCTGCGCTGCGGCATCTTCGAGCAGCGAATCGAGAACGTCGTCGGAAATCTCGACAAGATTTCCCGTCTGCCGAACCGTCTTCTGCGCCCCGACCGCGCCGCCCGCAGTGCCCGCGCCGTCGCCGCCGTAAATGTTGTAGCTTGCGCGCAACCTGTAGGTTGTGTTGAGCGTCTTGATGTCGTAGCCGTCGAAGACTTTTCGCTCGGCTGTCAGCCCGCCAATCGAAACGGACAGGATGTAGTCCGCGCCGATAAACTCGGCGATGCGCAAGCCCGGGGCGTTTTCGAAAAGTTTTGCGTCGGGGGAATCGCCCGCAAACAGCCGCTTGAAGTTCGACGCCTCCGAACGGTACTTTGCATTGGGATTGCCGAGATAGTCGTTGAGGTTGCGCAAAGCCAAATCGTGGTCTACCACTGCAAACCCGAGATTGTTAAGCCGCGCCGAAAGCGCGAACTCGAGATTTTTTCCGCTGTCGGCAAGCTTCGGGTTGCCGCTGTCGTTGCGGACAAAAAGCGCGACCCTTTTCGGCGCAACGCTGCGCTCCACGGAAGTCGTCTCCGTAACCGTGACGGTTTTGACGGTTTTCGAAATCGACTGGGCACAAACGCCGCCCGCAACGAGCAGGCAAGACAATATCGCAATAAAATACTTCATCGCCGAACAAGAGTACGTTTTTGGAGGTAAAATGAAAGCAAAATCGGGCGAACGCTTCAAGCCGCCCCCTTTCAAATCGACATTTGAGTTGCT
This sequence comes from uncultured Verrucomicrobiota bacterium, assembly GCA_949293415.1. Classification (GTDB taxonomy): domain Bacteria; phylum Verrucomicrobiota; class Verrucomicrobiia; order Opitutales; family Intestinicryptomonadaceae; genus Merdousia. The sequence continues at coordinate 92,496 of CASFDK010000017.1, forward strand.
CATACCAAGTCAAACGTGGCAAAGCAGGACAAAGTTTCAAAGCACGGTCAAGTATGATTAGAAAGCCCGACTCAGAAAACCATCTGGAATTGCAGTATCGCAACGTCGGACGAAACGGAAGCCTTCGAGCCGCCGAGCGGCGAGTCGCGGAAATCGAAATGCTCTATGCCCGCCGCAACCTTGAAATTTCTGCCGTCGAGATACCAGTTAACGCCGCCGTAATAGGCGGTCGCATTGTCGTAAAGCCCGTTCGCCGAACGCATATTGTAGACGACATCGCAACCGCGCACGCCACGCCCGTCGGTGTCGAGATAGGTAAAGCGGAACACCGGCTCGAACTCGCCCCACCTGTCCGACTTGTAAACCTTGTACGCGCAGAGCACATAAAAGCCCCACGGAACCGCCTGTCCGGAATGCGTGGTATAAAGCGGAACGGTATCGGAATGGGTGCGCCCGTAGCGCAGGCTCGTCAGGAAAAACTCGCCGTCGAGCGACAAATCGCCGTATGTAAAACGCACAAACGGATTCACCCCGAGCGCGTCGCCGAAATCCTCAACCTCCGACGGCAGAACCGAAGCACCCTCAATCGCCGAGACAATCTTGTTGGAATAGCCGAACGCCGAACCGACTTTCAACGACCATCCGTCGAACTTGCCGTCGTAGGCGGCAGTCAAAAAGCACGATATGCCGTTGTCGTTGCGCACAAAAATATCGTTTGGCTTGGAATTTACGACATCGAGGCTATATACAAACTCCTTGTGCGCGGGAATGTGCCCGTCCCAATAAACGCCGGTGTGATAGCCCGAAAATCCGAGCGCGGTACCGTACGAAGTCTTCATGTAGCCGTCGTAGCCGCTGTCGCCGCCGCCGAAATAAATGCAGAGAATCGAGCGGTCGGGTGCTTTTATTATAGAGCAACTGTCGTTTTCCTCCATCGAAAAGTTCACGCACCAATGCCCGAGCTTGAGCTTGCCCGCAAGAACGTCGCCGTCGAGATTTATCTCGTAGTGCAAGGTATTGATGAGCGTGGAACTGGGCATATAAAGCGAAAGCATCAACATCGAATTCGGGGTCAAATCGGCGATGAAAACCGGAAGCAAACGCCTGAAATTGAAGCGCGACTCGTCGTTGACATCAAAAGGCGTATTCGAGTAGTCGTGGTACACATATGTATAGCGCATTTGCGAGATGAAGAGCGTGCGGAAAGTTTGCACCGAAACAGGCTCGCAAACAGGCACTTCCGACGACGCTTTTTTGATTTCCTCAGACTCCTCGGCGGTAATTGCATTTTTCGCCACAAGTATGTCCAGAAGCGAAGCCTCGGAAAATTGCGTCCGCGTTTCGGCAAACGCGCAACTTGCAATACAACATACAAATAAAAAATTAAGAATGCGGCGCATCAATAATAATCCCCCAAAAGCGATGTGTGTAATCTAAAGACGCAAGTTATGCCGCCGCCCCAGCGGATTGTCAACATATTTCCGAAAGACAAAGGTCCGAAAGTCGTTCACCTACAAACATACCGCCGAAAACCGAAAAATTTCGGGACAAAATTGAAAAAATAACTTGACTCGTGGGGGAATATGGCGAAAAATGGTGAAAAATGGAGAGCATAGGTTAGGGATGTCCGAAGAGCTTACAGTTGGCGATACTTACGCGGGAACTTTCACAAAAGTTCTCGATCCGAAGCGTCGCGTAACCATCCCCGCCAAGTGGCGGTTTAAAGGCGACGAGGGCGAAAACTCTTATCTTGCGATACTTGCGCGATACGGACAATACAGCGCAATCCTCGTAATGCCGCCCGATATGGCAGCCCAACTGCGCTCGAAAATTTCGAAAATCCCGATCACAAACGTGGCAAAACGCAGGGCGTTGGCGAATTTTCTGCAAAACGCCTGCACATTCGGTTGCGATAAACAGGGGCGCATAATGCTAGACGAGAGCATACTTGCAAAAGCGGGTATAGAAAGGGAAGTCTGCATGGCGGGTATGGGAGCCAATTTCGAGCTTTGGAACCCCGCCCACCGAACCGAATGGCTCGGCGAATCGACACCCGAAGACGATGCCGCCCTGCTCGAGGATCTGGGAATATAGACCGCCGAACGTATGGACATTCAAAGACATATCGAAAAAATCGAGACCGCACAATCGGCGTTGCTCAAACAAACACTTTTTAAAACATCGCCTGTAAATGCAAAATTCAGATGACGACAAAAATTTTCCGACCGCCGCACAACACGGACACAAACCCGTGCTGCTCGACGAAACTGTGAAAATTTTGTCGCCCGAAGACGGTAAAACGTACCTCGACTGCACATTCGGAGGCGGCGGACACACCCGCAAAATACTGGAATCGGCAAACTGCAAAGTAGTCGCCATAGACCGCGACCCCGATGCGGCGGTGCGCGCCGAAAAGGTCGCAGCCGACTACCCCGACAGGTTCGAATTCCACGCACTCGATTTTTCCGATTTGGACAGGCTGCCGATGCGCGGTTTCGCGGGAATACTCTTCGATTTCGGCGTATCGTCGTTCCAGCTCGACACTGCCGAACGCGGATTTTCGTTTATGCGCGAAGGCCCGCTCGATATGCGGATGGACACCCTGCACGGAATGACCGCGCTCGAATACGTCGAGAGCGCAAGCGAATTCGAACTCGCAGAGGTTTTGCGCGAATACGGCGAAGAACCGCGCTTCAGAAAAGTCGCCCGCGCAATCGCGGAAGCCCGCGCCGCGGGGAAAATAGCCACGACCACCGACCTTGCAAACGCAATCGCCGCCGCCGCGCCCTCGCACGAGCGCATACATCCCGCAACGCGCGCATTTCAGGCGATACGCATAAAAGTCAACGACGAGCTCGGACAGATAGAGCGCGCCCTGCCCAAGGCGTTCGAGGCGCTCGAAAACGGCGGAGTTTTGGCGGCGATAAGCTTCCATTCGCTCGAAGACAGAATAGTGAAAAAATTTTTCAAAAAGATGGCGGGACGCCCCGAGTCGCGCTTCGACACTTCGTACGTTCAAGACAGGGTAAAGCTTGCGGAACTTATCACGCGCAAGCCCGTAATACCGACGGACGAAGAAATTGCGGAAAATCCGCGCAGCCGAAGCTCGAAGCTCAGGGCAATAAGAAAGGATACGGCGAGATGAAAACGGGAGTCAAAAAAATTTCGGTAATTGCAATCCTCGCGGGGCTGCTTCTGGTTGTGGTCTGCTCGGGGTTTGCGGCGGTATCGATAGAGCGTCAGGAACACCGCGACATCTCGCGCAGAATAGCCTCGCACGAACGGCAGATAAACCAGCTGCGCCGAGACAACGAGGAGCTTTCCGTAAAAATCGCCGAACAGGAAAATCCCGCCTACCTCACCCGCAGGGCGAGCACGCGCCTCGTGCGCCCGCAAATGACGGCGGTCGTCTGGGCGTACGAAAACTACGACGGCGGAAGAATCGATTTCAGCGGCAAGTCGAAGGGCTTGGTTTCCTTCAAAGCCCCCGAAAAGAAGAACGCGGTACATAGATGAGGAAAAAAAGACCCCAGACATCCATTTTCATATACGGGTGGCGGCTCGGACTGGTCGCCGCGGGTCTGGTGTGCCTGTTTTGTGCAATCTACGCGCGCCTCTACTACCTGCATGTCGAGCGCAGCGAACGGAGTCTCGAAGCCACATACAAAGCCCGCCAACTGCTCGACAAAGTGCCCGCCCGACGCGGCAATATCGTAGACGCCAAAAACAACCTGCTTGCCACGAGCCGCCCCGTGATAACGCTCGGCGTCGACCCCGAACGGGTCGAGCTGAACGCCGACGGAATCGAAAAGCTCGGGAAAGTGGCGCAAATACTCAAGCTGCGCAAAGCCGATGTCGTGTCGATTTGCACTCCCTATCAGGATGCGGAAAAAATCGCCGCCGTCAACGCGACGATAACCGAAGCGCAGGCAAAGCGCATCAGGATGATCGGCGTAAATTTGAATATGACGCCCGAAGAGCTCGTGCGCAAATGTGTCACAACGCCCAACAACACAATCATCGTGCAACGCCGCGCCGAACAGGTTGCGGCGAAGAAAAAGGTCTTCCGCGAGCTGGCGAAAATCTTCAAAATGCCGCAGGAGGAAGTGGAACGCAATTTCGTCTCGTACTCCCCGCGCTGGAAGAAAATCGCCGAAAACCTCGACGACGCGACATACTCGCAGATTCTCGCGTTGAAAATCAAGGGCATACGCGGCGACAGAAAATACGTGCGAGTCTATCCGACAGGCTCGCTGATGTCGCACGTGGTGGGCTTTGTCAACAAGGAGTTCAGCGCGGAAATGGGTGTCGAGAAGCAGTTCGACTACTACCTGCACGGACAGGACGGCTGGATTGAAACCGAACGCGACGGACACCGTACCGAACTGCCCCACTACCGCCAGCGCGACGTGGAACCCGTGGACGGGCTGAACGTCGAGCTTTCGATAGACTCCATCATACAGGAAATGGCTTCGCGCGAAGTGCGCAACATCGCCCGCCAGTACAATCCCACGAGCGCGACGGTAATCATAAGCGAACCCTCCACGGGCTACATCCTCGGGATGGCGAACTACCCCAATTTCGACCCCAACGAGTACAACAAGTACCCGCAGGATTCCCTCAGAAACCGCGCAATCTGCGACCAGTACGAACCTGGGTCGACGTTCAAAATTGTGCCGATTTCCGCCGCCCTCAACGAATCGCTCGTGGGGCCCGACGACGTTTTCGACTGCAACGCCCCGACCGTAACCTACAGGGGACGCGTTCTGCGCCTGCCCAAAGAGGCGCACAAAATGGGCAATCTTTCCGTCCGCGACATCACCAAGAAAAGCTCGAACAAAGGCTCGGCGCACCTCGGCATTCTGCTCGGCGAAAGAAAGCTGTACAACTACGCGCACCTCTACGGATTCGGCGAAAAGACCAATATCGGACTGGTCGGCGAAATCGCGGGCACGCTCCACAAGGTCAAGGACTGGGACGGGCTTACAATCACGCGCCTGCCGATGGGACACGCCGTGGCGGTAACCCCGCTGCAAATCCATTGCGCGATGAGCGTAATAGCCAATCAGGGAATTTATATGCAACCGCAACTCGTCCGCCGCGTGTTCGACAAAAACGGCAAGACGGTAATGAACTATCCACCCAAGGCGATGCGACGCATCATCAGTCCGAAAATCGCAACGCTGATGAGCGAAATGCTCTCGGAAGTCGTCAGCGACACGGGCACGGCGCACCGCGCGGCACTCAAGGGATTCAAAGTGGCGGGCAAAACGGGAACTTCGCAAAAGATAATAAACGGCGCCTACAGCACGCACGACCACGTCGCCTCGTTCACGGGGTTCTTCCCCGCGCAACGCCCGCGTCTGGTCATAACCGTTGTCGTCGATTCCCCGAAACTCAAGGGGGTCGGCTACGGCGGCATCGTGGCTGCGCCGTCGTTTAAAAACATTGCGGAACAGGCTGCGAACTATCTGGGAATACAGTCGGACGAAGAGTTCGAAAAGATGGTCGCGTGGAGGTAATTTGACAATGATAGGTTTCTCGAATTTAAACAGTCTCATAGCACTTTGCGGCGCGAAAAGCCGCTTCGGCTCTCTCTCGTTCGCGCAGCAGGACGGCGGTCTTCCCGCCTACACGGCGGCGGATTTGGCGAAAGCCGTCAACGCAATTTCGATTACGGGCGACAAAAAGGCCGAAATCAAAATGCTCATAGCCGACAGCAGGCGCGTCGCCCCCAATACAGCATTTTTCGCGGAAAGGGGGCTTCACACCGACGGCAATATGTACGTCGAAGAGGCGGCGAACAGGGGGGCGGTGGCAGTCGTTTCGGAAGAGCCCGCCCCGAAGGGCTTCCCCGCGACTTGGATAAGGGTTGCCGACATCGCCGAAGCTACCGCCGCGGGCGCGAAAAGCTTCTACGCCAACACCGACGACTCGCTCGAAATTTTCGCCGTTACGGGCACGAACGGCAAGACGAGCGTCACTTGGATGCTCCGCGAAATGCTTGACAAGGGCGGCACGAAATGCGGACTTGTCGGAACGATACACTACGACCTCGGCGGCAGATGCCTTCCCGCGGCGCGAACTACGCCCGAAGCCCTCGAACTGCACGCAATGCTCAACCAAATGCGCTACGCGGGCTGCAAGGCGGCGGCGATGGAATTCAGCTCGCACGCAATAGAACAGAAGCGCGTCAAGGGGATAGCCGTGGAGTGCGCGTGCTTCCTCAACCTCACGCAGGACCACCTCGACTACCACAAGACGATGGATTCGTACTTCGAAGTCAAGGCGTCGCTCTTTACGGGCGCGCTCGGCAAAGCCCCGAAAATCGCCGTGATAAACTTCGACGACCCGCACGGCAAAAAAATCGCCGAACGCCTTTCTTCCGAAACAAGGCTCGTCTCGTTCTCCGTGGACGACCCGAGCGCGATGGTGCACGCCGAAAACCTGAAGATGCATCCGCAGAAGTCGGAATTTACGCTCGTGTGGGACGGCAAAAAAACGCCCGTCGAGATAGCCATGCCGGGGCACTACAACGTTTCGAACGCGCTCGCTGCGCTCTCGATGGTTTACGCAACCGGCAGGGATGTAGAGCGCGCGGCGAAAACGCTCGCCGACTTCAAAGGCGTTCCGGGGAGAATGCAGAAAGTGCAAAGCCCCGCAAAATTCGACATCTTCGTGGACTACGCCCACACCGACGACGCGCTCAAAAACGGTCTTTCGATGCTCAGGAAAATCGTCAAGGGCAAACTGCTCGTGGTCTTCGGCTGCGGCGGAAAGCGCGACAGGACAAAACGCCCCAAAATGACGCGCGTTGTGCAGGAGTACGCCGACATCGCGTGGGCAACATCCGACAACCCGCGCGGCGAAAACATCTCCGACATCTTCGCGGATATGAAGGTGGGCGTAGTCGACCCGTCGAAAATCGCGTTCGTCGAGGACAGGCGCAGGGCGATAAACCTCGCAATAGACGCGGCTGGCGAAGGCGACTGCATCCTCATCGCGGGCAAGGGACACGAAACATTTCAGGAGTTGGGCGACACAATCATACCCTTCGACGACAAGCGCGTCGCCGAGGAACTGCTCGCCCTCAAGGGACTTCTATAGACAATACAAAACATCCGAAAGTATACAATTATGCCGTTTTTTAAAGCAGACGATTTACAGGCGTGGACGGGCGGACACTGGACGAATCTCGACAACGCCCGCAAACCCGAAATAAGGGGATTTTCCAACGACAGCCGCAACATCGCAAAGGACTTCGCATTCGTCGCCATTAAGGCGCAGCGCGACGGGCACGACTTCGCCGCCGACGCAGTGGCAAACGGCGCGACCGCCGTCGTCGCCGAGCGCGCACTCGACGTTTCCGTGCCCGTACTCGTCGTCAAAAATTCGCTCTGGGCGTTCCAGAAAATCGCAAAAATGCACAGGCTGCGCTTCGACAACCCCGTCGTGGGAATCACGGGCTCGTGCGGCAAAACCTCGACAAAGGAAATGCTCGCAAAGCTCGCGGCGTGGAAAAACCCGCTCGTTACGGAAAAGAATTTCAACAACGAAATCGGCGTACCCCTTACGCTCACGAAAATAGATCTGCGCCAGAACCAGCTTGCGATAGTCGAAGCGGGCGTATCCGCGCCGTCGCAGATGGACGAGCTCGCCGAAATGATAGAGCCCGACATTGCGATAATCACGAACGTGGGGCTTTCGCACCTCGAAAAATTCGAGCAGGTCGGGAACGTGGCGAAGGAAAAATCCAAGCTTGCCGAACACGCCGCAGAGGGCGGTTGGTGCCTAATCCACCACAACCTTCTCGGGTGGAAGGCGTTCGACGAACTCAAGTGTAAAAAGGCGGTCGTTGCGTCCGCCGACGCGCCCGAAATCAAGGCGGATTTGGTTTTCCGCTACGCGCTAAACGCAAACGGCGACGGCACTACCTCGATAGATATGTGCGTCGAGGGCGGCGACGAGTACTATTTCGAAGTTCCCGAAATGACGGACGGGATGATTGAAAACACCCTGCTTGCAATCTGCGCAACGCTTATGCTCGGCGGCAGGGAAGAGCAGATAGCCCAACGCCTCGAGACGCTCAAGCCCCTGCCGATGCGCGGCGGCATAGTCGAAACGGACAGGGCAAAATACTACCTCGACTGCTACAACGCATCGCCCACCTCGATGAAGGACGCGCTCGCGCACTTCGAAAAAATCTCGGCAAACGCGGCAAAGCGCACCTACGTTCTGGGCACGATGGCGGAGCTCGGGCTTGCCTCGCATCCGCACCACAAGGACATCGGCTCGCACATCACGCCCATTTCAGACGACACCGCAATACTCGTCGGCGCATTCGCCGACGCCTACAAGGCGGGGCTTATATCGAACGGTTGGGACGAGAAGAACATTTTCGTATTCGAAAACGCCCAAGCCGCGCGCGAAAAAATCGCCGAAGCCGGCGGTTTCGTATTCGTGAAGGGCAGCCGCGTCTGCGGATTGGAAAACGCCCTGCCCGACGACGTTCTGCAAAAGCTTTCCGACAAATCCGCAGAGCCCGCGCAGGAAGAGGAAACGCCCGATCCCGAAGAAACGCCCGCCGAAGCTCCGAAATCCGAGGACGGCGAAGACGATTCCGACGAATTCGAAAACGACGAAGACGGCGGTTTTGAAGATGAGGACGATTCTGACGACAACGCGCCCGAAGACGAAGACGAAAGGGACACGTTCTAATGTTATACGAACTTGCAAGTTTCGAGGGATTTTTCGGGCCGCTGCGCCTGTTCCGCTATCTGTCGTTCAGATGCGGCTTTGCGCTCGCGCTCTCGTTCATCGTGGCGATGGTAATCGCCCCGCCGATAATAAGGTATCTGCGCAAATTCAAATACGAAGGCACGCAGCGGACGGAGGAGGATCTCGGCATTCTGGCCAAACTGCACGCGGACAAGCGCAACACGCCGCAAATGGGCGGAATTATCGTCTACATCGCTGTGATGGCGGGTGTGTTGCTTTTCGCGCGTCCGACGTTTCTGGTGTTCGTCGCCCTCTTCGTGTACACGGTTTTGACCGTGCTCGGGTTCGCCGACGACTACAAGAAGCTCGTCAGAAAAAGTCCGGACGGAATATCGGGAAAAACCAAGCTGGCGGTGCAGGTTGCCGTTTCGTTTGCGGCACTATGCATGCTGTATTTTTCGGAGGAATACGGCGGAATTATGCGCGAACTTTGGGTTCCGTTCCTCAAATCCCCGCTGATTGCGGCAATGCCGTTCTGGTTCATGTTCGTGTTTTTCTTTTTCGTCATCGGCGGCTCGAGCAACGCGCTCAACCTCACCGACGGCGTGGACGGGTTGGCGATAGGCTGCACGATTACGACCGCGCTGGCATACGGAATTTTCAGCTACGTATCGGGCAATACAATCGCGGCGGAATACCTGTTTCTGCGATATGTTCCGCAATGCGGCGAACTGACGGTAATATGCTGCGCGCTGCTCGGCGCGTCGCTCGCATTCCTCTGGTATAACGCCCATCCCGCCGACATATTTATGGGCGATACGGGTTCGCTCGCGCTCGGAGGACTCATCGGAGTAATCGCAATTATGACACTCCAACCGATTACGCTCGTGATAATCGGCGGCGTATCCGTAATGGAGGCCATGTCGGTAATCCTGCAGGTTGGCTCGTACAAAATCAGGAAGAAAAGAATTTTCAGAAGGTCGCCCATACACCACCATTTCGAAGAGGGCGGCTGGGCGGAAACGCGCATTATCGTCAGATTCTGGATAATCTCGCTCATATGCGCGCTCGCGGGGCTTGCCACGCTCAAACTCAGATAGGATGAAGCCGTCGATAACAGAGCTTGCACAGGGAAAGCCCGTCGCCGTTTTCGGTGCGGGCTCTAGCGGCAAGGCTGCGCAAAAACTGCTCGAGAGCCTCGGCATCGAAGCCGTTTTGTACGCCGAAAGTTCGGGGAAAAAGCCGTTTCCCGACGACGCGAACTGCCGCGAATTTTCGCCCGAAGCCGCAAAAGCCCACGCGCTTGTCGTATACTCGCCCGCATTCCGCCCCGACCACAAATGGATTGCCGAAGCCGAAAAGGCGGGGGCAACCGCAATCTGCGAGCCGGACCTTTCCGCACTCGCGTGGAGCGGCAAAATAATCGCAATCACGGGCACGAACGGAAAGACCACCCTGACCTCTTTTTTGACGCACGCGCTGAAGCTTGCGGAAGTCGACGCAATCGCGGCAGGCAATATCGGCACGCCGCTTTCGGCGTTCTGCGCGGAGTTCGGAAGCGACCCGAAAAAAACCGCAGTTTGCGAACTCAGCAGTTTCCAGACTTTCCGCCTGAAATATATGCGCCCAGACGCGCTGCTCTGGACGAACTTCGCGCCCGACCACCTCGACTGGCACAGGGATATGCGCGAATACTTCGACGCGAAATTCAACCTCGTATCCGCAACCGACGGCAACCCGATTTTCGTGGGCGAGGATGTCGCCCGCGCCGCCGCGCAATACGGCGAAACGCTGCCGAAATCCGCGCGCGTCGTCGCTCCCGAAGCAGACTTTCGCGCCCCCGCGCCGTTCGACTCGTCGATACAGTCGAAAAACTACGCAATGGCGGCGGCGTTCTGGCGCGGAACGGGTCTGCCCGCCGACATTCCCGAAAAGGCGGCAAAGACATTCGCCCTGCCCGCCTACAGATTTTCGAAACCGCTGAAAGCCGGCTCTGTAAGATTTTTCAACGACTCGAAAGCCACAAACGCCCACGCGGCAATCGCCGCCCTCGAAGAGCTGGGAAACGAGCCGGACCTAATCTGGCTCGGCGGCGGCAAAGACAAACTTTGCGACCTCTCGGAACTCGCCGACGCGGTTGCAAAACACGCCCGCGCAGCGGTGCTGATAGGTCAGACCGCGCAAAAGCTCGCCGATACCCTCAACGGCAGACTTGCCGGCGGCGTATTCGTGTGCGGCTCGATGCGCCAAGCCGTCGAAAAGTGCAACGACCTCGCGCGGAAAAACACCGCCGTACTCTTCAGCCCCGCATTCTCGAGCTTCGGAATGTTTTCGGGCTACGCCGAGCGCGGAAAATCTTTCGAAAGCGAAGTTTTGTGTTTGAAGAATTTAAAATAAAAGTAAAAATAAGCGAAAAATAAGGGGTACTCAATTATGAAAAAATCATTCGCAATAACAACCATCATAGCTCTTCATGCGGCTCTCATCGGGGGAATGCTGATTCAGGGATGCAGCTCCGAACCCGCCGAAACGCAACCTGCAAAGGCAAAAACGACCGTCGAGGAAATAAATCCCGCACAGCCCGAAGAACAGGCGCAACCCGCGGCGGCGGAGACGAAGGAGGTAATCCCCCCCGAAGGCAGCTCGGCTCTCAGGGCGGCACCCACGCGTCCAGCTTGGAATATGGGCAAGTCGAGCGAGGAAATCGTGCCAGCCGACAAGCCCGTCGAGCCGCAGAAACCCGTTGCGAACGAACTTGTAAAACCCGTCGAAAAAGACCCGAATCTCGTCTCCTACACGGTACAGCGCGGCGACTCGCTCGCGAAAATCGCCAAGAAGCACAACGTTTCGCTCGACAAGGTTCTTAAAATCAACGGAATGACTCGCGCAACAGTCATCCAAGTAGGTCAGGAAATTTCGCTTCCCGCACCCGACAAGAACGCGGAGGTAGTGCCCGCAACACCCGTCGCCCCGAAAATCGAATCGGCGGTCGAAACGGAGGAAGTGGCCGTGTACGTCGTGCAGAAGGGAGACTCTCTCGGCAGGCTCGCGCGCAAATTCAACACGACCGTTAAGCACCTGATGGCAATCAACGGACTCAAAAACCACAACATCAAAATCGGTCAGAAGCTCAACGTTTCGAAAAAGGCGTTGGCGCAGTCCGCCGAAAGCGCGCCGAAGGCTGCAAAACGACAAAAGGGCTTGGAACTTGCAGACGGCGAAGTCGAACACGTCGTAAAGTCGGGCGAAACGCTCGGATTTATCGCCCTCAAGTACAAGACTTCCGTCAAGGCGATTATGGAAAGAAATTCCATCAAAGACGCGAACAAGCTCAGAGTCGGGCAGAAACTGGCAATCGCATCGAAAGCCGCGCCCAAGACCGACGCAAAGCCTGCGGCAAAAGCAGAACCCAAAGTTGAGGCGCAAAAGCCCGCGCAGCCCGCAATTCCCGTGGTAAAAGACGTTCCCGCGCAGCCCGCCGCAAACGCCGCTTCCGCTCCGGCGGTAGTTCCCGAAACGCCCGCACAACCCGCTCCCGCCGCGCCCGCACAACCCGCTCCCGCCGCGCCCGCGCAACCCGCTCCCGCACAGTCCGAAGCGGAAAACCTGCCCGTAGTGGAACTCTAAACCGTTGCGCCGAAGATGCCCGTAAAAACCGAAAAATCGGGTCTGTTTGGCGCGTGGATTCCGGTAATTCTGCCCGTAATTTTCCTCACGTCGCTCGGGATGCTCATCCTTATGAGCGCGGGGGTGGGCGGAGACGACCCCTACTCCATCGTTCGTAGACAGTCCGTATGGCTTGTGATTGCAGTCGCCGCGGGATGTTTTGCGGCGTTTGTCGATTTAAAATTCCTCAAGAAAATTTCGATACCCTTCGCAATAGTCTCGATGGTGCTGTTGCTCTTGGCGGTTGTCGGACCTTTCTCAAAGGAAGTAAACGGCTCGCACAGATGGATTGACCTCAAGATTTTGGCGGTGCAGTCGAGCGATATCGCCAAGTTCTCGTTCATAATTCTGCTTTCGTCGTACCTGTACGACAATCAGCGGCGGATGGGAACGTTCTGGTACGGTCTCGTAAAACCCCTTGCGATAACGGGCATATTCTGCGTGCTCATCATCATAGAGCCCGACTACGGCACGACGGCGGTGGTCGGCGCAATCGGTTTCGTGCTTATATTCCTGGCGGGGGCGAAAAAACTTTATCTGGGCGCGGTATGCGTGCCCGCGATACTCGGATTCGCCGTGATGGTCTACCACGACCCCGTGCGTCTCAACCGCGTTTTGAGCTTTCTAGATTTGGAAAACACCAAGACGGAGGGCGGCTACCAACTCTATCAGGGCATTCTCGCGTTCGGCTCGGGGAAGCTCACGGGGCTGGGAATCGGACAGGGACGGCAGCAGCTGGCGTTTCTGCCCGAAGCGCACACCGACTTCGTATTTGCAATCGTGGGCGAAGAACTCGGGCTTGTCGGAACGTACTCCGTTGTTACGGCGTTTTTGATTCTATTTCTTGCGGGGCTTTGGAACCTGCGCAAAGCGCCGAACCTCTACGAATTTTCTCTGGCGACGGGCGCATTGCTGATGATTGTGGTACAGGCAATCTCGAATATGTGCGTCGTGACGGGGCTTATGCCCACAAAGGGCATCTCGCTGCCGTTCATCAGCTACGGCGGCTCGAACCTCGTGGCGATGTTCGTCTTCACGGGTCTTTTGATAAACTGCATACGCGCGTGGAGCAAACCCGCGCAAATTAGGGCAAGCGAACTATGAGCAAATTCATCATTTTATGCGGCGGAACGGGCGGGCACCTCGCCCCCGGGCTCGCCGTCGGACAGGCGTTAATCAAGGCGGGACACGAAGCGGGCTTCGTCATAAGCCGCAAGCAAGTAGACTCGCGCCTTGTGGCAAAATACAAAGACCTGCACATAATCAAAGCTCCGGGTATTGCGTTTTCGAAAAACCCCGCAAAGTTTTTTACGTTTCTGAAAGAGCTGAAAAACGCCGTAATGTTCGGCAAAAAACTGCTCGAAGAGGGCAAATACGACGCCGTTGTAAGTTTCGGAGGGTTCAACTCGCTCGGCGTGTCGCTCGCGGCGGCGTGGATGGGCGTGCCGATTGTCCTGCACGAGGCAAACCGCAAGGCGGGCAAGGCGACGCGTCTGCTAGGACGTTTTGCCAAGCGCATCTACGTTCCCTACGGCGTAAAAATTCCGCGCAGAAAGTCCGGACAGGTGAAATACTCGGGATACCCCATCCGCGACGAAATACGCCGCATTCCGCAAAACGAAGCAAAAGCCGCGTTCGACTTCGCGCCCGAAGCGAACATACTGCTCGTGCTCGGCGGCTCGCAGGGCGCGGCTGCGCTCAACGAGTGGGCGAACGAGAACTTCGCAAAACTCGCCGAACGCAACGTCGACGTGCTGTGCGTGTGCGGGCAGGGAAAAGTCAAATACGAAAACCGCTCGATTCAAAATTCGGACGGCAAGATGAGACATCTTAAATTCCTCGAATTTTGCGACAATATGGCGGCGGCGATGTCGGCGGCAAATGTCGTTGTGGCGCGCGCGGGCGCGGGCACAATCGCCGAACTTGCGCGCATCGGCGTGCCGTCGGTGATAATCCCCTACCCGTTCGCGGCGGACAACCACCAGTACGAAAACGCAAAATGCTTCGAAAAACACGGCGGTTGCGTAATGCTCGAACAGCGCAGCCTCGACAAGCTCTTCGACGAAACGATGGAACTTTTCGAAAACACGCGCCTGCGCGAATCGATGGAGAAAAACCTCGTGCGCGTAGACGACCTGAACGACACTTCGAAAATCGCGGACGACCTCGCCCGAATCGCGCGCAGGGATGCCGAATGACAAACCGCAAATTCTATATGATGGGAGTCTGCGGGATGGGGATGGCTCCGCTGGCGGCGTTTCTGAAAGACTCGGGCGCAGACGTGGAGGGCTTCGACCATTCGCCGAACTTAGACGTTAAAAGCGCGCTAGAAAAATGTGGCGTGGAATTCGCCGCTCCGCACAGGCTCGACACCGACAGAACTGTCGTAATAAGTACCGCCCTCAAGCGCAAGATAGGCGAAATCCGCGCGGCGACGGGTTGCGGCGAAATCCTCAGACGCGGCGAATGCTGGGCGCAACTCTGCGCCGACCGCAAGTTGACCGCCGTAGTGGGCAGCCACGGCAAAAGCACCGTAAGCGCGCTTATTTCGCACGCCGCGCTGAAAATGGGGCTCGATTTCGGATACCTTGTGGGCGCGGTGCCGACAGACTTTCCTATGCACAAATACTGCGGAACGGGAAAGCCCGTAGTCTCGGAAATCGACGAAAGCGACGGCACTATAGAGAATTTTTCGCCCGAAATCACCGTCGCGCTCAACGCAGACCTCGACCACACCGACACATACGCCGACAACTCGAAGCTCGCGGAAATGTTCGCCCGTCTCTTTGCGCGGACGAAGAAAATCGTACTCTACCCGAAGTCGGACAAAATGCTTGCGCGCATAGCGGCGGCGGCGCAAACGCCCTCGCGTGCGGTCGAAACGCCCCCCGATTTCAACGCCGCAAACCGCGCGATGGCGGCGGCGGCGTTCGGGGAGACATTCGGGATAAAGCCTCAAATGTCGGTTTTCGACGACTATCGCGGTCTTCTGCGCCGTCAGGAAATGCTGCTGTGCACCCCGCAATGCTCGGCAATCGCCGACTACGCCCACCACCCCAGCGAAGTAAAATCGTTCCTCGAATGGTTCGACGGAAAATTCGACGGCGAAAAAATCGTCGTCTTCCAGCCGCACCGCTACACGCGCACCCGCCGCTTCGCAGAAGATTTCGCGCGGATACTCGGGGACTTTTCCGAACGCGCCCAAGTCTGCCTTCTGCCCGTATACGCCGCAAGCGAACCCTTCGACCCGCTCGGCGAAAGCACCGCGATTGCCGAAAAATCGCCGCGGATTAAGCTTGTCGGCGGCGCGGAATTTTTCAGAATGGTCGAAGACAAGTTGAAAAGGTCGAACGCGGGGAGGACGTCGGTCGCAATCGTCGGCGCGGGCGACTTCTACTTCGAAGCAAAAAAATTTTTCGGAAACATAAAATGAAACAAAAAATAGCAGTTTTCTGCGGCGGAATATCGCCCGAACGCGACGTATCGCTTGTTAGCGGCAAAAACGTCTCCGAAGCGTTGTCGAAAAACTTCGAAACCGCGCTCGTGCGGCTCGACAAAAACGAACTCCCCTACGGGCTGAACCCCGCGGACACAGTTGTCTACCCCGCAATGCACGGCGACTACGGCGAAAACGGCGAACTGCAAAACCAGCTCGAAGAGGCGGGCTTTTCGTACGCCGGCTGCCAACCGCTCTCGAGCCGCGTGTGTATGGTTAAACCCGCGGCAAAGGCGTTGCTGAAATCGGCGGGGCTGCGCGTTGCAAAGTCGCTCGAATTTTCGGCGCGGGACAAACCGACCGCCGAAACGCTCTTCGAACTCTTCCCCCAAGGGGTCGTAATAAAGCCCGCCGACAAGGGCAGCAGCGTTGGGCTTACGGCGGCGAAAACCGCGGAAGCCGCCGCCGATGGTCTGAATGCAATCGAAGACGGACAGTGGATGGCGGAGGAATTTCTGCGCGGCAGGGAGTTTTCAATCGGCGTAATCTACGGCAAGGCGGCGGGTGTTGTGGAAATAATTCCCGAAGGCGGCGTATACGACTACAAGCGCAAGTACACGGCGGGTTCGACGCGCTACGAATTTCCCGCAAAAGTTTCGGACAAAGCCGCGAACGCCATGCGCCGCGCCGCAGAAACGGCGTTCGAAGCCTGCGGCTGCAGGGATTTCGTCCGCGTAGATTTCATACTCACCGACGAACAAGCCCCCGAATTTTACATACTCGAGCTTAACACCCTGCCCGGGATGACCCCCACAAGTCTGCTGCCCAAGAGCGCAAGCTGCATAGGCTACGATTTCGAAACGCTCTGCGCAAAACTCGTCGAGGGCGCAATCTCGAGGCTCGCCAAATAATGCCGAAAAAAAAGACAACCGACCCGACCGACTGGACTTCGCTCAAAAGCGGGGCATCCTCCGGCAAGTCGCGCCGCAAACCGTTCTCGTGGCGCGCACGTTTCCGTCGGCTGTGGGTATGGACAAAGCGCATCGCCGCCGCCGCCGCCGTTGCCGCGCTCTGCTACGGAGCGTACTACGCCTATCAAAATGTCTATTTCGAAGACGTGTTCGGACGCGGCGGAAGTCAAATCAAGCGGCTCGAGTTTAAAACCGACGGCGCAATTTCGGGCGCGTGGCTCAACGGATACCTCAAAATCCCGCGCGGATCGAAACTGGAGGACGTGAATATTTTCGCGGTCAAGCAGTCGCTCGATATGCTCTCGCAGATTCGCACGTCGAAAGTCGAGAGGGTCTACCCCGACGTTCTGCGCATAACGGTTGCCGAACGTTTTCCCGAAGCGAAAGTACTGCGGAAAATAGACTACGAAATGCGCACCTATCTGATGGCGGCGGACGGCTCGTTCTTCGTTCCGATTTGCATACCACAGGAGAAAATCGACGCGCTTAAATTCGCGGTCGGCGCGAAGACCGATTTCGACGGCTCGGTTCCCGCCCCCTACCCGCACGCGGCAAAGCTTATGGAGTTTCTGCGCGCCGTGCGGACGCGCATGCCCGAAGAATACGCAAAATGGGAATCGGTCGACGTGTCGCAAATCGACAGCCTCACCCTGCCCGTCATCACCGCGACCTCGAAGGAGGGCACGAAATACGTTTTCAAAACGGGCGAATACCCGCGCCAGCTCGACAGGCTCGAGTACATTCTCAAATATATGCGCGAGAACCCCACAAACCGCGCCGAGAAAATCGACCTGACACTCAGCGACTGGTCGGTCGTAAAATTCGCAACACCACAATCGAAATCGAAATGAGTAAAAGCAAGACAATAGCCGCCCTCGAAATCGGAACGGGCAAGATGCAGGTATTTCTGGGCGAAATCATCGACGGGAAAATGCTCAACATTGTCGGCAGCGGTCAGGCGACGACATCGGGCGTGAAGAAGGCGGACATCTGCGACGTTGTAAAGGCGGCGGCGCAGGCGCAGGTTGCGATTGTGATGGCGGAACATTCGAGCAACACCCCGATAAAATCGGTTTGCCTCGGAATCAGCGGAACGCACATCAGGGGCTTCCGCAACACAGGTTCGGCGAACGTCTCGGGCGCGGACGGAATAGTGCGCCGCGAGGATGTCGAAAGGGCTGTGGAGGACGCGCGCGGGAAATCGCTCGCCGACGGCAGAACGTACATCCAGAGAATCCGCTGCGGATATTTTCTCGACGGCAAATACAGCCCCGACCCGATAGGCGAACACGCCGAACACATCGAAGTCGCGTACTGGATGCTCCACGGAGACAGGGATAAAATCACCGACGCGCTGCACGTGGTGCAGAGTTTCGGACTTGAAGTGGAATACCTCGTTTTCTCGGGCATAGCGTCGGGCTACGTTGTAACCGACGCACGGCAGCGCGAAGACGGCGTTCTCGTCGCCGACATCGGCTGCGGCACTACCGACTACGCCTATTTCAAACACGGCAAGCCCGTCTTCGCGGGGATCGTCCCAGTCGGCGGCGACCACATCACCAACGACCTTTCCTTCGGGCTGCATCTGAGCCGCAAAGACTCCGAACGCATCAAAATACACTGCGGCAAGGCCACAATCACAGCCGACGAAAAAAACCAGCAATTCTGGAACATCGGCAACAGGCAAATCGGCGACAAAAAAATCCCGATGGACGCGGTAAACCAAATCATCCGCGCCCGACTCGAAGAGCTCTTCACAATGCTGCGCGACGAATGCGCCCAACATATGCCCGAATACGCCGAACTCAATCAGGCGGTGCTCACGGGCGGAACGTCGAACCTCGACGGGATATGCGAGCTTGCCTCGGCGGTGCTCGAAGTGCCGTGCACAAAGGGCAGGTTCGGTAGCGCGCTGCAACCGTCGCTGCGCTATCAGGAGTTCGCAACCGCCCTCGGACTTCTCGAACACGCGCGGATGGAGGAGGAAAAGAAGTCGCGCAAGAAAACGGGCTGGTTCTCGAACATCTTTAATTTCTGATATGTCTGAAAACTGCAAAATCAAAATAGTCGGCGTGGGCGGCGCGGGAATCGCGGTGCTCGGCGACATTGTAGCCGAAGGGCTCGGGGTGCAAACGGCGGCGGTCGATACCGACGCGCGTTCCGTCGCAAATTCGGCGGCGGACATAAAAATCGCCCTTATCGAAAACGGCGAAGGCTCGGGCTGCGATACGTCGGTTGCGAAAGAGGCGGCGGTTGCGCACGCCGAAGAACTGTCGGTCCTGCCGCAGGGTGTCCGCCTGCTGATAATCATTGCGGGGCTGGGCGGCGGAACGGGAAGCGTTGTTGCGCCGATGATTTCGAAAATAGCGGCGGGCAATCCAGACTGCGCGGTCGTCTCGTTTGCGATAATGCCGCTTTCGGTCGAGGGTGCGCAGCGCGCGTCGCTTGCGCTGAGGGCGCAGACATACCTTTCAAAACACTCCCGCGCGGCATTCGCGCTCAAAAACGACGTAATACTGGCGCGGCTCAACGCCCCGATTTCGGAGGCGTTCGCAGTGTCGAATATGAACGTCGTAACGGCGGTAAACTCGCTCGTGAAAATGCTCTCATCGCGCGGAATAGTCAACGTGGACTTCCCGTCGTTTATGAAAATTTTTTCGCGCCAGACAAAAACCGAAGCGTTCCTCGCATACGGAACGGGCGAAGGCGCGGACGCGGTCGAAGAGGCGGCGGCGGCACTTGAACGCTCGCCGCTCGCGCCCGAAAACGTCCGCGCGACGGCGGCGATAGTGAGCCTGCGCTGCGGAAAAAATTTCGAGATGAACAAAATGCAACGCCTGCTCGAAGCCGTCTCGGAAAAATACGCGAACCCCGAAAGGATGGAGTTCGGCGCGATTGCCGAAGACTCGTTCGGCGACAACATCGAAGTCTGCGTGATGGGGCTTTGCAAAACCGACGCGGCGGACGGTAAATCCGCGGCGAAAGCGGAAGAGCCGCAACAGTCGGCGGAAGCTTCCGTATGCGAAACTCGGGAACAAGCTTCCGAAACACCCGCCGATTCCGTATCCGAAACCGTGCGCCACACCGTTGCCGAAACGCAACCGACTTCAGAATCCGAACGCACAACGCAGACTGAAGACGATTTCGAACCGCAAATCGACGAAGTAAAAACCGCCGACGATTCCATAACATCCTCCGAAAACATCAGGGTGGACGCGCCCGCCGCAAGCTCGGCGGCGAACTCGCCCGCGCCCGTGCTCGCGGAATCCGAACCGAAGTCCGCGCGAAAACCGTTCTTCAACTTCGGCAGGCGCAAAAAGGCAAAAGCCCCCGAAGGCGAATCGAAGGCGCAGACCGAGTTCAAATTTATGGAGCTCTCGCAGCAACGCGGATTCTTCCAAGACACCCCGCCGAATATGCGCAACGGCGTAGATTTGGACGTGCCCACATTTATGCGCAAAGGCATAAAAATCGTACTCTGACGGGAGCAAAAACATCCGCAAAAAACGGGCTGCCGAAATTTCCCGACAAGCCCGTCTTTTATTTTACAGAGGAAAATCTACAAATTCTCGGCGGGCTTTCTCGAGTACACCCACTTATAGTAGTCGGCGAGCTTCAGTTTCGAGGCCGCCGCTTCGTCGAGAAATACCTTTGCGTTCCCGTGCATCTGAAGCACAGACGCGGGCACCATCGAAGTTATCGCGCCCTCGACCATTCCCGCAACAGCATCCGCCTTGCCCGCGCCGAAGGCGAGCATCACGACGGTCTCGGCATCCATAATCGTGCCGATTCCCATTGTCAGAACGTGGTGCGGAACTTTCTCGGGGTCTCCACCGAAAAAGCGCGCGTTGTCGCGGATTGTCTCGCGCGTGAGCGTTTTCATGCGCGTACGCGAAGAAAGCGACGAGGTGGGCTCGTTGAACCCGATGTGTCCGTCGCCGCCGATTCCCAAAATCTGCAATTCCACCCCGCCCGCATTTTTTATCGCGCGTTCGTAGTCGGCGCACGCAAAAGCGGGGTTTGCCGCCGTGCCATCGGGAATGTGCGTGTTAGCCAAGTCGATGTCGATTTTGTCGAAGAAGTTCACGCGCATATAACGGGCGTACGAATTTACGTCGTCGCCGCCGATTCCGTAGTATTCGTCGAGATTGAACGATGTCACCTTTGCGAAGGAAATTTCGCCGCGTTTGTTCATCGCGGCGAGATTTTCGTAAAGTCCGAGCGGCGTTTCGCCCGTAGCCAAGCCGAGCACAATGCGCGGATTGCGCCTGACCGCCTGCGCCACAAATTCCGCCGCCGCGCGGTTCGCGCTCTCTCTGTCTGGATGGATAATTACTTCCATATCAGTTTCTCCAAAACTTCCGCAACCGATTTGTCCGCAGGCAGAATCAGCGATTTAAACGCGCTTTTCCAGCCGCTTCCCTTTTTGACGAGCACGCGGTAGATTTGCCCGAATGCGAAATTCGGCGCATCCCCGCCCTGCCCGCCGACGATTTCCGCGCCGCGCCGTACGTTGTCGGTCATATACGAGACAAGGTTGAGATGGTACGGATTGCGCTCGACCTCCTTCGTGTGGCACGAAAGCGCGCCCGTCATCGCCGCCAGGATTTCGGGCGATACTTCCGAAAGCATGTTCGGCGTTTCCATCGCCTGCCAAAGCTCGGTTTCGACGACAACGCCATTCCATTTGCCGCCTACGAGCGCAAGCGCGTCCTTTACGAGCAGCGAAGTGCCGATATGTGTTTTGTTCCAGTCGCGCGAATGCGGCGCAAAAATAACGGCGGGCTTTTTTTCGAGTATGAACGAAGCGATTTTTCCGGCGCATTCGCCCCAGAATTTTTTGTCGGTTCGGCGCGTCTGCGGATTGATGCGCTCGAAACCGAAGACGTTCATTTTCCAGCCGAGATAGTCCATTGCGTCGCGCAGTTCGCGTTTGCGCGGCTGCCGGCGCTGCATGTTCGAGCCGAGAGTCACTGCGGCGTCGATAATTTCGAAACCGCATTCGTTCATCACGCGCACGGGCAACGACATCATACATTCGTCGTCCGGGTGCGGGGCGAAAATCACCGCGCGGGGAGCAAGCCCGATTTTTTTCAGCTTTGCGAAAAGCTCCTTTTTTTGCGCGCCGCCTATGTGCAGAACATTTTCCGCATCGGCAAGCTTTCCTCCGCCGAACGCCGCGTTTTTGCCCGTGGCGATTTTCTTCGCCGATTCCACGAGTCTGCGCGTGTCTTTTATAAAGTCGTAATAGGTTTTCATCGTAAATTTCGGATGTTTTACCCGACATTAGAACGCCGACTTTCCCGTTCAAACCAAAAATTTCCGAAGCGCGGAAAATATCAAAATAATCAAAATTGCGCGGGTTTGTGTGCAAACGCCAATCGCGGAAAAATCGAAATTCAGCAGTCCACCCCCAAACACCTCCATGCTCCGCAGTTCATGCCGCTGCACCGCTGCCGATATGCAAAAACAAAATGAACGGGCACAAAAAAACCGCCCCCCATTCGGAAGCGGTTTTCAAAAGTTTTTTCGTAATTAGCGGTTGAAGCCAATCTTGAACTTCAGACCGATAATGTCGCCGTGCTTGTAGTCGTAGGCGGGTGTAGCATTCTGGAAGTCGAAATTGTGCGTCCAGAAAGCCGCAAAGCAGAATTGATCCGTCACCCAGTATGAAAGTTCGGCTGTTACAACCTGATACGATTCCTTGCCCGACTGCGCGTTGCCCCTCCACTGCCACGTGGGAGTGAACGAGAGTCTGTCGAGAATCACAAATTCGACACCACCGCCTACGCCGTAGATGAGGTAGTTTTCGTTCGAGTTTGTGGAAGTGTCGCTATTTAGCGTGCTCCACTCGTAGCCGACATAGGCGATACCGAAGGGCTTTACAGCCTTGAGCGCGGGAAGACCCGTTACGAGGTTGAGGTAGGGATTTACACCCGCGCCGATGGCGTACGAATTTGCGGTGAAGTCGTCGGCAACCTTGCCCGAGTAGTTGTAGTTGAAGAAAACGTTTCCGTCAACGCCAGCCCACTTGATGTCGCGGAAAGCATTTACACCGGGCTTGAAAATGGGAGCGTTTATGACGGCTTCGCCGTATGCGCCCGTGGGGTTCGAGGCTTCGCCCGCAACCTTGATTTTCGACATATTTACGCCGCCGCCCGCGCTGACGTACATACGGCCGAGGTTGCCGGTGTTTTGCGTTTTCTTAGTCCAAGCAAATGCGGACACCGCCGCGAGGATAAGGGATACAGAGATGAGGGTGAATTTTTTCATAGTCATAAATTTGATAGCTATGCTAATTCGACTTTTTTAAAAGTAAAGCTTTTTCGATATAAAAAATTCCCGATACCCATTTGCCTCCCCGTGCCCAAAAGTCCTCCTTTTCTTGACTTTTCGGCAAAAGCGACGATATTTGCGCTTATGAACTCTTTTATATTATACAATCCCACGAAGCTCGTTTTCGGAATCGGCGAAACGGCGAAAATCTCGCAACTTGTTCCCGCAAAGGCGCGCGTACTGCTCGTCTACGGCGGCGGAAGCGTCAAAAAGAACGGCTCGTACGACCAGACAATCAAGGCTCTCGGCAGGCGCAAGGTTGTCGAATTTTCGGGAATCGAAGCCAACCCCGAATACGAAACGTGTCTGAAGGCGGTCGAAGTAATAAAGAAGAACAAGCTCGACTTCATCCTTGCGCTCGGCGGCGGAAGCGTAATCGACGCGTCGAAATTCATCGCCGCTGCCGCGCTCTTCAAGGGCAAAAATCCGTGGCAGATTCTCACATCGTACGGCGCGAACGTCAAAGAGGCGTTGCCGCTGGGCACGGTTCTGACGATTCCCGCAACCGGCTCGGAAATGAACCAGAACTCGGTCATCAGCCGCCGCGCAACAACCGAAAAGCTCGCCTTTGCAAGCGACCTCGTCTTCCCGAAGTTCTCGGTGCTCGACCCCACTTTCACCCTCACCCTGCCCGACCGCCAGATTTCGAATGGCGTAGTCGACGCGTTCGTCCACGTGATGGAGCAGTACTGCACGCGCCCGTCCGACGCGCCCATTCAGGACGGCTTCTCCGAAACAATCCTGCGCACGCTCGTCTCCGAAGGTCCGAAAGCCCTGAAGAAAAAGGACGACATCGCCGTGCGCTCGAACATAATGTTTTCGGCGACGATGGCGTTGAACAAACTCATCTGCGTGGGCGTTCCCGAAGACTGGGCGACGCACCTTATCGGGCACGAAATCACCGCGCTCTACGGGCTCGACCACGCCCAGTCGCTGGCGGTTGTAATGCCGAAACTGCTCGAGTACAAGCGCGCGTCGAAGGGCGACAAGCTCGTACAGCTCGGCAGAAACGTTTTCGGAATCTCCGAAAAATCGAAAAAAGCGGCGATAACAAAAACCATCGAAGCGGTCGCCAACTTCTTCAAAAAAATGAAAGTGGGCACCGAATTTGCCGACTACAAAATCGACGCAAAACAGGCGCCCGCAAAAGTTGCCGCGAACGTCGCAAAGCACTTCGCCGCGCTCGGAGAAAACGCCGACATCACGCCCGCCGACGTGGAGAAGCTACTGAAGCTTTAACGGACTTCTGCAAAAAAAATCCGGTCTCCGCAGAGTGCGCGGGGCCGGATTTTTTTGTGTCGGCACGATCAGACTTCCTGCTCGTATTTGCGCCTCGAGAACAGGCAGAATATGCCCCTGAAAAACAGGTCGATTCCGACAAGCACTCCCAAGAACCACACGCCGTCGGATATGTTCGAAAGCACGAGTACGCCGAGCACAAAGCTCACAAGCGCGTTGAAAAGCGCAAGCGCGGAATTGCCCGACGCAAGCCAGTAGACGAACATCACAAAGCCCTCCGCCACGAACAGCGTGCCCAACGCGGCGGTCGCGGCGAACATCCCCCATGCGGGAAACATAAGCATACACACGCCGCCCACGCCGTATAGCAGCGCAAGCAGCGCGTAAAACGCGCCGCGCCAAAAACCGCCCGAAACGGGCATCGAAAAGAGCGCGGTAAAGGCGGCAACCAGCATCGCCGCGCCGATTAGAACCTCCACAAACAGCGACCCGACAAACGGATAGCCGAAGCACAACACCCCCAATACGACATACAGCAGACCCGCTATCCGTACGCCGCCGCCCCCGTCGGAATATTTCATTTGCACACCTTTCCTTCTCTAGCTGCGCATTCGAAACGCTCGCTTACGCGCCGCCAATTTATGATATTCCACAATTTTTCGAGATATTCCGCGCGTCTGTTTTGATATTTAAGATAATACGCGTGCTCCCAAACGTCTACGCACAAAATCGGAACCATTCCGCAGGGCGAAACCTCCCTGCCCATCACGGGCGAATCCTGATTGGGCGTGGTGCAGATTTTCAGCGAGCCGTCGGGCAGAACGCCGAGCCACGCCCAACCGCTGCCGAACTGCCCGAGCGCGGCGGCGTTGAAGGTTTTTTGAAAGTTCTCGAACGAACCGAAGGAATTTTTAATGGCCGTCAGAAGCTCGTCCGACGGATGGCTTTTTTCGGGCGAAAGCCCGCGCCAGTAAAACTCGTGGTTCCAAACGCCCCCGCCGTTGTTGCGCACCGCCGTGCGAATCGAAACGGGCACGGAATTTAGCCCCGCCAAAAGTTCGTCGAGGGAGCCGTCGAATTTGAAAAGCGGCTCGGAGGCAAGCGCGGCGTTGAGTTTTTCGACATACGCCGCCTGATGTTTGTCGTGGTGCAAGGCAACCGTCTGCGCATCGATTGTGGGTTCGAGCGCGTCGGTTGCGTATTCGAGTTCCGTGAGGGGATATTTCATTTTTCTTTCCTTGTCTGTTTCAGATTGTCCTTCGTCCGCAAAAGCGCAAATGCACAATGCAAGCAGCGCGGCGAAGGCGGTCTTTTTGAATGTTTCCATATATGCGTTATCGTACAAAAATCCGCGCAGTAAAATCGCGCGGCATTTTCGGACGCAGTGCAAAGATGTTATTTTTCGAAAAAATGTCCTTTTTGCAGATTTGACCTTTCCGACGGGCGGTAGTAGACTCGTCCGTTCCCTTTCGGGAAATTGGAAATTTCAACAACGCAAAATATGGACATAAAAAAAACAGCAACAACACTGTGCGCATTCGCCGCAATAGGCGCGGCAACCGCGCTGTCCGCCGACGAAGTGAAGGCGTGGAACGAACAAAAAACGATCCCCACCTACCCGCTCGCCGACGCGGAGAAATCGCCGATATTCGACTGCGACTGGTCGTACCAACGCGCCCGCCGCAGCGTCTATCCGTACAGGCTCAACGACAACATGACGCGCGCGCGCAGGGACGTTTCCTACAACGCCGTCTATCTAGAAAACAAATACGTCAAGCTTTGCATTCTGCCCGAAATAGGCGGCAGGCTCTTCTATGCAATAGACAAGACAAACGGCTACGACATCTTCTACCATCAGGACGTAATCAAGCCCGCAAACGTCGGAATGACCGGCGCGTGGATTTCGGGCGGAGTCGAATGGAACGTGTTCCACCATCACCGCGCGACTTCGCATATGCCCGTAAACTGGGCGATAACCGAAAGCCCCGACGGCAGCAAAACCGTATGGCTGGGCGAAACCGAGCTGCGCCACAGAATGTCGTGGGCAATCGGCGTTACACTGCATCCCGACAAGTCGTACATCGAGATAAGCGGCAGGCTCGAAAATACGACGATGAACGACAATTCGATTTTGTACTGGTCTAACGTCTCGACGTACGTCGACAAAAACTACCAGATTATATTTCCGCAGAACACCGAATTCGGCACTTTCCACTGCAAGGAAAGTTTCTGCCACTGGCCCGTTACGCGCGAAGCCTATACGGGCAAGGAGGAATACAAAAACAACCTCGACATCTCGTGGTGGAAAAACCATCCGTCGAACAACTCCGTCTTCGTGCACGACCTCAAGGACGACTTCATCGCCGGCTACGACCACGGACGTAAGGCGGGCACTATGCTCGTGGGCAACCACAACATCGTAAAGGGCGGCAAATTCTGGCTCTGGGGCGCAAACTCGGGCTGGGCAACGAAAATCCTCACCGACACCGCGGGGCACTACATCGAGCTGATGCAGGGCGCGTACTCGGACAACCAGCCCGACTACACTTGGATTTATCCCTACGAAGTAAAAAGTTTCTCGCAATTCTGGTACGGTCTGCGCGACATCGGCGGAGTCAAGAAGGGCTCGAAGCGCGCGGCGGTAAACCTCGACCTTCTCGGCGGCGGAAAAGCCCTTGTCGGCGCGCTCGCAACCGAAAAAACCGACGGCGCAACGCTTTCGCTCTCGCGCAACGGGAGAAAAATCTTCGCGCAAAAAATCGACATCGCACCCGACAAGCCGTTTGTCAAAACGCTCGAAGTTCCCTCCGACACAAAGGAAACCGAGCTGACGCTTGAGCTGAAATCGGCGGACGGCAAAACGCTACTCTCCTACACGCCTGTAGAAAAAGACCCGAACAAGCCGCTTCCCGAAATAGTAAAACCACCCAAAGCCCCGCGCGACATCGAAAACACCGAAGAATGTCTGCTTGTTGGAATGCGCAATTTGCAATTCCATAACCCGTTCATCAACCCGAACGACTATTTTCTGGAAGTGCTACGCCGCGACCCCTACGACACCCGCGCCAATACAAAAATGGGCGTATACTGGCGTCTGCGAGGCGATTACGCAAAGGCGGAAAGCTATCTAAAAAGGGCAATCGAACGCCAGACAAAAGACTACACGCGCCCCCGCGACTGCGAGGCTACCTACAACCTCGGGCTGGTTTACAAGGCGCGCGGCGAAACGCAAAAGGCAATCGAAACGCTGTACCGCGCGGTCTGGAACTACGCGTACAACTCGGCGGCGAATTTCCAGCTGGCGCAGATATACTCTCAGGTAGGCGACTTCGAAAACGCCCTCGAACGCCTCGGCGAAGCGGTGCTATACAACGGCGCGAACCTGCCCGCGCTCAATCTTCAATCGACAATCATGCGCAAACGCGGCGACAAACGCGGCGCGCTCGAAGCCCTCGACAGGGTCGCAAAAATCGACCCGATAAACGTCTACGCCGCCCGCGAGCGCAAACTGCTCGGCGCGGATTCGGACTTTGAAAGACTTATGCGCGACGATGCGGAAGCCTACCTTGAGCTCGCGCTCAACTATATGCACAACGGGTTCGATTCGGACGCGAAAGAACTGCTCGAATACGCCTACTCGAAAAAACCGTATGCGACAGTCGGGATGTGGCTTGCCGCCCTCGCGAAGAAACGCGGCGACACGGCGCAATACAAAAAGCTATTCGGCGATGCGTTGGCTATGCCGCAGGAGTCGTGCAATCCGTTTAGGCTCGAAACAATCGCGCTGATGGAAAGCGCGGTTGCGGATTTCCCGCAAAGCGCAAGACTCCGCTACTGGCTCGGATGCGCCTACTACGACAAGCAGGCGGAGCGCGGAATTGCGGAATGGGAAAAATCGCTCGCGCTTGCCCCGAACAACGCAATGGCACTGCGCAACATCGGCTACGGCTACTGGAAGTATTTTAAGGACTTCCGCAAAGCCGCGCGATACTACCGCAGGGCAATCGCGCTCGACAACACGCAGGCGATGTTCTTCGAGGAAATCGACCAAGTTCTCGAGGGCGCAAAAACGCCCGTCGCCGAACGCTACGAGCTGCTGAAAAACAACCATGCCACTTGCGTAAAACGCTACTATCCGCTCGCGGCAGAAGTATCGACGGGCACTTTCGCGGGAGACTACGACAGGGTTTTGAAGCTTCTCAAAGAATGCTACTTCCCGACGCGAGAGGGCGTGGCGGATTTCCACGAAACATACCTCGACGCCGTGATTCTCGCGGGGCTTGACAAGTTCGACAAAGGCGACTTCAAGTCTGCAATAGAACTGTTCAACGACGGCTTCAAATTCCCCGAAAACCACCAAGTATTCCTCTACGACACCCGCATTCCGCGCGACGCTCAAACCTACTGTCTGCTCGGCGACACCTACGAAAAACTCGGCGACAAACAAAAAGCGGTCGAGAATTGGGCAAAAGCGGCGGCGGTCAATACGAAAAAGACGAACTGGCGTTTCTACAAGGGGCGCGCCCTCGAAAAGCTCGGCAAAACCGCGGAGGCAAAAACGCTCTTCAAATCGCTCGCCGACGACGGCGCAAACGGAATGGTGAAAAGCCACACCAACTTCTACGGCGCGGAGGGCACGACGGGCGATACCGTGGACGGAATCAACGCGGGGATGTTCCTGACAAAAGGCTTCGGCGAACTCGGACTCGGGGAAAAATCGGCGGCGAAAAAATCGTTCGCGGAGGCGTTGAAACGCAAGCCCAATATGCTCTGGGCGGCGACAATGCTCAAAAGAATCGACTAAACAAAAAGGCAATCGGACAAGGGGCGTTTCGGATTTTCGGAACGCCCTTTTTTACCGCCCGCAAAAGTCGCGCTTTAGCTCTCTCGGAGACTTTCCGAAATGCGCCTTCACCGCCTTCGAAAACGAGTACGCGTCGGCATAACCCACGGTTTTTGCGATTTCGGAATTTTTCGCACCCGCGCGGATTAACTTCAACGCTTCGTCCATTCGGCAGTCGCGAAGATAACGCCCGAAAGTGCGCGAAAAATTGCGCGCGCAATAATTGTCGAGCGTGCGCGGCGACATCGAAAGCCTGCGCGACTGAACGGCGATGTCCCAGTCGGCGCACGGATTTTCGGCGATTTTTTTCAGCAGTAGCGCAACTGCAGCCTTTGCGGAATCGCCGCTTCGGACGGGCGAAAATTCGCGCCGCAAAACCGCCACGACCGAAGATGCTATGTTTTCCAAAACGGCGTTGTCCGCCGACGGCGAAAACGCCTCTTCGAGAAACGCGCGCATCAAAGCCGAAAGCGTGCCGAAACTTTCGATTGTCTTGACCGCAACCTCCGAACCGAGCCCGTCGCTCCAGTATGGTATGTCGGCAAAGTGAAACCACCAGACCGAAGTGTTCGTGTTGTTTACAAAGTTGTCGCACAAGTTGCCGCGCGGAATCACGAGCGCGTCGCCGCGCACAAGCTTCACACGCTTTCCGCCGAACTTTGCGGCGAGCACGCCCTTTTCGACTACGAGCATATCGTGGAACGAAGCGTTTACGCGCGAGTGGTAATAGCCCTTCGTGTGGTCGGCATAACCGAGAATCTGGATGGAAAACTTCTTCCAGACATCGGCAACGGAAGGCGGCGGCATAAGAAGCGAACGCTCGTCGCGGTCGAGGGCCGAAAGCGGACGCACCTGCCCGCGCTTTCTGTGGACAAAATAGACAATGCGGTTGCCCAGCGGCATAAGCTTAAGCTCGTTGCCGCCGTAAATGCTCCAAATATAACCGTCGTCGCCTTTCCGCCCTTTCATAAAATACGAAAATAACAACCCTGCGACGAAGCACAACAACAAAGAGCGGCAACTGTAGTTGACGCGAAGTATCACACGGGAAAGCCGCCCCCCGAACAAAATCGGCGGTGTTTCTTCGGTTTCGAATGCGCACAACATAAGTCCGTAAAAACCGAAGCCATTACCGTAAGGTAATGCGGGCTTATATACAAAGAGCGGCAACTATAGTTGCCGCGAAGTATCACAGATATAAAAAAACTTGATTAGAGGAGGGGTTTTTGAGATTGTCGAAAATGATATTATATTTATAGAGCAATGGAAAAGTTGGAGAACATCAGAAATTTTTGCATCATCGCACACGTAGACCACGGGAAAACCACGCTTTCGGACAGACTTCTGGAAAGAACGGGGACAATCCAAAAACGCGACATGCAAGACCAATTGCTCGACTCGATGGACCTCGAACGCGAACGCGGAATCACCATCAAGTGCCACCCCGTCACAATGGTGTACAAACGCGACGGGAGGGAATACCTGCTTAACCTAATCGACACTCCCGGACACGTCGACTTTTCGTACGAAGTCTCGCGCTCGCTGGCGGCGTGCGAAGGCGCAATACTGCTTATCGACGCGGCGCAGGGCGTGGAGGCGCAAACTGTGGCGAATGCACACCTTGCAGTGGCGCAAAATCTGGAAATCATCCCCGTGATAAACAAGGTAGATTTGCCTAGCGCACGGCCCGAACTCTGCAAGAAACAGATTGAAGACATTCTGGCAATTCCCGCCGAAGACGCAATTTTGGCGAGCGGAAAATCGGGCATAGGCATAGAGGAAATCCTCAATGCGGTAATCGACCGCGTTCCGCCGCCGCGCCTCGCCGACTACCCCGCCGTCCGCGCACTCGTATTCGACTGCATATTCGACGCATACAAGGGCGTAATCTGCTACGTCAGGGTTTTTTCGGGCTCGCTGAAGGCGGGCGACGAAATAATGTTTATGAGCAACGGCAGACGCACGACCGTCAAGGAAGTCGGACGCTTTACGCCGACGATGACCGTCGAAGCGTCGCTCGACGCGGGTTGCACGGGCTACGTTGTCGGCAACATCAAGGAGGTCGCGCACATCAGAATAGGCGACACAATCACGTCGGCGGCGAAACCCGCCGAACAAATGCTCCACGGCTACAAGGAAGTAAAGCCGATGGTGTTCTCGGGCATATACCCCGTAGATACCTCGGAATACGAAAAGCTGAAAGTTTCGATAGCAAAACTGCAACTAAACGACGCGGCGCTTGTCTATCAGGCGGAGACGTCGGTTGCGCTGGGCTTCGGCTTCAGATGCGGTTTTCTGGGGCTTCTGCATATGGAAATCGTACAGGAACGCCTGCGCAGGGAATACGACCTCGACATCATCTCGACCTACCCGAGCGTGGTCTATAAAATCGACCTCAACGACGGAGAGCAAATCGAGATAGACAATCCCTGCCGACTGCCCGATCCCACTACAATCAAGGCGATATACGAGCCGATGATTGTAGCCAACATCCTCATCCCGACGGAATCGATAGGCGATATGCTCGCACTCGTTTCGGAAAAGCGCGGCTTCTGCCAGAAGACCGAACTTATCGACGACACGCGCGTAATGCTCGTGTGCTCGCTGCCGCTCAACGAAATCCTCATCGACTTCAACGACAGGCTCAAGAGCATCACGCGCGGCTACGGCAGCCTCGACTACGAAATGGACGGCTACCAACAGTCGAAACTCGTGCGCCTCGACATACTCGTAAACGGCGAACAAATCGACGCGTTTTCGTCA
Source organism: uncultured Verrucomicrobiota bacterium (assembly GCA_949293415.1). GTDB lineage: Bacteria > Verrucomicrobiota > Verrucomicrobiia > Opitutales > Intestinicryptomonadaceae > Merdousia. The sequence continues at coordinate 124,468 of CASFDK010000017.1, forward strand.
ATCGTGCACGCCGACAAGGCGGAGCAAAAGGGGCGCGCGCTCTGCGGAAAGCTCAAGGACATCCTGCCGCGCCAGATGTTCAAAGTGGCGATACAGGCGGCAATCGGCGGCAAGATAATCGCGCGGGAAACGCTCGGCTCGTTCCGCAAAGACGTAACCGCGAAATGCTACGGCGGCGACATCACCCGAAAGAAAAAGCTGTTGGAAAAGCAGAAAGAGGGCAAAAAGCGGATGAAGCAAATCGGGAAAGTGTCGATTCCGCAGGAGGCGTTCGTCGACGTGCTCAAATCAAACTCGTAAAAAAATGTTCGGAATTTTCAAAAGCAAAAAACAGAAGCGGGCAAAAGACCTGCTCTCCACCGCGTACAAAGTCTACAACTACCGTTGCGACGTAATCGACCAAGCCGACGCGAAAAACCTGTCGGCCGCTATAGAGGCGGTTGAAACGCTCGCCGACGACGGCAAGCTCGACACGAAGGAATACGCCCAACGCGCTGACGAACTCGAAAAGCTGATGCGCAAGTGCGGCGGCACAATCTACCCGCTCTCGACGTGGGCGGACTACACCGATATGATTGTCGTTGCGGGGATTCTCGCCATCGGCATACGCAGCTTCTTCCTGCAGCCCTTCAAGATTCCGACAAACTCGATGTACCCGTCGTTCTACGGAATGACAAGCCAAGTCTACGGCGGGGTGGGCGGTGTTCCCGCGCCGTCGCTGCCGCAGAAAATCTGGCGTTTCGCAACGCTTGCGGCGGACAACTACAGCCTGACCGCGCCCGAAGACGGCGAACTTTACATAGAAGTCAACGCGCCCGCCATCGCCCGCTCGCGCGGATTCTTCGCCGCCGACGTAAGACCCGTGAAAAAATTCCTCGTCTGGCCCACATACGAAAAGTTCTACAAATTCCAAGTGGGCGACCGCCAAATGGAACTCGCCGTTCCCGCCGACTTCTCGATTGAAGACGTTGTTTCGAAATCGTTCGACATAGGGGAAAATCCGGTCGTGGAACGCAACGGCAGGTGGCTGATGAAACTCGGAAATGTGCAAAGGGGCGAAAAGTTCCTGAACTTCGACATCCTCGGCGGCGATATGCTCTTTGTGGACAGGTTCACATACAACTTTAAAAAGCCGAAAGTGGGCGACGCAATAGTCTTCCGCACGAAATACTGCGACGGTATGACGCAGATGAACGGCGGCGTGCCCGACGACAAATACTACATCAAACGCCTCGTTGGCGAGGGCGGCGACACGCTCTCGATTGCGGGCGACACTCTCATGCGCAACGGCAAGCCCGCAACGGGCTCGGTCGCGTTCGACCTCAACGCAAAAAAATCGGGGCTGTATTGCGGCTACAAAAAGGAGGGCGTTTTCAGAAACGCGGACTCGGTGAAAATTTCGCCCAAACACTACTTCGCAATGGGCGACAACTCCGCGAACAGCCTCGACAGCCGCTATTGGGGCGAAGTGCCCGAAAGGGCTCTCGTGGGGAAATCGCTGATTATCTTCTATCCGTTCACTTCGCGGTGGGGCGCAACAAAATAAACTTGGCACACGCGCGCGCTTGCCGTAGAAACGAAGCTCTTTTTATATAAATGTTGAAATTTGCACACAGTCTGTCAATCGCATTCGGCTTTTTGGTCGCGTGCGCGCACGGCTTGTGTGGAACGGAGCGCACGGCGGCGCAGTTCTGCCCGCAGGACGGCGGTCAAACGCCGAAAATCTGCGAAAACGTCGCGGCAAATGAAAATATCCACGGCACGGTTTTTGGCGGATTTTTCGCAATGTCCGACCTGCCCGTTCAAATCGCGGAAATGCCCGCGGGAAATCGGGTGGAAGACATCAAAGCAAACTTCCCCGAAAGCTGCGAAACCGCAGCAGACACGCTCGAAGCCGTCGGCCGCGCAAACCCGATACGCGCCCCGTCGGCGGCGTAACCCCCATCCCACGAATCCCCGCCGCGCGGGAAAAATCGCGGACAAAATCCGGCGCACAGAAAAAACGTCAAACGCGCCGCAGACACACAAGAACCGAATTTAGAAAAAGAATAAAATGTTAGCAAAAATCCTCAAACTTTTCGCAGGTAGCCACTATAAAAAATTCTATAAAAAGGCGCGCCCGATAGTCGCAAAAATCAACGCAATCGAAGAGCAGTACCAGAAGCTCACCGACGAACAACTCAAGGCGAAAACCGAAGAGTTCAAAAAACGCTACGCAAACGGCGAGTCGCTCGACTCCCTCCTGCCCGAAGCGTTCGCGGCGGTCAAGAACGCCGCCCGCAGACTCTGCGGCAAAAAGGTCGAAGTGTGCGGCCACGAAATCGAATGGCAGATGGTACACTACGACGTGCAGCTCATCGGCGGCATCGCCCTCCATCAAAACAAAATCGCCGAAATGGCTACGGGCGAAGGCAAAACGCTTGTCGCAACCCTGCCGCTCTACCTCAACGCCATCACGGGCAAGGGATGCCACTTGGTGACCGTCAACGAATACCTCGCCAAGCGCGACTCCGAATGGATGGGCTACCTCTACAACTTCCTCGGAATCTCCGTTGCGTGGATTTACAATATGCAGGATATGGCGGAAAAAGCCAGAGCCTACCAAGCCGACATCACCTACGGCACGGCAAGCGAATTCGGCTTCGACTACCTGCGCGACAACGGCATGGCGGGCAGCAAGGAAGCCCAAGTGCAACGCCCCCACTACTACTGCATAGTCGACGAAGTGGACTCCATCCTCATCGACGAAGCGCGCACGCCGCTTATCATTTCGGGTCCCATACAGGAAGACCGAGAGCCGCCATTCAACGAACTCAAGCCCGCAATCGAGGGCGTGGTAAAGCTTCAGGTTGCGCTGTGCAACAAACTCATCAACCAAGTAAAGGCTGCGGCGGAATCGGGCGCGGAAATCGACGAGCCTACAATCATCAAGATGTGGCAGGTGAAAATGGGCGCGCCCAAGAACCGTATTTTGCGCCAGCTGATGGAAAATCCCGACCTGCGCAAAAAGCTCGACAAAATCGATATGGAAATGGCTTCCGACCTGCGCAAGTTCGACCGCTTCAAGTTCAAGGAAGAGCTTTACTACACAATCGACGAAAAGCAGCACACGAGCGACCTCACCGAACGCGGACGCAACGCCGTCGCGCCGCAGAATCCCGACGCGTTCGTCCTGCCCGACCTGCCCACGATTTTCGTCAACATCGACTCCGACAAATCGCTCGACGTGCAGAAACGCCAAGAGCTGAAGATGAAAGCCGAAGACGATTTCATCAGACTTTCCGAATACATCCACTGCATAAGCCAGCTGCTCCGCGCGTACTCGATTTACGAAAAGGACATCGAATACGTCGTGCAGGACGGCAAGGTGCACATCGTGGACCCAAATACGGGCCGCATAATGTACGGCCGCCGCTGGAGCGAAGGGCTGCACCAGGCGGTGGAGGCAAAGGAGGGCGTGCAGATTGAAAAGGAAACAAAAACCTACGCCACAATAACAATTCAAAACTACTTCCGCCTCTACGAAAAGCTCGCGGGTATGACGGGCACGGCGGAAACCGAAGCGCAGGAATTCCACGACATCTACGGACTCAACGTGATGGCGATTCCAACAAACAAGCCCTGCCGAAGAATCGACAAAAACGACGTAATCTTCAAAACGCGCCGCGAAAAATACAACGCCGCAATCGACGAAATCCAAACCGCACACCTGCGCGGACAGCCGGTGCTCGTGGGCACTGCGTCGGTCGAAGCCAGCGAAGTGCTCAGCCGAATGCTCAAGCGCAAGGGCATTGAACACACGGTTCTGAACGCAAAGCACCACCAACAGGAGGCGGAAATCGTCGCGCAGGCGGGTCAGCGCGGGGCGGTTACAATCGCCACAAATATGGCAGGACGCGGCACCGACATCAAACTCGGAGAGGGCGTAAACGAACTCGGCGGGCTGTACGTGCTCGGCACGGAACGCCACGAATCGCGCCGAATCGACCGCCAGCTGCGCGGACGCTGTGCGCGTCAGGGCGACAACGGGCTTTCGAAATTCCTCGTATCGCTCGAAGACGACCTGCTCCGAATTTTCGGCAGTGGCCCGCTCGCGCGAATCCTGCAAAAAACGTTCCAGGAGGGGCAGCCGCTCGACCACCCGCTTTTGAACCGCTCGATTGAGCGCGCCCAGAAGACTGTCGAGAACCAGAACTACTCGATGCGCAAACGCCTGCTCCAGTACGACGACGTTCTGAACAAACAGCGCGAAATCGTCTACGGTCTGCGCAACGAAACGCTCCAGACCGACGATCCCCGCAAGCTCGTCTTCGACTTCATCTGCGACGAACTCGACGAACGCGTCGCCGCTCTCGCGCCCAACGGCACGGCTCCCGACCCAGCCGACCTGCAGGTATTCTGCAGCTGGATTACAAGCCGATTCCCCATCGCAATCATCCCCGAACAACTCGAGGGAAAATCGCCCGAGGAAATCACGAACACCGTGGTCGAGGAAATCCGCGCTCTTTATAAAATACGCGAGGAAATCGAAGACCCCGAAGCCCTCAAGGCAATCGAACGTTTCGTGCTTATGCGCGCACTCGACAAAAACTGGCAGGACCACCTCACCGAAATGGAAGACCTGCGCCGAAGTATCGGTCTTCGCGGATACGGTCAGAAAGACCCGCTCAACGAATACAAGGGCGAGGCGTACAAGTGCTTCGAATCGCTGATGGGAAGAATCCGCAACGACGTATGTATGGGAATCTTCCGCAGCGCATCGAGCCTCGACGCGCTTCAGGCGATGATTGCCCGCGTACAACAGAAAGTAGCACAGGCGGGCGACGCGGCACAGGCGCGCGCCGAAGAGCACCAAGCTCAGACCGCGGCAATTCCCGAACCGGAACAGCCGAATGAAGAGCCGAAGAAGGAAATCGAACTGCCGAAAATCGAAGCCCGCATCGAACTGCCGAAAATCGGACGCAACGACAACGTCGTAATCGAAAAGAACGGCGAAGTCAAAACGATGAAATTCAAGAAGGCTGAACCGCTCATCCTCGACGGGGGCTGGCGGCTCGTAAAATGGGAAAGACAATAAAATTGGCGAATGCGGCGGCGGTAATTGCCGTCGCATTTTCTTTTGCGCTTTACGTAGTCTCGTTCGAGCCGTTCGGCGTTGCGGAGTTCGCATATGTTTTCGCCGTGCCCGCAATTCTGGCGTGCCGCTTCCTCTGCGGTAAAACCGACGCGCGAACCGAATCGGAAAACCGCTCGGCATATCTCGACGAACTGGCGCGCTGCGGACTGCCCACATCTACGCTCGAAAAATCCGCAGCGGCAAACGCGCGGCAAAACGCCGAGGCGGGCAAAAAAATCTGGCGCATATCGACGGCGGTTTTCACGTTCGCCGCGTGGTGCACAATACTGGCTTGGCTACGGCACGTCTACCCGCCCGCAGGCTACGCAGCACTCGTATTCCTTGCGGCGGCGGTGGGCGCATTCGTGTACCCGTGGTTCGCGTTGTTGCCAAGTCTTCTGCCGTCGTTGCGCGAAAGCCAAAGCTCGCGGCTGGTAAAACTCTTCGGCGCGGCCTCGCTGTGGGTCGCGCTCGAGTGGCTGCGCTCGTGGATGTTCACGGGCTTTCCGTGGGCGTTGCTTGCGCACTCGCAATGGATGCGCCCCGTTTCGATTCAAACGGCGGAGTACGGCGGAGTCTGGATCGTATCGTTTATCCTGATTTTCTTCAATCTGGCGGTCGCCGAATATATCTACAGACTTTTCGAAACGCACCGCTGGCGGCTGAAAAACAACTTCGCCGGCAAGCCGCCCTTCGCGAAATTCGCCCCCGAATTTTACGTCGCGCTCGTGCTGGCGATGTCGGGCGTGTGGATTTACCTTTCGAAAATGCCGCGCCCCGAAAACCGCGAAATTCCGTTCACCGCGGGAATGGTGCAAACCGACTTCGCCGGAATTTTGAAGTGGAACAAATCGCTGGCGGACGAAAACCTCAAGGTAATCGAAAGGCTCACCGACGGGCTGAAAACGGCAAGGGTCGATGTCATACTCTGGCCCGAAGCGGCAACCCCGCCCTACTGGCCGGTAATCGGCACGCCCGATATGCGCCTGTGGATTGAGCAACTGTCGAAGCGCAACAACACGCCGATTCTGATGGGCAATATGGCGTACGACTACTCCGACAACTCGGCGCAGGGCGGCGCATTCGCAGTATCGCCCGAAGCGGGGCTTTCCGAAAAATTCTACGCAAAGCGGCACCTAGTGCCTTTCGGCGAATACACACCCGCGTGGTGCAAATGGATTGGCAAGGTCGTGCCGACGGGCAATATGAAAGCGGGCGAAAAACCCGTTCTGCTCGATTTGAAAATAGCGGGCAAAAACTATAAAATCGGCTCGATGATATGCTACGAAGACATCTTCCCCGACCTCGGGCGAGAGATGGCGCGCGGAGGTGCAAACCTGCTTTTCGTCTGCACGAACGATTCTTGGTACGGACGCGAAGGCGGCGCGTGGCAACACGGCGCACACTCGGCGTTTCAGGCGGTGGCAACGCGCCTTCCGCTCCTGCGCTCGTCGAACAACGGAATGAGCGCGGTCTTCGACCAGTACGGCGCGATGCGCCCCGCCTTCGACCTCAAAAACCCCGACGGCACAACGTGGAACGCGTCGACGCCGTCGCCCGAACCCGCGCTGAAAATTTCGGACGCGTCGGGCAACCGCATCGACCCTCTTACCCTCGCGGTAAAACGCTCCGCCCCCCTGCTCGACTCGAACAACTCGATATATTTCAGGGGCGCGGGCTACGCCGATGTCGCCTACTACAAAAACTTCAGGGCGGGCGACACATTCTACGTCAGACACGGCGACTGGTTCGTCGGGCTGTGCTTCGCCAACTTGGCGTACCTGCCGCTGCGCCGAATTTTCGGGCGCAAAAAGGTTTTGCGCAAAAATTAAAAAATCGGATTGCCAATCGCGCAATCCGATTTTACACTAAAACAAGCCGCAAACATAACAATTGACATATTCGCAATGCTTGGACTTGCCAAATTCGGCGAATAAATACCAATCTCCGCTTATTTCAATTCTATCGAACGGGCGACCAACGCACCCACATCCGGATCGCGCCCCATAAAATTGCGGAACGCCTCGTCGGGGTCTATTGTGTTGCCGACGCGCAAAATCTTTTCGGCAAACTCGCGCCCCGTCTTCGGATTTAGCACGCCCTCGCTCTCGAATCGCGTGAACGCGTCGGCATCCAAAACCTCCGCCCACTTGTACGAATAGTAGCCCGCCGCATACCCCACGCTCTCGCCGAAAAGGTGCGTAAAACGCGGAAGAATCGACGGCGACGGCTCGGAAGTGTCGCGCGAATAAACCGCCAAAGTCTTCGCAGCCTCGCCCTCGATACTCGGCGCGTCGAGATAGCGGCGCGGATTGATGTGCATATCCAAATCGATTTTCGCAAACGAAAGCTGGCGCATGGAAGCGGAAGCTCCCATAAATTTTTTCGAAGCCTCGTACTTTTCGAAAAGCCCTTCGGGCAGAAGTTCGCCCGTCTTCCAATGCCGCGCGAAAATGTCGAGACAGTTCTTGAACCTGCACCAATTCTCCATTATCTGCGACGGCAGCTCCACGAAATCCCACGCGACATCGCGCAAACCGATTTCCGGCGAATCCATCATAAAGAAGTGGATTAAGTGCCCGAACTCGTGGAACAGCGTTTCTACCTCGTCGATTGAAAGCAACGGAGGCTCTCCGTCCGCGCCCTCGGTTACGTTTGCGGCAATCAGCCCGAGCGCGGGCGAACCGCCGTCGCGCTGCGAAAGCAGATTCATCCACGCGCCAGCACGCTTCTGGGCTCGCGGGAAAAAGTCGGCATAGAAAAGCCCGAGCAAACCGCCGTTCTCGGCGCGGACCTCGTAGAGGGCTACGGAATCGTGCCACGCGTCGGCGGGACGCTCGGCGCGCTTGACCTCAAGCCCGTAAAGGGTGTTGCAGATTTTGAACATTCCGCCCATCACCGTATCGAGCGGAAAATACGGACGCAGTTTTTCCGGGTCGAAACCGTACTTCGCCGCGCGGAGCTTTTCCGAAACATACGCTACGCGCCACGGCGGCATTTTTTCGTCCGCGCCGAGATAGCCGTTTTCGCGGGCGAAGTCAAGAAGCGCGTTCCATTCGTCGCGGAAATGCCCTTCGAATTTTTCGGTCAGCGAATCGACGAACTTTTCGGCTGTCGCGCCGTTCTTCGCCATTCTGCGCTCGAGAACGACATCGGCAAAATTCGCGCGCGAAAGCAGCGCGGCATCCTCGGCGCGAAGCTCGAGAATCTGGCGCATCGTCTCCCAATTCGAAAATTCGCCCTCCGCCGCAACGGTAGTGAACGCCCGCCAGAGCTTCTCGCGCAGCGCGTCGCTGTCGGCATAGGTCATAAACGGAACGTACGACGGCTGCTCGAGCGTAAACGCCCAGCCGTCGAAACCCTTTTCGCGCGCCTTTTTCCTCGCGAGCGCAACGGCGGTTTGCGGAAGCCCCTTGAGGTCGGCTTCATTGTCGATCCGCAGGACGAACGCCTTTGTCGAATCGAGCACATTCTCGGAAAACTTCTGCGTCTTGAGGGCAAGCTGCGAATCTATTTCGCGCAGACGCGCCTTTTTGTCGGCGGGCAGGTTCGCGCCGCTCAACTCGAAATCGAGCATAGTTTCGTCGAAGAGCCGCTTTTTGTCGCCCGAAAGCGACTTTGCTTCGGCGGTTTCGGCAAACTTTTTAACGGCGGCAAAAAGCTTTTCGTCCAAGTCGACGGCGGAATAGAAATCGGTCACCTCGGGGGTAAGAGCGTTGAGCACGTCGCGCAGCTCGGGGGAATCGGCGACACTCTGCAAGTGGTTGAGATAAACCCACGCCCTGTCGAGCGAATCCGTGGCGCGGTCGAGCGCGCGGACGGTGTTTGCGTAGGTCGGGATTTCCGCGCCGTCCGCAATGCGGCGCACACGCTCGAGATTTGCCCGAGCCTCGTCGAGAGCCTCGCGGATGTCCGCGGCGGCGCGTTCGGGCTTCATAGCAGCCCAAGACGGGGGAACAACTTCCTGTAAAAAACCTTCTTTCATAAAAAACGTCGGATGTTATGCAGACATAACCTGCGCATTTTCGGCGATTGATTTCGCCCGCAATCAGTATGAATACTACTTTCGGCGTTTGCAGACTTTTGTAAACAAAAAAGCCCCGCGTTTGCGGAGCTTTTAACTAACTAAAGTATCGCGTTATTTTCTACGACGATAGGCGGCAAAAGCAATCGCAATTGCCCCCAAAATCATAGCCCATTCGGCTGGTTCTGGGACGTTTACGTTGATGTTCAATGCACCAGTCGAGGAGTCGAAGTCGAATGTCCACTTGCTTGAATCGTATTCTTCGCCATTGACGTTCAGAACTACATTTTCCTTTTTTAGC
>CASFDK010000018.1 GCA_949293415.1 uncultured Verrucomicrobiota bacterium
ATGAAGCTAATCCAAAGACGAGCCTACGGATACAGAAACTTTAAAAATTACCGCTTGAGAGTACTTGTAGAATGCGGAGCAAAACTATGAAAGACAAATCTAAAAAATCAACCTATTCCACAACCTTTGGTATTGACCCAACTTATTGAACACAACAATACTCGGGACGGGACTCGAACCCGTACGGCCGTCAAGCCAGCGGATTTTAAGTCCGCTGCGTCTACCATTCCGCCACCCGAGCTAAGTTGTTTACTTTGTCGGATACTCGCAGACCGGCTGCGGCAAGTCAAAACTTTTCGGAGCGTTTTCGAACATTACCGCGCATTCTCGGGTCTAATTCCGCGTCGTCGACGGTTCGTTAAATCCCTTCGCCCGTCCGAGGCTGCGCAAAAAAACAATCGCAAAACCGTAAAAATTAAATTGAAGCTTTTCGAAAATTTTCGGATTATGGGGGCGATATAAACAATATGAACGACTCGGATACAGTCTTACATCGGGAAAAATTCGGCGGCGACGTCGGATTCGTCGAATTTTCCGACTTCTCCTGCGGCGAACCGCTCGACTTCGAACTCGGAGGCAGGCTCGATTCGTTCAATGTGCGCTACGAAACCTACGGCAGGCTCAACGAAGACAAATCCAACGCCATCCTCGTCTGCCACGCACTCACGGGCGATCATCACTGCGCGGGTGTCTACAGTATGCGCGACAAAAAGTCGGGTTGGTGGAACAATATCATCGGTCCCGAAAAGCCGCTCGACACAAACAAATATTTCGTAATCTGCTCGAACTGCATCGGCGGCTGCCGCGGCACTACAGGACCTTCGTCGATAAATCCCAAAACGGGCGAACGCTACAACCTAACATTCCCCGCGGTTACAATACGCGATATGGTCGCGGTACAGGAACGGCTCGTTTCGCATCTTGGAATAAAAAAACTGTCGATGGTCATCGGCGGCTCGATGGGCGGAATGCAGGCTCTGCAATGGGCCATCGACTTCCCCGACAGGCTCGAGCGGGTCTGCGCACTTGCGACTACCTCGCGTCTGAACGCGCAGTCGATTGCCTTCAACGAAGTCGGCAGGTCGGCGATTATGCAGGACCCCGTCTGGAACGGCGGCAACTACGAGCTTGCCCGCGTGCCGAGCGTGGGGCTTGGAATCGCGCGGATGATGGCGCACATCACCTACCTTTCCGACAAGGGGCTCGACGAAAAATTCGGGCGCGAGCACAAGAAAATCGCTGGCGACGCAATTTTCAAACCCTCTTTCGAGATAGAAAACTACCTGCACTATCAGGGGCAGAGTTTCGTCAACCGCTTCGACGCGAACACGTATCTCTATTTTACCCGCGCGCTAGACCTGTTCGACCTGCGCAACTACGGAGGCAGCCTCGAGGCGGCGTTCGAAAACGTATCGGCGAAAACGCTCGTTGTGGGCTTTACGTCGGACTGGCTCTTCCCGCCCGCGCAAAACCGCGAAATAGTCAAGGCGTTGCTGCGGCTGGGCAAAACCGCCTCTTACGCCGAAATAGAAAGCGACTTGGGGCACGACTCGTTTCTGATTCACTCGCCCAAACTTTACAACTTAGTGGAGTATTTTTTAAATGTCGGAGAGTAAAAACGCAAAATCGCTCTCGAAGCGGAAAATAGAGCTTAGGACAATCGGCGAATGGATTGCCGAGGGCGAAAGCGTGCTCGACCTCGGCTGCGGGCGCGGCATACTCCTCAGCGAACTTGCGCGGCAGAAAAACATCTACGGCGTTGGCGTCGATTCCGACTTCGAGAAAATCTCGCGCGCAATCAAACGCGGCGTGAACGCGTACCACGGCGACATTATGGACCTGCTCTCGGCGTTCGACGACGATTCCTTCGACTGGATTATCTGTTCGCGCACCCTCCCCGAACTCGAGAACGCAAAGGAGGTCGTCTCGGAGGCGTTGCGCGTGGGCAAGCGCGTTGCGGTGGGCTTTGTCAACCACGCGTACTGGCGCAACAGGTTCAATATGGCGGTCAGGGGCGAAAGAATCGTCAACGAAGTCTTCCCAGCCAAGTGGGATTCCGCCCGCCCGATGAACGCAATTTCGGTAAATTCCTTTAAAGAATTCTGCGCCGAAAACGATATAGTAGTAGCGCGCTCACACTTCCTGCGGGGAGACTGGGAGAGACCGTGCAAATTTTTCCCGAATCTGTTCTCGGGATATGCGATTTTCGAAATTTTAAAAAAGGCAAAATAAATGAACGAAAAAGAATGCGAAAAAAAGGACGGGCAAAAGTCAAATCCGCTCGCCAACGAAATCAACAAGCGTTTCCTCGACGAGCGCAAAATTTTCCTGTGGGACGAAGTAAGCGACGAAAGTTCGGCGGAAATAGTCCGCAAGCTCCTGTACCTCGATATGCTCGACCACGAAAAGGAAATCACTCTCTATATGAGCACCCCCGGCGGCTCGATAAGCGCGGGTATGGCGGTCTACGACACAATGAAGCTCATCAAAGCCCCCGTAAAAGTGGTTGTAGTGGGCATCGCAATGAGCATGGGCTCCATTCTGCTTTCCGCCGCGCCGAAGGGCAAACGCTTCCTCTTCCCGAGCGCGCGCGTTATGATTCACCAGCCCCTCATAATGGGAGAAATGAGCGGCACCGCCGTGGATATGCACATTCAGGCAATGGAGCTTGAACGTATGCGCGAAGAACTGAACAAGATTCTCGCCGAGGCCTCGGGACAGCCGCTCGAAAAGATTGCCGCCGATACCGACCGCGACTTCTTTATGACCGCGCAGGAGGCAATCGACTACGGCTTGGCGGACGGCATCGTCGGCGAGCTTTAATCCGCCCGATTCCGTTTTTTCGGTAGAAGACAAAACAACAAACAAAGGCACGAATATGAAAAAAATCGTAATCGCACTGGCGGCATTCCTGACCGCCCTTTCGGCAAACGCCGAGGAAAAGGTGATATCGTTCAATGCGCTTCCGATGGCGGCGCAGCAGTTCGCGAACGCAAACTTCGCGGGCAAGCAGATGGCATCGGCGCAAATGGATACAACGCTCTTCGGCGCGATTGTCGAAGACTACAAGGTTGTCTACACCGACGGCACGGAAATCGAATTCAACGATTCGGGCAACTGGACGAAAATCAAGGCGAAAACATCCTCCATCCCCGCAGACCTCGTGCCCGAAAAAATCAGGCAGTACGTCAAGGCGAACTTCAATAACTCGCCGATTGTCGTGCTCGAGCGCAAATCGTCGGGCTACAAAGTGGAGCTTGCCTCCAAGCAGGAACTGAAGTTCGACCCCAACTTCATCTTCGTGGGGCTGGACTAATCGTAACTCGGAAACAAAAAACGGCGGCAACGGAAATCCTCCGAGCCGCCGTTTTTTTTGCGTCCGCAAATTCTACTTGTCCATCAGCGCGAGCGCGTCCGCGCCCGTCATTCCCGTCTTTACGCCCCTTGCCCCGGCGGCTTTCGAAACCGCGACGACGGGTTTTGCCGCCATATCCGCATAAGAATTTACGCCCGTTACAATCGCCAAGACGTCGCCCAACTTGTCGGCGGTCTCCGTTTTGACATAGCCGCACGCAAGCATTCCCGACTTCGCGGAAATGACGAGCATCGAAGCGTTGGTTGTGGGAATTGTGTATCCCGTGTACGTCTTGCCGTTGAAAACTACTTTGTCCATTTTTTATCCTTTCGGCGGAATTGAACGCATTTTTCGGAGAATGTGAAGAATAATTTATTGTGGATTTTTCGAAAAAAATTCCGTATACATTTCGGGCGATGAAAAAAGTTGTCATTTTTGTATCCGTACTCGCCCTTTGCGCGGGGTGCACGTCGACCACCGAAAGGGAATCGGCGCAGAAGCTCAAGGAAGCGGCAATGCAGCCGATTGCCCACGAAGCCGAAGTCGCCTCGCAGGCGGACGCGGCATGCCCCGTGGAAGAGCCGTACAAATCGCGCTTGGCGAACACGACGTGGAAGCCCGTCTTTCTCGCCGATCAAAAGAACGCCCCGATGCCCGATTCCGCCGATGAATTCGTTTTCCTGCGATTCGGAAGCGACCTTAAAATCAACGGGATGTCGGGCAACAACCTGTTCGGCGGCAACGTTGTTATAGGCAGAAACGGCTCGTTCGCAACGTCGAATATGTTCAGCACGCGCAGAATGGGTCCCTACGGGCAGTACGAATATAAATTTCTGCAGGCAATCGAGAAATCGAACCGCATATACCTTGCCGACTCCGACAAAAAGCTCAAGCTTATGCGCGACAAGGAAACGCTCTTAGAGTTCGTAAAAATCCGCAATACCGAAAAATGAGCGCGGAAACCGTAATCGTCTGGGCTGGGCTGAAAATCAAGCCCGAGTCCGTGGAAATTTTCGAAAAACGCGCCGCCGAAGTAGTCGAACAGACGCGCCGCGAGCCGAACTGCCTGCGCTACGACCTTCTGCGCGACACCTCCGACCCGACCGTGTTCTATTTCTTCGAGGAATACGCCGACGACAACGCCTACCAAGCCCACCGCGCAATGCCCTATATGCCCGTATTCCGCGACTTCAGGGCGACCGTCGTGGACAAATACCTCGGGATAAGAATACTGCGCGAAACGGGCGCGCGCTGAAGTCTGCACCGAACGTTCGGGCTGCCCGCCTCTATGCGTTTTTTGCTTGAGAAATGCGCAAAGCGCGCTTGAATTTCCCCCAACGAAAACGTCGGCGGCTTCGTCCGAATGTACATTTCAAACACAACCAATAACAAAAAACAATATGTCAATCACACTAAGATTAAAGCTAAGCCTGATGATGTTCCTGCAGTTCATGCTCGTGGCGTCGTTCTGGGTTCAACTGTCGAGCTATCTCGACAAAATGCACGTAACAGGCACGATGTTCGCGCTGATTATGTCGACAATGGCAATAGGTTCGATTTTCTCGCCTATGGTGGGTATGTTCGCCGACAGGGTTGCCAACAGCGAAAAGGTGCTCTTTGTGCTCAACGCGCTCGTCGCCCTGTTGCTTCTCGCGACGTTCCTTACGACAAGTCCGACGGCGATTTTCATCTTCCTGTGCCTTGCGATGTGCGCGTATATGCCCACTTGGGGGCTGACATCCTCAATCGCGATGGTCAACAGCACGCCCGAAGCGTTCCCGAGCATCAGGGTTTTCGGCTCGCTCGGTTGGGTCTGCGCGGCGGTTTTCGCGCTCGGCGCAAAATTCCTTTTCGATGCCGAAATCGACGGCACGTCAATACCGCTTGCCTGCGGCGCGGCGGTAGCGGCGGTAGCGGCGATATTCGCCCTTTTCCTGCCCGCAACGCCCCCGAAGGCAAAGGGCGAACCGATGTCGGTTGCGGACGCACTCGGGTTGCGCGCATTCGGTATGCTTAAGGACCGCAATATGGCGGTCTTTATGTTCTGCGTCGTGGTCTGGACGGTTGCATTTACAATCTACTGGATGTACGGTTCGTTCCTTGCAAGCCTCGGAGTAAAGAACATCACGCCCACGCTCAATGTCGGACAGGTTTCGGAGCTTGCATTTATGCTGCTCATCCCCGTTGCGGTTAAGACAATCGGATTCAAAAACACGATGGGATTGGGTATCTTGGCGATGTTCGCACGCTACATTCTCAGCGCGTTCGCGCCCGAATGCGCGGGCTTGTACTGGGGGGCAATCGCGGTGCACGGCATAATCTTCGGATTCTTCTTCGTCGCGGCACAGATGTACATCGACAAAAAGGCTTCCGACGACATCAAGGCGCAGGCGCAGGGCTTGTACTTCTTCTTCTACGGAGTTGCACAAATTATCGGCACGTTCTTCTCGGCGGAACTGATTCAAAGCCACACAGCAAAGGCAATCGAGGGCGCGGCGCAAATCGCGGGCGCAACGACGACCGACTGGCAGGCGATATTCTTCATCGAGGCGGCAATCTCGGGCGCGCTTCTCGTGTTCTTCTACCTGTTCTTCAAGAACGACGTAAAGAACGCGTAAAAAGGTGTCCCGTCCGAAAAACGGAGCTTCCCGCACGGGAAGCTCCGTTTTTTTGCTCCGAAACGGCAAACTTGTCCGCCGCCCGAATGGATTTTTTTGTTGCATTGCAAAAACCTTGTGCTAAATTCGCCCCTTTCATTTAAAAACAAGGAGGATTACCTTGAGAGACGACTATATCAAACAGGCACAGCAAATTATTCCCGACCCCAACATTCTCATCAATGTTGTATCGCGCCGCGTAAAGCAGCTAAAAGCAGGCAGCGAGCCGACGGTCGAATCGCTCGAAAAGCTCTCCCTCGAAGACATCGCCCTGCTCGAAATTATCAGGGGCAACATCACATACGAGCTTTTCAAGCCGCATACCGACAGCTTCTAAAGTTTCGTAAAAAATACCGATTTTACGGCTTAAGCCGCGCGGCAGAAAATTTTGCGGCGCGGTTTTTTTTCGGGGAAAAATGGCAAAAAAACAACAGTCCGAACGCAAAGCAATAGAAATACGCAACCGCAAGGCGGGGCGCGACTACTTTGTGGGCGAAACTTTCGAGGCGGGAATCGCGCTGACAGGCACGGAAATCAAGAGCCTGCGCGATGCGCACGCCCAGATAAACGACGCATTCGTGCGTGTCGACAACGGCGAGGCAATACTCTATAACGCCCATATTTCCGAATACGATTTCGGCAACATCAACAACCACAACCCGACCCGCCCGCGCAAACTGCTACTGCACAAAAAGGAGATTCTCAAGCTCAAGTCGGCGACGGAATCGGGCGGAATGGCGATTATCCCGCTGAAAATCTATTTCAAAAAGTCGCTGGCGAAAATTTTAATCGCGCTGTGCGAAGGCAAAAAATTGTACGACAAGCGCGAGGCAATCAAGAAAGACCAAGCGCAGCGTGAGGCGCGGCGGGCGATGTCTAACTTCAACCGCAGATAGAGATGAAGAGCGAAAATCCGCCCGTGCACGTGATACTGCACAATCCGAAAATTCCGCAAAACACGGGCAATATCGGCAGAATGTGCTCAATTGTCGGGGCGAGGCTGCACTTAATCCATCCGCTCGGATTCACCATAACCGACTCAAAACTCAAACGAAGCGGAATGGACTATTGGTACGAGCTCGAAGTAGTCCACCACAAAGACTGGGAAAGCTTCAAAAACTCGCCGCTCGCCCCCGACCTCTCGCGAATCTGGATGTTCACAACCAAGGGCGACAAGAGCTTGTGGGACGCAACATTCAAATACGGCGACGGGCTTCTTTTCGGCGCGGAAGACTGCGGATGTCCGCAATGCGTCCACGACGACCTCGCGGAACGGCGGCTGAAGATTCCGCAATTCGCGCCCAAACTGCGCTCGCTGAACCTCTCCACATCGGCGGGAATCGCAACGTACGAAGCCATGCGCCAGATAACCGACGGCGGCAAAACCGCCTTTTAGCGCGCAATCACTCGACGATAAAATCGAACGGCGAACGCGCGTATACGCCCGATTTCGAGAACATCATGCCGCCGATTTTTTTCGCGTCGAAAACCGCCTTAAACGCCTTTGCGAACGGCACGTTCTCCTGCGCAAACGACGATAAAAATTCGGAAACCGCATTGCTCTGCGGAAATTCGTAGACTTCAAAAGACTCCAACTTCGCCTGCTTTGCGGCAAACCCGACGCAATCCGACAGGGAACGGATACCGTCGACAAGCCCGATACGCGCCGCATCCGCGCCCGAGAACACCCGTCCGTCGGCGATTTCGGCAACCTTCTCGGGCTTCATTTTGCGCGATGCGGCAACAAGCCCCGTAAATTTTTCGTAAACGCGGTCGGTCAATCTCTGTACCCTGTCGATTTCGGCACTTGTGGGCTGCCGCGTAATCGTACCCATATCCGCCATCGGCGATGTCTTCACGCCGTCGAAGGTAATGCCGAAGTCGCCCGCAAGCTTTTGCGAGGAAAACAGAATCGAGAAGACGCCGATGGAACCCGTAATGCTTTCGGAATCGGCGAAGATTTTGTTTGCGGCGGTCGCAATCCAGTACGCGCCGCTTGCGGCACTTCCGCCGACGGAAACGATGACGGGCTTTTCGGCGGCGAGCAACTGAACCTCGCGGCGGATTACCTCGGAGGCGAACGCGCTTCCGCCGCCGCTGTCGATGCGCAGAACCACGGCGGAAACGTCGCCGTCGAAACGCAGTTCGCGCAGGAGAACCGAATACGAAGCAGAATCTATGACGCTGTCGGAAGCGGGAACGTCGAGAATTTCGCCGCGCATATAAACGAGCGCGACAACGCCGTCGGCATTTTCTGCGATATTTCCACCATACGCCGAAATGGGCGTTTGCGAAAACGTAACGCCGTCACAGCCCACTTTTTCGGAAATCATATCTATCACTTGGTCGCGGTACATCAACTTGTCGACAAGACCGAGCGACTTGGCTTCGCCCGCCGAAAGAACGGCGCGGGTGTCGGCAATTTCGCGCAGTTTGCCGGTTTTGATTTTCCGCGAATCGGCGACTTTCGAAACCACCGACGACCACACCGACCCGAGAAGCGCGGCGTAGTTTTCGCGCACGGGCGCGGACATTCTGTCGGACGTAAACATCTCGCCGAAACTTTTGAGCTTGCCAACCTTCACAATCGTCGCGTCCACGCCGTATTTTTTCAGCGCGTTGCCGAAGAACACGGCGTTGCCGCCCAAGCCCGAGAACTGAAGCTCGGAAAAGGGATTTAAAACTACGGTCGTCGCCGCGCTCGCCAAGAAGTAGTCGCGCGTGGCGGGGTTTTCGAGATACGCCACAACCTCCTTGCCCGATTTCGCATACCGCTGCAACGCCGCCCTAATCTCGGCAACCTGCGCATATGAAACGTCCGAACCGAAATTGCCCGTAATGAAGATAAGCCTGTTCGAATCGTCCTCCGCCGCCGAATCTATTTTGGCGCAAAGCGAATAGGTGCTCAGCCATGCGCCGCCCTTTATGTAGTTGTAAATTTTGTCGTCGGAACGCGGAAATTCGGAAACGGGCGACGACATATCGAGCACGAGCGCGGAATAGTCGCAATCCTGCGAAACCGTCAATATCCCCGAGCGCAATGCTCCGCAGACAACAGAAACCAGAACCGCAAGCGGCACCAGAAAAAAGAAGACAAACAAAGCCAAAAGGTTTGCAGCCGTGTTCGAGAAAAAATCAAAAACCTGTTTCATAAAAATGCCGTGTTAAATTAACGAAAGAACCGAATCCAAAGCCTCCGCAGCGACACGCCTGCGGTTTGCGTTGCGCCCGAGCGAAACGTCGAGCGCAAGCCTGCGCTCCGCCGCGATTCTCCCCGAAAGCCACACCGAAACGAACACGCATCCCGCAAGCGATTTCGGGCGGAAGCCCACGTTCGCATCGAGAAATCCCGTCGTCGAAACGGCGATGTCCGAGGAAAAAAGACGCGCGGCACACTCCGCCATTTCGCGCGAGCACTCGGGGCTTTCGGCGTAAAATTTTTCGAGCGTTTCGCGCCGAACGCCGAGCACGTCGGCTTTGATGTCGTCGCAATAGGCGGTCAGCGAGCCACGAAAATAGCCGCTCGCACCCGAAACCAACACGAGCGACGAAGCCACAAGTCCTCCCGTGCACGACTCCGCCGCCGCCATCGTCAAGTTCCGCCGCACGCAACGCGCCAGAATCTCCGCCGCCGTCCTTTCCAATCCGTCTTCCATACCGAAAAAAAATAGCCCTACACATTGTCCGTTCAAGAATAAAACAATTTTGACAATCGGAACGGTTTTGATTATCAAGGGGTAAATATTTAATTTTAACAGGGTCGGATACATAAATGTTGGCAAAAGTAAAATCGGGAGCGTTGCTGGGCGTCGAAGCCCTGCCCGTGGAGGTTGAAGTAAATTCGGGCGAATGCGGAGAGCCGCGCACGTTCATAGTGGGGCTTCCCGACGCGGCGGTCAAGGAGTCGGTCAACAGGGTCTCGTCGGCGATGGCAAACAGCGGTTTCGCGATGCCGATGACGAAGATGACAATCAACCTCGCGCCGGGGGACATCAAAAAGGAGGGGCCCATTTACGACCTGCCGATTTCGCTCGGAATACTCGCATCGACGGGCGTAATTGCGGAGGAAAGCCTGCGCGATTTCGTGATTGCGGGCGAGCTCAGCCTTTCGGGGCGGCTGCGGGCGATATGCGGCGGGGTATCGCTCGCCCTGCTTGCGCGGGCGAAGAAAATGCGCGGCGTGATTCTGCCGCCCGATTCCGCCGCCGAAGCGGCACTCGTCGAAGGCGTGGAAGTCTACGCGGCAAACAGCCTTCGCGAGCTTGTCGACTTTCTCAACGGCAAAACCGCGCTCAAGCCCGTCCGCGCCGAAGATTCGCCGTTCCGCCGCGAGTTCGAAGACTCCTCGATGCCCGATTTCCGAGACGTAAAGGGACAACAGGCGGTTCGCCGCGCGGTGGAAGTGGCGGTTGCGGGCGGACACAATCTTCTGATGGTCGGGCCTCCGGGGTCGGGCAAAAGCATGATTGCAAAACGCATTCCCTCGATTATGCCCGCGCCGAGCCTCGAAGAGTTTCTAGAAATTCTCGGAATTTATTCGGCGGCCGGACTTACGCAAGAGAGCGAGCACAAATGCTTCCGCCGCCCGTTCCGCGCGCCGCACCACTCGATAAGCAGAGTCGGTCTGTCGGGCGGAGGTCCGAACCCGAAGCCCGGGGAGGTTTCGCTTGCCCACAACGGCGTGCTGTTCCTCGACGAACTGCCCGAGTTCGGAAGCATTCTCGACAACCTACGCCAGCCGATGGAAGACGGCAAAATCACGATTTCGCGCGCGGCGGGCAAGGCTACACTGCCGTGCAAGTTCATGCTTGTGGCGGCTATGAATCCGTGCAAATGCGGCTATCTTGGAGATCCGCGCCACAAGTGCAGGTGCACGCCGCAACAAATACAGAACTACCGAGCAAGGGTCTCGGGGCCGTTGCTCGACAGAATCGACATACATGTGGAAGCCTCCGCCCTGCCCGTAGACGACCTGCGCACGAAGGGCGACGGCGAGTGTTCGGCGGAAATAAGAAAGCGGGTTGTGGCGGCGCGCAAAATACAGGCGGAACGCTTTGCGAAAAGCGCTAAGACGGCGAAAATCAACGCCGCAATGGATGCGTCCGACATCCGCAAATACTGCGGGCTGGGCGACGAACAGGCGTCGATTCTGGCTGCGGCGATGGAGGAGCTGAACCTTTCGGCGCGCGCGTGGGACAGAATTTTGAAAGTCTCGCGCACAATCGCCGACCTCGACAATTCTGAAAAAATCGAAACCCACCACCTTTTCGAAGCAATCAACTACCGCTCGCTAGACAGGACGATATGACGCAATATCTCGATAGAATTTTCAAACTGCAAAGGCACGGAACTTCGGTTTCCACCGAAATAACGGCGGGGCTTACGACATTCGCAACGATGTCGTACATACTCGCCGTAAATCCCGCGATTCTCGGCGCGGCGGGGATGGACAAGGCGGCGGTCGTGACGGTTACCGCCCTTACCGCGGCGATAGGCAGCCTGCTTGCGGCTCTGCTTACGAATATGCCGCTCGGGCTCGCGCCCGCAATGGGCTCGAACACCTACTTTGCGATTCTGGTCTGCGTGGGAATGGGAATCAAGTGGCAGGAAGCCCTCGCGCTCGTATTCTACAACGGGCTTTTCTTTCTGTTCATCTCGATTACAGGGCTGCGCGAAAAGCTGATTGTTGGCGTGCCGCCGGCTATGCAAATCGGGCTACAGGCGGGTATAGGAATGTTTATCGCATTCTTCGGATTGCAAAAATCTGGGTTTATCGTGGACGACAAAAACACTCTCGTCACCTGCGGCGACATCACTTCGCCGGAAGTGCTTTTCGCGCTTTTCGGAATCGGGCTTGTTGCGGTGCTCACCGGCAAAAAGTTCCGCCCCGCAATCATAACTACAATCGCGGTGCTGACGGTTGTTGCGTTCTTCGCGACGAATTCGGACGGCGCAAAAATCGCGCAAATTCCGTCGGAGGTGTTTTCGATGCCGCACGGAATTTCGGAAACGTTTATGCAGCTCGACTGGGGCTACCCCTTCAGGGATTTCAACAAGGCGTTGCCGATTATAATCGTGCTGCTGTTTCTCGACCTGTTCGACACGCTCGCGACGGTCGTTGCGCTCGGGCGCAGAACGGGGCTGATGAAAGAGGACGGGCATATGGACAAAATCGGACGCGCACTCGCCGCCGACGCGGGCACTACGATTATCGGCTCGATGCTCGGCACGTCCACGGTCTGCGTATATGCCGAGTCGGCTTCGGGAATCGAAGCGGGCGGGCGCACGGGGCTTACGGGAATAACGGTTGCGGTTTTGTTTATGCTGTCGCTTTTCCTTGCGCCGCTGATAAACGCGGTGCCCGCCGAGGCGACCGCGCCCGCGCTCGTAATAGTGGGAATAATGATGTTGCAGGGATTGAAAGACCTGAAATTTTCGGACTTCGCGCAGGCGTTCCCCGCGATATTCTGCATGATGACGGTTGCCTTTTCGTTCAAGATTTCGGAGGGCTTCGCGTTCGGAATAATCGCATACGTCCTGCTGTTTGTCGCAACTAAGCGGACGCGCCAAATCAACGGCGCAACGTGGTTTCTGTTCGTTATAATGTGCCTGTTTCTGGCGTTCTGCTGAGCGCTCTCAGTGCGGGTCGTCGGGCTTGAAGTGCTTGGGATACCTCGCCTTCAGCTCCTTTTTGACCGCCGCCCACGAAGTGCGCCAGAATTCCTCCAGATTCTGCGTCGTCTGCACGGGTCTGCCGCTCGGGGCGAGAAGCTCGAAAGTCGGCTTTATTTTGCCGTCGCAGATTTTTATCTTCTTCGGGTCGAAAAGGAAAAAGTCCCTGAAGAACGACGATATCGTGGCGCGTTTCGCCGCCGCGTCGTAGTGTATTTTGCACGGACGCTTGCGGTTGGGAAATTCGGCGAACTTGGGCGCGAGATATTTCAGCAATCCCAACTGCTCCGCCGAAAGCCAGCCGCGCAAAGCCGCGTGCACGTCGGCGTTCTTGACCTCGGCGTACGAACTCATTCCGCAACACATCTGCAGCAGAATGTCCGACTTCGCCTCTTCGTCGATGGGCGCAATTCCGCTCTCGGGGCAGACCGCCGCGACGAAGTTCACGCGTTCGATGAAATCCTCCGCGTCTTCGTCCATATTTTTGAGCTTGAGCCGCCCCGCCATTATTTCGGAATGCAGGATTTTCGCCGCCGCGTCCGCGTCGACATTGCCGCTCGACGATTCGCCCAAAACGAGGTCTCGGAATTTCACATAGGATGCGGAAACAACGCGCTTGTGGATTTGGTCGAATTTCGTCTCGACGCTTTCGGAAAAGTCGTCGGGAAAAATCTCGGCGAGCAGTTCGCGCGAAAGCGGCACAATCATCGACGCCATAATCGACACGCCGCCCGCGACGTTCGTTTCGCGCATTTCGAGAGCCGCAAAGACATCCGAAGCGTAGTGGCGCGATTCGCGCCGTATCTCGCCGCGCCTTCCTCCGCCGAACCTGCACGCAAGCGTGCCCTTGTTCAGCCGCACGCCGACCATATCGGAAAACGCGCCCAAAATGCACTTTGCTATTTCGCCCTCTCCGCCCGACTTGCCGCCGTCGCGCGGCGCAAAACGCGCGGCAAGCCTGCGCAAATCCGCGGCTATCGACAGCGCCTTGCGGGCGTTCGCCGAATGTATGCCGAGCCTGCGGCAATACTGTTCGGCAAAGGAATTTTCGCGGGCGAGCAGACACAGCCGCGCGATTTCCCCCGGTTCGCTCTCCGCACCGCCCGTTAGAGAATCGCGCTCTGCCTCGGCGAATGCGTCGTCGAGCTGCAGTTTTACCCTGCCGACATCGGTCAGCGCGGCAATCAGCGAAACGGTGTCGAGACACCCGCGCCGCGCGCCGTCGATAAGCAGCTTGGCGTAGCGCGGTTCGGTGGGGAAAGCCGCCATATCGCGCCCGAGACGCGTTATGTTTCCGCGCGAATCGGTCGCGCCCAAATTTTTCAGCGTTTCGACTGCGCGGACAAGCGAATCGATCGGCGGATTTTCGAAAAGCTTCAAGTCGTCGAACGAGACTCCCGACGAGCGCAACCAAAGCATTATCTGGCTCAGATCGAGCCGCGAAATTTCCGACGGCGTATAGCGTTCGAAATACTCCTCCTCCGACTTTCGCCAAAGCCGCACAACGCGCCCCGCGCAGGTTCGCCCCGCGCGCCCCGCGCGCTGCGTTGCGCTCGCAAGGCTTATGCGCTCGCAAAGAAGGGTATTTACGCCGCGGGCGGAGTCGAAGCGGGCGACGCGCGCAAGCCCCGAGTCTATCACAAAGCGCACGCCCGAAATCGTCAGCGATGTCTCGGCGATGTTCGTTGCGACAATGACCTTGCGCCTGCCGTTATCGGCGAGAACGGCGTCCTGCTTTTCAGGCGGAAGCTCGCCGTGCAGGGCGCAAACCTCGAAGCCCTTCGAGCGCGGACACTCGAGAATCTTCGAAACGGTCTTGCCGATTTCGTACGCGCCCGCCATAAAAACGAGAAAATTCCCCTCCGATTCTTCGCGGGCGAGCCTGTCGAATTCGCGGGCGGCGGCATCCCAAATTTTGCAGTCGCGCGGCGGCGGCGCGTATTCTATGTCCACGGGGTAGAGCCGCGAACCGCATTCGAACTTGCGCGCCCCGCCCAAATATTCGGCAATCGAATCAGAATCCATCGAAGCCGAACAAACCGCTATCAGCAGGTCGGGACGCAAAATTTCGCGAGTGCGCATGGCAAGGGCAAGCGACAAATCGGCATACAGATTGCGTTCGTGGAATTCGTCGAAGACTATCGCCGAAACGCCCCCGAGCGTCGGGTCGGCGAGAATCATCCGCGCGAGAATACCCTCGGTCAGAAAGACGATTCTCGTGTCGTCGCCGTAGTGTTTGTCGAATCTGACGTGCCAACCGACGGCGTCGCCCATTCCGAAAATCGACGAAACGCTTTTCGCCAACATTCTCGCGGCGACTCTGCGCGGCTGCAAAACCAGAATCCGCCCGCCGAGTTTTTCCGAAAGCATAACGGGCAGACGCGTCGATTTGCCCGAACCAGTTGGTGCGGAAACCACGAACAGCCGTTCGCCGCCGTCTATTGCGGTGCGGATTCCGTCTCGTAGCGAGTCTATCGGCAGGCGTTCCATTCGGCGCGGATTAGTCCTGCATTTTCGACTTCGGAAAATCGAACTGCGCCCTGCGCGACGTGTTCACCCTGCCCGCCGAATAGACGTTTTCGCCCTTTACCAAAACCGAGTTTATCTCGAGAAATCCCTCGAAGCCGAATTTGGGCGCGGACACGAACTTCATCCCAACGGTTTCTATTTTCACGCCGTCGGGTGAATTTTGGAAAGTGTCGGTCTGCACGTCGTACGAAAAGCAGAAGCTGCGCGGCAGCCAAGTTATGCGGCTGTATTCTATTATGCCTATATACGGCACGACGACATTGTCCATCGTGATGATGTCGAGCCGCAACGCGCCGTCCTCCACATACATATAGCTGCGCGTGGGAATCGTCGAACCGCCGCCTATGATTTTGCCGCTGCCGATAAGTTTCGAATCTGCTGCATTGTGCGCAGGATGGTAGTTCTGTTCTACCACCGCAGAAGAAACCGCATTGCCCGCAACCGAAAGAGTCTGCGAACCGCCCCAGTTGCCCGAATACGCGCGGATTACCTCCTGCGGCGAGAAAAACACCACGTCGGCAAACGCCATCGAAAACTGCGAGCGTTCGAGCTCGGGCATGTCGGTCGCCGACTGCGCGAAAAGCGTGTTCGAAAGAGCGGCTACCGCCGCAAAAACCGGAAAAAGTTTTTTCATATCAGACATCTATTACATCGTCCCTGTCGTTGCGGTCGGACGCGGCGGAGTTCGGCGAAATAGTGCGCACCGTTATGCGTTCGCTGCGGGCGAGCGCAAGCCCCCAGGAAAGCACCGAAACCAGAAACGAAGCCCACAACGCAGCCCAATACGAACCGACCACTATGCCGTCTCCGGGGATGAGCCGCGCCGCGAAATAAATTATCAGCGCGTTGATGAAAAGCATTCCGATACCAACCGTGAATATAATGAACGGAAGCGCGAAAAGCACCAGAACGGGCTTGAGCACCCAGTTCAAAAACCATATCAGAACCACGAGGGTTGCGAACGAAACCACGTTGTTGAACTGTATCGACGAAGTCGTAAGCCACGCAAACCCGAGCCCCGCGGCGTTCAGCAGACAGGTACGCCAGAAGTTCAGCTCCACCCTGCGGGTTAATCTGACGGCAGAGGCTCTCGGAGAGTCGTTATCGTTTTGATTTAGCTGCATTTTTTATCTTTCGTTTTATTTCGCGGAACTGTTCGAGGCGTTCGGCAATCTGTTTTTCCGAACCGTAGTGGGTAGGATTGTATAATTTGACCTCTTTTTCAAGATAATCTTGTCCGCTTATGAAATCGGGGCAGTCGTGGTTGTAGATGTATTCCGCGCCGTTGCCGAACTTGCGGTTGAGCGAAGTGTGGGCGTCGCGCAAATGCAGCGGAACGGGCTGGACGGGCTTCTTTGAAACCTCCGCCTTTGCCGCAAAAAGCGCGTTCGTTGCGGAATTGCTCTTGGGGGCGGTTGCGAGAAAGAGCGTTGCGTGGGCGAGGTTCAGCTCGCATTCGGGCTGCCCCACGCGTTCAACCGCGTCGAATGCGGCGTTGGCTACGAGTATACCGCGCGAGTCCGCAAGCCCCACGTCTTCGCTCGCCAGAATTAGCAGACGGCGCGCGATAAAGCGCGGGTCTTCGCCGCCGACGAGCATTTTTGCAAGCCAGTACATCGCCGCATCGGGGTCGCAACCCCTTACGCTTTTTATGAATGCGGAAATTGTGTCGTAGTGCTCGTCCTCGTCGGCGTCGTAGCGCACGCGCCGCTCCTTTGCGAAAACTTCGATGTCGGGAACGCCGATTTTGCCGTTTCCGCCCACTGCAAAGGCGATTGTCTCGAGGGCGTTGAGGGCGCGGCGCAAGTCGCCGTCGCAAATGTCGGCAATGCCTTCGAGGGCGTCGGGGTCGGCTGTTATGGACATCTCGCCGAGTCCGCGCGTTTTGTCGGACAGAGCGCGGTCGAGCACCTTCACGATATCGTCGGTCGAAAGCGGCTCGAGTTTGAAAAGATGGCTGCGCGACAGAAGCGGCGCGTTGATGTAAAAACCGGGGTTTTGGGTCGTCGCGCCGATGAGCCTTACGTTGCCGTCCTCGACGTCTGGCAGAAGAAGGTCTTGCTGCGCCTTGTTGAAGCGGTGGATTTCGTCGATGAAAAGAATCGTGCGCTCGCCGCGGTTGTAGCGCGCCATCGTCAGAATGTCGCGAAGCTGCGAAACGTTCGAGAGCACCGCGTTTATCTTGACGAACCGCGATTTCGTTTCGCGGGCGATTACATCGGCGAGAGTGGTCTTTCCGCACCCCGGAGGCCCGTAGAAAATCAGCGAGCCGAAAGAGTTCGTCGCCACAAGGCGCGGCAGCAGACAACCTTCGCCCAAAATGTGCGCGTGCCCGACGACCTCCGAAAGCGAACGCGGGCGCATGCGCACCGCAAGCGGCGCGGTAATCGGCGCGGGTTCTTCGCACGGAGCCGGCTGGCTGTCGCCGAAAGGCAGGTCTATGGAGTTGTCGGTCATCTTCTGTTTGCAAAGCGGATTTTTACGGAACAAGACTAAAGCATTCCTTGAATATTTTGTCAATTACTGCAATATAGACACCCAAAATGTCGAAAGGAAACGAAAAAAAAGCATTGCCGTGCGCGATGACCGTTGCGGGCAGCGATTCGGGGGGCGGCGCGGGAATCCAAGCCGATTTGCTATCGTTCGCGGCAAACGGGGTCTTCGGCTGCACCGCAATCGCCGCGCTCACCGCGCAGAACCCCTCCAAAGTCTCCGCCGTCAGGGCGACCGACCCGCAAATGCTCCGCGCCCAGATGGACGCAATCTGCGCCTACTTCAAACCGTCCGCAGCGAAAACGGGCATGCTGTTTTCGGCGGAACTTATCGAATGCGCGGCGGACTTCTTCGCGGAACATCCCGAAATTCCGCTCGTCGCCGACCCCGTTATGATTTCCACAAGCGGCGCGAAACTTCTCGACGACGGCGCGGCGCGCATTCTCGCCGAAAAGCTCCTGCCGCTCGCGGCGGTGGCAACGCCGAACCTCGACGAGGGCGCGGCTCTGCTCGGCGTAGACAAAATCGGAAACGTAATAGAGACGGCGCAAAGGCTGCGCGACAGGCTCGGAACGTCCGTCCTGCTCAAGGGCGGGCATCTGGCGGGAGACGAAATCGCCGACATTTTCGCCGACACGGACGGTTCGACGACAGCGATAAAATCGACGCGCATTCAAAACGTAGACACGCACGGAAGCGGCTGCACGCTAGCCGCCGCCATTGCCGCAAATCTCGCCAAGGGCGTTGCGCCGCTCGAAGCCTGCCAAAAGGCGCAGGGCTACATTCTCGACTGCATGAAAAATGCGCTTGAAACCGCGGGCGGAAAATTTATAAACCACTTCCCCTACTGATATGACAAACGCGCAAAGAGAGGACGATTTCACATCGCACGGCGGGCATAGGGAACGCCTGCGCGCACGCTATAAATCGGGCGGATTTTCGGCACTTGCCGACTACGAACAAATCGAGCTTCTGCTTACATATCTTCTGCCGCGCGTGGACGTGAAACCGGCGGCGAAGGCGTTGCTGAAAAAATTCGGCAACATCCGCGGAATAATCGACGCGCCCGAAGACGAGCTGACGGAAGTCTCGGGGATAGGCGAAACAGCCGCGCTCGGAATTTCGCTACTGAAAAACCTGATAACCGCGTACCACTCAAACGAGCTTGAAACGCCCACAACAGAAATCGGCACGATTTCCAAACTCGTAAAATATTTCAAGTCGAAAATCGCATCAGAACCCTCGGAGGTTTTCGAAATGGTGTGCTTCGACGCAAAACTGCGGATAATTCCGTCGGGTTCGGTGCGCCTGTTCGAAGGCAGTCTGACCTGCGCGTCGGTCGACGTGCGCAAAATCATCGAAACCGCCATCAAGCACGGCGCGGCGCAAATCGCCGTCGCCCACAACCACCCGAGCGGAGACCCCACGCCGTCGTTCGAAGACATCCGCCTTACGCGCAGACTCGCCGAAGCCTACAAACCGATACACCTGAATTTAATCGAACACGTTGTGGTCGGCAAAAAATCGTGTTTTTCTTTCCGCCGCGACGGACGTTTCGACTGTCTTTACGACGAATCGCTCGAAGAGGGCAGACTGCGCGGCGCATGCAAAGAACCCGAATCGGAAGCTGAGGCGCAATGAAAATTCTCGCAATAGAAAGTTCGTGCGACGAATCGGCGGTCGCCATTTTCGACCCGAAAATCGGGATTCTCGAAAGTCTAATCCACACGCAGATAGACCTGCACGCCCTCTACGGCGGCGTTGTGCCCGACTTGGCAAGTTCGGAACATCTCAAAAAGCTACCGATGCTGCTTGCGCAAATTTCGAAGTCGGAACATTTCGGCGGAATAACGGAAGTCGTTGCAACGTCGGGACCGGGGTTGCCCAACTGTCTTGCGATGGGCGTTGCCTGCGCCGCCGCAACCGCCGCCGCGCTGAACGTACCGCTATACGGCGCAAACCACCTGCGCGGGCACGCGTGCTCGCCGTTCTTGGAAGTGCACGCCGCCGCCCCCGAACATTTCGGCGAAAATATGTCCGCGCTTCTGCCGCATCTTGGGCTGACCGTCTCGGGCGGCAATACGGTGCTGTTCGAGCTCGACGAAAACCGAAACATCGGGGTAATCGCCGACACAATCGACGACGCGGCGGGCGAAGCGCTCGACAAGGGCGCGAAGCTTCTCGATATGCCCTACCCCGGCGCGCCGCTTCTGGAAAAAACCGCCCTCGGTGGCAAAATCGACAAAAACCTTTTCCCGCACGGACAAAACAGGAAAATCGAAGACGACCCCGATTTCAGTTTCTCGGGTCTGAAAACGAGCCTGCGCTACCACCTGCAAAAGCTCGACCCGCGCGAAATCGAAGCCCGCAAGCCCGACATCTGCGCAAGCTACCAGTACGCGGTAATCGAACAGCTCCGCCGTCGCGCCGACTTCTTCGCCTCGCGAAAACGCTATGCAAGCATCGGAATCTCGGGCGGCGTTTCGAACAACAACGCGTTCGCCGAAACTTTCGAAAAACTCGCCCGCAACCGCGGCGCAAAATTCCTGATAGCCCCGCGCAAATACCGCGGCGACAACGCGGCGATGATTGCGTTCTCGGCGTTCTTCGACCCGAAATCGCTCGCGCCGTCCGAAAATTTTTCGCTCAAGATAGACTCCTCGCGCGAGATGGCGTAAAGCCATTTTGCTCGACACAACCCGCGCAGGCGCGTTATTTTTACGACAATGCCAACACTTATCGACACAGACGAAGCCTACCGCAAGTGCCAAGCACTCGCCGATTCGCACTACGAAAATTTTCCCGTGGCGAAAATGCTGCCCGCAAAACTGCGCAAGCACGTTGCGGCAATCTACGCGTTCGCGCGGACCGCCGACGACATCGCCGACGAAGAGCACGATACAATCGCCGCAGACTCGCCGCTTCGGGTCGAAAAGTTGCGCAGGTTCGAATCGCAGCTGCTCGCCGAATCGCCTGAAGACCTCGACCCGCAATGGGCGTGGATTTTCGTCGCCGTAGCCGATACCGTGAAAAAATTCGACATCCCCGTGCGGCTCCTCCGCGACCTCGTCGACGCATTCGCGCAGGACGTAGTGAAGAAACGCTACGACGACTTCCCGCAGTTGCTCGACTACTGCCGCCGTAGCGCAAACCCCATCGGCAGGCTCGTACTCATCCTCCACGGAATCCGCAGCGACGAACTTTTCAAATACTCCGACGACATCTGCTCCGCCCTCCAGCTGGCTAACTTCTGGCAGGACATGCGTGTGGACAAAGACAAAAACCGCATCTATGTTCCGAAGTCGGACTGGCGCGGCGCGGACGAAGCCGAAATCCTTGCAGCCTCCGCAACCGAGCGCGTGCGCGAAATCGTAAAATTCGAATGCGAACGCACCGAAAAAATGTTCGCATCGGGCGAACGGCTTATCAAACACCTGCCGTTTCCGCTCAGGCTTGAAATCAAGCTGACCGTTGCGGGCGGGCGGGCGATTCTCTCGAAAATCGCATCGCAAAACTACGACACCCTCGCGAAACGCCCCGCTCTCGGCACGTTCGACAAAATCAAACTTCTGCTCGCCGCGCTCTTCTAAAATGCAAGCCGAAAATTCGCACAGCCAATACCACACGCAGGAAAGGAGGAAATCGAACTTGGCGTTCGCGTTCTTCTGTATGGAACCCGACCGCGCCCGCGATATGGAAACATTCTACGCCTTCTGCCGACTGATGGACGACATCGCCGACGAAGAGGTGCGCCCGCTCGACGAACGCCGAAAGGCTCTCGAAGATTGGAAGGCGGAAATCGGCAACGCCTACGACAACGACAAGCCCATTTCGCCGCTCGGCGAGGAAATGCGCTCGCTCGTGCGCCGCAGGGCGATTCCGCGCCAATACGTGCTCGACATAATCGACGGCGTTATGCGCGACACTTTCGACACGCCCTTCGAAACTTTCGCGGACATCCGCAAATACTGCTACGGCGTGGCTTCGGCGGTAGGGCTTGTGTCTATTTACATCTTCGGCTTCAAAAGCGAAAGGACCAAGGAGTTCGCCGAAACGCTCGGCTACGCACTGCAGTTTACGAACATTTTGCGCGACGTTGTGGACGACATAAAGTCGCACGGACGAGTGTACATCCCGACGCAAGAACTCGAAGCTTTCGGCGTGTCGCGGCGCGACCTGCTCGAAAACCCGTCCGCCCCGCAATGCAAAAGGCTTTTTGCGTTTATGTATTTTCGGGCGAAGCATTTCTTCAACAAGGCGCGCCGACTCCTGCAATCCGAAGACAAACGCGCCCTCGCCCCCGCGCTCATAATGTGGGCGATTTACGAAAAAATACTCGAAACAATCAAAAAACGCGGTTTTTCGATAAGCGAAAAAATCGTAAAAATTTCGAAACCCGCAAAAATCGCGCTCGCGCTCGGCGCAATCCGACGTTCGAAACAACCCGAGCCGCAAAACAAAAACTGCGGGCGCGCAATCGTCGCGGGCGCGGGAATCGCGGGCATCGGCGCGGCTCTGCGGCTGGCGGAGGAGGGCTTCGACGTGTCGCTATACGAAGCGAAATCGCACATCGGCGGAAGGTGCGCCATGATCGAATGGAACGGGGCGAAGCTCGACAACGCAACCCATGCGGCGATGGGCTGCTACGACAACCTTTTCGGCATTCTCGAAAAACTCGGCACGGATACGCCCGAATACTTCGCGCCGACAACGGCGATGGAATTCCTCTTCGGCGGCGGAAAGAAAACGCGCGTCGACTTCCCCGCGGAAAACGCGTGCGCGCCCGAAAAATTCTTCGCCTGCCTGAAATACGGAAAACTCGACGGAATGCGCAAAAACCTGCCGCTTTTCCTGAAGCTCAAGCTCGGCCTTGCCAACGCCCGCAGGGGCGAAACGGCGGCGGACTACCTGCGCAGGCAGGGAATCGGCAAACTCGGAATCGAAAATTTCTGGGAACCGTTCTGCGTCTCGGCACTCAACACTCCGCTCGAAAAAACCGACGCGCAACTGATGCTGAAAACCGCGAGAAAATCGGTGCTCGGCGGCGGCAAAAAGGGTGTTTTATTCCTGCCGCAAAAGACTATTGCCGAAGCCCTCGCCCCCGCAAAAACCTACCTCGAAGGAGTCGGCGCAAAAATCTACACGGGCGAAACCGTCTCGAAAATCCACATTGCCGACGGAAAAATCTCGGGCATATCCACAAACAAATGCGATTTCGCGGCGTGCGGCTTTTTCGTAAGCGCGCTACCCGTGCCTGCACTCGGCAAACTGCTGCCCGATTCCTCCGCGCTCAAAAAACGGCTCGGAAAAATCGCGCAGACGGACATCGCAAACTTCTATTTTTCCTCGCCGCAAAAGCTCCTCGACGGAGAATACGCCTGCCTCATCGGCTCGCCCCTGCACTGGATTTTCGGAAAGGGAACGACCGCCGACGGCAAAAACATCTACGGTATAACAATCAGCGCAAGCTCGCTCGGAGCGTCGAAAGCCGAAGCCGCCGAAACGCTGCATAGGGAACTCGGCAAATTCTTCGGCAACGTCGAAATTTCCGACGTTCTGCCGTCGACATTCTTCGGCGCGACAATATCCGCCGACACCGACACCGAAACCGCGCGCCCATCCGACGCTCAGGCGCGGGAACTGCCCAATATGCGAATCTGCGGAGACTGGGTTCAAACCGACCTGCCCTGCACGATGGAATCGGCGGCGAAATCGGCAACAGACTTTTCGATTTAACAAATGCAAAAATTCCTGCTGATTTTTCCGACCGTCTTCGAAGCCGCCCCCGCATTCGCCGCGCTCGACAAAACGAAAAAAGCGCGGCTCGGCGAAACCGCTCTATCGGCGGACGGCATAATAACCGCGCTCGTTGCGGGTATCGGCTGCGATGCGTCGGTTGAACGCGTCGAGACGGCACTGCAAAAATCCGCGCCCGACTTTGCGATACTTGCGGGTTTTTGCGGCGCGTGCACGGCAGACGAAAGAAACGGCGATTTCATCTTCGACGGCGAATCGGAAAAGCTCGCCGCGCTCGCCGAAAGCCTCGGCGGCATCCGCGGGAAAATCGCCACCGTCGGGGAAATCGCCGACAAGAAAAGGAAAACGGGACTCGGCGAACGCGGCTTCAGGGGAGTCGATATGGAGGGCGAACTTTTCCGAAAGGCGGCGGAGACGGCAAAAGTGCCGTTCGGGCACTTCCGATGGATAAGCGATTCGCTCGAATCCGACATTCCGCCGTCGTTTTTCGAATCGACAATAGACAGGGAGACGGGAGACTTGAAAGTGTCGGCATTGAAAACGGCGGCGGCAATAATCCGCACTCCGAGCCTATTGCCGAGACTCGCCCGCTTCGGGGCGGAAATCGCGCCCGCAAAAAGAAAATACGCAAAAGACATAGCGGAAATAATAAGAAAAATCGGCAGCGGAAGCGAAACCCGATCGTAAAAAAACGGGTAAAAAAATAAAAAATTTTATTGACATAACGCGAAAAAAACGGAAACTTGCCAACTTATATTTCAGTGATTGTTGTTCAGTAGCTCAGCGGTAGAGCAGGTGACTGTTAATCACTTGGTCGCAGGTTCGATCCCTGCCTGAACAGCCACTGAAAATAAAAACGGAACTGACAGGATTTTATTCCACAGTTCCGTTTTTTTGTGTTCGCATCTTTTCGGGTCAATACCAAAGGTTGTGGAATAGGTTGATTTTTTAGATTTGTCTTTCATAGATTCACCCCGCATTCTACGAGGACTCTCAGTCTGTAATTTTCAAAGTTTCTGTATCCGTAGGCTCTGCGTTGTATCAACTTCATCTTGCGGTGGAAGCCTTCTGTTATTCCGTTATTTTTTGTAAATCTCCACATTCTTATTATCGGCGCG
>CASFDK010000019.1 GCA_949293415.1 uncultured Verrucomicrobiota bacterium
AGAAACTTTGAAAATTACCGCTTGAGAGTACTTGTAGAATGCGGAGCAAAACTATGAAAGACAAATCTAAAAAATCAACCTATTCCACAACCTTTGGTGTTGACCCCGAAAATCGGGCTTTTCGGTGATGCGTTTATCAACGACTTACGTCTTTAAAATTGCCCGCGAAGCTCGGTAAATACTGGAATTGCGTCTTCAAAAACTGAAAAAGTGCATTTTTCGGCAACCAAGTTGGGGAGTTAATGTAAACTTACGAAAAACAAAAAGCCGTAAGTTGTTGAACTTACGGCTTTTCAAATGGTGGGAGTAGCAGAACTCGAATCTGCGACCCCTTGCGTGTCATGCAAGTGCTCTAACCAACTGAGCTATACCCCCGTCGAATTTTTTAAAGTCTCCCATTAAAGGTTCGTTTTTATCTTTGGCAAGTCTTTTTTTGTTTTTTTTCTATCTTTTCTTTTATCCCCATTTCGAGATGGGTAAATCCTTCGCACTTTTCATTTGCTAATCGTCTGCCGTTTTTTGCCCCGTTTTATTATGCTTGAAAAATAATTCTACAGGGATTTCATCCTTACCCGATGAAAATTACCGCCAACGCAAAAGTTTATGAATTGTCCGAGAATACTTCTATCGCAGAGTTCATTCTCTCCACCGGTTCGAATCCGTCGAGGTGTGTGGTCGAGTTGAACGGCAAGGCGTTGCGTTTCGAGATGTTCAAAAATCTCGTTCTCCGCGAGGGCGATGTACTCGAAATTATGAATATCGTCGCGGGAGGTTGATATGGTTTACACCGATTTGAATTCCGAAATCGACGTCGGTTCGAGCGGTCATTTACTCGAATTGGGCGATTTCAAAATTTTGGTCGATTGCGGATTGCATCCAAAGTATATGGGGCTTGCCGCGTTGCCGAAGCTTTCCAAAATTACTCCCGAGACCCTCGATTTTATCGCGATAACGCACACGCATCTCGACCACTGCGGCGCGCTCCCCGTGGTGATGCGCACGCAGAACCACGCGCACATTCTCGTCGCCGACGAGAGTGCCGATTTGCTTCCGCGTATGCTCCGCAATTCGCGTTCGGTTATGGCAAAGCAGCGGGAGGAGTTCGATATCAAAGAGTATCCGCTTTTCGACTCCTCCGAAATCGACGAGGTTCGCCGCCGCCTTATGCCGATGGCGTTCCATCACGAAAAACGATTCGAGATTGGCGGTGCGCAGATAGGCGTAACGTTTACTCCGGCGGGGCACATCCCGGGGGCTGCGTCGGTTATGTTCGAATACAAGAAGCAGCGTGTGTTGTTTTCGGGCGACATTTCTTTCCACTCGACGGGCATTCTAAAGGGGGCCATTCCGCCCGAGGGCAGGGTGGACACCCTCGTGGTCGAGACCACGCGCGGCTCGTATTCGCGTCCCGCGGGCGTTACGTACGATTCCGAGGTCGACAGGCTTGTTTCGTCGATGGCGAATGTTTTGATGGGCGGCGGTAGCGTATTGATTCCCGCCTTTGCGCTCGGCAGGATGCAGGAGATTATTTTCATAATCCAGAGGGCGAAGCAGCGCAAACAGATTCCCGACGTGCCCGTTTTTGCGGGCGGACTTGGGCTCGACATCGCCGAGTATTTTATAAGGGGGGCGAAGAGGTCGCCGACTTTTTCGTTCGGCAAACAGCATATGGAGGGCGTAAAGCCGCTCCGTGCCGAGATTGTGGCTGGGCGGGATTTCGAGACGCAGGGCATTTATGTTTTGGGCAGTGGAATGATGGTCGAGCACACGCCGAGCTATCTTGCCGCCGCGGCGATGATGGACAACCGCGCCAACGCAATTTTCTTTGTGGGTTATGCCGACGACGACACTCCCGCAAAGCGTCTCCAACGCACGGCGTACGGCGACCAATTCGCGTTTCCGGACCTCTTTTTCGTCGGCAACGTCAACTGCCGCGAGGACAAGTTCGACCTTACTTCCCACGCCGACCGCGAGGAGATTCTGGAGTTCATTATGCGTAAGGATCCGCGTTGCGTCGTGCTCACGCACGGCAGTATGGAGTCGCGCGAGTGGTTTATGGACGAGATTATCGACCGTTCGCCGAAGACCGCGGTTGTTATTCCCGAACCGTCCGAATCGGTGGAACTTTAGCGGGGCGGGGCGTTTTTTTTTGCAAAAAACGGCGAATGTTCTTGACGAATTTCCGAAAGATGTAAATATATGCAACTTTAATTTTACGCGGGCATAGTTTAGTGGTAAAACCCCAGTCTTCCAAACTGGTGATGTCGGTCCGATTCCGTCTGCCCGCACCATTTATTTGTTCATCTAAAGTCAGGATTTATCGTGAGTACTCCCATTTTAATGTTAGGTCTGCCCAAAGGCAGCTTGGAAGAATCGACAATCGCGCTTTTCGGCAAGGCGGGTTGGAAAATAACAAAGAGCTCGCGCTCCTACAAGCCTTCCATCGACGACCCCGAACTCGACGGACGTTTCGTCCGTGCACAGGAAATCAGCCGCTATGTAGAACAGGGATTCTTCGACTGCGGTCTTACGGGCTACGACTGGATTCTCGAAAACAACAGCGACGTCGTGGAAGTTTGCGACCTCATTTACAGCAAGGCAACCGCCCTCAAATCGCGCTGGGTTCTGTGCGTCAAGGAAGATTCCCCCGTCAAGAGCGTGAAAGACCTCGAAGGCAAGCGCATCGCAACGGAGCTTTTGAACGTCACCAAAAAATATCTCGCCGACAACGGTGTGAACGCGCAAGTCGAATTTTCGTGGGGGGCGACGGAAGTCAAAGTTCCCGATCTCGTGGACGCAATCGCCGACATCACCGAAACGGGCTCATCGCTGCGCGCAAACAACCTGCGCATTGTCGACACAATGCTTTACACAAACACGAAACTCATCGCAAATAAGGCGGCTTGGGAAAATCCAGAAAAACGCACGAAGATCGAATCGATTGCAATGCTTTTGCAGTCGGCTCTCGACGCGGCGAACAAGGTCGGCTTGAAGATGAACCTGCCCAAGGCGAACTTGAGCAAGATTATCTCGGCTCTGCCCGCGCTCCGCAAGCCCACCGTTTCGCAGCTTTCCGACCCCGCGTGGGTTGCGGTTGAAACGATTGTAGAGGAAAAAACGGTTCGCGAAATCGTTCCGACCCTCAAGGCAAACGGCGCGGAGGGTATCGTTGAATATCCGCTCAACAAGGTTATCGCGTAGTTTTTTGTTGCAAAAGCAATCACCGTTCGACATATTTACACTACTATGAAAAAAATATTGTCTTTGGCTCTTTCCGCTGTCGCACTTTTCATCTGTGCTTGCACGACGAACGTTGTGGTCGATTCCGCCGCCCATCCGATGGGCTCCTACGACGGTATGACGGGCACGTTCAAAGGCAAGCTCTCGGGCGACATCAATACTGCGTTTAAGGCGACGAATATCGCCCTCGAGCGCGATATGAAGCTCTTCCGTGTCGGACAGAAACCGAAGGACAACGCTTGGTATGTGTACGCGCGCGCTGAACTCGACATTCAGGTTGTGGTTTTCCTCAAACAACTGCCCAACGACGAAATCGAAGTCAAAATCGAGTACGGCGGCGGCAACTTGATGAAGAGCCAGCAAATCTTCAACGCAATAGCGAAGAACGTAAGAGCTTTCGAACGTTCCAGATAGCGGTATAGGCAAACTTTTCCATAAAACGGAATTGTTATTTTGGCGCGACAGTGGTCGCGCCTTTTTTTTTGTGCGATATGTGCCGTTAATTTTACCAAATACGGTGGTGTTTTGTGGATTCGGAAAAAATAGAATAAGTTCCGAAAAGACGAAGCGATTGCGAAGCAACGCGAACTATACAGAAAAACGCGCGCTCAACGTCAAATATAGTGGAATGGATAAAAAAAAGAGGGCAAAGAAGAGGAAAAATCCCTTACAATGCCCAGTATTCAATTTTGCTGTCGAACAGTATTCCGCCCGTCGGTTGTCGGTTAGAAGGGAAGTGAGAAGCCTCCTGTGATGGAGGACATCTTTTCTTCGCCCGTTTTTTTCGCCTTGTCGGCTGCGTCTCGGACTGCCGCTACGATGGAAGTTTCAACGCTGGCAACGTCTTCCTTTAGAAATTCGGGGTCGATTTTGAGCGACTTAAGCGCGCCCTGTCCGTTGACGGTCGCCTTTACTGCGCCGCCAGCCGCCGAGCCTTCTATTTCGAGCGATTCGAGTTCCGCTTGGGCAGCTTCCATCGCCTTTTGCATTTTCTGGGCCTGTTTTAAGAGTTTTCCTACTCCGGGCATGATATTATCCTTTTTTTTGATTGTGAATGTAATGTGTTAAATGTGTTTAACGGTCAAGAGGGTGAGGTCGTCGGGGTAGACCGAATTTTTCGTGAAGTGTTCGAGTTCGGCAATCGTATTTGCGTTGATTTTTGCCGCGTCGTTTTGCGCCAGTGCGGAGGTAATTGCCGCCAGCCGCGCGGTAGAGTATTCTTCGCCGTCGGGGGTTGCCGCTTCGGTTACGCCGTCGGTGTAGAGTGTGAAAACGTCGCCTTTCCCGAAATCGAACGAAACGTCTTCCATTGTCTCGTCGAATATTTCGGGCTGAACCATTCCCAATGCCATTCCGCCGCTTTTGATTTTTTCCGCGACTGCGGAATCCGAACGGTGGAGCAGGGCGGGTTCGTGCCCCGCGCGGGCAAGGGTGATGTGCGAGGCGTTTTTATCGACCACTGCGTAAATCATCGTGATGAACATATCAGTGCGCATTGAATCGACCATTTCGGCGTTTAGCTTTTTTAGCGTTTGGCTCGGCGCGGAGTTTTCCCTCGCGATGTAGCGCAGTTTTGTCTGGCAGATTGCCATCAGAATCGCCGCCGACGCGCCCTTGCCCGATACGTCGCCGATGACGATTCCGAGCTTGCCGTCGGGCAGGTCGATGAAGTCGTAGAAGTCGCCGCCTATAAGTTGTTGCGGCACGTATTTTACCGCGAACTGCAGTTTGTCGGTGTCGGCGGGGATTTGCGGCAGAAGATATTGCTGTATGCTGCTTGCCAGTTTCAGGTCGGATTCCATTTTGTTCTTGAGAATCAACGCCGAGACCGATTCCAGATTGTGTAGAGCAAGCCCCGCCTGTTCGCCGAGCGAGCGCGCCAGCGAGAAGTCGGTTTCCGAAAACGCCTTGCCGGAAATCGGGTTTGCCGCCGCGAGCACGCCGTAGAGTTTGCCCGAGAACATAATGGGCACGGCGATGAAGCTTTTGATTTTCAGCGAGTCGTCGCCGTGGCGCATTACGCGGTTGTCTTTGTCGCCATTTTTGACGAGAACGCTTTCCCCCTCCGATGCGACGAAGCCCACGATTCCCTCTTTCGGCTCGAGCACTTCGTCGACGAGCGCGTGTTCGAGAAATTTCGTACGCAGTTGGTCGGTCGGCTGTTTCGAAATTTTGCGCGACTGCGGCGGAAAGAGACCCTCTACCGCCTTTGCTCTGAGTTTGCCGTCGGGCTGTTTTTCGTACACGCACGCGCTCATTGCGCCGCACGAAATCGCCGTTGCGCGGACGATACGCTCGTAGAGCTTGGGCTTGTTTGCGCCCGAGATGTCTTCGGCGGTTTTATGTAAAAATTCGATGACGATGTTTTTTTCGTCGCGGAGTTTGTCGAGCTCTTCGCGCCAGACGTAGAAGTCGTGGTTGCGTTTGACGAGCAGGGCTATGACCGCCGCCGCGGCGAGCAGGCAAATGACTGTCGTTGCGCTAATCGGCATTCTATCTCTTTTCCGTCTCCTTTTTGAGGAAGCTGATTACGTCTTCGAATTTCGCGAGGTTCGCCGCGTCGGCATCGACCAGATTTTGGTGCGCGTCGAGAATTTCCGACTTCGTAGCGGATGACGAATCGAGCATTTCGCACGGATTTTCCGCCGCCGCGCCGCCTTCGATTTTTACGAGTTTCGAGATTCCGAGATTTTCGACAAGCTCGGCATTGCGCTCGTTGGGATTTAGCAGTACTAGCTCGCCGCCGCGTTTTTTCAACCGCAAAGCCGCTCCCGCGATTATGCCAAGAAACGTGCTGTCCATACCCGTACACTCGCGCAACTGCACGACTATTTTGGAACATCCGCCGTCTATCGACGAAACGAAAAAGCGTTCCGCGTTTCTGCAGTTCAGGTAGCCCGCCTTGCCGACAACCGCCAGAAAGGCGGTCTCGGCGCAGACTCGTACGAGGTATTTTGTTCCTTCGGGCATTTGTCGGGGGAGTTGTTATTTTTCGAGAATCTTCTTGAGCACATAGGGCAGAATACCCGCTTCTTTGTAGTATTCCACTTCTATCGGAGTGTCTACCCGCAGGAGAAGTTCCGCTTTTTTTACGGAACCGTCGGCTTTTTTGATTGTCAGAATCGCCTTTTGCGCGGGTGCGACAACGCCGTCAATCGAGAACGTTTCCGTACCGTCGATACCCAGAGACTGTGCGTCTTCGCCGTTCGCAAATTCGTAGGGCAGAATTCCCATCCCAACGAGGTTGCTGCGGTGGATTCTTTCGAACGATTTCGCAACGACCGCGCGCACGCCGAGCAGTTTTGTGCCCTTTGCCGCCCAGTCGCGCGAGCTGCCCATACCGTAGTCGATTCCGCCGAAGACTATCAGTCCTTCGCCGCGTTTTGCGTATGTCTGCGCCGCGTCGAAGATTGAGACGTTTTCGCCCTTGCCGTCGATTTTCGTATAGCCGCCCTCCGCACCTTCCGCCATTTTGTTTTTGATTCTGACGTTTGCGAAAGTGCCGCGCGTCATTACCCTGTCATTGCCTCTGCGCGAGCCGTACGAATTGAAGTCCTTCTTTTCAACACCGTGTTCGCGCAGGTATCTGCCCGCGGGACCGTCGGGGAGGATTGCGCCCGCGGGCGAGATGTGGTCGGTCGTGACCGAGTCGCCCAGAATTGCGAGCGGGCGCAGGTTTTGCAGCGACGGCGCGGCGGGCGCGGACATCGTGAACCCTTCGAAGAACGGCGGATTTTGGATATATGTGCTGTCGGGGTTCCAGTCGTAGACGCTGCCGGTGGAGCTTTTGATATTCTGCCACTGTTCGGGGCCAGACATGTCGGCGTAGCGTTTTCTGAACATTTCGCTCTTGACGTTTGCCGCGACCGTTTCGGCGACTTCCTTCGAAGAGGGCCAAATATCGCTAAGGAACACGTCCCTGCCGTCGGGAGTTTTTGCGACGGGTTCGCGGTCGAAGTCGATGTCGATTCTTCCCGCGAGCGCGAACGCCACAACGAGCGGCGGGCTCATCAGATAGTTTGCCTTGAGCAGCGCGTGCACGCGCGCTTCGAAGTTTCTGTTGCCCGAAAGCACGCTTGCGCAGGCGAGGTTGTTGTCCTTGACGGCTTCCGAAATTTCGTCGTCGATGGGCCCCGAATTGCCTATGCACGTTGCGCAGCCGTAGCCCGCGAGGTTGAAGCCGATTTGGTCGAGATATTTTTGCAGCCCCGCCGATTCGAGGTAGTCGCTGACGACGCGCGAGCCGGGGGCGATTGTGGTCTTGACGTATTTCGGCGGCTTGATGCCGAGCATAGCCGCCTTTTTCGCGACCAAGCCCGCCGCGACCATAACCGACGGGTTCGATGTGTTCGTGCAGCTTGTGATTGCCGCGATGAGCACGCTGCCGTCGGAGATTTCGCCCTTGGAGGTTTTGACCGACTTGCGTTCGCCGCCATTGATTTCGTCGATGAATTTTCCGAACGCGCCCTTTACGTCGGCGAGTTCGATTCTGTCCTGCGGGCGTTTGGGACCCGCCACTGCGGGCTTTACCGCGGAGAGGTCGAGCTCGAGCACTTTAGTGTAGTCGCATTCTCCCTTGAGGGGGATTCCGAAGATTCCCTGTTCCATGAAGTAGTCGCGCGCGAGGGCGACGAGCTTTTCGTCGCGCCCGCTGAGCTTGAGGTATTCGAGCGTTGTGTCGTCTACGGGGAAGTAGCCCATCGTCGCGCCGTATTCGGGGGCCATATTTGCGATTGTCGTCCTGTCGGCGAGCGAGAGCTTGCGCGCGCCTTCGCCGAAAAATTCCACGAACTTGCCCACGACCTTTTCCTTGCGGAGCATTTGCGTTACGAACAGCGCAAGGTCGGTTGCCGTCACGCCTTCGGCGAGCTCGCCCGAGATGTGTACGCCCACAACTTCGGGCACTTTGAAGTATACGGGCTGACCGAGCATACCCGCTTCGGCTTCGATGCCGCCCACACCCCAGCCGACTACGCCCAGACCGTTAATCATAGTTGTGTGCGAGTCCGTACCCACGAGCGTGTCGGGATAGAAAATCGTCCTGCCGTCTTCCTCTCCCTTGAAGACGAGGCGGGCGAGGTATTCCAGATTTATCTGGTGGATGATGCCCGTCGAGGGCGGAACGACCGAGAATGTCTTAAACGCCTGCTGACCCCATTTTAGGAATTCGTATCTTTCTCGGTTGCGCTTGAATTCCATTTCGAGGTTCTTTTCGAACGCGTCGGGCGTGCCCGCACAGTCCATCTGCACGGAGTGGTCGACCACGAGGTCGACGGGGACGAGCGGTTCGACGACCGCCGCGTCCTTGCCCTGTTTTGCGGCGGCATCGCGCATCGCAGCCAAGTCGACAAGAAGCGGAACACCCGTAAAGTCCTGCAAAACGATTCTCGAGACGACGAACGGAACTTCGTAGTCGCCGGGGGTTGCGGCGTTCCATGCGGCGAGCTTTTTTACGTCGGCTTCGGTTGCGCGTTTGCCGTCGCAGTTTCTGAGCACGCTTTCGAGCACTATCTTTATGCTCACGGGCAGGCGCGATACGTCGAAGCCCGAGTTTTCGAGAGCCTTGAGGCTGTATATATAACCGCTTGCGCCGCCGTCTTTGGACGCAAATTCCTTCAATGTTCCGAGGGGATTGTTCATAATCAAATTAGCTGTTGTTTTGTTCTTTGTCGGGGTCGTCCAGTTCAACCGTGCACTCGCCGACCATTTTGTCTTCCACGCTGTCGATGACGATTCGCAGGTGTTGCTCCTTCAGGTACAGACGCTCGCCTTTTTCGGGGAATCTGCCAAGCAAAAAAGTAACCAAGCCGCCGAAAGTGGAAACTTCGTCGGTGTCGAAATCGACATCCAGAAAGTCCTCCACGCTTCTTAGCGTGGCTCTTCCGCTGACTTTGTATTTGCGGCGGCCGACCGCCTTGATGTCGAGCTTTCTGCCCGCGTCGAATTCGTCGCGTATCTGCTGCCCGACCAGTTCGCCGAGTGCCGCGTCGAGCGTCAGCACGCCTATGACTCCGCCGAATTCGTCCTCTACCAGCGCCATATGCAGCCTGTATTTGAGCAGCTTTGCGAGCGCGATTTCGAGCTTGTCGCTTTCGCGCACCCTGAACGTTTCGCGGCGCAGGCGCATAAGGTTTATTTCGTCGGGGTTTTGTATGCCGCCCTTGATGAAGATGTCCTTTACGTGGACGATTCCGAAGCAGTCGTCGAGGTCTTCCCTGCAGATGGGGTAGCGCGTGTGGTTCGCCGAAAGGACGCGCGCGATGTTTTCGGCGTTCGAAATTTCGGTGTCGAGAAACACGACTTGGCTGCGCGGCAGCATTACGTCGCTTACGTCGAGTTCCTGAAGCTTGAAGGCGTTCTTTACGATTTTGCCCGTATAGGGGGTTATTGCTTCGGCGTCGTTTTCGTCGGCGCGGAGCATCATTTCGACATCGATGTAGTCGAAGCCCGACTCCATACTGCGCAACTTTTCGGGCATTGCCTTTTTCGCGATTATCCGCGCGATTATGTCGAACGGCGCGAAAAATACGAACGCCGCGTACATAAAGCCGCCGAGCCTGCCGATTGTCCGCGCTGGCATATTGCGTCCGATTTTCGCCGCGGGAATGTCGAGGCAGGCGTATTGCAGGAGCAGCGCAACCGCCGTCGCCGCGAGTGCCGCCGCTATCTGCCCGCCGCGCGAAAGCCCGC
This sequence comes from uncultured Verrucomicrobiota bacterium, assembly GCA_949293415.1. Lineage (GTDB taxonomy): Bacteria > Verrucomicrobiota > Verrucomicrobiia > Opitutales > Intestinicryptomonadaceae > Merdousia. The sequence continues at coordinate 9,931 of CASFDK010000019.1, forward strand.
TGTCGACCATATCTGCGACCGCCGTCGCCGCGAAGAACGCCGAGAACGCTTCAAGCGCGAAGAAGAACCGCCGCCCGAGCGATATTACCGACGCCATTTTTTCGGAGTTGTACGCGCAGAATTTCGCCGCGCCCGAAAGTTCGTTCTTTCCCGAAGCGTCCTTTTTTAGATTCGAAAAACGCAGGGACGCTATCGCAAGTGCCATAGCCGCGCCCGCCGCGCCACCCGCCGCCGCGAAAGCCGCGACGAACAGGCATATTATCAGCTGCCAGACGGAAGCCATACGTTATTTGGCGAACTTCAGAAGTTCGTCGATGCAGCGCGCGTTCTGTTCGGGCTTTCCGATTGTAATGCGCAGCCATTCGGGCAGTCCGTAGCCGGCGTTCGGGCGGACGATAACGCCGCGCTTCTGCATTTCCACGAACACTCGCTGCGCGTCCTTGACCCTGACCATCACGAAATTCGCGCCGTCCGAGAAATAGGTCAGACCGTTCTTTTCGAAAGCCTCCACGAACTGTTTTCTACCCGCGTCGTTGATACGTTTGCTTTCGGCGACAAATTCGGCGTCGTCGAGAGCAGCCATTGCGCCAACTTGCGCGAGGCTGTTGACGTTGAAGGGTTCGCGCACCCTGTTGATGTAGCCCGCGAGTTCCTCCGACGAATACGAGTAGCCGATTCTCAGCCCCGCCAAGCCGTAGATTTTCGAGAATGTGCGCAGGCAGATTACGTTTCTGCCTTCGGCGATGAGCGGTCGCAGGTCAACCTGTTCGTCCTGATATTCGGTGTAGGCTTCGTCGTAGCAGAACACGACGTGTTCGGGTAGCGAGCGCACGAAGTTTTCTACTTCGGACTGTTTTACGACGCATCCCGTGGGGTTGTTGGGGTTGGTCATAAATACGATTTTCGTCTTGTCGGTTACCGCGTCGCGGAGCGCGTCGAGGTCGTATTTAAGGTCGGGCATAGGCACGGATACGCATTTGCCGCCCATAAATATCGTTGCCAGTTTGTAGACTATGAACGACTGCGCGCCGAAAACTGTCTCATCGCCCCTGTCCACAAAACACTGGGCGATGAACTCGAGTATTTCGTTTGAGCCGTTGCCGAACGCGAATTGCGAGGGCTTGAGATTCCACTTCTTCGAAAGTTTTTGGCGCAGTTCGTAGCAGCCGCCGTCGGGGTAGTAGTTGAGCGTGCCGAGGTGTTTGGATACGGCTTCGACGGCTTTGGGCGACGCGCCGAGCGGGTTTTCGTTCGAAGCCATTTTCAGAATTCCGTCGGGGTCGAGACCGAACTCGCGCGCGACGTATTCGATGGGTTTTCCCGTTTCGTAGACGGGCAGGTTTTTGATTTGCGGTTTTACCGTGTTTTCGAGCTTCATAGTGAGTCTATAAATAATCGCTCCCACTATTGTACAAGTGCGTCCGTTTTGCAAGGCAGATATTGTGTTATTTTTGTTTGCTTTGTCTTGAAAATAGTTGACTGGTCGCAAGTGAATCGGTAAAGCTTCTGCGTATGAAGTGTAGTCTATCTATATTGGCGGTTTCGTCGGTACTCGCATTCGCGGGAGTTGCGGCGGCGGACGGGGTTGCCCCCTTTAAAACGACGGTCGGCGAATTTTTCGAAAATCCGATTGGGCGCGATTTGTCGGGGCTGTCGTTCTCGTGGCAGATTCCGAACACGGGCGCGGGCGCGGCGCAGAGCGCGTACGAAATCGACGTGCGCAAAGACGGGAAGTCGGTCTGGCGCACGGGCAAAGTCGAGTCGGACGCGAGCGTGAAAGTGCCGTACGGCGGCGCGGCGTTGAAGTCGGGCGAAAAATTTACTTGGCGCGTCCGTTATTGGGACGAAAAGGGCGCGGTTTCGGACTGGTCGAAGGAGTCCACTTTCGAAACTGGGCTTCTCGAGCTTTCCGACTGGAAGGGCGAATGGATTTCCTCTCCCGCGCAGTGCCGTCCGCTTTACAGCCTCAAGGCGTGGCGCAAGGGCGCGATGCGCAACTTCGAAAAAATCGGCGTTCCGCCCGCGTATTTCAGAAAGTCGTTTGCGGCGAAAAAGGCGGTTAAATCGGCGCGTCTGTATGCGGCAAGCAGGGGCATTTTCGAATTTTCAATCAACGGCAAGCCAGTGTCTGACACCAAGTGGGGGACGGGTTGGACATCGTACAGCAAGCGCATTACGTCGGACACATTCGACGTTTCCGCGCTTCTGCAAAACGGCGAAAACACAATCGGCGCAATTCTCGCCGACGGTTGGTATGCGGGCAGAATCGAGAACAGATGGCTCGAGAGGAAGGTCAAGCCCGAGCTTTTGGCTCAGCTCGAAATCGAATACGCCGACGGCTCGCGCGAAATTGTCGCTACCGACTCCTCGTGGAAATCGTCTTCGGGCGCGTACTACTATTCCGACATCTACGACGGCGAGTATTGCGACGCAAATCTCGAACCCGAAAATTGGGACGCAAACGGCTTCGACGACTCCGCGTGGCAAAACGCCGCCACATCCGCAATAAATCCGAAAATCGCAATCACGCCGCGTCGCAACCAGCCTATACGCGTATGCGAGAGACTCGCGCCGATTTCCGTCAAAAGGATGTCCGCGGGCACGTATATTTTCGACCTCGGGCAGAATATGGTCGGCGTTCCGCGCATAAGCGTAAAGGGCGTAAAGGGCAGACCGATAAAAATCAGGTACGCCGAGATGCTCAACAAAGACGGCACGATGTATACCGTAAACTATCGTTCCGCGGTGAGTACCGACCATTATGTTCCCGCTTCGAACGAAGTCGAGACGTACACGCCCAAGTTTACTTTCCACGGTTTCAGATACGTCGAAATAAGCGGGCTTGACGCCGCTTGGAAGCCCGACGCGTCCGCTGTCGAGGGGCTTGTGATGCACAACGATATGCCGCAGACGGGCACGTTCGTCTGTTCGAATCCGAAAATCAACAAGCTTCAGCAAAATATTGTCTGGGGGCAGCGCGGCAACTATTTCTCGGTTCCCACCGACTGTCCGCAGCGCGACGAGCGCATGGGGTGGACGGGCGACGCGCAGGTATTCATCCCGACCGCCGCGTTCAACATGAATGTCGACGGATTTTTCAGCAAATGGAATCAGGATATGCGCGACTGTCAGGAACCGAGCGGTGCGATGGCGCACGTGGTTCCCTGCGGCTGGGGCTCGGGCAGCGCGGCTTGGGGCGACGCTGCGGTGATTTGTCCGTGGGAAATCTATCTGGCGTACGGCGACAAAAAATCGCTTGCCGAAAACTTCGATATGATGAAAAAGTGGGTAGATTTCCAGAAGAACACCTCGAAAGATTTGATTCGCCCCGATTCGGGGTTCGGCGATTGGCTGCAACCGTCGTCGACATTCGGCAATGACTCCAAAAACTGGCGCGGCGCAACTCCGCGCCCGCTTATCGGAACGGCGTATTTTGCGCGCACCGCCGACATCGTATCGAAGGCGGCGAAGATTCTCGGCAAGCGCGACGAGGCGAAGAAATACGCCGATCTCGCCCGCGATGTCCGTGCGGCGTTCGTGCGCAACTTCGTATCGCCCGACGGCTCGGTCAAAGGCGACGCGCAGACTGCGTATCTGCTGCCGCTTGCCTTCGACATCCTTCCCGAAAATATGCGGGCAAAAGTGTTCGGCAAATTCCTGAAGGTTCTGAAGCGCGACAACCTGTATTTGGATACGGGCTTTGTCGGCACGCCGCTGCTCGCGGGCGTTCTCTCCAAATTCGGACGCTCCGACTTGGCGTATAAAATAGTCCAAAACGAGGGCTATCCGTCGTGGATATATTCAATCAACCAAGGCGCGACGACAATGTGGGAACGCTGGAACAGCTTTTCGCACGAAAGGGGCTTCGGCGAGGCGTCGATGAACTCGTTCAACCACTACGCGTACGGATCGATTGGCAAGTGGCTCTACGCGAACGCGGCGGGCATCAACTACGACGAAAATGCGGTCGGCTACAAGAATATAATCTTCGCGCCCGAAATCGGGGGCGTAGGTTTCGACTACGCGGCGGCGACGTTCCAGTCGCCGTACGGCAAGGTTGTTTCGTCGTGGAGTGTAAAGGGCGGCAAATGCGTGTGGAACGTCTCCGTTCCGCCGAACTCGACGGGTACGCTCGTGATTCCCGCAAAGAATGTGAACGGCGTTATGCTGAACGGCAAACCCGTGGACTCGCTGACGCAGAACGTGGCGAGCGGCGACTACAAAGTGGAATTTTCACTGTAGAAAAATTCGAATAAAAATCGGAAAACGAATCCGCCTCAAACGTGCGCGGATTCGTTTTTTTTTTTCGGGCGGCGGAACGGAAATCGGCTCAAAATGGGGCGGTTTTAGCCGAAATACGGTTCAAAGTGAGCCGAAAAACCCCAAAAAACTTGACATTTTGAACCGAAAGGCGATTTTACGCGCGGCTGCAGAATTGGTTTGCCTGTCGGGTTTTGTCTGCCAAACTCGCCTCCACTAACAAAGGTTTTTTTATGCTGATTTTTTGTACGGGTTCGACTGGGCTTGTAGGCTACAATTTCGTCCGCGCCGCCTCCGAGGCGGGGCACAGTGTTGTCGCGCTTTCGCACAGCCGCGACCTTCCGCAAATGAAGAATGTCGAGAATCCGAAAATCGACCTCACCGACGAAGCCGCGCTTCAGCGCGCCGTGCTCGACGCGTTCCCCGACATAATCGTAAACTGCGCCGCAATCTCAAGCCCCGCCGATGTCGACGCGCATCCCGAGCTTGCCGAGAAAATGAATACAGTCCTGCCCGAGAGACTGGCTGTTTTGGCGCACCACGTCAACGCGCGGCTTATCCACCTTTCCACCGATATGGTCTTCGACGGTTCGTGTCCGCCCTACAAAAATACCGACATTCCGATGCCCTCAACGCTCTACGGCACGACGAAGTTGATGGCGGAGAAACGCGTGCTGAAAGTGTCGGCGTCGACGACCGTCGTTCTGCGTCTTAGCCACGTCTGCGGGAATAGCCTGAGCACGCGGCGTTCTCTTCACGAAAAGCTTTTGCGCTCTTGGGCGGCGGGCGAAAAGACGAACGCGCGCACCGACGAAATAAAGTGTCCGCTTTCGGTTTTGCGCCTTGCCGATTTGCTCTGCGAGCTTTGCGAGCGTCCGAATGTAAGCGGCATATACCATTTTGCGGGTCTCGAGCCGATAAGCCGCTACGAGATGGCGGCGCGCGTTGCGCGGCACTTCGGGCTCGACCCCGACGAGTTCGTAAACCCCGTCTCGGGCGACAGACCAGTCGATTTGACGATGGATATGTCGTGTCTTGCCGCGCGCGTGAAAACGCGTTCGTGTATGTTCAACGAGATTTTGCCCGAGATGTCGCTGCCGTCCGATTTGACCGACTGGCTGAAATCGAAGGGCGGCAAAGCCCCGATAAAACGTTTCAAGCTGTGAGCGCGGTTTTAAAGGCATTTTTTGCAGCGTTTCTCGTTTGCGGCGGCTTTATTTGCGCTTTCGCCGACGGGAATTTCTACGCGCCGTCCTCCGAAAAGCTCGGCGCGTTGGGCGAATCGTTCCGTTCTAAACTTGCAGATTGCGGCGCATCGGGCGGGGCGTTGTGTGTTGTCGCGAACGGAAAAGTTCTCTACGGGCGCGATTTCGATTTTCCGAACGGGGCGGTTTCGGGCGCGAAGCCGAACGGGGCGGAAGCTCCGCGCAGATATCCGCTCGGCAACACTTCGCAGGTGCTGCTTTCGCTGATGCTTGCGGCAATGCAACGCGACGGCATTCTCGCCGCCGACTGGCGCGTTTCTCGACACTGTTCGTATTTCAAATTCGGTTCCGGCGATGTAACCTTCGACGACCTGCTATCGATGCGCGGCGGCTTCGATTCGCATTCCGATTCGCTCGTGCCCGCCGATGCGTCTTCGCTCGAAGTCTTCGAAATAGCGCGGCAGATTCCGCCCGCGGGCGCGGCTAAAACGTACTTTGCGCGGTCGCGCCTGAGTGCGGCTTTGGCGGGCTATGCGATGGGCTATGTTTTCGACAAAAAAACGTCGAATATGAAAAAGTCGTTCGCCGCGTGCGCAAAAAGGTATTTGTTCGAGCCGATGAAGTTCGAAGACCCGCGTTTCGTTTCGTTCGATACCGCGCTTTTCCCCGCGACGGCGTTTGCCCTTTCGGTGGTCGATTGTGCCGCTTGGCTGTGCTGCGAGACTTCGCCGAATCCGCCGGTTGCCCCGCGTTCGGAAATCGCCGCACGCCGCCTCTCCCGCGACGCAGCCGGCAGATTCGGCGGCGGATGGCTTGCTTCGAACGAGGGCGGGGCGCACTTTTTCGTCTCCGCCGACTACTGGCAGAATTGCGCAAACGTTGTCGCCGTATTTCCCGATTCGAACGTTGCGGTGGCGTTTTTTGCGCGTTCTTCAGACGCCCAGAAAGCTTCGAAAGCCTGCGCCGATTCGCTGTCCGAATTTATATCGATTTTGACAAACCGAAAGTGATTTTGATATGAAGTATTTTTATTTGTCGATTGTATCCGTCCTGTTTTTTGCCTCGAACGTCCTTGCGGGGAAGGGCGTGAAGATTGCGTTTCTTGCGCCCGACGGGCTGACTCCGCAAAACTCCGCCGTCTACAACGGTATGCGCGACGCGTTTTCCGAGTTCAAAATGCGCTACAACCGCGACTTTTCGCTCGAATATTTCTCCGCGGGCAATTCGCAAACCGAACAGGTTTCGCAGCTCGGCGGGATATACATAGGCGGCTTTGCGGGGGCGGTGGTATTTCCCGTCGCGGGCGGCGACGCGCTCGGCGGCAAAATTTCGGACCTCGCGGAAAAGAATTTCCCCGTTGCGCTTGCGGGGCGCGATATTCCCGATTCAAAACGCCTGTGTTTTATCGGCACAGACTCCGCCGCCGCCGCAAAACGCATTGCCGAGCTTCTGAAAAGCCATTCCCCGCGCGGCAAAATTCCGCTCTACTGCTATTTCAAAACGTCCGAGTCCGCCGACGGTTTGTCCGTTTCGGACGCGGCGAAAATTACGCCTTTTCTGGGTCTGTCGATGTCGGTCGGGCAGTTCCGCGCGCTCGTAGAACCGTACCGTTGCGTGCTTGTCGGCACGGAGTATTACTCGGTTTACGCTCAAAGGAACGCCGTCGAAATCATGCGGCGCGACGACTACGGCGAGCTGTTTTTCAATCCCTATCTCTTCGCCGATATGCAGCCGATTAAGCGCGATTCCGACAGGCGTTTCGCCATATGTATCGGCGCGATTCCTCAGCTCGAGCAGAGGCTTGTCGACGGTTTTCTTACAGCCTGTGTCTACGGCGACTATTACGGTTGGGGCTATTTCGCCGCCCGTGCGCTCGTCGAAAAAATCATGGACAAAACCGAGCCGTCGCAGCCCGTCCGTCTGCTTGCTCCGCTCACTGCGACATCCGCGAATCCGTCAGCCTTTTCCGCCGACTGGCGCAGATGGATGAAATAGAGCGCGCTCGGGACGTTCAAATAAGGCTTGCAAAAATGCGCGCGGGGTTCATTTTCAATCAAAAATAAATTCGGATATATGAAAAAATTCGCACTCATCTCTCTGTTGTCCGCGTCGGTTTTGTCGGCGTTCGGACAGGTTTCGGTCGATTCTGCGGCGACTTCGATTGCCTCCACTCTCGAGGGCGGCGCGTCGGTCGTAAAAGACTATGCGCCCGAGCTTTCGCTTTCGCTTCTGAGCGTTTCGGCATCCGTCGGCTACGAATCGCAGTACGTTTTCCGCGCCGAAAAATTCGCGGGTCATTCGATTCAGCCCAAAGTTGAATTTGCGTATCCCGTCTACGGTTTCGATATTTACGTCGGTGCGTGGGCGAATACCCCCATTCAGGGCACGAAGGGCGGTTTGACTGAAATCGACATCTACGGCGGCGTTAACTACTACTACAAGTCGGCGCGTGTCGATGTGGGTTACATTCTTTATTACTATCCCGATTCCGACCAGACTCAGAACAGGCTTTCGCGCGATATGGAAGTTTACGTCGGCGGTGCGCTCGACACTTCCGCGTATTTGTGGGGCTACAATCTCAATCCGTCCGCCTACTATTTCTACAACTGGATTCTCAAGCAGCAGGTTGTCGAAATTTCGCTCAGCTACAGCATTCCGATTGGCGAGCAGCTTCTCGACGACGGCAGGTTCACGCTTCCCGTCACCCTTTACGGCGGTTATTTGACCTCGGGCAGAAAGAACGGCGACAATGGCGCTCCCGACAGTGGCGTAAACTATTTCTACTGGGGCGTAAGCGGCGACATTGCCTTTGCCGTAACTGATTACTGTACGATAAGCGGCGGTATTCGCTACTCGATGCGTGAAGGCGGTCAGGGCGAATCGGTTGACCACTATCCCCTGCAGGGTAGGGAAAATAACCTCTGGTTCGGAGGCAAAGTAGACTTCGGCTTCTAGCAGGCGGGTGCCTGCACGCCGTCGGAACTTCGTTCCTACTTGTGATACTTCGGCGCGGCTATAGCCGCGCCTTTTGTGTATAAGTGCGCATTGAGTGGCGGGACGCCGCTCAATGGCTTTGATTGTTCGAATTTATTTTGTTCTTTTCCGAAACCAGTTAGCAATACTTGTTCGATGGAATAAATGGGGTTCGGAGGGGGAATGTGGGCGGTTATTTTAAGGAAAACGTAAACAATAAAAAAAGCGGCAACGAAAACGTTGTCGCCTTTTGTTTCTGTTTGTATTCGGATTAGAGTTGCGCTACGGCTTCTTCCGCGTTCTTGCGGATTGCCGCCCAGTCGCGCGCTTCTATCAGTTTCGAGGGTGCTATCCACGAGCCGCCGATTGCCGCCACCAACGGCGATGACAGGTATTCGCCCATATTCGCCAATTTCAAGCCGCCGAGCGGTATGAAGCTTACGCCGAGATGTTTGTAGGGGGCAGCCATACTTTCGAGGTGCTTCATTCCGCCAGTCGTTCCCGCGGGGAAGAATTTCATCAGTGTGCAGCCGTGTTCAAGCGACTGTTCGATTTCGCTCGGGGTCATAATTCCGGGGGCGAAGGGCAGACCCGCCTCTTTTGCCGCGTCGATTACGCGCACGTTGCAGCCGGGGCTTACCGCGAAATCCGCGCCGCGTTTCTTGGCTTCAACCGCCTGTTCGGGAGTCAGAACCGTGCCGATACCGAGCATTACGTCGTGCGCTTTTTCGGCGATTGCCGATGCGCATTCGAATGCGTTTGGCGTACGGAGTGTCAATTCTATCGCTTTGATTCCGCCGTCGGCAAGTGCCTTCGCCAAGTCGACTGCGGCGTCTTTATCGTTTACGCTGAGCACGGCAACGATGCGTGCTTCCCTGATTTTTTCAGCAAGAGTTTTCATAGTGTTTCGTTTCGGAGTGTGCATATTTTGCATTTCGATTGCAACCAAATTCAATGGCATTGCGTCCTTTATTGGCTTGACCGTCCGCGGGTTATTTGAAATCATCCGAGGATATACGGTATCTGCAATGCAATGACAAAGGGGAGTATGAAACGAAGAAATTTTCTGGGTGCGTCGGCTGCGTATATGTTCGGTTATAGTTTGATTGTAAGCGCGCCAAAAGGGGCGGCGGCTTTCGAGCCTACGGACGAGCGTTCGCGGCGTTTGGCGGCGTTGGGCGCGTCGAAATCCGCGCCGTATGCGCCGAACGAAAAGTTGATGAAGAAAGTTTCGCTCGAATGCGACGTTCTCGTGGCGGGCGGCGGTCTTGCGGGAATTTGCGCGGCGATTTCGGCGGCAAGACACGGCAAAAAGGTCGTGCTTGTTCAGGACAGGTCGAGGCTCGGCGGCAATTCGAGTTCCGAAATCAAGATGCATCCGCTCGGCGTGAAGTCGCCGCGCACGGGATGGCGCGAGGGCGGGCTTATCGAAGAGTTGAAGCTTGAAAATGCCGCCAACAATCCGCAACTTTCGTGGGAAATGTGGGACCTGCTTTTATACGACAAATGTGTCAGCGAAAAAAACATCACGCTCATTCTCGACACCTCCCTTTGCGGCGTAGCGATGGACGGCGACAAAATCGCGCGCGCCTATGCCCGTTCCGACACCACGCGCCACATTTACGACATCAAGGCGAAGATTTTCGTCGACTGCACTGGCGACAGCAGGCTCGCGATGGAGGCGGGCGCGGAGGTGATGTCGGGGCGCGACGGTTCGGCGAAGTTCGGCGAATCGTTTGCGGATTTCGACCCCGTCGGCACACGTCAGGGGTCGAGCATAATGTTTACGTCGAAGTTGTACGACAAGCCTATGCCCTATAAGCCGCCCGTGTGGGCGAAGAAAATCACGCCCGAGCAGATGAAGTTCCGCAGCATAAAGGGCGACGGGCTCGCCTACGGCTACTGGTGGATTGAGCTAGGCGGCGACGGCGACGCAATCGCCGACAACGAGATGCTGCGTTTCGAGCTGCTCTCGATTGTGATGGGCGTTTGGGACTACATCAAAAACAGCGGCAGGTATCCCGAGGCGGCGAACAGGGCAATCGACACGGTTTCGATGGTGACGGGGAGGCGCGACACCTACCGAATTGTCGGCGAGCGCATTATGACCCAGCAGGACATAATGGGCGGCTGGCGGAATTTCGACGACGCGGTTGCGGTCGGCGGCTGGTCGATGGACGACCACCCCGCGAAGGGTTTTTACGCGTCGGACCGCCGCCCCTGCAGGCAGTTCGGCGAAGTGCCGTTCTACAACATCGGCTTGTCGTCGCTCTATTCGAAGGACGTGAAGAATTTGATGATGGCGGGGCGCAACATAAGCTGTAGCCACGTTGCGTTTACGTCGACCCGCGTGATGTCTACCTGTGCGGTCGAGGGGCAGGCGGTCGGAACGGCGGCGGCGATGTGCATTGACGAAGGGCTGCTTCCCGCGCAGCTCCGCGCCGACAAGTCAAAGCTCCGCGCCCTTCAGCAGGCACTTTTGCGCGACGACCAAACAATCATCGGCGTAAGGAACGAAGACCCGCTCGACTTGGCGCGTTCGGCTTCGGTTTCGGCTTCCGACAGCGCGGACGGTAGCAAGCCCGAGAATGTACTTACGGGTATCGCGATAGACTCGCGCAAGTCGGTCGCCAACCGCTGGGTTGCCGACGCTTCGGCGGAGCGTTGGCTGAAGCTTTCGTGGCGTACGCCAGTGAAGATTTCCTCGGCGCAGTTGACGTTCTTCGGCGGCTATCCCGAGCTCTCGATGACGCATTCCGACTATCTCTTGAAGCATATGCACCGCGGCGCGCAGAAAGAGCTTGTCCGCGATTTCGACATCGTAGCCGAACTTGAAGACGGCTCGGAGCGCGTGCTTGCAAGTGTCCGCGGCAATGCGCAGAGGCTTGTTCGGGCGAAGTTCGAAACGGTTTCGGCGAAGTCGCTCAGGTTCGACTTCAAGGCTACCAACGGCGATCCGAGGTTTGTGGTATGCGAAGTCCGCGCGTACGCGTAGGGCTTTGCGCTTCGGTTCGGAAAAGGTTCGCGTTCGGCGGTGCGGCGGCGCGAACTTTTTTTGTTTTTTCTCGCAAAATCTTTCGACGTTTGCGAGTATTCCGAGAACTTATTTATTTCTCCCTTTTCTAAAAAAAATATGAAATTGATTCGTATTCTTCTCGTTTTTCTGACGGTTCTTCCGCTGTTTGCCTCGGGCGCGGAGGCGAAGAGACCGCGCGCGTTTTCGGGCACTGCCGAGGCAAAGATAAAAATCGGGGGCAACTTTCTCCTTCTCCCGATGAAGGGCAACGAAGACTACAATAAAATTTCGCTCGCCGACAAAGACGGCAATGTCCTTTTCAAAGTGTCCGCGCTTCTGACCGACGAAACCCCCCAGTGGTTTGCGCCCGTGAACGTTTCGCAATTCAAGGGGAAGGAGCTTACGCTTGCGTATCAAAAGCTCGGGCGCGAGCCGAGTTTTAGGCAGGCGGACGAAATCGGGTTTCGCGACCACTCGCGCGACAGGGGAAGACCCGCCTTTCACCTGACATCTAAAGACGGCTATATGGGCGATATTTGCGGGCTTGTGCACATCGGCGGCAAGTGGCACGCGTTCTTTCTCTACAACCCGTTTGCAATGAATCCGCAACCGCCGTATTCAATAGCCCATGCGGTCAGCGAAGATCTGATAAACTGGACGTACGAGCCGAATTTTATGCCCTACGAGGTTGTCGACGGCGGCGGAATTGTCTACCCGACCGGCGGCGATGCCTTCTTCGACAAAGGCAACAAAAGCGGACTTTTCGATACGGAAAACGGCGTGTTTTTTGTCGTCGAAAAGTCGGACGGCTCGACGTGGATTGTGCCTCTTTCGGGGGGCGCGAATGTGAAACTTTCGGGTGTCGGCGGCAAGTCGTCGGGCGGCCCGAGCGTGTTTTACGACGGCGCGTCGAAGCAGTGGGTGCTTGTAAAGTGCGTCGAAAGCGGCAATTCAAAGCGCGTTGATTTTTACGTTTCGCCGAATTTGTCCGAATGGAAATTCGCTTCGGGCTTCGACGCCGATTTTCCGTCGCCGACTTTCGGCAAAATGACGGCTTCGGGCAACGACGACGATTCCAAATACGTTCTCTGGAGCGGCGACGGCAGGTACTTTGTCGGGAACTTCGACGGCTCCAGATTTTCGACCGATTTTCCCGAACCGCAGCGCGTCCTTTTCGGCGATGTCAAGTCGGCGCGATTCTGGAAAAATGCGCCCGACAATCGCGACATTGTAGCCGCCCGTGTAGACCAACCGGGGGATTTGATGCGTACCGTCGGACAGGCGTTTTCGCAGTCGATGGGAACTCCGTGGGATGTGCGCCTTGCCGACACGAAGAGGGGATACCGCATCCGCGTTTCGCTTCCGTCCGAAATTGTCGCGCATATGGGGCAGGGGTCCGACGGGCTCGGGCTGCCGTCGATGGCGTTCCGCTCCAACGTCTTTATGCTGCCCGACGCGGTGGGCAACAATTTCATCGTGGTGCTGACTTTCGACACGCGCCTGCTCGACGGCTTTTCAATCCGCGCGGGGGTCGCAAAATTCGGCTATTCGAAAGGCGGAAAATATTTCGAGACAACGCGCATCGAAGAGGTAAAACACATCCAGCCGTTTCCCGACGGACTGCCCGACGCGCCGACATCGGCAATGGTCGTGCTCGACAATTATTCCGCCGAACTTTTCCTTCAGGACGGCTCTGCAGTGCTGATGATGGGCGATTCGTATTTGAACCCCGAGCAGAAAATAAAGGTTGGATGTAACGGCGAAATGGTAATCTACAGGGTGACGAAAATTCCGGTTCTGCCGACGACCGAAGCGCAAAGGGCGGCGGCGGCGCGCAAACTGATAAAGGAAGCCGAAACGCCGAAAGGGGACAAATAATGTTTTTCCAAATCATAGAAACGTCGAGCGCGGGCAACTGCGCCTACTTCGAATACGGGGGCACGCGCGCGCTCATCGACGCGGGCGTGGGAATCCGCAAAATACGCTCGTATCTGGCGGGCAGGTCGCTCGAACTCGACGACATCGACGCGGTTTTCGTAACGCACGAACACACCGACCACTGCAAGTCGCTGAAATATTTTGCGGGGGCGCGGACGAAAATTTTCGCAAACCGCCTAACCTGCGAATCAATCTGCCACAACGATTCCGCGACAAAACCGCTCAACTGGGCGACCTTCGAGGACGGTTCGGACTTCGATTTTATGGACATTTCGGCGTGCGGCTTTTCCGTGCCGCACGATACGAGCGATTCCGTTGGATACCGCTTCGTTCTTGGCGACAGAAAACTTGTCTGGATGACCGACCTCGGCAAGCCCACCGCGCTCGCGTGCGATATGGCGCAATCGGCGCAGGTGCTGGTTCTGGAAAGCAACTACTGTCCGCGGATGCTCGAAAACTCCTCGCGCCCGTACCGACTCAAAAGCAGAATAAAAAGCTCGCACGGACACCTTTCGAACGCCGATGCAATCTCGATTCTGAAAACGCTTTCGCCCGAGTCGGTAGACAGAATCTATCTGGCGCACATCTCGCGCGAGTGCAACAGCACAACGCACATAGCAGAACTGATAGAAGACATCGGCGCAATCCGCCCGCGCATAGAAATAGTCTCGCCCTTCTCGCAGTCGAGTTCGCCGTTCGAAATATGATTTCCCGCGCGGACACGCGGACGTTTCAATATGTTTGCATTTGCCGCCGCAATGTGCTATGCGTCGGAAATGTTTGAAAAAATCAAAAATCCGAAAGCGCGGGCTGCGAACATCGCCCTTGCGATGGCGTATGCGTTCGTCTTGCTCTCGGCGTTTGCGCTTGCTTTGGCTTGGCAGTTCTCGGGCGGACGCGCGGACGGAATCTTTTCTTTCTAATATGGCAACATTCAAAAAAACAGCTGTTGTGGGCGCGGGCGCGTGGGGTAGTGCGCTTTCGGTCATCCTTTCGAAAAACATTCCGAACGTGTCGGTCTGGGCGCGCGAAAAGGAAGTGGTCGATGCGGTCGGAAAATCGCGCGAAAATTCGCTATTCCTGCCCGACGTTGGGATTCCCGAAAACGTGGAATTTTCGAACGATCCTGAACGCGTTCTCTCGGGCGCGGAAATGGTCGTTTGGGTTATGCCCATTCAGTATCTCGACTCGACTGCGCGTGATTTCGCAAAATTCATTCCCGCAGGCTCGATTATGATTAACGCGGGCAAGGGTATTGAAATCGGCTCGTGGCGCAGACCTTCGGCGATTCTGCGCGAGGCAATACCGCAGGCGGCGTCTTGCGGTTCGATAATGGGTCCGAATATCGCCTTTGAAGTGGCACTCGGCAAATACGCCGAAGCGGTTGTCGCACTCGATTCCCATTCCGACGCCGAGAAGGCGGCGCATGCATTCTGTACGCCGACTTTCAGAGTCCGTCCGACCGACGACGTTGTCGGCGTCGAAATCGGCGCGGCACTCAAAAATATCGTCGCTCTCGCGGCGGGCTTTTGCGACGGGATGGAGCTTGGCGCGAACACAAAGGCGATAGTGATGGCGCGCGGCTTTCAGGAAATCTACAGGGCGGCGGCGGCACTCGGCGCGTGGAGCGATTCGTTTGTGAAAGAGTCTGCCATTTTGGGCGACGTGCTGACGACGTGTATGAGTCCCGACTCGCGCAACCGCCGCACTGGCGAGCAGCTCGGGCGCGGACTGAACGCCGAAGACGCAAAGGCAAAGCTCAACGGACGCGTTTGCGCGGGGCTTGAGACCATCCAGATTTGCAGGATGTTCGAGAATCTGCACCACGTGAAACTGCCGATTATGACGGCGCTTTGCGACTTGTCCGAAGGCAAACTGACGCGCGAAGAGTGCCTTTCCAGAATGCTGGGAATGTAGCTTCGCGGGTTGCCGACCAAGCTTCCGTTTTTTTTGTCGCCCATCGCACCGTTGCGATGGGCGCGGATTCGGTTTGTATCACCTAAAACGCGTAAAATTATTTCTTAAAACAAAGAGCCATCGCGGTGTTTATCGCGGCGGCTTTTCGTTTTTGGGGCAGAAAAAATAGACTCATTGGCAACGCCAATGAAAAGGGAAGCGCGTCTTCACTCCGCTTCTGTTTAGCCACTCCGTGAAGCTATCGCTTCAGTTCGTCAGTCGATTTAGACTAAATTTGCTATGCGATTCTGTTGTATTTTTATTTTGGGGTGGACAACCGATGGAATAGGGGACTTCGTCGGTCGTGGCGATATTTTTACTTGTTTAATTTGTTTCGGGGAAGGGTGTGCGCTGCGCAGTTTGTAGTCGGAATATTTTGTGTGTCAAGTTATTCCGTAAAAATGCGGAATGGTTTTACGATGGGGCTATCAACCGGTCTGCGGAAACAAAAAAACTATCCGAAAGACGGATAGTTTTCGATTCGTTTTTTAATCCAAGAAGATGTCGCGTTGACCCTGACCTTTGTCGGGACCTATCAGCCCACGCGCTTCGAGTTCCTCCACTATGTTTGCCGCGCGGTTGTACCCCACGCCCAGCTTTCGCTGCAGGAACGAAATGCTTGTCTTGTTCGTCTGTCGGATGATTCCCACAGCCTTTGCTATCATCGGGTCTCCGAATTCGCCGCCGTCGCCGTCGTCGTCTTCTTCCTCTTCGGTTTCCCTGTCGATTTGCGCCTGTACCTCTTCGGCGTACTGCGGTTGTCCGTTGACTTTCAGCGCGTCGACTATCGACTCTATCTCCTCGTCGGAAAGGAATGCGCCCTGCGCGCGGACGGGGTCGGACGTGCCGTTGTTGAGGAATAGCATATCGCCCCAGCCGATGAGCGATTCCGCGCCCTTGCGGTCGAGAATCGTGCGGCTGTCGATTTGCGAGGTAACCTTGAAGGCGATTCGCGTGGGCAGGTTGTTTTTGATAAGCCCCGTGATGACCTTTACATCGGGTCGCTGCGTTGCGATAATCATATGTATGCCCGCCGCACGCGCAAGTTGCGTGATTCGCGCGATGTAGTGTTCGACCTCTTTGCCCACAACGCTCATAAGATCGGCGAGCTCGTCAACGATGCAGACTATGTACGGCAGTTTTTCGGTCGGAATTTCGATGTCGTCGTCGCCGTCTGCGGCTTCGTGTGCTGCGGAGACCGCCGCCTGCCGTTCTTCGGGCGACATTTCGGCAAAGTCGCTTTCCGACGCCTTAAGCTGTTCCCTGTCTTTTAGAATTTTTGCGTTGAAACCGTCGATGTTGCGCACGCCCGTTTTGTTGAATATTTGGTAGCGGCGCATCATTTCGGAGGTCAGCCACTTGAGGGCGGCGGATGCCTTTTTCACGTCGCTGACCACGGGAATGAGCATGTGGGGGATGGCGTTGTAGCCCTGCAATTCGACCATTTTCGGGTCAATCATAATAAGGCGCAGGTCTTCGGGCGTCATTTTATAGAGCATCGAAACGATGATTGTGTTGATACACACGCTCTTGCCCGAATTTGTCGAACCCGCGATTAGCGCGTGGGTCATCTTTTTGAGGTTTGCGACAATCGGCACGCCCGTTGCGTCTTTGCCGAGCGCAATCGGAATTTCGAATTTGTTGTCGCGCCACTGCTTGGACTGCAGAACCTCGCGCATCGACACGTTGAGTCTGTGCTTGTTCGGCACTTCTATGCCGACCGTGCCGCGACCGGGGACGGGGGCGATGATTCTGACTTTCTGCGCCATTATGCCCGCGGTGATGTCGTCTTCGAGGTTTGCGATTCGGCTAATTTTCACTCCGGGGGCGGGCTTAACTTCATAGCGCGTGATTACGGGCCCGGGGTAGGCGTGGTCGGGCAGGACTTTTACGCCGAACGAACCGATTACGTTTACGATTTCCTCGGTTCGCGCGTTGTAGTCCTCCTCGGGGATGTCCGACTTGTCGGCGGGTTCGGCGAGCAGGTCGAGCGAGGGGAAAATGTAGCCGTTTTTCTTTTGCGGTTGGTCGATTTCCACCTTTTCCTCTTCGAGTTTTACGACTTCGATTTTCGGAAGGGGGGCGTCGCCCGAAGCCGACGGCGCAGCGGCGGGCTTTCCCGTATGCTCTACGGGGCTGGTTTTTACAGGCTTATTCGTCAATTCGGATTTATCGGTTGGTTTGGGTGCGGCTTCGACGGGAATTAGTTTTACAACCTTTACGCCGTCGTCCGTGTCCGACACCGCGTCGGGCCCGTCTTCGCGGACGGGAGTCGTCTCTTGAACATTTTCGGGAACTTCGCCGTTTTCTTCCTCTTCGTCGTCGAATCTTGACGAAAAATCGCTGATGGGCTTTTCTATTTGCGCGGCTGTCGAAACCTGCGGGTCTTCCGCAACGGTTTCGGTCGCGGAATTGGGCTGTTTTGCGGGTTCGGGGTGCTGTTGCGCTTCTTCCTCCGAAGTTGCCGGCTGTTCGTCGGAGTTTTGTCCTTTCGCCGATATTTCGGGTTCGGGCTGTTCCGTCTGCGTTTCGGTCTGGGGTTGCGGCGCGGGTTCGGCTTTCTGTTTCAGCGAAATCTTCACGCGGCGCGGGACGGCGACGGGCTGGTCGTCGTCGTCGTCGGACGAACGTTTTGACAGCAGTTTTTTGGGCAGCCACGCGATTGCCGCGCCGAGATATTTCAGAAGTTTCCATATGCCCGACGGTGTTTTTTTGATTAGACCGCCCAGCTCTTTGGCCGCCTCGGCGGGGCTGTCGACAAACACGACTACCATACAGATAAAATAGAGCGTGCCGATTAGAAGACCGCTTCCGCCCACGTTCAGAAAGGGCTTGAGCAGGTTGTCGAAAACGCATCCGCCGAATTTGCCGCCCCAACCCGACGGGAACGAAGCCGACTGCATTACTCCGTCGCCCGTAGCCGTCTGGATTATCGCGCAGAGAATCGAGAACAGAAGAAGTCCGCCGAAGGACGCCGCAAACATACCTTTCGATACCGCCGCCGCGCTGCGTTTGAAGCACATTGCGCCCATCCAGAGCAGGTACACGGGAATCATATACGCGGCTATTCCGATTAGCAGGAATGCCGCCGTACAGAATGTCGCCCCGAACCTGCCGCAGATGTTTTCGCCCGCGCTTTGCGTGGACGAAATGAACGGTTCGAAGTAGTGTTTCAGAAAAATTTCCTGACCCGCCGCGAAGTCGAGAATTGACAGTCCTAGAACTGCGCCCAGAAACAGCATAAGCCCCGCCGAGATTGGGTGCCGTTTCCCGACGATTTCGCCGAGTTTTGCTCCTCTTTTAATCTTTGCCATTTTGTATTCCGATTATATTCCGTTTGCCGCGTTGTCGAGAAGTTTTTGGGCGTGGGCGATTGCCGATTCGGAAGTTCTGTCGCCGATCATCCGCGCAAGTTCCGATATGCGCCGCCGTTTGTCGCCCGCGATTTGTGTTATGCTTACGCTTGTGGAATTTTGCGTCTGCGTTTTTTCGACCAGAAAGTGGCTGTGCGCCTGCGCCGCCACCTGCGGCAGGTGGGTGACGCAGAACACCTGACGGTTTTCGGCGAGCTTTGCAAGCTCCCTGCCGACTTCCGCGCCGATTTCGCCGCCGACGTTTGCGTCCACTTCGTCGAAGACGAGCACGGGCGTGCCGTCCGCCTGAGCGAGAACCGTTTTGAGCGCGAGCATAACGCGCGCAAGTTCGCCGCTCGATGCGATTTTCGCGAGCGGTTGCGCCGACTTGCCCGCGTTTGCCGAGAACAGAAATTCGCACGCGCTTCCGCAGTCGGGGGACGGCTCTTGTTGCGCCTCCACTGCGATTGTAAACGAGGCGTTTTTGAAACCGAGTCGTTCGAGCACCTTGCCCGCCTCCTGCGCGAGCTTTTTAGCGCCGCTTTTGCGGGCTTTGAGAATTTCGGCGGCAATCGGTTTGAGGGCTTCGAGAATTTCGGCTTCGCGCTCCTCGAGCTTCTTTATCGACGCGCCGACGTCGGACTGCATTTCGATTTTCCGAGCCATTTCGTCGCGCGCGGTTCGGACAAGCTCGGGAGATGCGCCGTATTTGCGCGAGAGCGAGAGCCAGTCCGACATTCTCCTGCGGACGGAGGCGATTTCCTCCTCCGACATATCGCACGACCTCGCAAGGCGTTCGTATTCCCCCGCGATGTCTGAAAGTTCCACGGAGACGTTTTCGAGCCGCCGCGTGAGGCTTGCGGCGTTTTCGCCCGCCGCGTCGAGGTCGGAGGCGAGTCTGTTTGCCTGCGCCACGGCGGATGTCGCGCCGTTTTCGCCCTCTATGAGTTCGTAGATCGCGTTCGATTTTTCGGCTATTTCGCTCGCCATTTCGGCGGTTTTCGAGGTTTGCTCGAGTTCGGAGATGTTTTCGTCCGTGGGGTCGAGATCGTCTATCGAGTCTATTTGCGAGCGCAGAAATTCGATTTCGGAAGGGGTGAGCTTTTTCGAATTTTTCAGCGACTGTATGTCGGCGAGCACCGCGGCGCGTTCCCTATATAAAGAGAGGTATTTTTCCTTTGCCTGCGCGCAACCGCAAAAGTTGTCGAGCATCGAGAGCTGGTTTTTAAGCGAAAAGAGCTTTTGCGGTTCGCGCGGTCCGTGGAAGTCTATCCATTTCGAACCGAGTTCGGCGAGCGTGGAAAGCGGCGCAAGCGCGCCGTTGACGAATGCGCGCCCCGACTTCTCGCGGCTGATTGTGCGGGCGAGCACAAGCGTGTTGTCTTCGCATTTTTCCAGACCGTTTTCCGCCAGAAATGCGTCGATTTCAGACGTGTCGGGAAACGAGAGCAGGGCTTCGACCTTGCACGCGTCCGCGCCCTCGCGGATTATCTCGCGCCCGCAGCGGTTGCCCGCAAGCAGCGACAACGCTCCGAGCATAACGCTTTTGCCCGCGCCCGTTTCGCCCGTTACCGCCGTGAAACCGCCCGAAAATTCGATGTTCGCGCCCTCCAAAAGCGCGAGGTTTGAAATCTTTAAAAACTCTATCATCTACCCGAAAATACAGATTCCGATGTTTGCATTTTTTGCCGCGCTTTCCAAGCACCTTTTTAGCCCCGATTCAAATTTTGTCGCCCGCGCTCCGACCGCTTCGCGTTTCTAATTGGCTTGACAAAGGGGCGTGTTATGGAAATATCCGCTGTTTAAACATTATTGTGTTGTCGGCATTTCCGCGCCGGCAAACAGCTTATTCCGATGAAACAACGCACAATATTAAGGGAAGTTTCCATAAGCGGCACGGCTTTGCACAGCGCCGCCGAGGTCACGCTGACGTTAAAGCCCGCGCCCGAAAATACGGGTATCGTATTCAGGCGCAAAGACATCTATTCCAAGCCCGAACTCCGTCCGCATATTTCTTTGATTTCGCAAGACCTGATTCGCAATACGGGCGTTTCGGAAGGGCACGTAAAGCTTCATACAATCGAGCACGTCGTAAGCGCGCTCAACGGGATGAATGTCGACAACTGCTACGTCGAAATGAACGCCGACGAGCCGCCGATTCTCGACGGTTCGGCGAAGCTTTTCGTAAACCTCATCCAACAGGCGGAACCCGTCGAACAAAACGCCGAACGCGAGGAATTCGCGCTTGTCGAGCCCGTTTCGGTCTCCGACGGCAACCGCTCGATTATCGCGCTTCCCTACGACGGTCTGAAAATAACCTGTACTTCGGCTGACGACAGGGGCATTCATACGCAGCACCTTTCCGTCGACATCGACCCCGAGACCTATCAGGCGGCAATCGCGCCCGCCCGCACATTCACCATTTACGAAGACATCGAACCGCTCCTTAAAATGGGCAAGATTCAGGGCGGCAGCCTCGATTCGGCGATAGTCATCAAGGGCAACAAAATCATTTCGAAAGAGCCGCTCCGCTATCAGGACGAGTTCGTCCGCCACAAGATTCTCGACATCATAGGCGACATCGCGCTTTTGGGCGTAAAGCTCAAGGCTCACATCGTAGCCGTCCGCCCCGGACACGCGCTCAACGCAAAGCTTACGGCGCAAATCTACAAACAGATGCTCGCGCAGAAGTCCGCCCCCAAGAAGGCGGCGAAGCCCGCCGACGTATCGGGCGAACACCACAAGGTCTTTACCGAAGCCACGCTCGACGCGCGCAGGATTCTCGAGCTTCTGCCGCACCGCTATCCGTTCGTGCTCATCGACCGCATTACCGAAACGCGCGGCAATACGGAGCTTACCGCAATCAAAAACGTGACGCTCAACGAGCAGTTCTTTCAGGGGCACTTCCCGGGGAATCCCGTTATGCCGGGGGTTTTGCAGCTCGAGGCGATGGCGCAGGCTGCGGGCATTTTGATGTTAAGGCAAATAGACGGCGAGGACAAACTCGCGTTCTTTATGAGTGCCGACAAGGTGAAATTCCGCCGCGCTGTAAAGCCCGGAGACCAGCTGCAAATAGACGTGAAAATCACGAAGAACCGCGATGGCAAAATCGCCTGCGCCGAGGGTACCTGCAAAGTGGGCGGCAAAATTGTTTCGTCCGCGGACCTTATGTTCGCGATTATGGACGCCGCCGACGCCCCGTAACCCGAAGCAAAACTTCCGACAAAAATGACGAAAATCCATCCGACAGCAATCATCGAAAACGGCGCGGAACTCGACGACGGCGTTGAGGTCGGCGCGTACGCATACATCGGTGCGGAAGTCAAAATCGGTTCGGGCACGATTGTCGCCCACCACGCAACGGTGGACGGCAAAACCGTTATGGGCAGGGACAATTCGGTATTTCCATACGCTTTCATTGGCGGTAAAACGCACGACCTTAAATACAAGGGCGGCAACCCCGGTCTTGTCATCGGCGACAGAAACGTTTTCCGCGAATACACCACCGCCCACCTTGCCACCGCCGACGGCAACAATACCGTAATCGGCGACGACAACAACATTTTGGCATACAGCCACATTGCCCACGACTGCATTGTCGGAAGCGGCATCGTGATGAGTTCGCACGCGGCACTCGGCGGGCACGTCATACTTGAAGACCACGTTGTAATCGGGTGGGGGAGCGGCGCGCATCAATTCTGCCGAATCGGCGCGTACGCAATGCTCAGCGCAAGCTCGAAGCTCGTCAAAGACCTGCCGCCGTTCTTTATGGCTGACGGCTCGCCCGCGGAGGTCTGCGCAATCAACAAAATCAACATGCAGCGCAACGGGTTTTCGGTCGAGGAAATCGACATTGCGTACAGCGCGTTCAAGCTCATCTACAAGCACAGGCTCTCGAGAACCCACGCGATAGAGGCGTTGGCGGAGCGCGAAAACGCAAAGGATTCGCGCGTGCTCGCGGCTATACTCGACTTTGCGCACGGCGCAAGCGAAAGGGGCTTGGCGTAGAACGCGGTTTTCACGCTTTTCGATGGTGTCTCGTAAGTCCTGTAAAATTGGGTAAATAACGGCGTTTTACCACCCTTATTCACCCGATTTGACGAGCCTAAGCAGCCCGACGACGTGGGGCGATTGGTCTTGTGTTTTGCCGTCAAGTGTTTCTTTCCGACCGCGCCGCGCGAGCTTCTCGGGCGGCGTTTTTTTATACCGATGAAGACAAATCTCACAAAACTTGCGCACGATACCGCCCGCGAATTTCTCGCGGGAGTTTCGCCGCTTTACGCAATCGACGCGACAGTCGGCAACGGCTTCGACACGCTCTTTTTGTGTTCCCTTGCGGCGGAGTCGGGCGGTCGGGTTTTCGGGTTCGACGTAAACGCCGAGGCTGTGGAGCGCACGCGGGCGCGACTTGCGGAAAATTCTCTTTCGGATTTTGCCGAAATTTCGGTCTGCGGACACGAACGCATTGCCGAGAGCGTTCCCGCTGAATATCGAGGAAAAATCGCCTGCTCGTTTTTCAACTTGGGCTGGCTTCCGCGTTCGGATAAATCGACAATAACAAAATCCGAAACGACGCTTGCGGCGTTGGCTGCGGCTGTCGAATTCGCCGACAAATCGCGCGGGCTGCTATCGGTTTTGTGCTATCGGGGGCACGATGGAGGGGCGGCGGAATGCGCGGCGGTCGAAGAGTTTTTCGACTCGCTTGGCGGCTGCAAAATCGGCAAATATTTCGATTCGGAAAATCCTGTTTCGCCGAAGCTGATAACCGCGGAATTTCCCGCCCAAAATAAATCGCAAAAAAGTGTTTAAAAAAAAAGCCGGATAATACATTTTAAAAATATGGAAAAACTGTTGAAACTAATGCTCGACGGAGAACCCCTTTCCACTGAACAGATGGGAAAGGTTCTCGGCTATTCCAAAGAGGAGCTTGACGCGGAACTCAAAAACCTTTCCGATGCGGGGATTCTGCTCGGATGGCGTCCGGTCATAAATCCCGACGTAGAAGAATCGTTGGTGCACGCGGCAATCGAACTTCGGATAAATCCCGAGCGCGACGGCGGCTTTGACAGGCTCGCGCAGCGCATAAGCCGTTTCGACCAAGTGGACTCGTGCTACCTTATGAGCGGCGCGTACGACCTTCTGTTGTTCGTCAAGGCGAAGTCGCTCAGGGCTGTGGCGAGCTTCGTCTACGAAAAGCTGGCGACAATCGGCGGCGTAACTTCGACGGCAACGCACTTTTTCCTCAAGACGTACAAACAGCAGGGCTTTTTGATTCAGCGCGATGTCAATGGCGGCGAACGCCTTTTCTACTCGCCGTAGTCTGCCGCCTGTTTCCGACTCCGCCGCGCGGGAGCTTTCCGCGCGGGGCAATCGCCCGCCTTCGGGCGAATCCTTTTTTACCAGCATTTTAATATTTCGGAAATGAAAGAACCCAAAGATTTTGTCGCCGAACACATACGCGACCTTCCGCGTTCGGGTATTCGCGCGTTTTTCGCAATCGCCGCCACAATGGAGGACGCAATATCGCTCGGCATCGGCGAACCCGATTTCGTAACGCCGTGGCACATCCGCGAAGCCGCAATTTTCGCGCTCGAAAAGGGTAAAACATCGTATACCGACAACCTCGGACTCAAGCGTCTGCGCTCGGAAATCTCGAAGTACGTCGCCAAGAACTACGGAGTTTCGTACGACCCCGCGGGCGAGATTATGGTCGGCGTGGGCGTGTCGGAAGTGCTCGACTGCGCGTTGCGGGCAATCATAAACCCGAACGACAAAATTATGTACCACGAGCCGTGCTTTGTCTCGTACTCGCCGAGCATAAAGCTCTGCCACGGCATTCCCGTGCCCGTCAAGACCCGCGCGGAGGACAATTTTGCATTCAATATCGAGGAAGTGCGCAAGGCGTGGCAGCCCGGCTGCAAGGCGATAGTCATAAACTTCCCGACAAATCCCACGGGCGGCGTTGCGGAAGCCGACCAGCTCAAGGCTCTCGCCGACTTCGCAAGGGAAAAGGATATGCTTGTAATCAGCGACGAAATTTATTCCGAGCTGACGTACGAGGGCAAACACGTTTCAATCGCCTCGTTCGACGGAATGAAAGACCGCTGTATTTTCCTGCACGGCTTCTCGAAGGCGTTTGCGATGACCGGCTTTAGAATCGGCTATGCGTGCGCCCCGAAGGGAATTATCGACGGAATGATGAAAGCCCACCAGTACGCGCTTATGTGCGCGCCGATTGTCTCGCAGGAGGCTGCGATTGAGGCGTTGGTAAACGGAAGGGAGTCGATGGAGCGGATGCGCGAGCAGTACTGCCGCCGCCGCGACTTCATCGTGGGCAGATTCAACGAAATCGGCATGGACTGCCACCTTCCCAAGGGCACTTTCTACGCGTTCCCTTGCGTCAAAAAATTCGGGATGAGCTCGATGGACTTCGCAACGAAAATCCTCAACGACGCAAAGGTTGCGGTTGTCCCGGGATCGGCGTTCGGCGAATCGGGCGAGGGCTTTGTCCGCGCGAGCTTCTCGACAAGCTACGAAAATCTCGTCGAAGCCGCCGACAGAATCGAAGCGGCAATTTCCAAATGGTAGAAAATTATGGAGCGTAAATCCGAACTAAAAAGCATAGCACTTGTCGGCAGACCGAACGTGGGCAAAAGCCGCCTTTTCAACAGGCTTCTCGGGCGGCGCGTGTCAATCGTGCACGACCAACCGGGGGTCACGCGCGACATCGTGCTCGAAAAAATTTCGGACAATGCGCTCCTGATGGACACGGGCGGGATGGGCGCGACCGCCGAGATGACCGAAAAAATCATCGCCGACGCGACCAACGAGCAGGCGAACTTTGCAATCGTCGCCGCCGACGTAATCGTGTTTGTCGTGGATTCGCAGGCGGGGCTTACGGCGTTGGACGAGGAAATTGCGTCGCTTCTGCGTTCTTCGGGCAAAAAGGTCGTGCTTGCGGTCAACAAGGTGGATTTGCCCATGCACGAGGAACGCGCTGCGGAATTCCACAGACTCGGATTCCGCGATGTCGTGGAAATTTCCGCCGAACACGGCTACGGAATGGACGCGCTCGTGGAAGTTCTCGAACGCGAGTGCGGCGACATCTCGACTCCGCCTTCCGACGACGCGTCCGACCGCGTTAAAATCTGCGTGGCCGGCAGGCCGAACGTGGGCAAAAGCTCGATTCTCAACCGAATCTTGGGCGAGGAACGGCTTATCGTAAGCGACGTTGCGGGCACCACGCGCGACAGCGTAAAATGCGACATCGACGCGCCGCTTAAAAACGGCGAGACGATGAAATTCCGCCTCTTCGACACTGCTGGGCTGCGCGTAAAACGCAAGACAAACACTTCGCTCGACTACCTTTCGTCGCTCCGCACCCGCAGGGCGATTGAGGCTTCCGACGTCGCGATTTTGGTGCTCGACGCAATGGAGGGCGTGTCGGAACTCGACAAGCGTCTGGCGGGCGAAATAGTCGCGTGCGGCGCATCGCTGATTGTGGTCGTCAACAAGTGGGACTACGCAACCGAAACTTTCGCAAAATCGCCCCTGCGCGGCTACACCGACATCCGCCAATTCGGCGAAAAATTCGACGAAGCCGTCCGCCAAAAACTCGGCGCAATCGGCGATTCTCCCATTTATTTCGTTTCGGCAAAAGACAACAAGGGCGTAGACAGGCTGCTCGAAGCCGCGTGGCGCATGTATAAAAAAATGAATTCGACTGTTCCGACCTCGAAACTCAATTCGTGCGTCAAAAAACTCGTCGATACGAATCCGCCGAAATACGTCGACGGCAAACGCTTCAAGGTATACTATTGCGTAAAAACCGCTTCGCGCCCGTACACAATCAGAATGTACTGCAACAGGGCGGATTCGCTTACCGAAACCTACCGCCGCTACCTCGTCAACGGCATACGCGACAGCCTGAATCTCGGCGGCGTGTCGGTGAAGATAGAGACGGTCGGTAAAACTCCGCAGACTCTGCAGGAAAGACTCGGGGGAAAATAGTGAAAACGGCTTTCTTCGCGTCCGACGAAATCGCCCTAGGGGCAATCGAATTTCTAAAAAATTCGCCGGACTTTCCGTTGGCGTGCGTTGTCAGCAACCCCGACAAGCCGAAGGGCAGGGGCAGGAAACTTTCGCCCAACGCGGTATCGCAGTGGGCAATCGAAAACGGAATCGAACTTATGCGCCCCGAGGGCGGCGCGGACGACGCGACCGTTGCGCGCCTGCGCGAACTCGGCGTGGAACTGATAATTGTTATGGCATACGGCTGTATGCTCAAAAGCAACGTGCTCGACTACGGAAAATATCCGTGCCTAAACCTGCACGGCTCGATTCTGCCCAAATACCGCGGTGCGTCTCCCATCGAAACGGCTATCGCGCTGGGCGAAACCCGTACGGGCGTAAGCCTTATGCGCATCGTCAAAAAAATGGACGCAGGCGCAGTGTGCGACGTTTTGGAAATCGAAATCGGCGCCGACGATACGGCAATTTCGTTGCGCAAGAAATTCCGCGACGCATCGCCCGAACTATTGCGCCGAAACCTGCCGAAAATCGCGGACGGCTCGGCTGTATTTGTCGAACAGGACGGGTCGGCGGCGACATATACGCGCAAGTTCGACAAGTCGGATATGCTCGTCGACTTTGCGGCGGACGGAAAGACAATCCGCGACAGAATCCGCGCGCTCGGTTTCGGGATTTTCGAGTGTGGCGGCGACGCAATAAAGGTCTCCGGCGCATACTACCAACGCGAGTCGAACCCGTCGGCGACATTCGGCAAAGTGCTCGCAGCCTCGGCTTCGGACGGAATAAAAATCGCGTGCGCCGACGGCTGGGTGGGCTTTGCAAACCTCCAAAAACCGTGCGCAAAAATGATGTCCGCAAAAGACTTCTTCGCGGGATACAAAATCGAAGCCGGCTCGGTGCTGAAGTCGAATCCGTACAAAAGCCTTTTGAGATAAATCGGCGCGGTCGGTCGGAGTTTTCGACATCGGCGAATTTGCTTGCGTGCGGCGACGGTCGGCTTAACTTGGAACGCTTAACTTTTACATCTGAATATGAAACCTAAAAAAGTCGGAATCCTCACGGCGGGCGGTCTCGCGCCCTGCCTCTCAAGTGCAATCGGCGGTCTTATCGAACGCTACACGGAAATCGATCCTTCGATTGAAATCCTGTGCTACATCAACGGCTACAAGGGGCTGTTGCTCGGCGACAGCATCAAGGTAGACGCAAAAATGCGCCAACAGGCACACCTGCTGCACCTCTACGGCGGCTCGCCCATCGGCAACTCGCGCGTAAAGCTCACAAACGTCAAGGACTGCGTAAAGCGCGGCTTGGTTAAGGAAGGTCAGGACCCGCAAAAAGTGGCGGCGGATCAGCTCGTAAAAGACGGTGTAGACGTTCTGCACACAATCGGCGGCGACGACACAAACACGGCGGCTGCCGACTTGGCGAAGTTCCTAAAGGAAAATAATTACGAACTGACCGTTATCGGTCTGCCCAAGACAATCGACAACGACGTATACCCCATCCGCCAGAGCCTCGGCGCATGGACGGCTGCCGAAGAGGGCGCAAAATTCTTCAAGAACGTGGTCGGCGAATGCGGCGCAAATCCTCGAATGCTCATCATCCACGAAGTGATGGGGCGTAACTGCGGCTGGCTGACGGCGGCGACTGCTGCAAAATACCGCGAAATGCTCAACAGGGGCGAATACGCCGACGGTCTCGGTCTTACAAAGGCTCGCCGCGACGTGCACGCCGTGTTCATTCCCGAAATGGAAATCGACATCGCCAAAGAAGCCAAACGCCTCAAAGAGGTTATGGACAAGAACGACTGCGTAAACATCTTCATCTCGGAAGGTGCGGGCGTTAAGACGATTGTCGCCGAAATGGAAGCCAAGGGCGAAGAAGTTCCCCGCGACGCATTCGGACACGTAAAACTCGACGCCGTAAACCCCGGAAAATGGTTCGGCAAACAGTTTGCGGAAATGATCGGCGCGGAAAAGGTGATGGTGCAAAAGAGCGGCTATTTTGCCCGCGCGGCGGCGGCAAACGCCGACGACTTGCGACTGATTAAGAGCTGCACCGATCTCGCCGTGGAATGCGCAATGAAACGCGAAGGCGGCGTAATCGGACACGACGAAAACAACGGCAACATCCTCCGCGCTTGTGAATTTGAGCGAATCAAGGGCGGGAAGCCGTTTGACACGACACAGGCATGGTTTGTAGATTTGCTTAAGCAAATCGGACAGGCGTAGTCGCGCAAAAGGGGGAAGTATGCGAAGCATAACTTCCCCAATTTTTTGTGAGGGCGGGAAGCCGTTTGACACGACACAGGCATGGTTTGTGGATTTGCTTAAGCAAATCGGACAGGCGTAGTTCTTGCTTGGGTCGATTCTTGAGGGGAGTTTGGCTTGCCGAACTCCCCCTTTTATTGCACGGTTCTTTCGAGGGGTTGCGGACTTTTGCGGAATCAGTGCCAGTTGCGGTCGTTTTGCGCTCCGCTGCCGTACGCGCCCTTTGCTTCGAACCGCATTTTGTAGACTTCTTCCGAGAATTTTTTGAATGTCTCGACGAGCTTGTAATGCGGGGTGTCCGCCACATCGACAAGCCCTATGCCGCTGTCGGCTTTGTCATATCTGCCCGTGGCGGGCAGGTCGAACCACGCGAACCAGTCGATGCCCGCGATTGCGGGGTTGTGCGCCGCGCTCCGCATAAACTCGAGCGTGTATTGCGCCTGTTTTTCCGCCGTTTCGACGGGCACCATTGTTATGCCGAACGTGCCTTCGTCGCGCGGCGTAAAGTGGTATTCGCCTATGAGAATGGGTCGGTCTTTCGAGCCTGCGGGCAGGGCGAGGTTCGAGACGTTGTAGCGGTAGATGTTCGCCGTGACGACTTCGCAGTAGTCGGCGGAAATCATCGCCGCGTATTCCCACGCCGAGCCGTACGTTCCGAAGCTGCATCCAAGATACATTGCGTTTTTGTCGATGTCCTTGATTGCGTCGCGGCAGACTTTGAAGTACCGGCGGGTATATAGCTCTTCGAAATCGGACAAATCGGCGAGCCCCGCTTTTGTCTTCGGGAAAAAGTCCCTCGTTTTCAGAAAGTCGGTTTCGGATGCGTAGTTTGCACCCCACGCAGCATTGAGTTTTTCGGGCGTTTTGTATTTCCCTTCGAGCATCCGCCAGAACGCCCTTTTCGCGCTTTGTTTTTCTCCGCACGAGAGCACGGCCTTCGAAATTTCGGCGCGCTTTTCAACCCACGGAAGTTCGCCGTCAACAAACACGCCGAAACAATACGGGCTTTTGATGTACTGCGCACATTCGGCGAGCCGTTCGCGTACCGACTTTTCGAATTCGGGCGAGAACCAGTCTGGCGGCAGCTGCCACCAGCCGTGCAGTTTGTATTCGCCGTCAATCCATTCTTCGGGCGCGGAATAAACCGTTACCGTGTACGGGATTTTCGCCTTTTCGAGAAGCGGGTATTCGCTCAAGTGTCCGCCCAAATTCACGCCGAAGAGCTTTGCGCGCCGCGCCAGAACTCCCGCAAGAAAGTCGGCGTTCGGATTGCCGTATTTTATGTCGATATTCCGCGCGTAGTAGTTGAAGCTTTTGGCGGGCTTGCCCTGAAAATAGGAGCGTTTGAAAGGTTCGGTCGTCAATGTGTATTTGTCTCCGACGGCATTTTCGAAGAATTTTTCGCGCCCCTCTATCGGCGTTGCGGGAGTGCGCTTTTCGCAGTCGCGCCCGTCCGACTTCGGCGGGTTCAAGCTCCATCCGAAGCCGACTTTGCAAACGCCGACCGCGTAGAACGGATTTCCGTCGGGCGTGATGAACCACCACTTGCCGTCGATTTTCTGCGTTCTGAATTTGCCCGTCGCCCCGAATTTGCGGTCGGGCGAAATCAAGCCGAAATACCCGTCGCGGTCGGGGCGCGAGCGGGGCAGGGCGTCGGCGAGTTTTTTCTCGCGCGAAGCCTGCGCTTTCAAGTCGGCATCCGAATGCACTTTGTCCGCCCAGTCGCGGTGTTTGTACTGACCGTATTTGTCGATGAACGGGAAAAATTCCGCCTCCGACATCGACAGGATTTTGTCCGTCGGCTTCAGATAGTGGTTTTTGAACGGGTTGTTGCGGCACGACGCGAACACTTTTGCGTTGTGCACCGCCCAGTCGCTTTTTGCGGGGGCGTTGAAGCCGCGCACTTTTATGTTGTCGAAAACCGCCGTTCCGCCCGCGGGCACGCATACGCGCATTGTGCATTTCCGACCCGCGCGTCCGTGGAAGACCGCCCTGAGTGTTTCGATGTCGCCGTCACCGTGCAGGAAGAAAGGGCGTTCGCTGCGGAAGTCGGTATATTTGCCGTTTTGGTCGATGAACCCCACTTCCGGCGCGCCGCGCGAACCGCCGATTGTTTTGTAGTTGAACGACACTTCGAAGACGTTGAATTTGTCGCTCGAGACTTCGAAGGCGGTTGCGGGTTTGTCTTTTGAAGCCGCACACAAAAGCGAACGCGAGCCGCCAATGGCTTCGCCCGCCACGTCCGTGATACGCGACTGCAAGCCGAGTTCCAGCGATGTTTTCGTTCCCTCGAAGTCTTCGCTTGCAATGATGTTTTCCTGTGCGCACGCCGATACGCAAGCCGCCGCGACCGCCGCCGCAGTAAATCCGAATATGTTGCCGATCATTTGTCTTAGGATTGTACGCAAATGCGCGACGAGTCAAGCGGCAAATCTGCTTCGTTCCCCGCGCGATTTTTTCGAAACTGCGGACGCGTTTTTACTTGAGAAAACGCCTCAAAAATGTTGTCGTCTGACGGTAAAAATGGCGGCTGAATTCGGTCAGATACAGCGGCAGGAACAATCGCTTGTCCTCACCGCGCAACTAAAGCGTAGCTTGGAAATTCTCCAAGCCGCGTCGCTCGATTTGGAGCATATCGTAGCCGCCGAGCTCAAGGGTAATCCGCTTCTCGAGGAGATTCCCCCCGACGATTTCGAGCGTCCACAGACTGTCGGCGAATCGGCGGACGACGACTTCGGGGACATCGACGAACCGTCCCGAAATTCCGACGCCTACAAAGAACAAAAAACGCGCGATTTCATTTTAAATTCGCTCCCGGACAAAACTTCGCTGCAGGAACATCTTTTGCAGGAGGCGAATCTCGACGCGGCAACGCCCGAAATCGCCAAGGCATTCGAAAATCTTGCCGGTTCGCTCGACGAGCGCGGCTTCCTTTTGCCCGACGCGCTCGACAACGCCCGCGCAGCGGGGTTCGACGAAAAGACGGTTTCCGCCGCACTCGAGCTTCTGCGCGAGTCCGAGCCGTCGGGAATCGGCGCGTTCGATATGCGCGATTCGCTGATGTTGCAACTCGAACACAAAGGGCTTTCGGGCAGCCTTGCCTACCGCATTCTCGAGGACCGCTACGACCTCCTGCTCAAGCGCAAAGTCGCCGAGATTGCCGAGCTTGAAAACCGTTCGCCCGCCGCCGTCGAGGAGGCAATCGGCGAAATCGCAAAACTCCACACGTCGCCCGCTTCGGAGTATGCCGCCGAAAACGAAAGATACATCGAGCCCGAACTTACATTCTTCAAAAACGACGACGGCATCTGGGATGTCGAGATGTCGCGCGATACCCTGCCGAGGTTGCGCATAAACCCCGAGTACCGCAAAATGGCGGCGGACGAGAACGTACGCCCCGACGAGCGTTCGTACATAAAGGAGAAAATCCGCGACGGGAAATCGCTGATGGACGCGATAGAAATGCGGCAGAAGACGCTGCTTAAAATAGGGCGCGCGATTCTCGAAAAACAGGCGGACTTTTTCGAGCGCGGAAGGGACGCGTTGAAGCCCATGACTATGCAGGACGTAGCCGACGAAATTGGCGTACATTCAACTACGGTCGGGCGCGCGGTTTCCGAAAAATACGCGCAGACGCCGTTCGGGCTGTTTCCGCTCAAGTCGTTTTTCAGCGGCGGCTACGAATCTTCTGGCGGCGGCGAAATGTCGAGCGCGGCGGTCAAAAATCTTATAAAAAAAATCGTGGCGGAGGAGTCGCCCCGCGCGCCGCTCAGCGATGCGAAAATTGCCGATATGCTTGCAGAGGACGGCGTAAACGTCGCCCGAAGAACGGTAGCAAAATACCGCGAGGAACTTTCCATCCCGCCAAAATCACTAAGAAAGCGTTTTTGAAATGTTCGAAAAAACAACATTGATAATAGACGGCAGCGGAGAATGCGTGAAGCTTGCGCTGGCTGTCGGCGGTGGATTGGCGTTCGAGTCGAAGTCGGATGCTCAGTCAATCGAGAGCGTCGCCGCCGAGGTTGCAAAGCTGCCTGCGGAACTTTCGGAAATCGGCGCATACGCAGTCTGCACGGGTCCCGGATCTATGCTCGGCACGCGCTTTGCCAGCGCGTACGTCTCGACGCTCGCAAAGCTCTTCGGCGCGGACATCTTCGAGTGGGACGCAATGCAGACGGCGGCGTTTGCGTTGGCGGATGCGGGTATGCCCGAGTTCTCGCTTCTTGCGCCGTCGCGCAAGGGCTATGCGAATCTGCTCAACTTTGCGGGCGGCGCGATTGAATCGGAGTCCGAGACCGAAATTCCGCTTTTACCGCCGCTTCTCAAACAAAAAGTTTACAATCTTTACCAGCGCAAAAATGCCGCCGACGAAATCGCGCAATTCGAAAAAATCGACATCGAGCCGAAGCTGATTTTCGGAACGTTGAAAAAACATCCCGAACTTCTCTCGAAATGCGACATCCCGCCCGACGCGAAACCGCTCACAAGAAGGGAATATGTAAAATGGAAGGCTCAAGCACACATCTAAGGTGCTCGGTGCGCATCGACCTTTGCGCGCTCGAACGAAATTTAGGCAAACTGAGGCATTTTATGCCCAAGGCGCGCGGATACATCGCGCTCGTTTCGGCGGACGCGTTCGGATACGGCGTGGCTGCGGCGGTCGTGCGGCTTATGCTGAGCGGCGCGGACGCATTCGCGGTAACGAACGTTTCGGAGGGCGTACAGGTGCGCGACGTGGGTTCGGGATGGCGCGTGATTGTAATGTCGTCGTCGCTGCCCGACGAAGAGGGCGTTTATTTCGAGAAAAACCTCACCCCCGTGCTCGTCAGTACCGAGGAAATTTCGCGCTTCGAGCGCAAAGCCGAAGAGCTTGATACGGCAATCGCCGTGCATATGCGCCTTCCCGTCGAGGGCGAGACAATTCCGTCGCCCGAAGATGCAAAAAAAATGCTCGATATGCTGCTGAATTCGAAACGCCTGAAGCTCGAGGCGTTCTGCCTGTCGGGTACGGGCAGCGGCGCGCCGCGCGAGGGCGCAAAACCCGACGCCGAATTTATCGAATACGCGAAGGAAAAAGTCGGAGGACGCGGGATTTTCGTGCACCACAGCGACGTGTGCGAAATTTCCGCGCTGCCTTTCGACCGCGCTTTGCGGGCGGGGCTCGTGCTCTTCGGAATGAAACCGTCGGAAAATTCCGTTCTCAAGGGTTTCGAGCCTGAACACGTACTGACGTTCAGAAGTTCGGTCAGCCAGATAAAGAACCTGCCCAAGGGCGCGACAGTCGGCTACGGCAGAACCTACACGCTTTCAAAAGACTCGAGAATCGCCCTGCTTTCGGTCGGCTACGGCGACGGCGTTCCGCGCGAGGCGAGCGGGAAAATGGACGTAATCATACGCGGCAAACGCGCGACGGTCGTCGGGCGAGTGTCGATGGATCAAGCCGCAATCGATGTCAGCGATTTCGACGAAATAGAGGTGGGCGACGAAGCGGTAATAGTAGGCGAAAGCGGCGGCAACGCAATAACCATCGAGGAATACGCGGGCAGACTTTCGATAACCCCCGCGCAGGCGTTGACATCCATAACCAAGCGCGTGGCGCGGTTCTACAAAATGTTATATTGATGTAAAAAAAAAGCTTGCCAAACGGCGGCGAAGCGATAGCGTATTTTTCCTATTAAAAAAACGGGCCGTAGCGCAGTCTGGTAGCGCGCTTGCATGGGGTGCAAGAGGTCCCGAGTTCGATCCTCGGCGGCCCGACGTTTTGGGTCAATACCAAAGGTTGTGGAATAGGTTGATTTTGGGTCAATACCAAAGGTTGTGGAATAGGTTGATTTTTTGGGTCAATACCAAAGGTTGTGGAATAGGTTGATTTTTTAGATTTGCCTTTCATAGATTCACCCCGCATTCCACGAGGACTCTCAGTCTGTAATTTTCAAAGTTTCTGTATCCATAGGCTCTGCGTTGTATCAACTTCATCTTGCGGTGGAAGCCTTCCGTTATTCCGTTATTTTTTGTAAATCTCCACATTCTTATTATTGGCGCAAACCATTCGCTTATCGTTTCCGCAAGCTTCCCAAACTCTGTCGGCGCTTCGTATTTCATTGTCTTCATCATTTCCTTTAACTTTCTTATGTTATCCCTGCATTGCTTTGCCGTCTGACTCTTTTTATTCAATAG
>CASFDK010000020.1 GCA_949293415.1 uncultured Verrucomicrobiota bacterium
CCCAATGCGGGTGAAACAGGAAAGGCGCGGTTATAGCCGCGCCGAGTACACACAGATATAAAAAATTTGCGGAGCAAAATGCCCACTTGGGGGCAAAGCCCCCACAATGGCGTGCAGGCTCCAGCCTGCCCAATGCGGAAGAAACGGGAAAGGCGCGGCTATAGCCGCGCCGTGTAATCACAAATATAAAGAGATTTGAATTTACCGAGCGCGTCCGCCCATTTTGCCGCCGATTCTTTTTGCGGTTCGAAAATCTTGGGCTGGCAACTCGCCGAAATTATCGCGCGGGCTTCGGCAAGATTCTTTACCATGCCGTCGGCTTTCATCTGCATTGCAACGTTGCCGAGTGCGGTCGATTCGGTCGGACCGGCAAGAATCGTGCGCCCAGTGGCGTTGGCGGTGAACTGGTTCAACATCGCGTCTTTCGAGCCGCCGCCCATTACGTTGATTTCCGACACCTTCACGCCCGCAAGCTTTTCGATTGTCTCGAAAACACAGGCGTATTTGAGGGCAATGCTCTCCTGAATCGTGCGGAAAATGCGTCCGTGTGTGTCGGGCACGGGAAGCGAATTTTTCCGAGCAAAGTCGGCAATCGCCTGCGGCATATCGGCGGGCATAACGAAGTCGGGCGCGTCGGGGTTGATGAGCGTGCGCATCTCCTCGCTTTCGGCGGCCGCCTTTTCAAGCTCGGGATACGACTTGTCGCAGCCCTTTGCCTTCCAAACCTCCTTCGACTTCTGCACAAGCCACATTCCCGTGATGTTCTTGAGAAAACGCACCGTGTTTTCCGCGCCGACTTCGTTGGTGAAGTTTTCGGCAAACGAAGCGTCGGTTGCAATCGGAGACGGAAGCTCGACTCCGGGGAGCGACCAAGTGCCGCTATTGATGTACGCGGGCAGAGCCGTGCGCGCGGGCGTTGCGGCAACGGCGGAAGCCGTGTCGTGGCTGGCTACGGCGACAACCTTGAGGTCTCCCAATTCAGCGCGCAACTCTGCGCGGAGATTGCCTATTACATCGCCGCATTCGGCGAATCCGCTTTTGAAAACGTCCGCCAGCGCGCCGATTTTTTCGATGATATCCCAAGCCCAATCGCGCTTGAAGGGGTTGTACATTTGGGTTGTCGAGGCATTCGTGCGCTCGTTGACCTTTTCGCCCGTGAGCATAAACGCGAAGAGGTCTGGCATCATCAAAAAGCTTTTCGCCTTCGGAAGATTGCCGCCGTTTTCGAGTTCCGCCATCATCTGGAAGACGGTGTTGAAGAACATAAACTGTATGCCCGTAAGCGAGTAGATTTCCTGCTTGGAAATTTTGGCG
Source organism: uncultured Verrucomicrobiota bacterium (assembly GCA_949293415.1). GTDB lineage: Bacteria > Verrucomicrobiota > Verrucomicrobiia > Opitutales > Intestinicryptomonadaceae > Merdousia. Next base: position 1,315 of record CASFDK010000020.1, read on the forward strand.
AACACTTTGTCCATCATGCCGTCGGTGCGCGAATCGCGGTAGATGTAGGGCATATTCATAAGGTTGTCGGAGGCGTCGAGAAGCCCGTAGTCTACGCCCCAAGTGTCGATTCCGAGAGATACAATGGCGTCGCCGTAAAGGCTGCGCGCCTTTTTGACCGCCGAAACGATTTCGCCGAATATCGCCTTGGCATCCCAGCGGTACGACGCGCCGACCTTTACGGGCGCACTCGCCCAACGCGAGACTTCTTCAAGCTTTACCGTTTTGGAATCGAAACGCGCCGCCATCAGGCGTCCGCTGCCCGCGCCCAAGTCTATTGCAAGATATACTTTGTCTGCCATAATTTTTTTCTTTCCCTATTTTTCAAAAAGTTCGAATACTGCCGTGTCGGGCGAGGCAAATTCGTACACGAATTTGTCGGTGTTCTCCGCCGCGACTTTTCCGCTGTAAATTTCGACAACCTTTGCGTATTTCTTCGGAAGCGTGATTGTCTTTTTGCCGCCATTGGCCGTATGAATTGCCACAAGCCGCTCGTTGGCGAACACGGGCGTTTCGAAATCGGTATAGAGGGTCGCACCCGCCTTCGCGGCGAGGTCGCGCAGAACGGCGGGGGTTATATCGTCGTAGTCGTAGACGTACGCGCGGGTGTGGTCGGCGAATTTGCGCACGTTAACGCCCGCGGTCTTGTAGGCGAATCCCGTAAGTTTTTCGGTTCTCGAGGGGTCGAGCGTTTTGCCGTCGGATATGCCCGCAACGTCCATAAACAACGCCGTCTTGCCGTCGGTGAAAACGTGTTTTTCAAGAATTTTCGCGCGTTCGGGCGTGAGGTGGAACATTGCGGGGAACACGAAGAGCTTGATTTTAGACATATCCGTTTTGCCGATGTCGTTGAACGAGTACACTTCGAACGGCGCGCCGAGCGCGTTGAGCTTTGTGCGCATATCGACAAAAAGCTTCTGGCACTTTTTGTTCGTCTCGTTGATGTAGACCGCGCTTTGCGGATCGACGACAAGCGCGACTTCCGCCATACTGCGTTCGGGCTTTGTTGCGTATTTGTCCCAAAGTTTTTTGCTTTGGGCAATGAGCTTCATAGTATCGGGCGAGTCGTAAAAGCCGCCCCACATATCGAAGCACCACAGCGACGTTCCGTTTACCATTGTCAACGCAAATTCGCGCTTCATTCCCGCGTCGACTTCCGCCTGATTTTTCCAGTCGGAATCGAAACCCGCAACATTCATACGCGGAACTTTTGTCGTGGGCGTGCGGTGGTCGATTTCGTGCAGCCATCCCTTGCCGCTGCGCAGACGCGAGCCGTTGGGACACATAAAGCCGCTGCCCTGCCCCATCTTTCTGTCGTAGTACGTTCCGGGGGAAACGAAAAAGTCGATGTTGGGAGACGAGAAAATGCGCTCGTAGCTGAGATGTCCGCACGAGACCATCCGCCCGCGCGCGAGCTGCACAATGTAGCCGAAGAACATCCCGATTTCCTTGTCGGGCGAAACCATCCTGCGGGTTATGCCCGAAAATTCGTTGATGGCGTCTACTATGATGTCGCTCGTAAATTCGCAATAGTCGATGACATCGCGTTCGGTCTGCGGGTCGCGGATGAAGTCTTCGAACGACGCGTGGTCGAGACGGTCGAAAGTCGGCACGGGAAGCACTTTTTGCCCGCGCTCCGCCTGCCATTTTTTCCACGCCTTTGTCTTGTTTCTGCCCGCGCCGAAACGGCTGTAGTCCATCCATTCGTCGGTCTGCCCGCACGCGAGCAGATACGCCTTGATTTTGTCGCCGTATTTTTTCTCGGTGTGCTCGAGAAACGCCTTCAAGTATTTTGCAGTCTCCCTGCGCCAGCGCGGATTCGAAACGGCGTTGGAAAGCTGCGTGAAACTGTCGCTTTCGAACGAGTTCCAAGACTCCTGACGAGTGAACCAATGCGGCGAATTCAAATCCACAATGCAGACGAATTTCGCATTGGGATTTACCGCCAAAATATCGTCGAACTGCCTGTCGAGAACTTCGAAATGGTATTCGTCAAACCACGTCCAAATGTTCGGATACTGACTGTACCTGTCGCCGAGCGAATTTGTTGTGTTGGCGGGCAGAAAGGCAACCATATCAACCCCCGCATCGGCGAAACGCTTCATCGCCGCAAACTCTGGGTTAAACGAACGGTACGAAAATATCTTTCCGCCCGCACCGAACAGGTTTGCGGAAAAAAACGCAACCCAAATTAAAATCACTGTCTTAAGAATATTTTTCATATACATAGCAAGCTACACCTAACACTATGCCAAACATCTCCCAAAAAATCAACTTTTATATCAGCGATATTTCGCGGCACGGAGAGTTAACGAATAATTTGTGTTTACACCGCTTTGCGGGCAAAACCTATTGACTCACCGGCTTTGTAGTTTGCTGCGGTGTCGGCTTATCTATTTCATAAAACAATTCGGGCGTTCGCGGAGAAAAAATCTCATCCCCGAAAACGCCCTAAAAAAACTACCGTGCGAAGCACTGTAATTTTAGGCGCGTCGCTCCGAAAGGGGGCTTAACCGTCGCCCCCTTTGCCACCTTTGACAAGCAAAGGTCGGCAATCCCCTCCCAATCGCACAATGCTTTGTAAGCTCGGCTACGTTCAGGCGGTGGCTTTCCTGTGTTTACAGGGCGCGGCGCGTACTAAACGTACGTGCGAAATTACAAAATAAGTTCGAAAACAATTCGGGCGTTCGCGGAGAAAAAATCTCATCCCCGAAAACGCCCTAAAAAAACCCTCGTGCGAAGCACTCTAACTTTAGGCGCGTCAAAGTGCTTTCATAAGGGTGGCTTTGCAAACGACACAGGGCGCAGCGCGTACTAAACGTACGTGCGCGGTCTGGGGCGTTTGTGAAACGCCCTTAGGGAAGTACTTTCACGCGCCGTCTTAGTAGCGGTAATGCGCCGGCTTGTATGGACCTTCTACGGGAACGCCTATGTACGCCGCCTGCTTTTTCGTCAACTTCGTCAACTTCGCGCCGAGCTTTTCCAAGTGCAACCGTGCAACCTCTTCGTCGAGATGCTTGGGGAGAATGTAGACTTTGTTTTCGTACTTGTCGCGGTTCGCCCACAAATCCATCTGGGCAAGCGTCTGGTTCGAGAACGAATTGCTCATCACAAACGATGGGTGCCCCGTGGCGCAACCGAGATTTACAAGCCTTCCCTCTGCCAAGAGGAATATAGACCTGCCGTCGGGGAAGGTGTACTTGTCGACCTGAGGCTTGATGTTTGTGCGCTTGATTTTCGGATAAGCCTGCAACTTGGCAACCTGAATTTCGCTGTCGAAGTGCCCGATGTTGCAAAGAATGGCTTGGTCCTTCATCTTCTTCATGTGGTCGATTGTGATGATGTCGCAGTTGCCTGTGGTGGTTACGTAAATATCGGCAAGCGGCAGAGCGTCTTCGACGGTTACGACGCGGTAGCCCTCCATCGCCGCCTGAAGCGCGCAGATGGGGTCGATTTCGGAAACGATAATCGTCGCGCCCAAGCCCTTCAACGCCTGTACGCAGCCTTTGCCTACGTCGCCGTAGCCGCAAACGAGCGCAACCTTGCCCGCAACCATAACGTCGGTAGCGCGCTTGATACCGTCGACGAGCGATTCGCGGCAACCGTAAATGTTGTCGAACTTGCTCTTCGTCACGGAGTCGTTGACGTTGATGGCGGGAACGAGCAGACGCTTGTCTTCGACCATCTGGTAGAGGCGGTGCACGCCCGTGGTCGTCTCTTCGGAAACGCCCTTTAGCTCGGCGACGACATTGTGCCAGTGGTTTTTGTCGCTCTTGTAGATTTTCTTGAGAAGCTTTTTGATTACCTCTTCCTCGTGCGAGTCGGACGGCGAATCGACCCACTTGTCGCCGTTTTCAAGCTCGTAGCCCTTGTGGATAAGGAGCGTTGCATCGCCGCCGTCGTCGACAATCAGTTGGGGACCTTTGCCGCCGCTCCAAGTCAGGGCGCGGTATGTGCATTCCCAATAGTCTTCGAGCGATTCGCCCTTCCACGCGAATACGGGCACGCCCGCCTTTGCGATTGCCGCCGCCGCGTGGTCCTGAGTCGAGAAGATGTTGCAGCTTGCCCAGCGCACGTCCGCGCCGAGAGCCTTGAGCGTTTCGATGAGAACCGCCGTCTGGATTGTCATATGCAGAGAACCGCTCACGCGCACGCCCTTGAGGGGCTTCTTCGGCGCATACTTTTCGCGGATTGCGATAAGACCGGGCATTTCGTGCTCGGCAATGTCGATTTCTTTTCTGCCCCAAGCGGCAAGCTTGATATCGGCAATTTTATATTCCTGTTTTTTCATAAATTCTATTTTTTAGATACGCGGCGGATTCTGACCGCTTAGTCTTTTTTTGGTAAAGTGCGGAAGTTCGATCCGAAAAAACAAAAAACGCGCCGACGAAAATACCGCGACGCGTTTGCGGATTTGAAACTATTTTGAAGCCGCCTTTTTGAGGGCTTCCGCCTTGTCGGTCTTTTCCCACGGAAGATCCGACTTTGTGAAGTGCCCGTAGTTTGTGGTCTTTTTGTAGATGGGAGCAAGAAGTCCGAGCTGCTTCACGATGTCAGCGGGCTTGAAGCTGAAGACCTTGCGGACTGCCTTTTCGATTGTCTCGTCGGAAACCCTGCCCGTGCCGAACGTTTCGATTGCGATGCTGAGCGGCTGGGGATAGCCGATTGCATACGCAACCTGAATTTCGCACTTGTCGGCGAGCTTTGCCGCAACGATGTTCTTTGCGACCCAACGGCACATATACGCCGCCGAACGGTCTACCTTGCTCGGATCTTTGCCCGAGAACGCGCCGCCGCCGTGGCGTCCGTGGCCGCCGTACGAGTCGACGATAATCTTGCGCCCTGTCAAGCCGGAGTCTCCCTGAGGCCCGCCAACTACGAAATTGCCGGTGGGGTTGATGAGGAACTTCGTGTTTTTCGTCAAAAACTTTTTGGGCAGAACCTTCTTCACGACCTTTTCGACGATGTAGTCCTTAATCGTCTTGTGCTCCACGCCCGCCGCGTGCTGTGTGGAAACAACGACGTTTTCGATGTACGCAGGCTTGCCGTTTTCGTACGCAACCGCAACTTGGCTCTTGCAGTCGGGGCGCAACCATTTGGGACCCTTGCCGCTCTTGCGCTGCTTTGCAAGTTCCGTCAAAATTCTGTGGGCGAACATAATCGCCGCGGGCATATACTCGGGCGTTTCGTTTGTGGCGTATCCGAACATAATACCCTGATCGCCCGCGCCCTGTTCCGAAGTTTCCTTGCCCTTTGCCTTGCGCGCGTCGACACCCTGCGCGATGTCGGGCGACTGTTTCGTGAGCAGGTTGGTAACAAAAACCTTGTCGGCGTGGAATACGTCGTCGTCGTTCGTATAGCCGATTTCGCGTATCGCCCTTCTGACGATTTTCTCGTAGTCGAGATTCGCCTTTGTCGTGATTTCGCCCGCGATTACAACGCAGTTGCTCTTTACGAGCGTTTCGCAGGCTACACGGCTGTACTTGTCCTGTTCGAGACACGCGTCGAGCACGCTGTCGGAGATGTAGTCAGCCACTTTGTCGGGATGTCCCTCGCCGACCGATTCGGATGAGAATACGTAATTGTCTATCATAAATGCGGAAAAAGTTATGTTAATTATTTAGCGGTTCAAGCAAAATCGGCTTAATACGATTTAGCGAAAACGGCGCGGTACTTTGCGGGGCGACCCGTGAATATGCACTTTTCGCCCTTGGGCTCGCCGCCCTCGAGCGGTATGCAGCGCACGGTTACGCGCAGATCCCTGCGGAGCATATCCTCTGCCTCTTCGCTGCCGTCGTAGTCGGCGACCGCAAAACCGCCGTGGATTTCGGGCTTCTTTTCGTTCTTCGGGGTGAAGTATGCGTAGAAGTCGTCCTTCGTGGAAATTTCCGTCGTGTTTTCGTCGCGGTATTTCTTTGCGCGGGCGAAGAGGTTGTCCTGTATTTCCTGAAGGGTTGCGGCGATGTTTTCGACAAACTCGGCGCGGGCGACCGACTTCTTTTCGCCCGTGTCGCGGCGCGCCACAAACAGGGAGCCGGAAGCGATATCGCGCGGACCGACTTCCACCCTGAGCGGAACGCCCTTCTTGACCCAGCTCCACATTTTTTCGCCGCCGCGCAGGTCTCGCGCGTCTATCGAAACCTTGACGGACCTGCCGCAGTACGTTTTTTCTTCAAGCTCCTTCTTGAGCTTGTCGCAGCAGACGAGGACGTTCGCGCGTTCCTCCTCCTTGTGGAGGACGGGCAGAATCACAACGTGCAGCGGGGCAAGACGCGGGGGCAGAACGAGTCCGTCGTCGTCGGAATGGGTCATTACCATGCCGCCGATAAGGCGCGTGGAAACGCCCCAGCTGGTTGTCCAAGCGTATTCCTGCGCCCCCGATTCGGAAAGGTATTTTATATTGCTTGCCTTGGCGAAATTCTGCCCCAAGAAGTGCGACGTGCCCGCCTGCAACGCCTTTCTGTCCTGCATCATCGCCTCGATACAATAGGTTGCGACAGCACCCGGGAATTTTTCGCCCTCGGTCTTTCTGCCGCAGATTACGGGCATTGCCATATAGTCCTGCGCGAAAGTCGCGTAAACGCCGAGCATTTTTTCGGTTTCGGCTTCCGCCTCCTCTTTCGTTGCGTGGGCTGTGTGCCCTTCCTGCCAGAGAAATTCGGCGGTGCGAAGGAAAAGGCGCGTGCGCATTTCCCAACGGACGACGTTCGCCCACTGGTTCACCAAAATCGGCAGGTCGCGGTACGACTGCACCCAGCGCGAGTACATCTCGCCGATGATTGTTTCGGAAGTCGGGCGGACGATGAGCGGCTCTTCGAGGGGCGAGGCGGGCACGAGTTTGCCCTCCGAATTAAGCTCGAGCTTCGAGTGCGTTACGACAGCGCATTCCTTTGCGAAGCCCTCGACGTGTTCCGCCTCCTTTTCGAGATAACTCACGGGAATGAAGAGCGGAAAATAGGCGTTTGTGTGCCCCGTGTCCTTGAACATTTTGTCGAGGCAGCCCTGCATGTTTTCCCAAAGGCTGTAGCCCCACGGCTTGATGACCATACAGCCGCGTACGGGGCTGTTTTCAGCCAAATCCGCCGCCTTGATTACTTGTTGATACCACTCGGGGTAGTCCTGAGCCCGCGTAGGCTCTATTGCCGTTCTCTTTTCTTTAGCCATATAAAAAATTTTTGCTCCGACGATACACCATGCGGAACATTTTACAACAATAAAACAAGCGCGGAACAACTGCGGTTGAGCCGCTCTACAGGTCGGAGTCGAGCGACGTTCCGAAGCGGATTGCGCCCTTTCCGAATTTCTCCCTTATCTTATAAAATGCGCTTTCAGCTTTTTCGCTGCGTTTGTCGGTCTCGGGCGGCGTAGCGAAGAGGTCGCCCTGTACGGGAGTGTCGGCGGCGGCAAGCGACGAGCCCGTTATGCCGAGCATGCGCACTGGAGCGGACAAATCCCAGTTGTCGCGCACGAGCTTTTCGGCCGTCTCGATGAGTTCGCGCCGCGAGTTCACGGGCTTGTCGAGCCGCATCTGGCGCGTCATATACGAGAAGTCCGCACCCTTGACCACCGCGTGTATGACCCAGCATTTGAGGTTGTCACGCATAAGGCGGCGGGCGACTTTTTCCGCCACGACTTCGAGCCCTGCACGGATGTCGGCAAGTCCGCATAAATCGCGCCTGAAGGTTATCGAATTGCCCACCGACTTGGCTTCGTTCTCCTCACCGTAGTAGGCGACGGGCGAATTTTCCTCGCCCCGCGCCGCCGCGAGAAGGTCTTTGCCGAACTTGCCGAAGCGGCGGACGACGAATTTTTCGTCGGCGTGCGCAAGGTCCCCTATAGTGCGGATTCCCATTCGGCGCAGGGTTTCGACCGTCGAACGCCCAACGAAAAGCATATCGCCCACGGGCAGTTTGTGGATGATTGACTCCACCTGTCCGCGCCCGAAAACGGTAGTGGCATCGGGCTTTTTGTAGTCGCTGCCGAGCTTTGCGAAGGTCTTGTTGAAGGATACTCCGACCGATACCGTAAGCCCGAGCTCCGCCTTTACCGTTTCGCGGATTTTGTCGGCTATTTCCGCACCGCCGCCGAAGAGCGAGAGCGAGGCGGACACGTCGAGCCAAGACTCGTCTATGCCGAACGGCTCGATTCTGTCGGTAAAGCGCGCGTAGATTGCGTTTACCTTTCGCGAATATTCGGCGTATTTTTCGTGGTGCGGCTCGAGCAGCACGAGGTCGGGACACTTGCGCTTTGCGCGGAAAACGGGCTCGCCCGTGCTCACGCCGAATTTTTTTGCGGCTTCGTTCTTGGCGAGAATTATGCCGTGGCGCAGCTTGGGGTCGCCGCAGACCGCCATCGGCTTGCCGCCGATTTCGGGGTGCGAAAGGGCTTCAACGGACGCGTAGAATCCGTTGAGGTCGCAGTGCAGAATTGTCCTGTCGCGCTCCATTTTCGTTTTTTTCGGCGGTTTGCATATCCCATTAAATTCGAAGCGGCTTTCAACTAATTTTCGAAAAATTTTATATTTTGCATTTTTGAGAAAAAAATATCTTGACTTCCCTCAATTTTTTATTTTTATTGCGCACAAATTTAAACAAATCGAATTTCTCATGTGTGTTGGGTGTCGTCGCGGTGAAAACTGCGGCGGCATCTTTTTTTTGCAAAGGCGGCGGTCGGAACGGAAACGGCTTGCGAACTGAATCGGAACTATCCGTAAGCAGTCGGAATCGGACAACTCGACAGCCCGCCGAAATCGGGCGGAGCGGGCACGGACACTCCCCTTTTTTTCTTGCAAGGGGGGATTTTTTTTTAGAGATTTCGCCAATGGAAGGAATACCGCCAATCAAACCTTTTTTGGATAGACTCGCCGACTTGGACGCAAAAATGGCAGAGTCCGATTTTTACAACGACCAACGAGCCGCCAGCGCAATCTCGCGCGAACATCAGCAGTTAACCAAGCTCAAAGAACTTTACGAACAACTCGAAAACGACCTTAAACAGATAGGCGAAAACAGGAAAATCATCGAGGAAAACGCCGACCCCGAATTTGTCGAAATGGCGAGGGAAGACGTTGCCGCACTCGAAGCGAAAATCGAGCCTACGAAAAACGAAATCCTCAAGATGATGATTCCCTCCGACCCCACGGACTCGCGCAATACTGTCGTGGAAATCCGCGCAGGAACGGGCGGAGACGAAGCGTCGCTGTTTGCCGCCGATCTCTACAGAATGTACTGCCGCTACGCGGACTCGCGCGGTTGGAAGGTCGAAAATCTCAGCTCCAGCGAATCGCCCGCGGGCGGTTTCAAGGAAATCTGCTTCCTGCTATCGGGCGAAGACGTTTACCGCTCGATGAAGTACGAATGCGGAACGCACCGTGTCCAGCGCGTCCCCGTGACGGAGGCGGCGGGCAGAATCCACACTTCGGCGGCTACCGTCGCGGTTCTCCCCGAAGCGGAGGAAGTCGACATCCACATAGACCCCAACGACATCGAAATTTCAATCGCCCGAGCAAGCGGCCCCGGGGGGCAGGGCGTAAACACGACCGACTCGGCAGTGCAGATTCTGCACAAACCCACGGGTATGATTGTAAAATGCGCCGACGAGCGTTCGCAACTCAAAAACAAGACGAAGGCTCTCAAGGTATTGCGTTCGCGACTGCTCGAGCTCAAGCAGCAGGAAGAACACGACAAGTACGCCGCCAACCGCCGCGAACAAATAGGCTCGGGCGACCGCTCCGAGCGCATCAGAACCTACAACTATCCGCAGAGCCGCATAACCGACCACAGAATCGGACTTACGGTGCACTCGCTGCCGCAGTTTATGGACGGTGACATCGGCGAAATGATACACGCGCTCGAAGAGGCGGACTACGTTCGGAAAGTCAGGGCGTTGACCGAAAAATAAGCCGTGCAAAGCGTCCTCGAAATTCTGCAAAAGTGTTCCGACTACTTCGCCTCGAAGGGAATCGAGAGCCCGAAGTTCGACGCCGAAACCCTGCTTGCCCACTCGCTGGGATGCAAGCGGCTCGAGCTGTTTTTGCGTTTCGAAGAACCCCTGCCCGAGGCGAAGCTCGCCCCGTTTCGCGAGCTCGTAAAACGCCGCGCCAAGCGCGAGCCACTTCAGCACATTCTGGGGTTTGTCGATTTTTTCGGGCTGCGGCTCAAGTGCGATTCCCGCGCCCTCGTGCCTCGCAACGAGACGGAGGAACTTTGCGAAATCGCGACCGAAAAACTGTGCCCGAACCGTTCCGCGCCGCTCGACATCCTCGACCTCGGCACGGGCTCGGGGGCGATTGCGCTCGCGATGTCGTCAGCCTATCCGAATGCGTCGGTCGATGCGGCGGAACTTTCCGATGCGGCAATTTCGCTCGCGTCCGAAAACGCGCAGTCGCTCGGGCTTAAAATAAACATCATAAAGTCCGACTGGTTCGAAAACATCGAAAAATCGTACGATATGATTTTGGCGAACCCGCCCTATTTGACAGACGGCGAAGTTGCCCAAGCGCAACCCGAAGTGAGGGATTTCGACCCGCCAGCCGCACTAGCCTCGCCCGACGAAGGTTTGCGCGACCTGCGCACGATTCTCTCGCAGGCCGCCGCGCATTTGAAGGACGGCGGGATAATCGCCTGCGAATGCGGGCTTGGGCAGCCCGAAATCCTCTCGCGCGAAGCCGTCGAAAAATTCGGCTTTGCGTCCGCCGAAACGCTTCCCGACCTCTCGAAGCGCACAAGATTTTTAATCTGCAGAAAATAACATGATAAAAGACAACATCAGCAATTTCGCGCTCTATCAAAACGCGCATCCGCAGTTCGCGCGGGCGTTCAAGATAATACTCGAAACCCCCGCCGACCAGCCCGACGGCGCGACCGATTTCGACGGCATAAAAAGAATGGTGCAGTCGTATGCGACGCGTCCCGCCGACGACAAGCGGATGGAGGCGCACGAAAAGTTCATCGACATCCAGTACGTCGCAAGCGGCGAGGAAAAATTCTTCTTTGCCGACAAGAAAATCTTCGAGGTAACCGAGCCCTACAATCCCGAAAAGGATGTCGAATTTTACGACAGTGCCGACTTCGAGAAATCGGCGCAGGCGGAGGCATCGGTTCTGCACGCAGGCGAGTTTGCCGTCTTCTTTCCCGACGACGCGCACAAGCCCAGTCTTATCACCGACGGCGTGCACGATATCAAAAAAATCCTCCTTAAAATTCCCGTGGCGTAAAAAAAATGCTTGCATTGAACCGAAGTTTCGGCTTCAATACGCACCTTAATTTTGACGGCGTGGTAGCCAAGTGGTAAGGCAAGGCTCTGCAAAAGCTTCATCGTCGGTCCGATTCCGACCCACGCCTCTTTTTTTAATCGGTTTTGTTCGGGGTTCTCTATCCCAAAAGGCGGACACTCCCGAAGCAAAGTAAATCATTTCCGACCGTTCGCCGACATAAAGCGCGACGGTTTTTTTATAACAATTACACTTCATCCCGAAAGGAAAAATATGAAAATCGTTCTCGGAGCCGATCCGTTTGCATACAACCTCAAAAAGAGTATTGCCGAGCACCTCGCAAAGCGCGGTATCGAAGTTATCGACACCGACGGTTATGCGAAAACCGCCTATTATTCGGTTGCCGAAAAGTCCGCAAAGCTCGTCGCCGCAAAAAAAGCCGACGGCGCGGTTCTCCTTTGCGGAACGGGTGCGGGCATGTGCATTGTCGCCAACAAAATTCAGGGCATCAAGGCGGTCAGTGTCGAATCCGTTTTTGCCGCAAAAAAGGCGAAGGCTATCAACAATGCAAATGTCATCACTATGGGTGCGATGATTGTCGCCGACTTCATGGCAAACGATATGGTCGATGCGTGGCTCGACACCAAGTTCGCCGAAGGCTTCGAACCACTCAAGGACTTCCTCGAACAAGCCTATCAGGAAGTCTCCAAAATAGACATAACCAACCGCTAGCAGGCTGCAGCCTGCACGGCTACGGAACTTCGTTCCTACTTGTGGTGCTTCGGCGCGACTACAGTCGCGCCTTTTTGTTTGTAAGTTCGCATTGCTTCGCAATGGCTTTGGCGGTTCGAACTTATTTTTTTATTTTCGAAACGGAAGAAACATTACAAAAAAAGAGCCTGTAAAAGAGGAACAGACTCTTTTGATTTTGTCTTTTCCCTGCCGCATTAAAACGGTTTTGGAATGAAAACCGTTTTGTCGGGGTTTATCAGAATGTAGCTTACGGGGGCTATTTCGCTGTCTCCGAATTTTACGGGCTTTTCGTTGTAGTTGCTGACAATTTTGCTGCCGTCTTCGAACTCCGTCGAGAACACGTTTTCGGCGACTTCTTCGTGGCGGGTCATCTCCTCCTTTTGCAGATGGCGTACGGGTTTGAATTCGTCCCAAGCGCGTTTGATTCGCGGAACGTCGGCGAACTTGTATGTGTAGAAAATCGGGCGACCGCCGAATTCCACAATCTTGAGCGAAACCTTCGGATCGACAATGCCGTCTCCCTCCATCCAGCGCGGATCGCCGCTTTTTTCGATTTTATACATACATTTTCCGCGCGTGTGGTTTTGCGTTGCGCGGTCGGAGTTGTACAGAATTATTCCGTGGTAGACAAGCTCCCAAAGAGGGAAAACGCCGCTTACGAGTTTGTTCTGTTTGCCCTCCCAAAGTAGCTTCAAATCGCGTTCGACGTAATTTATGTAGTCGATATTTCCCGCAACGTGGTCGTAACCCGATTCGCTTGCCGCGCCTCCGAACAGTTTTTTGCCCATCGCCAAAACCTTGTTCTGGTATTCCGCCATTTGTTCGGGCGTTGCGGGATGGTTCGGGTCTGCGCAGCGGTTCGGATATGTAGCCGAATACACGTCGATATAATGCGGGCCTTTTGCCCCGAGGGCGCGCATTTTTTCGAGCTCGCCCGGAACCCATTTGTGCCACGAACAGTTTTGGCAGACGTTCATACAATTACCGCCCGCCCAGACGTAGCCGACATCAAAAGAGCCGTCGGCGCGCTTGCCCACCCAGTCGGGATTCCACATCGGAGAGACCGTGTAGCCGTCGGTATTGGTTGCGTGAAGCGTGAATTGGTAGCCCATATCCTGAACTTTTCGGCAAAGCCTTTTCAAGCCCTCCTCGCCGCCGACGCTTTCCTCTACGGGAAAGTGCGTGGGGGTGCGCCCGTCGTAGCCTCCGTTGTTCCAGCCAGCCGAAACGATTGTAGCCTTGTCCACGCCCGAATCTTTTATCGCCTTGACAAATTCCTCCGACACGCCGAAGGGCATATGCACGACGACCGGCAGTTCCGTTTCCTTCGTAAAATTCGTGGGTTTATCCACAATCGGCTTTGCGCAATGCGTCTGGATTCTTACGACAATCGATTCGCACAGATACGCCAATTCGGGAAAATCCCGCACGCGGTCTTTGATTGTCCGCACCGCTCCGCGTTCGAGCTGGTATTTGCGGTAGGCTTTCGCCATCCCGTTGTAGTCGGCATCTTTGCCCTCGAGAATGTTGAACTCGACGACAACATCGTCGTACGGCTCGAAAAACTTGCGGACGGAATCGAGCGTTACCCGCGGGAAAACTTCATACTTTCCGTCTTTGACCTCCACAACCGCCGTATAGTCGAAGCGGTACGTTTTCATGTGCCCCCAGAACATTCTGCCGCCGCGCTTCATCCCGAAAATCGGCATAAGCTGGCGCGGGCGGAAGCATACGCCGTTGTCCTTGTCGAACTTGCCGTATGTGCCGCGCGGGAAAATCCAGTAGCCGTCGTCGCCCTTGTTTGCCTTGGCGAACTCGGGAACGATGTCGATGAACTTCGTCGTGTTTTTGATTTCCGACTTCGGAATCACGACGCGGAATTTTTTGTCGGAAAGTTTTTCCATTTCTACGGTCTTGGATTCGACCGTTTTTTTGCCCCACAATTCGGAATGCGTGCGTATCTGCGCCGTTTCGGCGAAAAGCCCCGCCGCCACAACCGCCGACATCAAGATAGACAGAATTTTTTTCATAGTCTTTCGTGTGTGCGAATCGGGATATTCCGACAGAAAAAACGGCGCGGCGCAAACCAAAAATTCAGGCGGTGCAATGCTTTATGGTTGACTTACCGAGTTTTACCTCATACGATTGAGATATGAAAAAGATTTTATGTTATGCGTTGGCTGTTGTTTCTTTTTCGGGAATCGCCGCGCTTTGCAATGCCGAGCGGTATGTAACCAAAGACCAGCCCGTAAGCAAGACCTTTCTCGAAAAGTACGGGCGTTCTTTTTACGATTCGAAGAACGTCAACAAATATCCCATTCCCGACGTACTTTTGCGTCTCGACGGCAAAGGCAAAACCGCAACCGCGCAGGAGTGGACAAACGAAACGCGCAAGCAGATTGTCGAATTTTTCGACGACCAGATTTACGGGAAAATTCCGCCGCGCCCCGACAAAATCGAGTTCGCGCTTGCCGAATCGTCCGACAACGCACTAGGGGGAATCGCCGAACGCAGGCAGTATGCGATAACCGTTTCGGGCAAAGGCGGCTCGCTCTCGTTCAACGTTCTGCTCTATCTGCCGAAAGGCTCGAAAAACGTGCCGGCGTTTGTGTGCCCCAATTTTATGGGCAACCACGCCGCCGCAACCGAAACCGAAGTTTTAGTTACCCCCTATTTGAAAGACGACCCAAAAAAGGGCGAAAAGAACAGGGGCGGCAAAGCTCCGCGTTTCCCGTTCAAAGACATCGTATCGCGCGGCTTTGCAATCGCAACGTTCAACTACAACGAGCTTTATCTCGACCGCAAGGGCGAGGACGCGGCGGACGGCAGCGTCTACAAAATTTTCGGTAAAAAGTTCGAATCGCGCCCGTCGATTGTCGCGTGGGCGTGGGGCAATATGCGCGTATTCGACCTTCTCGAAACGCTGCCCGAAATCGATCCGCAGCACGTCGCAATCGCGGGGCACTCGCGGCTCTCGAAGACCGCGCTTGTAACGGCGGTGCACGACCCCCGTTTTTCCTACGTCTGCGCCAACAACGGCGGCTGTATGGGCGAAGCCCTATCAAAACGCGACTACGGCGAAAACATATCGTCGATGGTCAACATCAATATGCCCTACTGGTTCTCGCCGAATCTCAAAAAATACGCCGATAACGAGGGCGAGCTGCCCGTTGACCAGCACCACCTGCTTTCGGCAATCGCGCCGCGTCCGCTCTACGTTACAAGTTCCGCCGAAGACTACTGGGCGGATCCAGAGGGGCAGCTTCTGGGGCTGATTCACGCCTGCCCCGCATATGCGCTATTCGGCGCGAAAAATTTTCCCACGCTCGACGCGCTCGAAATAGAAAAACCCTTCCATGGCGACGTTGCCTACCACATCCGTTCGGGCAAGCACAACATCACCGCCTACGACTGGAAAAACTTTATGGACTACGCGCAAAAGCGCGGCTGGAAACCCGTTCCGCCGAAAAACCGTTAAAACCGCAAAAAAATACAATCTATGAAAAAACCGCTCATTGCAATACTTGCGCTTTCCGCGTTAAACCTCTTCGGATACACGGAGGGCGAACTGTACAAATCGGACTTCCCCGAGAAGTCGTGCATGAAATTCAACAGGGAGAAAAAAGTTCCCATCAACTATTCCGACGCGAAAGCCGATATCTACAAAAAGCTCGACATCCTCGACAAAATCGGCGGCGGCGGACGGATCAAAACCGCCAAGCAGTGGCTCGACGAAGAACGCCCCAAGGTAATAAAATTTCTCGAGCGGGAGTATTTCGGCAAGATGCCGCCGCGCCCGCAAAAGCTCGAGTTCAAGCTTGTCGAATCGTCCGACAATGCGCTCGGCGGAGTGGCAAAGCGCAGGCAGTACAAGATAATTTCGACCGACAAAAACGGCACGCACATCTTCAACGTTTTGATGTACTACCCGCAGGACGCGTCGGTCGAAAACCCCGTGCCCGCGTTCATCTACACGAACTACAACGGCAACCACTCGACCGTTTCCGAACCCGAAGTTCTTATGCCCGAAGAGGGAACTTGGCTCAGCAACAGCAAGAGGGGCAAAATCACCGACAACCGCGCCCACGACTATCAGCGCGGCACGGGCGCGCCGCGCAATCCGTTCAGGGACATCGTATCGCGCGGGTACGCCGTCGCCACGTTCTGCTATTGCGAACTGTACCCCGACAAGGAATACATACTTTCCGAGAACGAATCGATCTTCCGCATTTTCGACAAAGCCGACATCGACAGGGAGCCGCGCTGCATAGCCGCGTGGGCGTGGGGCGACTGCCGCGTGCTCGACCTTCTCGAAACGCTGCCGTTTATCGACCGCGCTAAAATCGGCGTTGCGGGGCACTCGCGGCTCGGCAAGACGGCGATGCTTGCGGGCGCGTACGATACGCGTTTTGCGCTGGCGGTCTCGAACAGTTCCTGCGGCGGCGGCGCGGCGATGAACAGGCACAACTACGGCGAAACGCTGCAATTCGCGGCGACGTATTTCCCCTGTTGGTACAAGCCCGCAATGAAAAAGTACGCCGAGGACATCGAAAGTATGCCGATTGACGCACAGCACGTTCTGGCGGCGATGGCACCGCGCATGATTTACGTTCTGAGCGGAACGAGAGACTACTGGGCGGATCCGAAGGGCGAATTTATGTCGCTTGCCGAGGCGGGAAAAATCTACGCGTTATTCGGAAAGACCAAGCTGCCCACGCCCGACGACCTGCGCGTGAAAAAGCCGTTTGTCGGCAACGGATTCGGGTACGTTTTGTACGACGGTCCGCACCAAATCGACGCCTACAACTGGAGGTGCATAATGGACTTCACCGACGCGCACGGCTGGACAAAGCGCAAATAATCCCCTGCTTGCGACGGCAGTTTTTTCGAAAATCCGCAACTTCAGAAGTTGCGGATTTTTTTTGACACACGCAAACCCTTCGAAAATAATGAAGCCCTACTTACGTTGCAACAGATATGGAAAACAAAGATTTCGACAAAATGGGAAGACGGAGATTTTTGAGCGCGTCCACAATGTCGCTGCTCGGATACTCCTTCATGGTTAGCATACCCGCAAAAGCCGACGACGCCGCTGGCGATTCGAAAGCGGGAATTACGCCGCTCGGCAAAAAGATAGAAAAATCGCTCGGGGGAAAACCCTTCGACCTCGCGGGCGAACCGAATATGGAGAAAATCGAAATCGACTGCGACGTACTCGTTGCGGGCGGCGGATTGGCGGGCATTTGCGCGGCGATAGCGGCTGCGCGTTCGGGCGCAAAAACCGTGCTTGTCCAAGACAGGTCGAGACTCGGCGGCAACTCGAGTTCGGAGATTCGAATGCACCCGCTCGGGATATGGAGCCACAAGGTCGGTTGGCGCGAAGCGGGAATTTTGGAGGAAATCAAGCTCGAGCACGCCGTAAAAAACCCGCAAATGTCGTGGGAAATGTGGGACTTGGTTTTGTACGACAAGTGCGTTTCCGAAAAGAACCTTACCCTGCTTCTCGACACATCGGTCTATCTTGCCGAAACGAAAGACGGCAAAATAAAATCGGTCATGGCGCGAAGCGACCACTCGCTTAAAATTTACAAAATTTCGGCAAAGCAGTTTGTGGACTGCACGGGCGACGCACGAATCGCCATGGAGGCGGGCGCAACGTTGATGTCGGGGCGCGAAGGCTCGAAAAAATACGGCGAAGAACTCGCCGACATCTACGAGCTCGGCAAGCATCTGTGCGCATCCGTAATCTACACTTCGAAAGACTGCGGAAAACCGACGCCGTTTACGCCGCCGTCATGGGCGAAAAAAATCGCGGAGGAAGACCTGAAGTTCCGCAACCCCCGCGCAAGCGGTTTCGGAATGGGCTACGCTTTCATTTCGCACGGCGGAATGGCAGACACCCTGCGCGACACCGAAGTTCTGCGCTTCGAACTTCTGTCGATAATTCTCGGAGTGTGGGACTACATAAAAAACAGCGGCAAATTTCCCGAAACGGCAAACCTCGCCCTCGATTCCGTCGGCATGATTCCCGCCAAGCGCGACACATACCGCGTGCTCGGCGAAAGAATTTTCACCGTCCACGACATCAAGGGCAAGTGGCGCGAAATGCCCGACCAAATCGCGGCGGCGGGCTGGGCGTTGGAGGACCAGACATCGAAGGGCTTCTACGCCGAGCGCCACAAGAAACCCGCAATTTTCGCGGGGAAGATAGACTACTACAACATACCGTTCGGCTCGCTCGTTGCAAAGGATTTGTCGAACCTGCTGATGGCGGGGCGCGACATTAGCTGCAGCCATATGGCATTTTCGTCGACGCGCATAATGAACACCTGCGCAACCACGGGGCAGGTCTCGGGCACGGCGGCGGCAATCTGCGCGAAAGAGGGAATCT
Organism: uncultured Verrucomicrobiota bacterium; assembly: GCA_949293415.1. Taxonomy (GTDB): domain Bacteria; phylum Verrucomicrobiota; class Verrucomicrobiia; order Opitutales; family Intestinicryptomonadaceae; genus Merdousia. Next base: position 19,710 of record CASFDK010000020.1, read on the forward strand.
CGCCGAAAGACATTTTGAAGTCTCCCGCCAAGTTCGAAAAATTCCGACAGCAGATTCTGCGAGACGGCGTAATCATAGCGGGCGTCAAAAACGGCGACCCGCTCGACCTCGCGCGAAGGGCGACGGTTTCGGCGACATCGTGCTCGACCTCCACAAAACCCGAAAACGTAATCTCGGGAATGTTCTACGACAACAAGGGCAGCTTCGAAAACCGCTGGATTGCGCCGATAATCGACCGCCCGATTCTGAAGCTCGAATGGGCAAAACCGCAGAAAATCTCGAAGCTGATTCTCAACTTCGACACCGGTTGCCGAATGCTGACAATTACGCGCCAACATAACTTCTTTAAAAGGCTCGTGCTCGGCGCGCAACCCGAATGCCTCAAGCACTACAAGTTGACCGCAACGCTCGAAAACGGCGAAAAAGTAAAGCTCGCTGAAGTCGAAGACAACTACCAAAAACGCGTCGAACACGACTTCGAAAGCGTCGAGGCGAAGTCGGTGGAGCTTGAGTGCATCGAAACGAACGGCTCGGACGTTGCGTCGGTGTTCGAAGTCCGCGCCTACGCCTGACCCGCGCCGAAATTCGGACTTGCAAGCTTTGCGCCATTTTTTTGGATAATCCCGAAAAACCAGTCCGATTGTTTCACTGAAAAGCGTTATTGCAAGTCTGACGGCGGCGGGTGCGAGGCTCTTTGTGTTGTGTTCGTGCGCTCCCGAAAAAAACGTTTGCCTCGCCGAAGCCGCCGAGTGCCGCGCCAAACACTGCGCGCCGCGCGCCGTTAAACGGCGATTTATTGTCTTGCTTGCAACGGCGTTTGTGTTTTGATTGAAATCAATATGGCACAAAAGATATTTATTTTGGGCGTAAACGGCTTTATCGGCTCGTCGCTCGCGTGGAAAATCCTCCAAAAGACCGACTGGGAAATCGTCGGGATGGACTTGGGCAAAAACAAAATCGGACACTGCCTCGGCAATCCGCGTTTCCGCTTTTTCGAAAAGAACATCCTCACCGACAGGGACTGGATTGAAGAGCAGATCAAAACCTGCGACACGATAGTGCCGCTCGTGGCAATCGCAACACCCACGCTATACGTCAAAGACCCCCTGCGCGTCTACGAACTCGACTACGAATCGAACGTCGAAATTGTAAAGCTCTGCGCAAAATACGGCAGGCGCATCATTTTCCCGTCGACGTCGGAAGTCTACGGAATGTGCCCCGACCACGATTTCGACGAATACAATTCGCCCCTCGTACTCGGTCCCATCCCCAAAGAACGCTGGATTTACTCATGCATCAAGCAGATGCTCGACCGTGTAATCTGGGCGTACGGAAACCACCGCGGACTGAAGTTCACGCTCTTCCGCCCCTTCAATTTCATCGGTCCGAAACTCGACGACATCACCGCGCCGAAGGAAGGCTCGTCGCGCGTGCTCACGCAGTTCGCCCACAACATCATCAACGGCAAACCGATTAAGCTCGTCGACGGCGGCGCGCAGAAACGCAGCTTCACGTTCATCGACGACGGCATCGAATGCCTGCTGAAAATCCTCGAAAACAGGGACGGTTGCGCCGACGGAAAAATCTTCAACATCGGCAACCCGTATATGGAATTTTCGATAAAAGAACTGGCGGATATGCTCGTGGAACTCTTTCAGGAATATCCCGAATACGCCGAACGCGCAAAGAACGCGAAAATCGAAAGCGTCTCGAGCGAGGAATACTACGGCAAGGGATATCAGGACGTTCCGCGCAGAATGCCGTCGATTAAGGAGGCGGAAAAAGTGCTCGGCTGGAAACCTACAACCGACCTGCGCACCGCGCTCAAGCTCACGCTCGACTACCACCTTCTCAAGAAGGACTACGAGCTTGGGGAAACCTCGAAATAGTTTATGAAACTCGCCGTAAAAGTCGACGTAGATACATATCGGGGGACGCGCGAAGGCGTCCCCAATCTTTGTAAAATCTTCAAAAAACACGGCGTTCCAGCAACGATTCTGTTCTCGATGGGACCCGACAACACGGGCAAGGCACTGCGCCGAATATTCAGAAAGGGCTTCCTTAAAAAATGCCTGCGCTCTAACGTTGCGGGCAACTACGGGCTGAAAACCCTGCTCTACGGAACGCTTCTGAAAGCCCCGAAAATCGGCAAGCTCTGCGCCGGTCAAATGAAGTCGGCGCGCGACGACGGCTTCGAATGCGGAATCCATTGCTGGGACCACTTCAAATGGCAGGACTACCTTTTCGAAATGCGCCCCACGGAGGTCGAGGCGGAATTTACGAAGGCGCGGGCGGAGTTCGAAAAAATTTTCGGCTTCGAGCCAAAGTGCTGCGGCGCGCCGGGGTGGCAGATTTCGCCCGACGCGCTCGAAGCGGAGGACAACGCCGACCTCCTCTACGCCTCCGACACCCGCGGCGGGCTGCCGTTCTTCCCGACAATGGGCGGGCGCATATTCAAGACGCTGCAAATTCCGTCGACCCTGCTGACGCTCGACGAAGTTCTGGGAATCACGCCGATTGAAAAGGTCGCCGATATGCACGTTTCCGAAATGCAAAAAACCGAGTATTCGGTAATCACGGCGCACGCCGAGCTCGAGGGAATGGCGTACCTCGACTGGTTCGACGACTTCCTTTCAAGGGTGAAATCGGAGGGCGCGGAATTTTTCCCACTCGCCGATTACGCGGAAAAAATCCGCAACACTCCCGCCCTGCACAGAACCGCCGAAATAGTGATGTCGCCGTTTACGGGACGCTCGGGAACGCTCGCGGTTCAGCGCGCAAAAAAATAAAAAATTAGATTGAACTAATTTTTTCCGATGTTGTCCTATAGACCATCGAAGAAAGGAAAAATCCAATGAAATCGTTAACGGCAATATTGGCTCTGGCACTCGGCTGCTTCGCGCTTTCGGCGTGCGACTGCCCGTTTCAATGCTACGGCTCGTGCCCGAAAAACAACTGCGCACAGGTCTTCAAATGCAACCCGTGCAACTGCAATCCCTGCAACTGCGCGACGAAATGCACTTGCGGCGGAAAGTGCCCCGCGCCCGCGGCATGCGCAAGGGCAAAAGCACCCTGCGCACAGGGTCAGAACTGCCCCGCAAAATAATTTTCCGCGAGGAGAAAACATAGCAAAGAACCCGTTCGGGAAACCGAGCGGGCTCTTTTTTTTCTCAAAAAATTTGACGAACCGCCCGCGCCGCAAATAATCTCACCACAATGGATTTTACGGCGATAGATTTCGAAACGGCAAACGCAAGCCGCGCGTCGATATGCTCGGTCGGACTCGTGCGGATGGAGAACGGACGGATCGTCGAAAAGCTGCACCGCCTGATAAACCCGCGCTGTGCGTTCAACTTCCATAACACCGCGGTCCACGGCATAACGGCGTTCGACGTGCGCGACGCGCCCTGCTTCTGCGACGTATTCGAAGAAATGAAGCCGTTCCTCGGCGATGTCGTTGTTGCGCACAACGCCCCGTTCGACATATCGTGCCTGCGCGCGTCGCTCGAACGCTACGACATCGCCGCGCCCGATTTCGAGTACCTGTGCACGCTCTCGCTCAGCCGCAAAGCGCTCCGCCAGTTGCCGAGCCACAAGCTCGATTCCGTTGCGCGGTACTTCGGACTGGGCGACTTCAACCACCACAATGCGCTCGACGACGCCGAAATATGCGCCCAAATTTTCGATATTCTCGCGGACAAAATCGATGTCGAGCCGCTGAAAAAACATTTCCGTGAAAAGACCGTGCGCCGCTGCAAAATTCCCGATGTTTTCGAAAGCACGGCGCGCAGATTCGCCGCCGCAGAGAAACGGCAGGCAGCCCGCGCCGTCCACACGCCGCAGAACGACCTCGAATTCGACTACTCGCCGATTGACTTCGCAAAAACATTCGTCGCCACGGGCGATTTCGGCGAGCTCGGCATTCACTACGTCGAGGGGCTGATTGCAATGCACGGCGGAAAAATCGCGCGGAGGGTCGATTCGACGGTCGACTACGTTGTAGTCGGCGACAAGCCGCTTGCCGCGTGGGGAGCGGGCGAATACGGCGCGGAAATAGACGCGGCACTCGCAATCGGCAGGGCGCGGTTCGTAAAACAGACACACCTTTTGCGCGAAATAATGTAGTGCGACAAAAGCGAAAATAGGCGCAACAAAAAAAATCCGAAAAAAAGCTTGCGCGGAACAAAAAAGTTGCTTGAATGTCTAGTCTATTAAATGTCGCAGGGTGGAGCAGCTTGGTAGCTCGTCAGGCTCATAACCTGAAGGTCATTGGTTCAAATCCAATCCCTGCATCCAATTTTCAGCCGTTCGAAAGAACGGCTTTTTTGTTTCAGGAGCGGAGAAAGCGGCAACAGCCTACATACCGCCGCCAAAGGCGCACAGGCGGTTTCTGCTTGACCTATAATTCCGACAGTGTTTTTTCGTAGGCATGAAGTCGATTGCCAGTTTGCTCGCAGCCGTTTCAGCAGGCGCGGTAGCCGCGTTTGCACCGAAAGACATTCCGCGACTCATCGAACAAGCCGACCGCGTGGAAATCGTCGAAAGTGACTTTTCAAAAGGCGACAGGGTTGTCCGCAGGTCGGAGATATCCCCGAAAGCCGCCGCCGAACTCGGCGCAATACTCGCGGAGTCCGCGCCGACCGACGGATCTTGTAAGTGCGCAGGCAACCCCGTTATAGAAATCCGCAAAAACGGCGCGCCGACAAAAACAATTACAATCCATCACGGGCTTACCATCCGAATGCGCGGAGCCAAGCTAAACGCGAAAGTAGGCTCGCCCGAACGGCTCGCGGAATGGCTTGCAAACAACGGTTTCCACTCGACAAAAAACGAGCTTGGGAAAACGGAGAAAAGCACAGGAAAAAATTCCGAACCGCAAGCCGCGCGCGGGAAATAGCAGTCTTACGATGGCGGCGGCGAAGAATCGGCTTGCAAACGCGGACACTTTTGCAATCATTGCAGATTATGAAACGTTTTCTACTAATGGCTTTGATTGTCCCCGCAATCGCAGTTTGTTCGGCAAACGCCGCAGCCCAGAAAAAATCCCCCAAGTTCAACGTCTCCGCGGCACAGTCAAAAATGTCCACGTTCGTAAAGGTCTTCTACGCGTACGATATAGACAACCTCGAAGAACAAATCACGCAATACGCATTCAAGAACAATCTCGACACGCTCGGAACTTCGCTGTCGGTGAGCGTGCAAAATTCGGGCGGAACTTCGAATGTGGAATATTTTGCGATAGCCACATTCAAACGCAAATAACGGCGGTCAAAAAAAGGGAATCGGCAAAACCGATTCCCTTTTTTGCTACATCCGACGCCGCGTACGGACGGGCTAACCTTCGGATTTTTCCGCTTTCGCGGACTGTCCGCCGTCGCCGAACGCCTCTTTGAAGAAAAGCCATTTGTCGTCTTCGGATTGGTCTTTCATATCGTTTTCGTCCCAGCCGCCGCCGAGAGCCGCATAAAGCGAAATTACATTCGATATGAAAAGCTGGCGCGCGGCAATCTGCGTCTGCTCGGAAGAAAGCATTGAACGCTGCGTGTCGAGCAAGTCGAGAAATTCGATTTCGCCCTCCTCGTAGAGCTTCGACGACAAATCGAAAGCCTTTTGGTTGTTTGCCACAAGTTTGTTGATAATGGAAATTCTCGCGCGTTCCTTTTGCGCCGAAACGAGCGCGTCCTCCACTTCTTTTGCCGCTTTCAACACGGCGGCATCCCACGAAATGCCCGCAGCCTCGGTCAGGGCTTTCTGGAGTTTTACGTTGAAATAAGTCTTGCCCGAGTGGAACAAGTTCCAACTGACGCTCGGACCTACCGACCAAGTTCCGTACTGGTTCTGGACGAGCTTCCCGATTTCGGGGGCTTGGTAGGAAATCTGCCCCGTGACCGAAAACTTCGGGTAGAAATCGGCCTTTGCGTTGCCGATTTTCGCGACCGCCGCGTGCAGTTTGTTTTCGGCGGCTACAATGTCGGGACGGCGGCGCAGCAAATCGGCGGGGACGGACTTTGGCACGAATTTTTCCAGCGCGGGCAAATCGCGCAGCTGCGCCAATTCGCCTTCGAGCGAGCCCGTTGGCAGCGCGAGCAGATATTCCAGCGAATGCCTTGCGAGCATCATTTTGCTTTCGAGCTGCGGCAGCTGCGCCGAAGTGTTGTCTACCTGAGCGGCGGCGCGCACGACATCCAAATCGGATACAAAACCGTTTTTCTTGCGTCTTACGGTTACCTCATATGTTTTTTTCTGTGTTTCAAGATTTTTGCGAGTAATTACCACCTCCTGCTGATATGCACGATACTGGAAATAATTTTTTGCAACTTCCGCTGCGAGCGAAATTTTCGCCGCGCACTTGTCGGCAAGAGCCGCCCTGTAGTCGGCGACCGCCGCCTCTATGCCCCTGCGGGTACCGCCGAATATGTCGAGTTCCCAGCTTGCCTTCGCTCCCGCCGACCACGACTGGTGCGAGGTATCGATTTTCCCGCCCTCCTTGAACGATGCGTCCGCGTCGAGCGACGGAAAGAAGCCGCTCTGCGTTATGCCGAGAGTGGAGCGCGCCTGTTTGATTTTCGCCACCGCCGAAGCCAAGTCCAAGTTGCGTTCGAAAGCGCGTTCGACAAGCGACACAAGCGTTTCGTCGCCGAACAGCTTCCACCATTCCGCCAACTGCGCCTCGGAAACGTCGCCCATCACCCCCGCAAGTCCGCGTGTTTTCTCGGTGTCGGTATTGACGTAGTTTTGCGCCAGAGCGTCGGTCTGCGGTTTCTCGAAATCCGGACCTACCATGCAGCCGCAAAGCGCGGCACAGGAAATTGCCAACGATATTTTCTGCCGAAATTTATTATTCATATCTGAGAGCTTCTATTGGATCGAGTCTTGCGGCTTTCCAAGCGGGATAGTACCCGAATACGACTCCGACGAAAGCCGACACGCCGACAGCCAAAACAATCGCACCGTACGAAACCGACGACGGCCAGTGCATCAAAACGGTCATCATAACCGAAAGTCCGTGCCCGAGCGCGATGCCGAGTAACCCGCCGAGCATACAGATTACAATCGACTCCACGAGGAACTGCTTGAGGATGTCGCTTCCGCGCGCGCCGACAGCCATTCGCAGACCTATCTCGCGCGTGCGTTCGGTAACCGAAACGAGCATAATGTTCATAATGCCTATACCGCCCACGAGTAGCGAAACGAACGCCACACACAAAAGCAGGTTTGTAATCGTCTCGGTTTGCGACGTGAAAAACTCGGAAAATTCCGCCATCGTGCGGATTCTGAAATCGTCGTCGTTTTCGGGAGCAAGCCTGTGCGATTCGCGCAAAACCTCGGTGATTTCGGCGACGGCGTCGTTTACCTTCGTCTGGTCGGGCGCGGCGATAATCAGGCTGTCCACGTTTGCAAAACGCACGGGCGGTCGGTTTGAGCTTGACGACGACGGATAGAGGTCGAGACTGCCCACATAGAACGCCGAAGTGCTCGTCGCCGTCGTTGTGCTCGACGATGTGGAAGTGGAGCTAAGCGAAGTGCTGCCCGCGCCGCGCAGGCGCATTTTGACAGTCGTCCACGGCGCGATAACCGTATCGTCCTGGTCGAAGCCCATCATATTCGCGCCCTTCGATTTCAGCACGCCGATGATTTTAAAGACCACGTTTTGTATGCGCAAATCTCTGCCGACGGGGCTTTCGCCGTCGAAGAGCTCGCGCACAATCGTCGCACCCACAAGACACACTTTAGACCCGCGCACAACGTGGCGTTCGCCAATCGGCTCGCCCTCTTCAATCGACCAGTTCGCGATTTCCATATAGCGGTCGTTCACGCCGATTATGCTGAAAGGGCTCCAGTTTTTACTGCCGTAGATAATCTGCCCGCGCACGTTCACGACGGGCGAGACGGCGACGACCGACGGACATCCCTTGAGAATTGCGTTGACATCGTTGAGGGTGATGTTCGCCCTGCCGCTCGAACCCGAGCTTACGCCGCTTCGGGTGATAGTCCCCGGCCAGACGCGGATTGTGTTTACGCCCATATTGGCGATGTTCTTTGCCAGCGTTTCTCGCGCGCCGTTACCGATTTCCATCAGCGAGATAACCGCGGCTATGCCTATGACAATCCCCAGCGTTGTCAGAAACGTTCTGGTTGGGTTGCGGCAGATTGCCTTCAACGCCCATTTTAATACGCGCAACTTTCTCATTTTCGCAATACGGTGTCGGACGAGATTTCACCGTCCTTGAGTTTGATGATTCGCTTCGCACTTTGGGCGACATCCATTTCGTGCGTTACGAGCACGATTGTCACGCCGTCCTTCTCGTTGATTTCGTTGAAAATCCGCAGGATTTCCTCGCTCATGCGGGTGTCGAGATTGCCCGTGGGCTCGTCGGCAAATACAATCTGCGGATGGTTGACAAGAGCCCGCGCGATTGCAACGCGCTGTTGTTGACCGCCCGAAAGGCGCGACGGCTCGTGGTCCATTCGGTCGGCAAGCCCCACGCGCTCGAGCATTGCGCGCCCCATTTCGAGCATCGTCTTTTCGGAAAGATGCGCCGCGGTATAGCCGAGCGGCATTATCACGTTTTCGAGCGCGGAGGTTCTGGAAAGCAGGTTGAAGTTCTGGAATACGAATCCGATTTTCTTGTTGCGGATGTCGGCGCGTCCGTTGTTGTCGAGCTTGGAAATTTCCTTTCCGTCGAGCCAGTACTCGCCGCCCGTGGGGCGGTCGAGACAGCCGAGAATGTTCATCAGCGTGCTCTTTCCCGAACCCGAAACGCCCGTCAGCGCGACCATTTCGCCGCGCTCCACATCGAGCGTAATCCCCTTCAATACGGGCAGCGAAATGTCGCCCATATAATAGGTTTTCTCGATTTTTTTGAGTGATATCAAACTCATCGCCGTGCTACTTTTTCTGGACGGGCGCATTGCCCTTTCTGCGTTGCGGAACTTTCGGCATAAAGGGAGTAGACGTTGCCGACTTCTTCGCCGACATCGTTTCCACGCCGGTTACAATCTCCATTCCGGCGGAGATGTTCGGAGATTCAACGGCAGTCCACGCGCCGTCGCCAACGAGCGTCTTTACCTTCACGGGCGAAAGTTTGCCGTCCGCGCCGAGAATCCAAAGGCAGCGTCCTTCGGGAATTTCCGTTCCGACGGCGAGGTATTTTTCGTCGGGACGGAAGCGGAGCGCGGCATTGGGCACGGCAAGCGCATTATCCCTGCGGTCTACCTCGAAGCTGAGATTCGCCGAAAGATACGGCAGCAGGCGCAAACTCGAATTGTCCGTCGCAACCTCCACGACATACGTTACAACATTCTGCGACATCGTGGCATTGAGGCGGATTTTCTCGACCTTGCCCGCGAACTTCTCGCGCGGAAACGCGTCGACCGTGAAACTTACGCTCTGCCCTTTGCGGATTCCGCCGATGTCCGCTTCGTTGACAGAAGCCCAAACCTCCATTTTGCGCAGGTCTTTTGCTATCGAGAACAGGCTGCTCGCGCTCATATTCGAAACAACCGTCTGCCCCACGTTCACCTTTCTGTCGATGACAACGCCGTTGACGGGGGCTTTGATTATGCAATATTCCAGATTGCGCTTCGCCTCTTTCATATTCGCTTCGGCTTGCACAACGTCGGCGTTGCTCTGCAGAATCTTGGCTTTGGCGACGTCGATTTCGGCGGTCGCCTTTTCCCATGCGGCAAGGTACGAATCGTAGGACGCCTGCGAAAGAGCCTCCGATGCGCCGAGCCGTTGCGCCCTCTTCCAGTCGCGCTCCGCCTGCCGCAGGTTCGTCTGGGCCACGATGAGGTTCGCGTTTGCCTGCGACTGCGCGGCCTTTGCAGCCTCAAGCTTCGCGTTTGCGCTAAGGTAGTTCGACTGCTGGATTTGGTCGTCGATAAGCGCGATAACGTCGCCCTCGCAGATTTCCGAACCGTAGTCGACCTCGCGTCCGTCCTTGTCCTTTCCGAATGCGATGATTTCGCCCGAAACGCGCGCGGCGACATCCACCAAATCCTCGGGCTCGACAGTGCCCGTCGCGTCGATTGTCTTTACGACATCGCGCTTTTCAACCTTTGCGGTTTTAAACGAAACAGTCTCCTTGGCTTCGTTGAAAAATCCGTAATACCCCCCCGCGCCGACGCACGCCAGCACCGCCACTATAATTGACAATTTCTTCATAAAATAAAAAAATATCCTCCAAGACGAAATGGTTTAACGCCCCTAAAAGACGGAAGTTTCAAAATAATGCGCGCACAAGGCAACAAAATTCGCGCGGAAACATTCGGATTGACAGAAAAACGGATGTTCCCATATTGATAATTTATGAAAAAGACCGCAACAAAACCCCGCGAGATTGCAGTGCTCGAAAAGTTTATGAAGGAAAACGCGCTAACCCGCAGGGACCTCGAAAAACAGCTCGGCTCGCGCTCGCGCGTGTCCGAAGTTTTGGCGGGCAAACGCCAACTTTCGATTGCGATGCTAAAGAATCTCGTCAACAACTGGGGGATGGACGCAAACGAACTCCTGCGCGAACCCGCAGCAAAGTCCGACCCCGTAGCCGTAGATTCCGAAAAGGGAGAATCGATAGTCTGGATGCTCGACTGATTTATTTTGTTGACCGCGTCGGTGCGGCGGCTTACTCTGCACCGATGGAACGAGTTTTCTGCGCTTTATTGTTGGTGGTCTGCATTCCGCTTTTCGGTAGAGTCGGCGGACAACGCACCTACAAAGTCGAGACAATCGGCGGCGTTCCCATGATTACCGAAGACGGCAAACCCGTCCGAGCAAGAATGCTCTACGTCTCGCCGCCCGATTTCAAAATTTTTCCGCCGCAACCCGAATATCCGTTTCTCGAAAAAACGGAGAGTCAATTCGAGCTTGTTTTCGCGCCGAAAGACGACATAGAAAAACCGCTTTTCGTTCCGAATCCCGTTCCGCGCGGCGCGCCGTACGAAATTTCGTCGCTCGGGATTTCCGGTGCCGACGGCGGAAAAACCGAAGCGGCGGCGCGCGACGGCAAAAACGGCAAAATCTTCGAATGTCCTCCGCTCAGGGGCGGCGAAAAATACACGTTTAAAATGCGCGCAAAATCGGCGGCGGAAAACGGCGTGCTACTCTGCGCGTATCTCGCGGGCGGGAAGGACAAAAAAGCCCTCAAGCCCGAACCGAAAGTCTACGTCGCCGAGCAGGTGCGGCTTGCGCGCGAAGCTGGAGTAAACTTCATAACATTCCCCGTTCAGGCGGAGGATTTCTTCGGCGAAAAACCGAACTACGAATTTCTCGAAGGGAATCTGAAAACGATTGTTTCGGCAAACCCCGACGCGCGGATAATCGTGCGCGTGCGCTGCTATCCGCCGAAGAAATGGTTCGACGAAAACCCCGACGACGTTCTGACATTTTCCGACGGCAAAAAGAGCGATGCGTTCCCGTCGATTTCGTCCGAAAAATACCGCGCACAAAGCCGCCGTGCCCTCGAACTCATAATTAAATACGCCGAAAGGCACTACGGCAAAAACATCGCGGGCTACCACCCCGCGGGCGGAAACTCGTGCGAATGGTTCTACGGACAGTCGCACAAAAAACTGCCGTTCTCGGGCTACGACGGGGCGACGGCGCGGGCGTGGAACAGATGGCTGCTACGCAACTATCCGTCGGACGAAGCCCTGCAAAAATCGTGGAACGACAATTCGGCGGCGCGCGAAACCGCCGCCGTCCCGACGCAGGCGGAACGCGAAAGCCCCGTCTGCCTCATAAATCCGAAAACGCAAATGCGGCTCGCCGACTTTTTCAAATTTTGGCAGGACGAAATGGCGGACATCGTCCTGCAACTTGCAGATGTCGTGCGGTCGAATGCGCCCGACAAGCTTTCCGTCGCGTTCTACGGTTACACGCCGGGGTTTGCGGGCTGCTACAACGGCGCGGCGAACACGGGGCACTACGCTTTTGAAAAGCTTTTGCGCTCCGACAAAATCGACATCTATTGCGGTCCGAACTGCTATAAAGGCCGCTTTTTCGGGGACGGACAAGTGGCAAACACGGTGCCCGAAACAATCGCCCGACACGGCAGGCTCTGGATCGAGGAGGACGACCTGCGCACATATCTTGCCGTACGGCAGGCGGGCGAAAAACCTTGCGGAATCAGGGGCGATAGGACCTTCGGCGAAACCAAAAGCGTCCTCTTCCGCAGTATGGCACACGAAGCCGTCCGCAACAACGGCTGCTGGTGGATGGACTTGACCGGACGCGGCTGGTTCGCCGACAAACGCCTTTGGGACATCTCCAAGCGATTCGAAAAAGTCGAACTCGATATGCTCGAAAATCCGCGCCCGTACAAAAGCGAAGTTGCGCTTATTTTCGGAGAGGAAAGCGCGGACTTTCTCGCGCCGAAATGGGAAGGCGGCTATATGGCGTCGGAATTTACGCGCGCGCTCCACGAAAACGTAAACAAGGAATCGGTCTCGTACGGCACGTTTCTGTTGCGCGATTTCCTCGAAAAGCCCGCCGACACAAAGCTGGATGTCTACAGCGTCGCCTACGCGCTCACAGCAAAACAGCGCGGGGCAATATTCGAACGTTCCCGTAAAATTCCGTCGGTATTCTTCTGGGCGGCGGGCTACATCGACCTCGACGGGCGCGAATTTTCGCTCAAGGCAATCGAGGAAACTACGGGCTTCAGAGTTGAAAACGCGCAGGACGGCAGACAGAATCCGCACTACATCGCGACCGCAGAGGGCGAAAAATTGGGACTTGCAAAAGACACATATCTTTTACCCAGAAAGCACAAGTTCGCGGTTCTGCTTTCGCCGATACCGCAGGCGGGCGACAGGGTTTTGGCGGTTTACGAAAACGGGAAACCCGCCGTCGTACTGCGCGGCAAAAACGTTTTTTGCGGACTCGGCTTTTCGCCGAACGGGCTTTACAAGGCTATGTACAAAATTGCGTCCGTCCACGAATACGCCGACATTCCGTGCTCGGTGCGCGACAACGGAAAATATTTAAGCGTAGTGCCCGTTGACATACCCGATGGCGAAACGAGGAAAATTACAATAACCCCGAAATACGGCAAAACCGTTTTCGACGCAATCTCGGGCGAAAAGCTCGCCGAAGGACAATACAAAACGACGGCAAAACGCGGCGATACATTCTTCCTGCGCGTGGAATAGCGGGCTGTCTGCCGCGAATGCGTTTCGGCGGTCGTCGAGATGCGGCTTGTAGACAACAACAAAAAAAGGGTCGCCCCGTCTTGCGGGCAACCCTTTTTTTTTGAAAGCGATGACGTCGGTCGGCACATCGGCTTTCGCCGAGATTCGCCCGAGTTCCGCCTACTCGTAGTATTTCACAAAGGCATTGCGGCGCAGCCCCTCGAGCCACTTTTGGTATATCGCCTTGGCGTTCTGCTCTACTATCGTCCATTCGATTTTTTCTCGTACATCGTCTATCGACTGAATGCCCTCGTTCTTCTTTTCCTCGACCTTGAGGATGAAAATCATATCGCCGATTTCCGTAGGCTCGGTAACGCCGCCGACATCGAGCGCGAAAACCTTCTTGTCGAGAATCGGATTAAGCTCGCCTTTTTTGTACCATCCCCATTCGCCGCCCTTTGCGGAGCTGTCGTCCTTGCTGAAACGCTTTGCAAGCTCGGCGAAATCCTCCCCGTTTTTGACGCGCTGCATTATTTCGGCGGCGAGCTTTCGGTTGTCGTCGAGAGTTGCGTACATTCCCGTTTTGAGCGTTATGAGCCTTATGTTCACGCTCGCGGGAGAATACCACTGCGACTTGTGCGCCTCGTAGTATTCCTTGATTTTCGCGGGGCTGATTTCCGAAACCGTCTGGCGTTTCTGGTTCTGCATATAGCCGACGATTATCTCCTTTTCCTGTTCGCTGCGGAACTGTTTTACGGTCTTACCCTGCGACTGCACGAACTTCATAAACTCGGCGCGGTCGCCGTTGAATTCCCTGTTCACGTAGTCGTCGAAATGCGTGTCGAGGTACGACTGCGGAATGGTCATCCCCTTCGACTTAAACTCCTTCACGATAAGTTCGCGGTCGACCATATTCTGCACGATTTCGCGCACATATGCGTTGACGCGGCTCGTAAATTCGAACTCCGAACGCGCCGCCGCGCGTATCTGCGGAATGAACGGCTCGACCTCTTTCATAACCTCGGCGCGCGTTATGATGCGGTCTTCGACGACCGCCAGAATGTTGTTGTTGCCGAGCACCCGTTTGTTTTGCGAGCGCAAAAGCCCCTGCCCCGAAACCGCGCAGACGGCGAGCACGATGGCAAGAAATGCGAAAATTTTTGTCTTCATATCTTTATTATTGACGGAACTACGTCGGTTAAAAATTTTTCTATTTCGCGCAGTTTGGCAGTCGCGCCGCGTTTCGTCAAGCGGGGAAAACGTCCGTTCATTCGGAAGTATTCGGGGGCTTTGCCTCCGCGCAGTTTGAGTTTGAGGACATCGCCCTGCACTTCCGCGCCGAGAAAGCGGCACGCCTCCACGCACACGCGCACGCGGGCGACTTTTATCAGAAACTCCGCGGGTTCGGGGATTTTCCCGAAGCGGTCGGACATTTCGAAGCGCACGGCTTCAAGCTCGTCGAGCGAAACCGCCATCGAAAGCCGCCTGTAGAAATCGACGCGCAGCTGAGTCTGCGGAATGTACGCGGGCGGAATGTACGCCTTGACCGTCTCTCCGCCGCCGCTTTCCATCTCGCGGATTCTGATTTCCTGAAAATAGTTTTCGGTGTTCGAAACGTCGATTTCGGTCTTGTCGGCTTCGCCCATTTTCACGAAATCCAAATCTACCCAAGCGCGCTCCATCGACGGCGTTTTCTCGCCCCTGAGAAGCGCGACGCTGCGCTTTAGAAGCGAACAGTAGAGGTCGAAGCCGACCCCCGCGATGTGCCCGCTCTGCTTTGCCCCGAGAAGATTGCCGCAGCCGCGCAGCTGCAGGTCGCGCGTGGCGATTCTAAAACCCGCGCCGGGTTTGTTGTACTGGCGGATTGCCCCGAGCCTCTTGCGCGCGCTTTCGACAAGCCCCGCATATCGGTGCAGAATCAGCCAAGCGTAGGCGCGGCGCGTAAAGCGTCCGACACGGCCGCGCAGCTGGTAGAGCTGCGCAAGCCCGAATTTGTCCGCGCCCTCGATGACAATCGTGTTGCAGTTGGGAATGTCCAATCCCGACTCTATAATCGTGGTGCAAACCAGAATGTCGTACTTGCCGTCGACGAACTTCGACATAAGTCTTTCGAGCGCGTTTTCGCCCATCTGTCCGTGCCCGACGGCTATTCGCGCGTCGGGGAACATCGCGCGGAGCTTGTCGGCTGTAGCATCGATTGTCGAAACGCGGTTGTGCAGATAGAAGACCTGCCCGTTGCGCGCAAGCTCGCGCCCGACGGCCTCGCGTATGGTTTCGTCGGAATACTCGCGCACGATTGTCTCGACGGGGAAGCGGTTCTTGGGTGGCGTTTCCATAAGGCTTATCGTGCGCGCGCCCATCATCGCGAAATAGAGCGTGCGGGGAATCGGCGTTGCGCTCATCGACAGCACGTCGACACCCTCGCGCATCCGCTTTATGCGCTCCTTGTGTTTTACGCCGAAGCGGTGCTCTTCGTCGATTACAAGCAGCCCGAGATCCTTGAAAATCACGTCGTCGGCAAGGAGCGCGTGCGTGCCGATAACTATGTCGATGCGCCCCGATGCGAGCTGCGACTTTATCTCCGCCGCTTCGCCGCGCGTTCTGAAGCGCGAGAGCATCTCGACCACAATCGGATAGCCCGCGAAACGCCCGCGGAAATTCCTGAAATGCTGCTGGCACAAAATCGTCGTCGGACAGAGAATTGCCGCCTGCTTGCCGTCCATCGCGCACTTGAACGCCGCGCGCATCGCAACCTCGGTCTTGCCGAAACCGACATCGGCGCAAAGAAGCCTGTCCATGGGTTTGGGACTTTCCATATCGCTTTTGACCTCGTCGATTGCGCGAAGCTGGTCGGGCGTCTCGGTGTAGGGAAAAGCGTCGTCGAACTCGCGCTGCCACTGGGTGTCCGCCGAAAAGGCGTGCCCGTCGGCGAGCTCGCGGCGAGACTGCATTTCGAGAAGCTCCGCGGCGTAGTCGAAAGCGGCTGTCTCCGCCGCCGATTTTATCTTCACCCAAGATTTGGAATCGAGTTTTGCCAATTTCGGATGTTTTTTATCCAAACCTATGTACCTGCTCAAAAGGTACGATTTGTGAAGCGGCAGATACAGAACGGCTTCGTCCTCGAATTCGAGCTTTATGGCCTCCTCCTTCTTTCCGCCGAAATCGAGCTTCACAACGCCGTGGTAGCGGCACACGCCGTGCCCCAAGTGCACTACGTAGTCGCCCTCTCCGAGCTCGGAAAAATCCAGAAGTTGGTCGACCTGCGCCCTGTGCGAGAACATCCTGCGGCGCGGCTCAAGCTCTATCTTCGCGCGTCTGCCGAAAAATTCCCGAACACCGACGAACGCCGCCCCCGCCGCGTCGGGCGAAAGTATTTTCCAGTCGGGGCGCACGTCCGAAAAACGCGGAACGACGAAGCCCGAGCCGAAAGAGTCGGAAACGAATTTGCAGTCGAATTTTACGCGGGCGGCGGCGAACATCCGCTTCGCAAGCTCCCTGTCGCCCTCTCCGTCTACGGCGATGAAAACGTCTATGTTTTCGTCGCGCCACTGCCCGATTTTCCGCACGAACTTCTCGCGTATTTTCGTCTCCGACTCGAAACGCTCCGCGCCGACGCCCGAAACGAAGCCGGCGGAGACAACTGGCAATTCCTCGCAGGCGAAGTTTCCGCGGACCGCGTCGGCGAACATTTCGCCCGCAAAGTCCACGTCGGAAATTGCGGCGCAACGCTCGTTGCGGTCGAACACGCGCTTGAAGCTGCGCGCGCTAAACGACAAATCCTCGGGATACGAAAACAACTCAGAAAATTTCGACTCGAGCACTGCGGGCGCAAAAAATATCCACTCCGCCGTTCCGTTTTTCTTCGGCAGATAGTCGGCGGCGTTGCATTCGCCGAGCGTCTCGGAATCGGGAACGGCGTCGAGCCTTATGCGTTCGAGCCTGTCGTCGGCAAGCTGCGTATCGGGATTGAACGCGCGTATCGACTCCACTTCGTCGCCGAAAAAATCGAGCCTGACAGGAAACTGCGAAGCCGTCGGGTAAATATCCACAACGCCGCCGCGCACCGAAAACTGGCCGGGGCTTTCGCACAAAACTTCGTCGTAGTATCCGAAACCGACAAGCTTTTCGCGCAGGCTTTCAATCGAAATTTCCATCCCTTTCGAGAGTTCGAAATTGCGCGAAAGACGCGGCGCGGGCGCGTTGTCGAAAAACGTCTCGGGCGTACAGAGAACGACTGTCCTGCGGCGGACGGAATCGGATTCGGCGATTGCGTTGAGCGCGCCCGTGCGCTCGCAAAGCGCGTCGAAACCGCCCGCGTCGGCGCGGGCGGCGGGCGCGCGCGGCGGCAGCACCTTTACCGAATGGGGCGCGTCGGAAAGCGACAAAAAATATTTCAGCCGCGAGTAGACAAGTTCGCATTCCGAAAATGTTTCGAAAAACACGACACTCAAGCCGTCGGTTTTCGAAACAATCGCCGACAGCGCAGCCCCGTACGCCGAACGCGCAACGTCGGCGTAAAATTCGGTTTTGCCTGTGGGTTTTGCCCGAAACATCCTATATTCGACCCCGCCGCAAAGTTTTTAGTTCCGCCCAGAATTATTTTCCGTTTTCGTCGGTCTGCGGTTTCGCCTGCGCTTCGGCTTCGGCGCGCGCCGCATAGTCTTTGAGAGCGATTCTCGCCGCCTTTGTCTCGGCGGATTTTTTCGAGCTTGAACACGCCCGCGCGAGCGGCTCGCCGTTGACGCTTACCTCTACCTCGAAAACCTTTCTGTGGTCGGGCCCGCTCTGCGAAACGAGCGTATAGGCTACGGCATCGCCGCGCTTTGCGGCAATCTCCTGCATCGCGCCCTTCGGGTTTTGCGACTGCACAAGCGTGGGCAGCTCTTCGAGCTTGCGCTTGTACCACGAAAGCACGACGGAATGGACGGTCTCGAAATCGGAATCCAAAAATATCGCGCCCACAACAGCCTCGAAAGCGTCCTCTGCGGAAGACGCGCTCTCGCGGATGTCGTCCGCGCCCTTGGGCAGAATCAGGCATTGCGGGATTCCGAGCGAGCGCGAAAGCTCGGTCAAAAAAGAGCCCTGTGTTAGGGCTATTCTTATCTTCGTAAGCCTGCCCTCGTCGTCGTCCTCGAATTTTTTGAATACGGTGTCGGTTATAATCGACTGCAAAACGGCATCGCCCAAAAACTCGAGCCGCTGGTTGGAGCGCACTTTCTTTTCGAAACCAACCGAACACGGATGCGTCAAAGCCTCGCGCAAAACGGATTCGTCCTTGAACTTGTAGCCGAGCGATTTCTCGAGCGAGGCAAACGACTGCGTCCGCGCGCGTTCCGCCGATTTTCCGCGGTCGCGCTTCGCCCGTTTCATCGCCTTCGCCCGCTTTGCCACGGACGGCTTGAAAATGGTCTTTATGTATTTTTTCAGTTCCATTTTACGGACGCAGGGAGAACCGCTTGTCGACCTCTTTTGCGAGTTTTTCGTAGGCAAACGCGCCCTCGTTCCACTTGGCGTACTCGAAGATTGTCTTGCCGAAACTCGGGGCTTCGGCGAGCCTTACGGTGCGGGGAATGAGCGTGTTGAAAACAAGCGAATGCATGTAGTTTTTGACTTCCTTGAGAACCTGTTTGGAAAGGTTCGTGCGCGAATCGTACATAGTCATAATCACGCCGCCGACCTCGAGCGAGTCGCTCACTCCCGCCTCGCGAAGCTGCTCGACAACGCCCATAATCTGACCGAGCCCCTCCATCGCAAGATATTCGCATTGAAGGGCGATAAGCAGATAGTCGGCGGCGGCGAGCGAATTCATCGAAAGAAGCCCGAGCGACGGCGGCGCGTCGATGACAATTGCGTCGAAGTCGCCCGATTCCTTGAGGGGGGCAAGGGCGTCGCGCAGTCTCACAAGATAATTTTCACTGCCGGAAAGCTCGACTTCGATTGCGGAAATGTCGGTCTCAGACGGAATAAGCCAAAGGTTCTTGCGCTCGGTCTCGATGATTTTGTCGCGGGCGGCTCCCTCGCCGTGCATAACCTGATAGAGGCTTGCGCCGCGGGTCTTCTCGTACCCAAGCGCACTCGTTGCGCTCGCCTGTTGGTCCATATCGACAAGTAGGGTGCGGATTTTGCGCCGCGCCAGACCTGCGGACAAGTTTACGGCGGTGGTGGTCTTCCCCACGCCGCCCTTTTGATTTGCGATTGCGAACACTTTGGCAGACATACCGTAAAGTTTCGCATTTATTTATTTTTTTTTAAACAAAAAAATGGCAAACAGCGAATAAAATTTAAACCACCCGCAAAAACAAGCGAAGCGAATTTTGGGGGTAGAATAAAAGTCGGCAATCCAACAATAAAATCTAAAAACTCCACGCGCGGTGCATACCACCTAACGCCATCAAAACAAGCAAAGCGAGTTTTGAAGTAGAATTAAACTCGGCAATCCGCAAACATCAAAATCTAAAAACTCCACGCGTAGCGAAGCTACGCTGCTTAGGCGCGTCAAAACAGGTTTCAGAGGGCGGCTTTGCTTTGGAGCGGCGATGTAAGCGTATTAAACATACGTGTCATTGCCGCTCCAAAGTGAAACGCCCTATCAAGCCTGTTTTCACGCGCCCAATAGAAACTCTCGGAAATCCGCAACCCCTCCCCACACTCCCACGGGGAGTCGAACCCCGATCGACGGTACCGGAAACCGTAGTCCTATCCATTGAACGATGGGAGCAGTGTAGTTGGTACTTATAAAACGCCCATTCTTGACGATTACCCCCCAAAAAACAAGTAGATTCTGCCGAAACCGCAAAAAATCCGCCCGCCCCCTCTTTCAATAAATGCTTGTAATGCAAAAGTCCCGCCCTATATTCGGAGCGTTTTTTTATTTCATTACCTAATATGGACAAAAACAAAGCCTCCACTAAATCAAACTCGGAAAACAAAATTTGTTCCGACGCAAATTCCTGCCCGTTCTTTGTGAGCGAAACTCCGCAGGGTATGAAAAAGGCGATTCTCCGCCACTTGGAAACATCGTTGGCAAGAGACCGCAAAACGGCTTCAATCCGCGACTGGTGGGTTGCAACGGCACTGTCCGTGCGCGACCACATTATGGAACGCTTAATCAAGACGATGAACAAACAATACGAAAGCGACGCGCGCAGAGTCTACTATTTCTCGCTCGAATACCTCATGGGCAGACTCACGGAAGACGTGCTCGTAAACACGCATTTGCTCGAGCCCACGAAAAAGGCTCTCGAAGAACTCGGCATAAGCTACGACGAAGTCATCGCGCAGGAAGTCGATATGGGGCTTGGCAACGGCGGTCTGGGCAGACTCGCGGCGTGCTTCCAAGACTCGCTTGCAACGCTCAACTACCCCGCGATAGGCTACGGCATCAGATACGAATTCGGTCTGTTCACGCAGTCGTTCGAAGACGGCAGACAGGTTGAGTCGCCCGACAACTGGCTTAAATTCGGCTGCCCGTGGGAAACCGTGCGCCCGCAAAGAACGGTGGGAGTGCCCGTAGGCGGAACGGTCGAAGGAATGATGAACGACAGGGGCGACTGGGCTCCCGTCTGGAAGCCCGTCAACAAAATTCTCGGCGTGCCGTGGGACATCCCCGTGGTCGGCTACGGCGCGGAAACGGTGAACTTTCTCAGACTCTGGGAATCGAGGGCGTCGAACGAATTCGACCTCAACGCCTTCAACGAGGGCGGATACACGCAGGCGGTTCACGAAAAGGCCATGAGCGAAACAATCTCGAAGGTGCTCTACCCCAACGACAAAACCGAAAACGGCAAGTACCTGCGCCTGCTTCAACAGTACTTCTTCGTGTCGTGCTCGCTGCAGGACATCATCCGCCGTTACCTTTCGGAACACAAAGACTGGTCGGAATTCACCGACAAAGTGGTGATACAACTCAACGACACGCACCCCGCCATCGCCATCCCCGAGCTTATGCGCCTGCTGATGGACGAGCACAATCTGCCGTGGGACGAATCGTGGGCGATGTGCGCAAAGATTTTCGCGTACACAAACCACACGCTTCTGCCCGAGGCGCTCGAAAAGTGGTCGGTGAACTTCTTCGAAAAGCTCCTCCCGCGCCACCTGCAAATCATCTACGAAATCAACGCGCGCTGGATGGACAAGGTGAACAAGCTCTACCCCACCGACCCGCACAAGCGCGAATGCCTGTCGATTATCGAAGAGGGCACGCCGAAGATGGTGCGCATGGCGTATCTGGCGGTCGTGGGCAGCTTCAGCGTAAACGGCGTCGCCGCGCTGCACACCGAGCTTTTGAAGAAATCGGTTCTGCGCGATTTCTACGAAGTATCGCCCGAAAAATTCAACAACAAGACAAACGGCGTAACTCCGCGCCGCTGGCTCAAGGTCTGCAACCCCGAGCTCTCCGACCTGATCGATACGAAAATCGGCGACAAGTGCTGGGTGAAAAACATCGACGACCTCAGAGCCCTCGAGAAGTACGCCGACGACCCCGCATTCCAGAGCGAATTTATGCGCGTAAAGCGCGACAACAAGGTGCGCCTTGCCAAGATCGTCAAGGAAACCTGCGGAATCGACATCAGCCCCGACGCGCTCTTCGACGTGCAAATCAAGCGTCTGCACGAATACAAGCGTCAGCACCTCAACCTGCTGCACATTCTCACACTCTACCGCGCGCTTCTGCACAATCCCGATATGGACATCCCCCCGCGCGTGTTCATCTTCGGAGCAAAGGCGGCCCCCGGCTACGACATTGCAAAGAACATAATCTACGCGATCAACAAAGTGGGCGAAAAAATCAACTCCGACAAGCGTATCAAAGACAAGCTCAAGGTTGTGTTCATTCCCAACTACAGCGTGTCGGCGGCGATGAACATAATCCCCGCGGCGGACGTTTCGGAACAGATTTCCACGGCGGGCAAGGAGGCTTCGGGCACGGGCAATATGAAGCTTGCGCTCAACGGGGCAATCACGCTCGGAACGCTCGACGGCGCGAACGTAGAAATCAGAGAGGAAGTCGGCGACGAAAACATCTTCATCTTCGGCATGACGGTCGAAGAAGTCCAGAAGCTCAAGGGCAGCGGCTACAATCCGTGGGAGTTCTACGCGAAAAACCAGAACCTCAAGGACGTTCTCGACTGGCTCGTTTCCAACTACTTTATGCCGTCAAATCCGAATGCGTTTATGCCGATGCGCAAGTCGATTCTCGACTGGGGCGACAACTTTATGGTTTGCGCCGACTATCAGGCGTATTGCGATATGCAGGCTGAAGTCGGAAAGGCGTTTATGGACAAAAAACGCTGGGCGAAGATGGCGATTCTCAACACGGCGCGAATCGGAAAGTTCTCGTCCGACCGCACCATACGCGAATACGCCGAAGACATCTGGAAGCTGTAGGTTTGCGGATTGCCGAGAGCTTTTTTGGGGCTTGTGAAAGTAGGCTTGATGCCGCGCCGCAGCCTGAAAGCTATTTTGACAAGCCTAAGCAGTTCGGCTGCGCCGAACGAGAAGTTTTTTAAACTTGTTGGCGGATTGCCGCTTTTAATTCTACTCAAAACTCGCTTCGCTTGTTTTGGAAACAACAAACGCCGCCTCTTTCAGGGCGGCGTTTTTGTTTGCGGATTGTCCGCGTTTATATTGCCCGCGTTTGTTATTCGTAGAACCTCAACACTACTGGCTCGTAAACTTCGGCTCGGGCGGGTACGGAAATTTTTTTGTCGGCGGTTTGCGTAAAGTCGGTCTTGCGCCATTTGCCGTCGCCGCCCAAAATTTCGGCTTTCGAAAATTTCTTCGTCGAAGCGAGCGTTATCGGCGAAATCGGGTCTATGCCTACCGTCGTGAACGCCACAAATTCCGAGCCGTCGTCGAGCGTGAAATTCTTCAAATATACTTCCGCGTCGCCGTCGTACCACACGGAGAACGGCGCGATTTTATTGAACAGCAAAACGTACTGCGCCTTGCGCGATTCCGTCAGGTGGTTTGCGTCCTGCGGGAGTGAAGCAAACACAACAACCTTTCCGCCGAGCCCGTTTTCGAAATATGTCGACGCGGGCGCGAGATATTCGGCAAGTTTTTTGTCGCCGTAGGTATACGGCAGGTGGATGAAATCGGAATAAACTTCGGTCTTTTCGGAAAGCGGCTCGAGCTTGAATGCCGTTTTCGGCGGTTCGCAGAATTTTCCCGCCGCCTCGCCGCAATTGCCGCCGAACCTCTCCCGCGTGATTTTTACGGACTTGTCCCATGGCGAAACTTTAACGCCGAGATGTCCGCCCATTCCGCGCTTTTGTATTTCGAGCGCGGCTTCGCCGTCGAGCACGCAGCCGATCGAAAGGATTTTTTCAAGCTCCGAGTCGGACAGCCGTTTTGCGGTGTTTCCGCGCAGGAACGCGGGGCGGTCGAGCTTCGAAATTTCGGTGTACGAAACGGGCAAGCCCATAACGCCGGTTATCGAGTCCCAAAACGAGGCATCGTCCATTTTTATGCGTTCCCCGACGCGCAACGTCGTGAACGACGGCGCGACAACTTCTGTAAGCCCCGCGCCTTTCGAGTGCCTGAAACACCGCAAAAGTTCGTCGTACATTCCCCTGTTTTCGGCGAGAATTTCCTTGTACGCCGTGCCGCTTTTCGGTTCGTATTCTACAAACCTGTTCGGCCAATACTTTGCGCCGCTCGCGCCCTCGAGAATCGAAACGGCAAGCCCCGCGTGGAGAGTCCGCGCGCTCGTGAAATAGCGGTTGCGCGGGTAGGTGTCTATTTCCGCGTAAACTCGGTCGGGCTTTGCGGCGGCGTTCTGGACGGCAAGCTGGCGCGCCGTCTTGTATAAATCTCGGTATTTCGGGTTGTAGTAGCGGGCGTTGCCGATTCGCAAAACGGAAGGCTGCCCCTTTGCCGCAAGAGTGCGGGCGATTTTGCCGTCGTGCATCATATCGTCGGGAGAGCCGCACATAAGGCACGAAATTGTTGGGTCGACGGAGTCTATCGCCTCCCTTATGATTTTCGCAAGTTCGACGAGAGATTCGCCGTCCACCGCCATCGCCGCGGCGGAAATTTTTTTGTCGAGCTCGGAATTTCCCGCGAGGTGTTTTTTGAGCTGTTCCCGGGTGAGGTCGTAGCCGAAATCGCGTTTTAACTTCGCCAAGTGAAGCGGGCAGACGCAGCCGTTGCGCCCGCCCATCACGCGGAAGTCGTCGTCGACCATAATCGCGGCGGGCTTGAGTTTTGCGACGCGAACAACGCATTCGCGGATGTATTTGCGAAAGTTTTCGTCGAGCGGGCAGACTATGTTTTTCATCCAGTCCTCCTTGCCATCGATTCTGGAAACCATCGGCTGGAACGGATGCGGAACTTCGAGGTCGAAGCCGTGTCCGAGAGTAGCCTGCAGAATTATGCCCGTCTTGCAGTCGGCATTGCCGATGGCGTTGCGCAGGCGTTTGTATTTCGCTTCGTAGAGCGAAATTTTGTCGAACGGCGGATTGCCTTCGGGCACGAGAAAAAACGAAATCATATGGATGTCGGCGACATTTTCGGCGGACATTTTTTTCAAATCCTCCGCCTGTTTTTCGACGGTTTCGTCGAAGAGCATAACGAGGTCGAGAATCTCAACTTTGTCGGTTGCCGCGTGTGCCAACACTGCGGCAATCCCCAAGCATAAAATCGCAAATATTTTTTTCATAGATGCTTGAAAAATATAAAATGCAATGTTTCACTTCAAGACAAATGAAAGACGATTCGGTAAACCGTTTAATAGACATCGTAAAACGCCTGCGCGCGCCCGACGGCTGCCCGTGGGACAGGGAACAAACGCACAAGTCGATACGCGGGCACCTCGTGGAGGAATGCGCCGAACTGCTCGAGGCGATAGACCTCGAAAGCCCCGAAAAGATGCGCGAGGAGCTCGGCGACGTGCTCATGCACATAGTCCTCCACGCCGAAATAGAGAGCGAAAACGGGCGCTTCGACTTCTACGACGTTGCGCGCGAACTCGGCGATAAACTCGTGCGCCGCCATCCGCATGTATTCGGCGAACTCAAGGCGGGCGACAGTTCGCAGGTTCTGAAAATCTGGCAGGATGTAAAGACGAAAGAGAAAAAGGAGCGCGCGATAGGCGGGCTTTTCGACGGAATCCCGCCGCAGCTTTCCGCGCTACGCTACGCGCTCGACATCGCAAAAAAAGCCGACCCCAAAACGCTCGAACGCGCAGCCGAAAACGCGAAGGCAAAAAATTCCCCCGCGCTCAAAATCGGACGAGCTATGTTCGAACTCGTGCGCAAAGCCGCCGCAAAAAAAGTAGAACCCGAAGCCGCCCTGCGCGACTATATCTTGGAAATCCGCGCCGAAGCCGAAAAAGAGGGAAAGTAAACGCGTGCCATCCTCTCGCGACAACGACTTCATCGCCGAACTGCGCACAAAGCGCGGAACAGTGCGCGTGAACGTGGCAGTTGTGAACTCGGCGCGGGCGCGGAATTTCGGGGTTCGCATCGCGGGCAAAGGCTCGATAAGGCTGACAAAACCGACCTACGCGTCGCTCAAATCCGCTACGGAATTTATGCATTCCATAGCCGACTGGATTGCCGAACATCTCGAAGACGCCCCCGAAAAGACCGGTCTGCGCGCGTACCTCGAAAAAAATCCGACTCTCGAAATCGATGGCGCGGAAAAACAAGTATGGCTCGAAACGTCGCGTACAGACTCGTTCTTTGTGGAGGACGAAAAGAGCGTGGTGTTTTCGGCGGCGCAAAACGACGGCGACGCGCTCGGGACGCTCTTCCGCAAATTCGCGGTATCGAAAATATCGGCTCTCGCGGAACGGACGGCACAGACGCTCGACATCCCCTACTCCGCAATTTCCGTGCGCGACCAGTCGGGAAGATGGGCTTCGCGCTCGTCGAGCGGAACGCTGTCCTTCAACTGGCGGATGGTGCTTTTACCGCAAAAATATCAAAACTACATAATCCGCCACGAGCTTGCGCACGTGCGTTTTATGGACCACTCAGTATCGTTCTGGCTCTGGCTGAACTCGTTCTGCCCGCACGCAAAGCGGCTCGACCGCGAACTGTCCAAAATCTCGCGCGAGATTTTCGCGGTATCGCTAAAATAAAATTGCCTCGGAAAATCGGAGAATGTACATTCGCACACAATTTCACTAACAGACTATATATGATGAAGAAAAAACTGCCTGCAATAATTTTGGCGACCGCCGCGCTCGGTTGCGCGTACGCCGTGAACGTAAACATCGACGACGGAAAAAAATTCCAGACGATTGAATATTTCGGCGCAAGCGACGCATGGGCTACGCAGTACATAGGCGACTTCTGGAGCGACGCGCACAGGGAGAAAATCGCAAAGCTGCTGTTCTCGCAAAAGTTCGACAAATACGGCAATCCCGAAGGCGCGGGGCTTTCGCTCTGGCGCGTGAACCTCGGCGGCGGCACGTTCGACGGCAACACTTCGCAAGTCGATCCGGAATGGCGCGCGGCGCGGTCGTTCCTGCCTGAAAACTCCGAAACTCCCGACTGGTCGCGCTGTACGGGGCTCAGGTATTTTATGGAAAAGGCGCGCGGCTACGGCTGCGGAAAATTTATACTGTTTTCCAACACGCCCCCTATACAGTGGACGCTCAACGGCAGGGGCTACGCCGCAAAGGGCAATCCCGCCGCAAACCTCAAGCCCGAAGCGTTCGGAAAGTTCGCAAACTATATGGCGGATGCGGCAAAGCACTTCATCGAAGACGGCTACAATATCGAATACATCAGCCCGATAAACGAGCCGCAGTGCCCGTGGGACTACACGGGCGCAAAACAGGAGGGCTCTCCATGGCGTTGCTCCGACATGAAGAAAATCCTCGAAGAGCTTGACCGCGCGATCGGCGAGCGCAACATCGGCACGAAAATCCTTTTCGGCGAAACGTCGCACCACGTCTACAATTACGCAGACAAACCGTTCCCGAAAATGTCCAAACACTGGGAGAATCTTTCCGAAGAGGAACGCCCAACATTCATTATACAAAAGTTTTACGACAAAAGCGGAAAATTCTACATCGGCAATCTGAAACATCTGGCAAGGCAGCTCGCATCGCACAGCTACCACACGCACAAGAACGACGACGATATGGGAAAGGTGCGGCAAAAGCTCCGCGCGGAAATAGAGAGCCGCGGCTTCGACTACCACCAATCGGAATGGTGCATGCTCGGCTATCTTGCAAAGCCCAAATTCGTCGGGGGCGCGGAAGCCGACTGGAAGCCAGACAACATGACCGACATCCAAATTTCGCTGCTAATGGCGCGTATGATACGCTCCGACTTTGTGGACGGCAACGCGAAAAGCTGGAGCTATTGGGTCGCCACGGAAATCAAGTACGGGCTCTGCGCGCTCGTCAACACAATGCCGCATTCGGACACTCCGCGCAAGGGCGGCGCGGTCGAAGCGTCGAAAATTCTCTGGGCGTTGGGCAACTACTCGTTCTTCGTGCGCCCGAATTTTACGCGCATCGCAATCGACGGCGCGGACGACACGAAAGCCGTTTCCGCAACCGCCTTTCTTTCGCCCGACGGGAAGAGGATAGTAGCGGTCTTCGTGAATATGAAAGACTCGGAAGAGCCCGTTTCGTTCGCACTCCCGCGGAAGTTCGCAAACGCAAAACGGTCGGTCTATATCACGGACGAACGGCGCGACTTGGCGCGCGAAAATCCGGCGGACAAAATTTCGCTGTACCCGCATTCGATAACGACGGTCGTTTTCGACGCACAATAAACCGAACAAACGCGCACTGCCGATATGAAAAAATTGCTTAACACGCTTTCCTATATTCTCGTTGCGTCGGGGATGCTTGCAGTGTCGGCTCAGGCGCAATTCAAAGACGCAGCACAATTCGGCTTTCTGCCCGAAAACGACGGCTTCAAAAACGCCGAGGCTCTGCAAAAGGCGGTCGACGGCGGCGGCACGATTGCCGTCTCGAAAAAGGGCGTCTACGCGATTTCGAAAGAGATAAGAATCGGCGACAATACGCACCTTGTTTTCGGCGCGGATACGGTCGTAAAAAAGACCGCCGAAAAGGGCGCATTCTTTCCCTACGCTTTCGTCAACAAGGGCGCGTACGACAAAACGTTCAACAAAAATATCCGCATAACGGGGCTTAATTTGTCGGTCGGCGGAATCGACCAGTGTAATACCCCGATTGTCGGGCTAATCGGGCATTTGTCTTTTTTCTACGTCAAAGACCTGCGGATTGAAAACTTCCGCTGTACCGACTTGGAGAATGGGCAGTTCTGCATCCAGATTTGCACTTTCGAAAACATAATCGTGCGCGACGCAATCATCAACGGAAAGAAGGACGGCGTACACCTCGGACGCGGCAGGACATTCAAAATTGCCGACTGCGACTTCACCACATTCGACGACGCAATAGCCCTCAATGCCCACGACTATTCGACCTCGAACCCCGAACTCGGCTGGATTGAAGACGGCGTGATAGAAAACATCACCGACCGCAACGAAAGTGAAACCGTCGGCTACTTCTGCCGAATCCTCGGAGGCTCGTGGACGGACTGGCGAGAGGGGATGGAAATACAACGCTCCGACAGCGTCGTCTCGGACGGGCGCATCTACCGCAGCGTAAACAAACCCGACGGCAAAGTATACATATCGAAAACGCGCCCTACCCACAAAAGCGGAATGAAAATGCTCGACGGCATTCTCTGGCGCGTCGTGCAGGAGGGCGCAACATACACGGCGGGCGTGCGCAACGTGGTCTTCCGCGACATATTTCTGTACAAACCCCGCACGGCGTTCTCGGTGCACTTCGACACGGGAATCTACAGCCGCTCGTACTACCCGAACGCTCCGTTCATTTCGCAAAGCGGCTTGGTGTTCGACAACGTGCGCGTAATGTTCGACAAACAAATGCCTTTTCTGACATCGCTCACCCCGATAGACTCGATTGTGGCGAATAACTGCCATCTTAAGAAAAACAAGTTTTTGTTCTTCTGCAATTCGGCGATGAAAGACTTCGGGAAAACCTCCCTGCGCCTTTCGAACTGTACTTTCGACGTGCCCGAAAACTTCGTGCTAATCGAAAACAGAATAAAGAACAAACAACTCGACGTGCAAGCTACAGGCTCTATTTTGCCCAACGGCAAACCCGCAGTTAAGGACATACTCGACCGCAATTTCTTCGACTGCGATTTTCTGGATAAAAAGTAAGGACGGGAAATAAGTTCGGACAACGCCACGGGCGTTCAGCCACAAGCAACAAAACTTATCCCCGAAAATACCCTAACAACTTCCGTGCGAAGCACTGTAATATTAGGCGCGTCGCTCCGAAAGGGGGCTTAACCGTCGCCCCCTTTGCCACCTTTGACAAGCAAAGGTCGGCAATCCCCTCCCAATCGCACAATGCTTTGTAAGCTCGGCTACGTTCAGGCGGTGGCTTTGCGAATGGCTCAG
>CASFDK010000021.1 GCA_949293415.1 uncultured Verrucomicrobiota bacterium
CTGAGCCATTCGCAAAGCCACCGCCTGAACGTAGCCGAGCTTACAAAGCATTGTGCGATTGGGAGGGGATTGCCGACCTTTGCTTGTCAAAGGTGGCAAAGGGGGCGACGGTTAAGCCCCCTTTCGGAGCGACGCGCCTAAATAGTGTGCGCTCGGCACGGAAGTTTTTTAGGGTGTTTTCGGGGATAAGTTTTGTTGTTTGTGGCTGAACGCCCGTGGCGTTATCCGAACTTATTCAGACCGCACGCGTACGCAAAGTGTGCTGCGAATCTTGTATTGTTTGCGAATCCGTTGTCCGGATTGCGCTTTATGATATTTGAATAATGTGTATCTTTGGATGATATTTTTTCTAATTTCGGCATTTGAGGATGAATCCGCCTGCGACTGCCGTCAGCGGTGCTACAAGCACGAGTCCGAACGAGCCCACTAGCGTCTTTACGCATTCGCTTGCAACGTACGGATTGTTAATGAAGTCCGACGGCGAAACGCCCTGTGCGGCGAATGTCATCATCAGTGTCAGGTAGCCGCCCGAGTATGCAAGAAGCAGTGTGGTTGTCATTGTGCCGACCACTACGCGCCCTATGCGCAGTCCCGATTCGACAAGTTTTGCGCGCGGCAGGTTCGGGTTGCGTCGCAGCAGTTCGTCCATTCCCGCGGCTACGTCCATACTCAGGTCCATAACCGCGCCCGACGACGAAAGGAAAATCGCGCCGATGAAAATGTCGGGCAGGCTCAGGTTTTCGTATCCGCAATAGAGCAACGCCTGCGAGTAGGGCATAACCGCGCCGTTGATGAAAAACAGTTTCGAGAAAATCCAGCCCGTTGCGCAGCTTGCAAGCACGCCCGCCATCGTGCCCGCGAACGCGGAAAATCCCTTGCGCGTAAAGCCGCCCACAAGGAAAATAATGACCGCCGAAAGCGCGCATACCGCGCCCATACAGACGGCAATAGGGTTTACTCCCCCGAGGCAGAGCGGCACGACGATTTTCCAAATCACCGCGCACGAAAACACGAACGACATCAACGCCTTCACGCCTATCATTCCCGCGTAGACGCACAGCAGTAGGGCGAAAAGCCCCATCAGCGCGAACGTCCAGTTTGTCCGGTAGTGGTCTTGGGCGTTGATTGTCGTTGTCTGCGGGTCTGCGCCGTGCGGGATTGCCACGAGCGCGGTGTCGCCAACTTCGAAGATTTTGTCGAGGTCCATTTGTGCGCGGAGCACGTTCATAGCCGCGAATTTTTCGCCGCGGAATTTGCCGCCGAGCACTTTCACCTGCAGGCGTTGTTCGCCCTGCCGCAGGAGTCCGACGGTCATCAGGTTCGAGTTGTCGACCGACAGAACTTCCGCCTTTTCCTTTGTTCCCTCCGATTCCCTCGCGTACGGGTCTATTGCGAAAATCGCCGCGCAGATAACGGCAAAGACAACCGCCGTTATCGCGTTTCTTCTGAAATCGGATGCGGGCGGCATTGCTATCTCACCGCCTGTTTGAGCATTTTGGCGATATCGGTATTGTCGATTGTGCCGTTGATTTTTTCGGACTGCGAACCGAACGACGTGGTGCTCACGGGAAGCGCGGTGTGCGCGCCCGAAGTCCACGCCACTGCCGACTTGTTGTCGAGTATGTTCGTTGCGATGCGCCCGAATTTATCGGCGTTCTTGTGGCTTTTGGCGACGGTTTCGGCGAACGAGGTTTCGAGCGTTTTGAGTTCGTCGGCGGTGAGCACGAGTCTGTCTTTCTTCGGGTCTCCCGCGAATTTCAGCCCGAGCTTTTCGGTTATGAACGGCTTGATGTCGTCGAGCGAAAGTTTGTCGTTTTGCCTGCGCATTTTCCCAATCGCTTCGGCGAATTTTTCGCGCGAACATTTCTGGTTTTCGAGCAGGTTTATATACGAGTTGTAGCCCGTTCCCGCGAAGCCGAGTGTAAGCCCGCCCGTTTCGTGGTCGCCCGTGACCACGACAAGCGTTTCGGCGGGATGTTTTTTTGCGAACTCGTACGCAACGGCGACCGCCTTGTCGAAGTCCACGACTTCCCTTATCACGGTTGCCGCGTCGTTTGCGTGGCACATCCAGTCTATCTTGCCGCCCTCGACCATCATGAAAAATCCGTTCGGGTTGTCCAGAACCTCAATCGCCTTTTGGGTGATTTGGGCTATGCGCACGCCCGAGTCGTCGTCGATTGCATAGGGAAGCGCGGCTTCGGCGGCGAAGAACATCGTTTTTTTGTCGCCGTTTTTGAGCGTCGCAAGCTGTTCGGGCGTGCCCTTGCGGAACACGTTCCAACCGTCCTTTTGGGCGAGCGAATATATGTCGCCTTTGTACGATTTCGAGTTTTTGTCGTCGTTTTTGTTTACGCCGCCGCCGCCGAAAAAGTCGAAGCCCGACGAAATCATGTCGAGCGCGATTTCGTAGTAGTTTCCCCGGCTGTCGTTGTGCGCGTAGAACGAGGCGGGCGTTGCGTGGTTGATTGTAACGCTCGTGATTATGCCGACCTTTTTGCCTCCCTTTTTCGCCGCGTACGCAATCGATTCAAGCTTGTTCGACTTCGGGTCGACACCGATTTTGCCGTTGTCGGTCTTTGTTCCGCAGGCTATGGCAGTGCCGCTTGCGGCGGAGTCGGTTATGAACGAGTTCGCCGAGCGCGTGTAGGTTATCGCGTTGTTGGGAAGCCTGTTGATAAGAAGTCCGTCGCCGCCGCCGAGGCGCAGGAATTCGTCGGTCATCATGCGCTGCGGAATCGACATTCCGTCGCCGATGAAAAGGAACACGTATTTTACGCGGTCGAGGTTTTGCGGGGCTGCGACCGCCGAGACCGCCGCTAAAAACGCGGCGCAGGCGATTGCAATACTCTTGAATGCTCTTTCCATATACAGAATTTGTTTAGTTGCGGAGGGTTCTATTGCGATTCATCGGCGTGTCAAATTATTTTTATTCCACCGTAATCGGCGCGGTTTTGAATTTGAGGATTTTCGAAAGTTCCGCGAGCGGAAGCTCCACTTGGTAGCCGATTTTTCCCGCGCTGAAAACTATCGTGGGGCAGTCTTCGGCGGTTTTGTCGAAGACCGTTTCGAAGTGTTTTTTCATCCCGACGGGCGAACAGCCGCCGTGGACGTAGCCCGTTGTGGGCAGCAGGTCTTTCTGCTTGAGCATTTCGATGGATTTTTCGCCGACCGCCGCAGCCGCCTTTTTGAGATCGAGCTCCTTCGCTACGGGTACTACGAAAACGTAGTTGCGCTTCGATTTTCCCGCGGTTACGAGCGTTTTGAAAACACGCGAATAGTCCCTGCCGATTGCCTCCGCAACTTCAGTGCCGCTGATTGCGCCCGTGCACGAGTATGTGTGGAAATCGAATTTGATTTTCGCGCTTTCGAATATTCTTACGACATTCGTCTTTTCGTTCATACCGCAAAAACTACTACGTTTTGCGTGCGAATGAAACAAAATAAAAGACCGAATATTCTTGTTTCGCGCGGCGCGGGCGGATAGCTTCCCGAAAGTATGAACCGCTACGGATACATTGCGAAGTTTGCGCTGCTTGTCGCGGCAATCGCGGGCGCGGAGATTCTCTACGGCTGGGGCGAACTGTTCTCGCGCTTCGATTCGTTCGCGAAGGGCTTTTCAGACTCTCCCGTTTTGTTCTGGCTTCTGATGTCGGCGGGCTGCGCTTTAGCGTTTCCGCTTTCGGTCTGCTATCTGTTCGCGGGGGCGGCGTTCGGTTTCGGCGCGGGCTGGCTTTTGTCGCTTGGGGTTTTGGCGGTGAGCTCGGCGTTGGGATATTGGCTCGGCGTGTTTTTCGTGCCGAAAACTTTTCCGAGGCGTGTCGCGGCAAAATTCGGAATATCGACCGATTTTTCGGAACGGACAATGTTCAACGTGAATTTTGCCGTGCGCGTTGTTCCCGGGATTCCGTATTGGGTGCAGAATGTTTTTCTCGGGGCGATACGCTCGAAGTTTCCGCTTTATATGTTTGTGAACATCGCGGCGCAGGGGGCGATTGCGGGGGCGATGAACTTTGTGGGCTCGTCGCTTTCCTGCGGCGGATACGGCAAATATGCGGCGTTCGGGGTTTTGGCGGCGGTACTTGCCGCGTTCCACATCTGCGCGAATTTGCGCTACAAGAAAATCCGAACCGAGCGCGGCGGCGGGGAAAGCCGATTTCGTTGAGACTTCTTTATTTCGCGAAAATGTTTGCGTTTGTTTTTCGGCTGTGGATAATTCGGGCAACTATTATACAAAAATATGGAACAGATTGACATTTTCGCACAGAATGCCGAGGTTTTTATCGGCGCGGACGACTTGAAACAGAAGCTTGCGGCGGGCAAGCGTTTGCGTGTGAAGTTGGGTGTCGACCCTACGCGTCCAGACCTGACTTTCGGGCATATGGTCGTCTTCAACAAGCTCAGGCAGTTTCAGGATTGCGGGCATCAAGCCGTGCTCATCATCGGCGACTACACGGCCTGCATCGGCGACCCAAGCGGACGCAGCGCGCTCCGTCCCGTTCTAACCCGCAAAGAGGTTATGGCAAATGCCGAATCCTACCTTGATCAGGCGTTCAAGGTGCTCGACAAAGATCGCACCGAGGTGCACTACAACAGCGAATGGTTCGGCAAAATGTCGTTCGGCGACATGCTCAATCTCTCCAGAAAAATGACGGTTGCCAGAATGCTCGAACGCGACGACTTCGCAAAACGCTACGCAACCAAGACCCCCATTTCGATTGTGGAATTTCTGTATCCGCTCGTTCAGGGGTACGATTCGATTATGGTCGAATCGGATGTCGAGCTGGGCGGCACCGACCAACTTTTCAACAATCTTGTCGGGCGCGATTTGCAGCGCGACGCGGGGCAGTCGGGACAGGCGGTTCTCACTATGCCGCTTCTCGTCGGGCTTGACGGCGAAAAGAAGATGTCGAAAAGCTACGGCAACTACATCGCCTTCAACGACACTCCACGCGATATGTTCGGCAAGATTATGTCGGTGGGCGACGATACGATGTGGAAGTACTACCAGTACCTGCTTCTCTACACTCCCGACCAGATTCTGCGCATAAAGCGGGAGCACCCGATGAAGTGCAAGAAGGAGCTTGCGTGCCTTATGGTTTCGCGCTTCTACGGTGTGGAGGCGGGCAGGGCGGAGCTTGCGAATTTCGAAAAGGTATTCTCGAAGAACGAACTGCCCGACGATATGCCCGAGTTCGGTTGGGATGCGCTCGCAAAGGACGACGAAGACGCGTTAGTCAACATTATGTCGGAAACGAAACTCTTTCCGAGCAAAAAGGAAATCCGCCGCCTGATAGAGCAGGGCGCAGTGAAGCTCGATTCCGAGCGTATTTCGGATGCGTTCCTTGCGATACAACGCCCGACAAAGCCGATAGTTTTGCAGGCGGGCAAGCGCATATTCTTCAGGGTAATTCCGTAATTTCGAAAGAGCGGGCAAAGTCGTGCGCACATCGGAATTTTGCCGATGCGCATTTTTTTCCGAACGTTGCTTAATCGCCGCCGATTCCGTAAATCGGGCGGCGAAGAAGAATTTTCTAAAATCGGAAAATACAAAAGAAGGCGATTTTATTTGCCCGTTTTCAGAAGCCCAAAAGGGGCGTTGGGAGTATTCCGCATTCGGTATGAACGACGAATCCGTAAAAGCACTTGAGAGTATGGGAATGGGGCGGCTCATCCTCAAGTTTTCCGCGCCCGCAATCATCGCCACGGTTGTCAGCGCAACTTACAATGTTGTCGACCGGATTTTCGTCGGGCGCGTATGCGGCGAGGACGCTCTTGCTGCAATCACCGTATGTTTCCCGCCCGCGCTGTTTTTGCTCGCGATAGCAATGACGGTGGGTCAGGGCAGCGCAACGCTCCTTTCCATAAAACTCGGCGAGCGCGACAGGGAGGGCGCGGAGAAAGTCCTCGGGCAGGCGGTATTTTTGTTCTTTGCGTTTTACGCGTGCGCGGCGACCATCGCGCTTCTGTTCATGGACGAACTGCTGACGTTCTTTGGCGCGACCGAGCGCATTCTGCCGCTCGCCGCTTCGTATTACTCGATAATCATAGGCGGATTGATATTCGAGAAAATTTCGTTCGGCGTAAACAATCTCATCCGCGCCGAGGGGCGACCAACCTATTCGATGTCTACAATCGTCATAGGCGGCTGCGCCAACGTGTTCTTGGACTGGCTTTTTATGTGCCGTTTCGGCTGGGGAATACGCGGGGCGGCGTTTGCGACGATTGCCGCGCAGGCGTGCGGTTCGCTCTGGGTTTTGTATTTCTACCTCGGCGGAAAGAGCTATGTAAAACTGCGTCTGAAAAATCTACGCGCGC
The DNA here is from genome assembly GCA_949293415.1 of uncultured Verrucomicrobiota bacterium. GTDB lineage: Bacteria > Verrucomicrobiota > Verrucomicrobiia > Opitutales > Intestinicryptomonadaceae > Merdousia. The sequence goes on from CASFDK010000021.1 coordinate 6,316, forward strand.
ATTGGAATCTGGCGTTGTCGATGCTCTATGCGGGTTCGCCGAGCCTGATAATACAGGGCTTGTCGAGCGCGGCTACGATGATGTTCGTGCGTCAGGCGCGCGTGTACGGTTCGGAATCGGCGATAGCCGTAATTGGAATTGCGATGACGGTTACCACGTTCATATTTCTTCCCGTCGTCGGCTTGTCGATGGGCGTTCAGCCGATAATCGGCTTCAACAGGGGGGCGGGCAACTACGTCCGCGTGAAGTCGGCGTTTGCCAACGCGCTCCGGATTGGCACTTCGATTTGCGCCGCGGGCTTTCTCGCTGCGCAGATTTTCCCCGATGCGATATTTTCGATATTTCTGCCGTCCGACTCGCCGCTTATCGCGACGGGCGAAGGGGCATTGCGCCTGCTTACATTGTGTTTTCCGTTTGTGGCGGCGAACGTAGTTGCTTCGGGCTACTTCCAGTCGGTGAAAAAGCCGGCGATGTCGATAATGATAACGGTGGTGCGGCAGGTGCTTTTCCTTGTTCCGTGTCTTTATTTGCTGCCGCGCTTTATGGGGCTTGACGGCATTTGGGCGAGTTTCGCGGCGTCCGATTTTATGGCGTTTCTGTTCTCCGCGGCGATTGTCTGGCGCGAGATGCGCGTTTTAAATTCGCGAATCGGCGGCAAATGCGCAAATGTCGGGTAAAAAGAGTTGAAAAGCGGCGGAATTTGTAAATTATTTTGAAGATATGATAAGAAGGGCTTTTATTGGTATTTTATTTGCATTTTGCGGATGCGCGGGCGCGTTCGCGCAGCAGGACATCAACATCAAAATCGTCGATCAGGGCAACCGTCTGAACGTGCCCGTCTACAGGGTCGCGATTACTTCCGACAACCCGACGCTCCTTTCCGACGCAAAACGCGCGTTCGGCTTGCACGGCAGCTACATAATTTCGACTCCCGCAAAGGCGCAGTTCACGTTCTCGTTCTCTCGGGCGGGCTCGAACTCGGTAAGGGTTGCGATTCGCGGAGGAACGTCGTTCGAGCAGGTCTGCTCGGGCGAAAACCTCACTGCGGCATTGATGAAGGCCTGCGACGTGGCGGTACGGCGAACGCTCGGCAAACAGGGCTTCTTCGCGGGGAAAATAGTGTTTTCGTACTCGCGCGACGGCGGCAAAATTTCGGAAATCTGCACTTCCGACATCGTGTTTAAAAACGTCCGCGCAATCACGCGCGACAAGTCGGATTCGCTCCTGCCGCACTTCTCGCCCGACGGCAGAAAGGTGATGTACACGGGCTACTACCGCTCGGGCTTTATGGACCTTTTCCAAATCGACTTGGCTACGAACTCGCGCAAGGCGTTCGCGTCCTACAAGGGCAGCAACACGGGCGGAGACTTCTCGCCCGACGGCGGAAAAGTTGCGATGATTCTCACCGCGACGGGCAACGCCGAGGTCTGGACGGCGAACGCAAACGGCACGGGCTTCAAACGCCTCACCAAAACTTCGTATACCGAATCGACCGCGAGCTTCTCGCCCGACGGAACGAAAATCCTCTTCGCAAGCGACGCGCGCGGCGCGCCCCAAATCTACACGATGCCCGCAAACGGCGGCAAGCCCTCGGTCGTCCGCACGAACATCAGCAACTATTGCTCCGAGCCCGCGTGGAATCCGAAAGACCCGAACAAAATCGTCTTCACAATCGCACAGGGGCGCGGCTTCCAAGTGGCGGTATACGATTTTACGAAGCGCGTTTCGGAGGTCGTTAGCGCGGGCGAAAGCACGTCGACCGCGCGCTGGCTCAACGACGGCCGCCACATAATCTGCGCAAAGGCGCGCGGCAAAATGCGCCAACTTTACATTATCGACACCGAAACGAAACGGCAGGCACCGCTCCACACGGCATCGTTCGGATCGGCGAAAGAGCCGGATTTCGTATACAATCCCCGTTAAAAAGGCACGGATATGACCATTGCAACCCTCGACCTCGAAGGCGTTTTGATTCCCGAAATCTGGATAGCATTCGCCGAAGCTTCGGGCATCCCCGAGCTGCGCATAACCACGCGCGACGAGCCCGACTACGACAAGCTGATGAAGTACAGGCTCGACATCCTCGACAAGCGCGGAATCAGGCTCGCCGACATCTCGAAGATTATATCCACGCTCGAGCCGCTCGAGGGCGCGCGCGAATTTATGCAGTGGCTGCGCTCGCGCACGCGCGTCGTGATTCTCTCGGACACGTTCGAGCAGTTCGCCGCACCGCTTATGGCAAAGCTCGACTATCCGTCGCTCTTCTGCCACGAGCTCGTAATCGCCACCGACGGAAAAGTCGCCGACTACAAACTCAGAATGGGCGACCAGAAGCGCAAGGCTGTGGAGGCGTTCAAATCGCTCAACTTCAAAGTGGTTTCCGCGGGCGACTCGTACAACGATCTCTCGATGCTCCGCGCCGCCGACAGGGCCGTTTTGTACCGACCCACGGAACGCTTTGCCGCGGAAAATTCGGACCTTCCCGTGGCGACGAACTACGCCGAACTGAAATCGGCTTTCTCGAAATTTTTGGACGAATAAACGCAAATTTACAGGTTAGGATATGGCATCAAAAAAGAACAACGGTCGTTACGCGGCACGCGGAGTGTCGGCGGGCAAGGAAGAAGTCCACGCGGCTGTGGACAAACTCGATCAGGGCATATTCGGGGGCGCGTTCTGCAAAATAACCGAAGACTATCTGACGGGCTCGAAGGCGAAATGCAACGTCATCCACTCCGACGGCAGCGGCACGAAATCGATTATCGCCTATCTGCACTTCAAGGAAACGGGCGACCCCTCCGTGTTCAGGGGAATCTCGCAGGACTCGATAGTGATGAACATCGACGACCTTCTCTGCATCGGCGCGGTCGAAAGGATTTTGCTTTCCAACACCGTAAACCGCAACGCCAAGAATTTTACGGGTGCGGCTCTCGCGGAGCTCATTAACGGCTCGGAGGACTTCTTGGCGAAGCTCCGCAAGCTCGGCATTAAAATCTACTCGGGCGGCGGCGAAACCGCCGACGTGGGCGATCTTACGGGCGCGGTTGTCGTAGACAGCTGCGCGGTTGCCGTGATGAAGCGCGAGAACGTAATCAGCGGCAAGGACATCAAGCCGAACTTGGCGATTGTAGGGCTATCTTCGGCGGGTCGCGCAACGTACGAAGACTTCGAAAACAGCGGCATAGGTTCGAATGGTCTTACGAGTGCGCGCCACGATATGCTCTGCCCCTACTACCGCGAAACATATCCCGAAACCTACGATTCCAACACGGATAAAGACCTCGTATATTGCGGGCCCTACAGGCTCGACGACCCACTCGAGGGTTCGAATATGACGGTAGGGCAGGCGTTGCTTTCGCCCACGCGCACGTATGCGCCCGTGGTGATGAAAATAATGAAAAAGTATCCGAAGCTGATAAAGGGACTAGTCCACTGCTCGGGCGGCGGACAGACAAAATGCCTGCGCTTCGGCAAGGGCGTGCACTTCGTCAAGAACGACCTGCTTCCCGTTCCGCCTATTTTTAAGGCAATCCGGAAGGCGAGCGGCACGACCGACAGGGAGATGTTCGAAGTCTACAATATGGGGCACCGAATGGAAGTATACTGCAAAAAGTCTGACGCGGCGAAAGTCGTTGAAATTTCGAAGTCGTTCGGCATCGACGCAAAGGTCGTGGGCTACACCGAAAAGTCGACGCGCAAAGACGGCAAAAACCACGTTTCAATTAAATACGGCTCGAAGACAATCGAATACGGCCCCAGAGATTAGGAGTTTTTCAAATGCTGAAAGCAGGAATCGTAGGCTTGCCGAATGTCGGCAAGAGCACACTTTTCAACGCGCTCACGCGCTCGCGCAAGGCGGAGGCGGCGAACTATCCGTTCTGCACGATTGAACCGAATGTCGGGGTTGTCGAAGTTCCCGACGAACGTCTCGAGCCGCTTGCGGTCATATCGAAGACGAATGTCATAATTCCCGCGGCGGTCGAATTTGTCGACATCGCAGGTCTCGTGGCTGGCGCGAGCAAAGGGGAGGGGCTTGGCAACAAGTTCCTCGCCAACATCCGCGAGGTCGACGCAATCGTGCAGGTGGTGCGCTGCTTCGACGACGACGACATCCTGCACAGTATGGGCAGCGTGGATCCCATCCGCGACATCGAAGTGATTTCGACCGAACTCGTTTTGAGCGACCTCCAGAGCTGCGAAAAACAGCTCGAAAACAACGCCCGCAAGGCGAAGGGAATGGACAAAGAGGCGATTAAAAACGTCGAAATGCTCACAAAGCTCATCGCCCATCTCAATCAGGGCAAGCCCGCATTCACGCTTCCCGACACGAACGAAGAGGATATCGCGCGGATAAAGTCGTACTTCCTGCTCACATCCAAGCCCGTAATCTACGCGTGCAACGTTGGCGAATCGGACATCGGCGGAGAGCCTAACGACTACGTTAAAAAGGTGATGCAGTTCGCGAAGAACGAACACAACGCGGGCGTGTGCGTAATCTGCGCGCGCTTGGAGGAAGAGCTTTCCTCGCTCTCGCCCGAAGAGTCGGCGGAATATCTGAAGGAACTCGGCGTATCGGGCAGCGGAGTATCCGAACTTATCCGCGACACTTACGACCTTTTGGGGCTTGCAAGCTATTTCACCGCGGGCGAAAAGGAGGTCAGGGCGTGGACTTTCGTGCGCGGTATGACCGCCCCCCAGTGCGCGGGCGTGATACATACCGACTTCGAAAAGGGTTTCATTAAAGCGGAAGTCGTTTCTTACGACGACTTGATTGCTGCGGGCAGCGTTGCACACGCGCGCGAAGCGGGCAAGTACCGCCTCGAGGGGCGCGACTACGTCTTCAAAGACGGCGACGTTGCGCTCTTTCGCTTCAACGTATAGCCAATGAAAACAAGGCTTTTAAACGGGGCATATTTGTTTCTTTCGTCGCGCGGGCTAACGCTTGCGCTGCTTGTCTATTCGGTGCTGCTTGTGTTCGTCGCGACGCTCGCGCAGCGCGAAATAGGAATCGCGGCGGTTCAGGGGTTGTACTTCGAAAGCTTCTTTCTATTGGCAAAATTCGGCGCGGTAAAATTTCCGCTAATCGGAGGGGCTACGGTCGGTGCGCTCGCGCTTCTGAACATAATTTTCAGCGGACTGCGCTACTCGCGCTTCGGCGTTGCGGGTTTGGGCACGTCGATTGCGCATATGGCTGTCGCGCTTCTGATTGTATCGGGCGCGCTGCAGTATTTTCTGCGTATGGACGGCAATATGACGCTCCTGCCCAACGCGGAATCCGACATTGTCGTTTTGTCGGACGCAAAACATACGTGCCACAAACTGCCGTTCTCGGTCAGGTTGAAAAAATTCACCGAGGAAAAATGGGCGGGCAGCTCGATAGCAAAGGGCTATTCGAGCGAAATCGTATTCGTAAAATCGGGCGCGGAAACGGAGGCTACGGTTTCGATGAACAATCCCGCGTCTTTTGCGGGCTGGACATTCTACCAAATGTCGTACGGGCGCGACGGCTCGAGCGTATTGGGGGCAGTGAAAAATCCCGCGCGGTTGCTGCCGTGGCTCGCCGTGGGGATGGCGTTTTTCGGTATGATTGTGGTTTTTCTGCCGCGCGCATTCGGAGGGGGCGAAAATGAAAAACGCTAAATTCCCGTTCGTGTTCGCGCTGTTCATTGCCGTGGTTGCGGTATTCGCGCCGTTGTCGTCAAAACTTGTGCTGTTCGGCGACCCGATGTACGACGGCGTTTTCGGCGAAAATCTCGGCTCGCTGCCAGTTGTTCGCGCCGGCAGGGTTATGCCCGTTTCGAGCGCGGCTGGCGACATACTGAAATCGCTCGGCGGCAAAAATTCGGCGAAGGTGGACGGCAAAAAAGTCTCGCCCGCAAAATGGCTCTGGACGGTCAACGCCGACCCGAAAAAACACGCGGGAGAAAAATTCTTCAGAACCGACAACCGCGACCTTCAAAAACTTCTCAACGCCGACGGCAGATATTATTCGTACAACGATTTCGCCGAAAAATACCGCACCCTCTATTCGGCGGCTGCGGGCGATTCGCCGTACTCGCGCGCGTGCAACTCGGCAATCGACGCGGGGCTTGAATACGCCGCCGCCACGAGTACGTTCGGCGCAAAAATCGACGGCGTTCCGACGGCGACCGAGACGCTGAAACTCTGGCGCAAGGCGGTGGCCGACGCCGCAGGCGAATTTAAAAAGGCGCAGGCGGAAAACCGCCCGCCCGACAGAAAAAAACTCGTTGCCGCAAACGAATATCTGAAACATTTCCGCGCCGAACTCGGGTTTGAAAATCCCGATACAGTGGTGCGCACAATTCCAGCAAGCGGCGGCTTCGAAAGCGCAACTGCCGCAATGCTCGACCGTTCCCTGCCCGAATCGGGCGCAAAAGTGCTCTCGTATTACGCGACAATCCGCGACGCTGTTGCCTCCGACGACAGACAAAAAGTTTCGGAAATTCTGCCGCAGCTTTCGGCTGAACTTGCAAACTCGCCGCTCGTAAATTCCTTCAGGGTGAGGTTCGAAAACTTCGCCAATATTTTCGAACCGTTCTTCGGCGGTTTCATCCTGTATGCGCTATCGCTTCTGTGCGCGGCACTCGGCGCAGTCTGGAAGGGAAGGGCTCGGGCGTTTTCCGCAATGGCGACGGTGTTTTTGGCGTTCGCCGTAGCGGAACACGCTTTCGGCATCTGCGCCAGAATGTACATACAAATGCGCCCGCCCGTAACAAACCTCTATTCTTCGGTGGTGTTCGCGGGCGGCGTGTCCGCGCTTGTCGGACTTTGGGGCAGGCTGCGCGGCGGCGCAACGGCTTTCGCCGTGGCCGCGGCAACGGCGGGCTTTCTGTCGCTCTTGGTTGCGATGAATCTTCCGTACAGCGGCGATTCGATGGGGATGATGCGCGCGGTGCTAAATTCCAACTTCTGGCTGACGACGCACGTCGTAACGATAATGGTGGGCTATTGCGGAGTGTTTCTCGGCGGCTTTCTTGCGGCGTACCGACTTGTCGCGAATTTGTTCAGCCGCGAAAATTTCGGGATGGAGACCGCCGACGCAGCAAAAGGCATCTACGCGGTGCTCTGCTTTTCGCTTCTGTTTTCATTCGCGGGGACGATGCTCGGAGGAATTTGGGCGGATATGAGCTGGGGCAGATTCTGGGGATGGGACCCGAAGGAAAACGGCGCGCTGATGGTCGTTTTGTGGACGGCGGCGACGATACACGCAAAAGTTTTGCGGCTCTGTTCCGACAGAATATTTTTGGCGATGGCTGTTTTCGGAAACATCGTTGCCGCGTGGGCGTGGTTCGGCGTGAACCTGATGGGAGTCGGGCTCCACGCATACGGATTTATGGAAGGCGGTTGGACGTGGTTTTTTGCGTTTGTGCTGTCGCAGGCTGTGCTGCTGCCGCTTGCGTTGTATAAGTACGACGAAAAAAAAGGCGCGGATTCGCAAAAAAAACTTGAAAAAAATTCGGAATAGTCGATAACGGGACATTCAAAAATGGAGCGAGGTGTAGCTTAGCCTGGTAGAGCGCTACGTTCGGGACGTAGAGGCCGGTGGTTCGAATCCACTCACCTCGACCATTTGTAAGCCCCCAATTCTTCGAGAGTTGCGGGCTTCTTGATTAGGCGGTTTCAGGGTTTGCGGGCGTTGGTTCCGCTCGGAACGTGTGCGTCTAAAACGCATTTTTTTTTGAGTGACTAATGCCATTAAAATGCACTTTGTTTTTTGTTATAAAAAGGATAAAAGGATAATTTTAATGGAATCAGAAATATCTCCGTAGTTAATGTCAAGTGGGGGGGCGGTTTGTTCGTCTTGTTTTCCGAAAACTGGCGATTCCATATGTTAAGCTCCTTTATACTTTTCATACAAAATAGCCGCGCTTTTTTTCAGGTTGTATCTTATGGCTGTACAGAGGGCGGAAATTTTTATTGAAAATCGGCGTTTTTTTTTATTTCGATTGCGGTATTCTCAACTTAATTGATTTTTTTATCTATATGAACGTTATAAGAAGAATCAACGACCTGATACTATATTTTTGCTTCTGTTTCCTTTTTGGCACAGGGCTAATGATGAAACTTTCTTTTGTAAAAGGGCTCGGTCCCCAAACGGTAATGGGCTTGTCCAAGCACGACTGGAAAACCCTGCATGTATGGGTCGGCGTGTTTATATTCTTTTCGCTATTGATTCACTTTATTGTGAATCGTCTTTGGATATTGAAAGTAGGGGCAAATAACAATAAGTGGATTGCGCTTTTAATTGTCGCGCTCGGTTTAATTGTCGTTGGCTCGCTTGTGTTTACGCCTGCAACGATTGTAAAGCCGTAATTTATCCTAATAAGGAACTTAGATTTTCAGAAGCATCGAAATAAAATAATTTTCCGCAAGGCATTATAAAATATTTAACTTCCAAGCATGAAAATATCGATGCTTTGATTTATCTTTTAGAATATTCTTTTCTTTGGGTTCATCTGCGCGTGCTTGTGAAATTTCAATACCATATTAATGGTTAGATGGCATTGAATTTCACTTGCAGCTCTGTTGCCAGCCCCTTGTTAGTTTGCAATAATTATTTTCTTAATAGCATTGGTGATGTTGCATCAACAGGTGTTTTATTTTTTGGGAATAATCTTATGAAGAAATGCTTTGCCCAATTTTTAGGCATTTTATCATGGTCTAACGGATTTAAACCAAAGATTCTTCCGAGTGTAGTATAACGGACAAGTTTTACTTCAACTTTTGCACCTTTTGCATCGTTTGGCATATTCCATTCAAATGGAGCCCACATTTTTGTTCCGCAGGACTTTCCATTTATAAAAAGTTCGGCGGACAACCCATTTGTATCAAATGCAAGAGAATTTATGTCTTTGGGAATTTCAACATGCGCAGTCTGGGAAACTTTTCCAATGTAGCCATATAGTCCTTTGCCGTCGTTTTTATAAGGTGAAATAACATTTCCTTCATAGGAAAAGTCTCCGGAAATAATCAACAAAGGCAGATAGGCATAATCGGCGACAGCGTTAGTCATTGTGATTGTGTGTTTCCCCGCTTCAAGCTTTAATGAACCCTGTTTAAAGACCGGCTTGAAGCCGACCGGAATCTCTGTGCACAAAGAATCTGCCGCGAGTTTTTTTCCATCAACTTCAAACTCCGGAACAAGCCCCAAATTGCGCACTGAGAACGTCAACTGCATTGGCGAGGTCAATTCAAATGTGTATGTTTTTGACTCTTTGAATACAGGACGGATTGTATTGTGTTTATTTAATTCAACTTTCCAATCGCATTCAGTTTTTAAAACTTCGCCTTTTTCAAAAGGCGCAGGTTCATTTTTTTCCAATGCAACAACGCCTTCGGGATAAATTGTGATAGGCTCTTTTTTGCCGTTTCGAACAAGATGCAAATTGCGTTTTTCTTTGGTGAAATTAATAACGACAACAGAGCCATCTTTATATGAGCGAATGAAAATATCTTTTGCAAGCCCGCCATTCTCATTGATTACAACAGGGCGATCGGCTAATCGCTCTTTCAATATTTTCACAATTTTAGGGGCGTCAAGCTGTGGTGAATTTCCTATGCGCATGCCTTTTCCGCTAAAAGTAATTGGATACGGCGCATCGGTTTTATCGCCTTCTTTAAAAAGTTTCCATGTGATTTGATTGTTAGCCAGCATTCTGATGAAAGCAGGGATATTTTTTACCTCATACGGATATTCAACCGAAACTTTCGCATCAGGTTCTTTTAATGCAAACTTTGCAGCCTTTTTTGCGTCTTCACCCAGAACTGCAATTTTTTCAAACCATGGTTGCGAAGGAGAGAATGAACTTAACCAGTATGTCAGCGATTGGTTGCCATTCTTGGAATTAGAAATTTTTGTGCGCAAATCTGACTGGCTGATTGCAAGCAAATATCTGTTCATGCCAAACATTGCGGAAAGCCAAATATTGCGGCGGACTCTGGAAATGTCGATGTCGCAAGGTCCGAGGGCAAACAATTCAACCATGCCGCCTTTACGGCCGTTTTTATCGATGGCATATTCTCCGCTTGAATATGTAAGCCACTCAATATTCGGCATGGATTCATGCGTGTAGATGTCGTCGATAGCGGGAAAAGAAAGCCCAGGCAGGACATCGAGAATATGACCTGACGCCAGATGCGACGCCGACGGCGCGTTTTCATTGAGAAGGTGTCCGGTGGCATATATATTGTGATTGGTTGCCCATCGGGTAATTTTATCTATGTATGATTCCCTGAAACGCTTTGCCAGCAATTTTGAAAGTGCGGCTCTATAAGGCGCGCTGTTTGTAGTAATGCCGGAAACAATATCTGAGCGCAGGTCATTGCCTGTTAACTTTTTGTAATCTTGCTCTATGCCGTCGTAATACGCTATTGATTTTATATATTTGGGATTGTTCAAAAAATAAGACAATGCCGGTTCGTCGGTAAATATGCCCCTGATGATTCCGCCAAAATCTTCTTTTAAGAATGGATAGTATTTTTCATGTGTAAGATTTATGAAGCTTTGAACTGCGCCCGCATCAAGCAAGTTGGACATTTGCGGATTTTTTACAACCTTAAACTTGATTTCTCCATTTTCATCTCTGTAAGCTGAAAGTTGATGAAGCGCATGTTCCGGATTGAGCTGCATTACCTTTTTATTGGCTGTGCCGCTCGGCCAATTAAATTCATCGTACAGCCATACGGACGAGAATTTCAGCCGCTTTGCTTCGTCAACCATATACTTAACTATATTGCACCAGTCTTCCTGCATATAATTGAATTCGCAACCCGAACGCGCATATATCATGAACTGGGTAATGCCTGCATCGCGAAAAATTTTTAGATATTTGCCAAGGTATGAATTTTCCGGCTTCCCATTTATGGCAAACATCAAGATTAGAGGGTTTTCATCGGCGGGCATTTTAGCCAAATCGGCTCCGTTTAGTTCAATTCCTGCAAGCAAAGCAAATCCCACCAGTGCATTTTTCAAAAACTTAAATCTCATGATAATAATTTTGTCTTACACAATACTTTTTGTTTCACGTAATAAAAATAAACCTTGTTGCATATATTTTCTATATTGAAGATTTTTTGTAAAGTCTTAATTTTGCGCTATTACTGCGTATTTCTATTGTCTGGGCGGCGGCGCGGCGGTCAAGCTTCAAGATCCGTTTACTTTCGACGACAACGGCGAGCTTATTCCCCTTTCGGAAAGATTCGATTCGGGCAATCCCGATATGAGGTGGAAAGACGATACGGGATTTTCGCCGATTGAGGTAAAGCGGGAAGTGTTGGCTCAAAAGAAAATCGTCATAAAATCCGACGAAAATACAAACAGGATTCTCGGCGAGTTTTCCGCTCAAGAAAAAGGTTGGGTTGGTCGTGTCGTAAAAATCTTGTCGGGAATTTTGCCGAAGTCGGTTATGTCGA
>CASFDK010000022.1 GCA_949293415.1 uncultured Verrucomicrobiota bacterium
ATGAAGCTAATCCAAAGACGAGCCTACGGATACAGAAACTTTAAAAATTACCGCTTGAGAGTACTTGTAGAATGCGGAGCAAAACTATGAAAGACAAATCTAAAAAATCAACCTATTCCACAACCTTTGGTATTGACCCAAAATAACGGAATAACGGAAGGCTTCCACCGCAAGATGAAGTTGATACAACGCAGAGCCTATGGATACAGAAACTTTGAAAATTACAGATTGAGAGTGCTCGTAGAATGCGGAGTGAAACTATGAAAGACAAATCTAAAAAATCAACCTATTCCACAACCTTTGGTGTTGACCCTTTTTGTTCGCGCTGTTCGGAAATGCAATGGTGGGGATACTCGGACTCGAACCGAGGACCCTCTGCGTGTGATGCAGATGCTCTAACCAACTGAGCTATATCCCCGCATTGGTTTATTGTCTTTACCTTATCTCACTTTCAGGGGCGTTTTGTCAAGCGTCTTGCTCGTTTTTTTCTCCCTGCGCGTGGCGGCAGTACAATTTTTGTGTTGAAATCGCCGCCAGTTGTCGCATTATAGACGGTATGAGTAAAGAAATTGAAGAAGGTCTGAATTTACAGCTCGATTTTACAAAGCTTAAGAAAATCGCACAGTGTTCCGAGGATGTCATTCCCGCGGTTGCCCAGTGTGCCGATACGGGCGAAGTTCTCATCATCGGTTATGTCAACAAGCTCGCCCTCGAAACCGCCGTCAAGGAGGGTATGGCGACCTTCTGGAGCACGTCGCGCAACGAGCTCTGGATTAAAGGCAAGACAAGCGGCGACTTTCTCGAAATCGTCGACATCCTCGTAAACTGCGAGCAGAATTCCATTGTCTACAAGGTTCGTCTTAAGGGCAAGGGCTCGTGTCACACCAAGAACAAAAACGGTCAGGCGCGTTTCGGTTGCTATTACCGCAGAATAAAGTCCGAAAACGGCAAGATTGTCGGGCTGGAATTTCTCGAAGGCGCGGAATAATTCAAAATTTGGCTGGATTTTTTCGCGCGTTTTTCCTATATATGCACGTAGAATATTAAAACCCGCTATGCGGAACGGCGTATTGCCGCTTCCTCAAAGCAACAAGGGAAGTGTCCGAATATGAAGTTTAAAATCAACAAAGAACATTTTGCAATGGGTTTGCGCCAAGTCGCGAACGTCGTGAGTTCGAAGCCGCCGAACGCCGTTCTCAATAACGTGCTTATCAAGGCGGAAGGCAACCTGGTAACGCTCACGACCACGAACCTCGACATGGGCATTCGCTGCTCGATAAAGGCCGAGGTCGAAAGCGACGGCGAAATCACCCTTCCCGTAAAGAAATTCGCGCAGATTATCGGCGCGGCTCCGCAACAGGAAATCACGCTCGAAAGCGGCGACGGACAGGTCGCAAGCGTGAAGTCGGGCGGCTTCTCGTCGAAGCTTAACGGCTTGCGCGCCGAAGAGTTCCCCGCGCTCCCGAGTTTTGTCGACCAGCACAGCTACGAGCTTCCCCCGCAGGAGCTTTTGAATATGCTCCGCTCGGTTTCGTACGCGAAAAGTTCCGACGAAAACCGCTACATTCTCAACAGCGTGTTCTTCAATTTTTCGGAAGGCAAGCTCACGCTCGTGGCGACCGACGGCAAGAGAATGGCTCTCGTCTCGCGCGATATGAAGATAGAGCACGAAGACGAAGGCAGCGTCATACTTCCCGCAAAGACTGTCGGAGAGCTCGAAAAGCTTCTGGCTCAGGGCAAGGTTGCAAAAATCAGCTTCAACGAACGTCAGGTTGCGTTCGACATCGATGTAGGCAGCGACGCTTCCGAAAGCGGTCTTGTCGGTTCGATATACCTCGTTTCGAAGATTGTAGAAGGCAGCTATCCGAACTACAAGCAGGTTATTCCCAGGGAAGCCGAACAGCGCATTAAGGTCGACCGCGAGCTTATGCTCGAAACCGTAAACCGCGTTGCGATTATGGCGAGCGACAAACAGAATTCGGTGCGCTTGCGTATGTCGGAAAATTCGCTCGAAATCTCAACGCGCAGCGCGGAGGGCGACGCGAAGCAGGCAATCGAGATAGAGTACGCGGGTCCCGAAATCCAGATAGGTTTCAACCCCGATTTCCTCAAGCAGCCGTTGGGCAGCATTTCGAAAGACGAAGTATTCTTCGAGTTTAAAGACGAAATGAGTCCCGGTGTTTTCAAGACGCTCGACAACTTTATGTGCGTCGTAATGCCGCTGAGAATTTAGGTGTTGCGTTAAGTCGGGTGCGGCGTTCGTTCTTTTTGAATGCCGGCGCGCCGCTTGACGTTTTGCGGAAATGCTCGAAGGGCTTTTTGACAGTCCGATAAATTCGGCAATCATCGCGCTGTTCGGCGCGATGATTTTTGTAGGCAGGCTTGTCGCCTGCGGCGGGTATTGTCCCAAATTGTCGTTTTTGCGCCGCTGGCTCGGCGTGTTGTTCTGCTCGTTTTCGGTGGCGGCGTGTCTCGAGTTTTTCGGGTTGGAGCGCGATTTCGGCGTGCTTTTGTTTTGCGGAGTCTCGCTCTATTTTCTTGTCGTTAGCGTCTATTCTTGGGTGGTGATTTGCGCCGAAAATTTCGGCGAGGACATCCCGCCGCGCTTCGATCCCGTTGACGACGCTTGGATAGATTCGCCCAAGTACGCCGATTTGATGCGGCGGATAGAGTCGGCGGGCTACAAAAAGAGCGGTTCTTTCAAAATGAAGATAGACCAAGAGTTAGACCTGTCGCAGTTTGCGACAACATTCGATGGCGAAAACACGCGACTTTGCATAATATTTCCGTTCGGCGACGGTTCGATAATGGTTTCTTCGGCGAAAACGGTTCTGGCGGACGGAACGGTTCTGTTGACCGAGGCGAGAAACATCCCGAACGGGTTCGACTATCCCGAAAACTACGCATCGGAAAACCATCCGTTTGTTTCGAATCCGCTCGGGCTTCTGAAGATACACGCGCGGAGGTTGTCGGAATCGGCTTTAAAGCCGCGGAAGTTGGACACCGCGCCGTTCGACGACCTCAACTGCGCCGTCAACGCCGAGATTGCCGCCAGCCAAGAGAGCGGTCTGACAAACCCCGTCCGATACTGGGGGGATGACGGTGTATTCACCGAAGACGGTAAATTCCGCTTCTGGAAAATGTCTTTGATGACGGCGTATTTCCCGTTTTTTACTGCAGGGGCAAAGAGGTCTGTTTGAGCGTCTCGGGCGGGAAATCGTCTTTCGACTTGGGATTGTGGATGTGGTGCGGTACTTTGCCGAGCCGCGATTCGAGGGCTTCGTCGATCTCCGAAATTATGCGGTCGCAGATTTTTTCGACGTGCATTTTAAGCCAGATTGCCGTGGACGATTCGCCCGTGTAGTCGTTGGGTCCGTACGCGTCTATTCGGTCGGTTTCGAGAAGCATATCGTTTTGGGCGAATTCGGGGCGGCTTCCCTTGCTGTATACGGCAAACGCCTTGCCGCCGCCCTTGCGGACAACCGAGAATACGGGAACGTCGCTCGGACCGTCGGCTATGTAAATCATATTGCGAATCGGCACGCGCCTGTCTTCGGGGGCGATGTGCGAGTTTACGTCTATTGCGGGGTTTTTGTTCGTGCCCTTGTTGATTTCGAAAATGAAGCGCGTTTTGATTGTGTTGTCGACAATCATACCGATTTGATTGATTTGCTTCGAGAGCGAATCGAGGTCGAATTCGGGCTGTTTTGTGAAATAGGGCGGGAGCGGCTCTTCGATGAACTCGCAGCCGAAAATTCCGTCGACGTGCGGAGCGATTGCGCTGCCGCGTATCATTTCGGAAAGCCCCGTACTTACGATGTAGTGTTCGAGCGAAATATCGACATTGCGCGATTTTGCGATGTCCGAAACGGTTCTGCGCAGGTCATCGAAGAATGTAGGCAGTCCGCTGCAAAATTCGAGCTGTCCGCCGAGTTCGCGCAATTTGGCGTTGCTCAGCCCCTGCATATAACCGTTCTTTACGAAGCTGAGCAGGTGGTTGAGGTAGACGGTTTCGGGGGCGACGCGTATTCCGCGCTTGGCGTAGATTTCGGGCAGCATATTGACTTCGCGCCAAAAGAGTTTTTCGTCGATGTCGTACTCCCTGAAAATCGGCGTTTGCATGTATCCGGAGATTAGCGTCTTGTCGAAATCCCAGACGCAGGCTATCACGTTGCTTTTGCGGATTGTTGTGTCGGACTTTGCATTCATTACGGTCGGAATGAAAACAGAATGTTTTTTTCTTTGCAAGTATCTTCGATTTTTTCGATTATGTGCGGATATATAAAATTTTTATGGTTTCGCGCAAAAACACAGTTGCAGCAGAATCGGAAAACGGCGGACGCGGACTGGTTGTGTCGGTTCTCCACGACATCAGCAAGACCGTCGTGAGAATGAAAGACGTTTCGCTGCTGCTCGGCGAGGTTCTAGACATCCTCTTCAAAAGGATGAACCTCACTCGCGGAACAGTAACCCTGCGCAAGGGAGACCTGCTGACAATCTGCGCCTCGCACGGTCTGAGCGACGACGAGCGCAGGCGCGGCGTATACCGAATGGGCGAAGGCGTTACGGGCGACGTCGCCGCGCGCGGGATTTCGCGCGTGGTGCCCGACATCTCGCAAAGCCCCGACTTTCTCAACCGCACGCTGAGCCGCACGCTGAGCGGCAAGACCGCCTTCCTGTGCGTTCCAGTTTTCAACAGGGGCAACGTAATCGGCACGCTGAGCATCGACAGGATAAACCCTACGAAGTACGCGCTCTCCCGCGACCTCAAGCTCCTCGAAACCATCGCAAACATCATTTCCGACGCCGTAACCGTGCTCTTTTTGGAGCGCGAGGAAACCGAAAAACTCAACATCGAAAACCGCGAGCTGCGCAACAAAATCGACAGCCAACTGCGTCCCGAAAACGCCATCGGCAACACCGCCGCGATGATAAAGACATACGGGCTTATAGCCAAGGCGGGCGAGGGTTCGGCGCACGTCCTGATACGCGGCGAGGTCGGCGCGGGAAAGGATTTCGCAATGCGCGCAATCGCAAACTATCCGCGCTGGAAGGAGAAACCGCTCGAGATTCTCGACTGCTCCACAATGCGCGACTCCCTCATCGACGCGGCGCTTTTCGGCTCGGAAAATCCGCCCCGCGCGGGGCTTTTGGAGAGGGCGGACGGCGGCATTGTCTATCTGGATTCCATCGGGCTTATCGGCAAACCGCTCCAGATAAAACTGCTGAAATATCTGGCTTCGGGCGAATACCAGCGTTTCGGCGGCGCGCAGACAAGGCGTTCGTCGGCGCGCATAATCGCCTCGACTTCGGGCGATTTGGAGGGGCGTATGCGCGACGGAATCATCCGTCCCGATTTCTACTACCAAATTTCGATATTCACGATTTACGTTCCGTCGCTGCGCCAACGCCGCAGGGACATCCCCGCGCTCGCGAAATTCTTCCTGCAAAAACACGCAAGACTGCGCGAAAAAAAGGTGACTTCAATCAGCGCGGGCGCGATGAATATGCTGTGCGCATACCATTGGCCGAGCAACGTGCGCGAACTTGAAAACTGTATCGAGCGCGCGGTGATTATAGCTGCGGGGCAGTCGATAACCGAGTCCGACCTGCCGCCGTCGCTCCAGACCCCGCAGTCTACGAACACTTCGAAACTCAAGACCGAGGAGGATATCGACTTCGCCAAGATGGTCGCCGAGTTCGAGCGCGAAATAATCGTCGAAGTGCTCGCCGCAAACGGCGGCAACGCTTCGGCGGCGGCGCGCCAGCTTTCGGTTTCGCGCCGCATTCTCAATTACAAAATTGCGCAGCTCGGCATTGCGCCTAAGTCCTTCAAAATGCCCAAAAAGTAGGGCGGTACGGCGGCGTTATCCGCCCGATTTTTGTTTTTGCGCCGTCCAGTACGCCGCCCAGTGGAAGAGAACGCCGCAGCTTGCGCATTTTTCGTAGTCTGTCTTCGCCGCGGACTCTTCGAAGAACATTTCTATGCGCGGCGGAATTTTCCCGCTCGGAGAGAGGGCGGCGATTAGCGGAAGTTCGCCCGTTTCGCGTATCGTGCGCCACACGTCGCGCGAATGTCCGAGTTTGGGGATGTTGTAGCCGTTGCGTACTTCGATTCTTTCGGGATTGCGCCAGTCGCCGTAAAGCGCGGCGGTTTGCGTGCCCGCAAAACGCCTTTCAAGTTTGGGCGAAAGTTTTACGCACAGGTCTACAACCTTGTCCATCAGGGCGGATATTCTCGCCTTTAGCGCGGGGTCGGTTTCGAGTTCGCGGAGAAGTTCCAGCGAAATCTGCATCTGCAAAAACGAGTATATGGGAGTATGCGAATTTATCTCGATTTTTTCGGACACGGCGACGGCTTTTTCAATGCGGTCGCGGTAGAGCTTGAGGTAGTCGGAATTTTTCGAAACATCCCACGCGGCGGCGTACACCATCGGAAGCCTTGCGGCGGAGTGAGGTCTTTCGAGCGTGAAGCGGCTTATGCGGAGCGCGCAGCGTCTGCCGTCGAGGCGCAGGGAATCGAAATCGTTTTTTTCGTTCACGTTGCGGCGCAGGCGTTCGGCGACACGCAAAATCGCGCCTTTGATTTTCGCTCTGTCGGCGGAGTCGGCAAGCGGGCTGCGGTAGTATTTCCAGAGCCCGTGGACACAGTGCGTGTACTGGTCTATCGATGAGTTTATGTAGACGCTTTTGCCGTCTTCGGGGCAGATTCCGCGGGCGACGAAACCGTCGGGCTGCACGAGGTCGTCGAGCCCCGCGAGGACTTTTTTCGCCTGCGCGGCTATGCGCCTGTCGGATGTCGCTTCATATTTGTCGGCAAGGGCGGCGAGCACCGTTCCGCCCAAGATTGCGCAGTCTTCCATTCCCGTTGCGTAGCCGCAGGGGTTGGGATACTGGCGTTTCACTTCGTCGGCGGTGGGCAGGTGGTTTTGACAGGTTTTGTCGTCGAATGAAGTCAGGCACTCGTAGAAGAGATTCGTGCTCGGCAGAAAGAAGCGCGACCACATAATGCGTTCGGCTTGGTCGATTTTTTCGCGCGGAATTTCCGCGCGGACAAACGGCGCAATCGCAATGGCAAGCGCAAAGGCAAATGTAAAGGTTTTCATTGCGACAGACAAAACGAAAAAAACGGACACTGCAAAACAATTCGGCGGATTGTCGGCGGACGACAAAAAAATCGGGGTCGCCTTTGCATTGCGGGCAGCCCCGATTTTTCCGTTTCGACGCCCTTGCGGGTTTAGAATTTTACGGACAGTACGCCGAATCTATCCCGCAATGTCGTCGGCGATTTTGTCGCACATTTCGGGCGTGAAGTATTGCATAACCACAACGTGCGAGAGTTTGCCCCAGTGTTCGTCGTCGGAGCACGCCAGCGCGTATTTGTGTACAACTTCGTCTTTCGGGCGGCGGAAAATCACCGTGTTCGAGTACGGATTGCGCCACGTTTTCACGCCGCGTTTTTCGAGCGCATTGCGGAAATATTCGGCGTTTGCAAGCACGCGTTCCGCCTGTTCGCGCATTCCGTCTTTGCCCGTCGTCGATATGCGCCAGAAAAGTTTGAGCGCGTCGAAGCCGCTTCTCGAGCAGCTTATTGTTGGGATTACGCCGTTGAGATACGGCACCGGATTGTTCTGTACATGGCTGAAAGCCTCCCTGCGGCAGACAAAAATTCCCGCGGGCTCGTTCATACCGTAGAATTTGTGTCCAGAGACGGCGACCGAATCGAAGCCCATTTTCTGCGCGTCGAGAATTTCGCGCGCCTTGGGGTCGTCGAGGAACGGCATATAGCCTCCGAAGAGGGCTGCGTCGAGGTGCCTGTAGACGAAGGGCGGATTGACTTTTTTGAGCACTTCGTCGATTGCGCGCTGGTCGTCGATTGCGCCCTTGAACGTGCCGCCGATTGCTATGGCAACGAGCGCGGGGCGGTCGGGCGAAAGCTTTTTTTCGAGGTCGGAAACGTCCATCGAACCGTTTTTGCGGGCGCGGATTGTGCGCGTTTCCATATTGAGGATGTCGCCGAGCTTTTTGACCGAGTAGTGCGCTTCGTCGGAAACGTACAAGACGGGCGGCACGGACGATTTTGCCTCGAGCGTCTTGCGTCCGAAGTACAAGCCGTGCATATTGCCGTCGCTTCCGCCGTTGGAAATCACGCCCCAGCGGTCTTCGTCGAAGTTGAACGAGTCGGCGACGAAATCGATGCAGGCGCGCTCGAATTCGTCGGTGTGGAGCATATCCCACTGCGTTTTGTAGGGGTCGCCCACGTTGATGAGCGTGAGGTCGCAAAGCCCCGTGTCGGCGAGCCAGCGGTAGTACTCCTTAAGGCTCGTCTCTTGGTCGAACGGGTAGCCGAGCTGCTCAAAGCGGCGTTCGCGGAGGTTTTTCGCGAGCGCGTCGAGCCGCCGCATTGTTGCGGAATCGGGTTTTGAATGTCTTTCCATCTTGAACGAATAACAATACCCGCCGATGATTACCCCGCCGCGCCAATAGTCAAGTAAACTCAGAACACGCAGCCCGCGAGCGTTGCGATTACGGCTGAATCCGTCCGAAGAACGCGTCCGCCGAGCGACACAAGCCTGAAACCGCGCGCGCGGAGGGCTTTTCTGTCGTCGTCGGTAAAGCCGCGTTCGCCGCCGAGCAGGGCGTAAACGGTGCGGTTTTGCCTGTCGGCGAGCGCGTCGGGCAGCCCGATTTCGGCTTCGTACACGTCGGGGGCGATTTTCGGCGCGTCGGCCGGCACGCCCGAAAGCAGATTTTCAGCCGCCTCTTCGAGGTTGCCCGCCGTCGAAAATTCGGGAATGTACGTCGAACATGACTGTTCCGCGCCCTTTTCGAGCCACTTCAAATATTCGCCCTTTGCGTAGAGTCCGCTTTTTGCGTAGTCGGCTTCGCCCTTTGTCGCCGCGTAGAAAACGAGCCTGTCCACCCCGAAACACGCCGCCTCGAATAGTATTCGCTGCGCAATTTGCGGACGCGCAAACGCGACGGCAAGACAAACGCCGAGCCTGTCGGGGTTGGCTATTTCGCGCAGCGGCACAAGCTCCGCGCCGCCGTCCGAACGGCGTATGAATCGGCATATCCAGAGTTTGCCGTTGAGCGTTCCCGCGAAGATTTCGCCGCCGTTTGCGGTTTTCAGTACGCCGTCTATATGCGCAAGCTTGGGGTCGTTCGGCGCGAGTTCGAACGGCGGGGTTGTGTGGAAAAGCAGACAGTTCATAAAAAATAGAATGTCTCCACAATAGCGCGCGGTTTTGCCGACTGTCAAACACAACAAAATTTATGGGTTGAAATCGGCGGGGTAATGTGCTGTTATGGGAGTATGAATTCTCAGTTTACTCAGGAAGACGAGGCGGCACTGCGCGAGTCGCTCAAAAGATGTTCACCCGAAACAATCGAAAAAGCGGTGGAATTTAGAAAAACCGGCAATGCCGAACTCGTCGGCGATGTCGTAATCGGCATAATCGAACGCTTTGCCGAGCCCGAAAAGCGCGAAATGCTAAAGAATCCCTCGGACGACCTCGTTATCGTCGACGACCTCGGGCTCGATTCGCTCACGATGGTCGAAATCGTTCTGGCAGTGGAAGACGCAATCGGCACGACCATCGCCGAAGAGGATGTCCAGAAGCTCCGCACGCTCGGCGACATCAAAAATTTCATCAAGGAAAAAGTCAGCCAATAGGCGGCGGTTCGCGTCGGGCGCGCAAAGCGGGTCGGACGGGGTGTTCGGCAAAACGCCGAAACTCGGACGGGGAACGGGAAAACCGTTTCATCGTCTCCGACTCGGGGTGCGGCGGCATACGTTTCCCGTATCCGCCTTTGTCCGCGCGAGGTTCTTTTAATTCGGCTGCCGATTGCCGATTTTAATTTCGTGCAGGAAGGGCTTTGCCGCTTTTCTTTCGGAAAACATCGGGCGTTCTTTGTTTCACAATTTTAATCTTTTTTGGTCTTTTCGATATCGGGGGCTGTCGGAAGGATTTTACCGTTTATTAGATGGAAGACATTGCCGACATACCAAATTCAGTAATCGTCAGACGCCTCACCAAATGCTACGGCTCGGCGAAGGCGGTTGAAAGCGTTTCCTTCAGAATAGGCAAGGGCGAGGTCGTCGGCTTTCTTGGTCCCAACGGCGCGGGCAAGAGCACCACGATGCGCATAATTGCGGGGCTTATGCCCGCAACTTCGGGCAGCGTGCACATCTGCGGAATCAGCGTGGCGAACTATCCCGACAGGGCGCGGAAACACATCGCCTTTATGCCCGAAAACAACCCCCTGCCCGAGGATTTGCGAGTGGGCGAATATCTGCGCTTCCGCGCGCGCATAAAAGACGTCCCCGAATCCGAGGTCGCAAAGCGCGTAGACGAGGCGATGGAAATCTGCCAGCTCAAGCGTTCGGCGGCGAAAAAGATAATCGGCAACCTTTCGAAGGGTTTCCGCCAGAGGGTGGGAATTGCCGACGCGATTTTGTCGCGCCCCGACGTGATAATTCTCGACGAACCCACAATCGGGCTCGACCCCCACCAGATTCTTGCCATCCGCGAGCTTATCCTGTCGCTGCGCGGCAAAATGAGCGTAATCATCAGCAGCCACATCCTGCCCGAAATAGAGCTTGTCTGCGACCGCGTGATAATCATCAATCAGGGAACGGTCGTAGCCAGCGGCTCGCCCGAAAGCCTGCGCAAAGACTTCATCCCGCGCGACAAGTACGAGGTCAGTCTGCGCGCCGCACCCGAGCGTTTCGCCGAAGTCTTGTCGGCTATGCAGCTCGACCTTTCGATAATTTCGCATACGCAGCCGGACGCGCGGGGATATGTCGACTACGTTTTGTCCGCGCCGCAAAATTCCGATTTGGGGGCTGCGATAATCGGAGAGCTTTCGAAGGACACAATGCTTATGCCGCGCCTTGTCGCGTACCGCAAGCCGTCGCTCGAGGAGATATTTATGGCGGCGACGCGCCGCAGCTGGGAGCAGTTGCGCGACCTTCCGCAACCCTCCAAAATGGTCGAGGAAATCGACAAGGAGATGACCGAAAAATGAGAAGATTCCGCATACTCGTCCGCCAGCAAATCTGGCAGCTTTGCATATCGCCGTCGACGTACATAGCGGCGTTCCTGTTTTTGGGCTTTATGGGCTTGATGTATCTGTTTGCGCTTGTAGACGTGGGCAGGTCGGCAAGCGACAGTTCGCCCGTGGCGAATTTCCTTTCGGTATTCTGGGTGCCTGTGTTGTTTATGGTGCCGCTTCTTACGATGCGTTCGCTCGCAGACGAGCGCAGGTCGGGCACGCTCGAGGCTCTGATGACGACCCCCGTGAACGCTTGGCAGATTGTGCTCGCCAAGTTTTCGGCGTGCTACTTTTTCTACGTCCTGCTGTGGGCATTGACGCTTTTGTTTCCGCTAATCTCGCGTTTATATCTTCCGCAGGTTGCGGCGGATCCTCGCTTTTTCGACGCGGTGCAAATGGGCGCGGGCTATCTTTTCATAGCGGCAAGCGGCGCGATGTTCATTGCCGTGGGGATTTTCGCAAGCTCGCTCACGCGCACGACCCTCGTCGCGGGGATGCTTTCGTTTTGCATACTCTTTCTGGTGATAATCGGCGCGGGAATGCTCTCGAAGTTTCCGCTTCCCGAGAGTCTTTCGTGGCTCTCCTCTGCGGGCGAATATTTGCAGACTTTCAGGCATTTCGACGACTTCATTTCGGGGGTGATGGACACGCGCCCGTTCTTCTTCTACGTCAGCACGACATTCGTTCTGCTCGCGATAACCTCATTGATTACGGAGTCTAAAAACAAATGAACCCGATGTTCGAGGATTTCAAAATTACCACGAGAATCGCCAGGCTCAATCTTTGGCTTCAGGTTCTCTTGGGGATATTGCTGTATCTTGGGTTGAACTATGTCGCGACGCGCCATTACACGCGTTGGGATATGTCGGAAAACCGCCGCAATTCGCTTTCGCCCGAGAGTGTGGCGTACGTCAAAAAACTGCGCGAGCCCGTCGAAATCTACGCGGTGGTCTCAATCGGGCGCAACGATTCCGACAGCGCGGCGGTAGTGCGCGACTTCAACACGCTCTTCGGGCAGTACGAATACGCGTCGAACAAAAACGCGCCCGTCAGCGCGAAGTTCGTCAACGCCCATATCGAAAACAAACGCGCCGAAGAACTTGCAGCCCGTTTCGGCAACGACTTGGACGAATGCGTTGTGGTGGCTTCGGGGCGGCGGTTCAAGCGCATACCGATTTCCGAATTTTACGGGGTCGAGGACGGAGCGCGAAAGGACTTCAAGGGCGAGAGCCTGATTACGTCGGCGATTCTGAACGTTTCGTCGGACAAACAGAACAGGATTTACTTCCTCAAGGGGCACGGCGAGATGAGCGTCAAGAGCGCAAACGGCGCGCGCGGGCTTTCCGAATACGCCGCCGCGCTCGCATCGCACAACTACAAGGTGGACGAGCTGGATTTGAGCGAGGTCAAGGAGATTCCCGAAGACGCGGATATGATTGTCGTTGCGGGGGCGAAGTCGGCGTTCCTTCCGCGCGAGATAGACGCAATCAGAAAGTATCTGCTCAAGTCGAACGGCAGGGGGCTTGTGTTTCTGGATATGGGCTCCCTTCTCGGGCTTGAAGACGTGTTCTACGAATGGGGCATTATGAGCGACGATATGCTCGTTCTCGATTCGGGCGGCGACTACGAGAGCGCGTCGGGCGATTTGATTGCCAGAAGTTTTCCGCGCAATCCGCACCCGATTGTGAAATATTTGATAGACTCCGACACTCCCGTACAGTTCGGTTCGGTGCGTCCCGTGCGCCCCGATATGGGCTCGCCAATCGACGAGACTTTGAAGATTACGCCGATAATCCTGAGCGGCCCTGCAAGCTGGGCGGAAAAGTCGTATATGCGCGGCGGCGTGCAGAAATACGATGAAGTTTCAGACATAGCGGGCCCGCTTCCGCTCGCTATGGTCGCAACGCGCACGGCGGGAGGCGAGCTCGGGCTGAACATTCCCGGCGGCAAGCTTGCGGTCTTCGGCGACGAAAACTTCATAGCAAACAAATGGTTCAACAGACTGGGCAATTCGAAGCTCGCTCTGAACGTGGTCGACTGGATGTTCGAGGAAAACAATATACTCAACATTCCGCCGCGCCCGCTGAAAAAGTTTTCCCTGACGCTTTCGCAGTCCGACTACCTGTCGCTCGCATGGCGTTTTATGCTTGTTCCCGCAGTAATTCTGGCTCTGTGCGCGGCGGTTTTCGCCGCCCGCCGCCGATAAATATCGAGGATTGAAAAATGCGCTTTAGACTCACAATTTTCCTGCTGATTGCAAATGTCGCCCTGTTCTGGGCAATGTGGTCGCTCGAACGCGATCCCGCCGCGGCGGCGGCGGTTCCCGAAACCGCGCCGTTTACGATTCTCGAAATTTCGGGCAAGGGCATCGACAAGCCGCGCGTGCTCAAGTTCGAAAACAACAAATGGCGCATAACCGCGCCGATAGACTGGCCCGCTAACCTTTTCGCCGTAAACCGAATCAGAAACCAGATAGAATTTCTCGACCGAGAGGCGAGTTTTTCGCTTTCGGAAGTCACAAAGCACGGTCACACGCTCGCCGAGTACGGGCTCGACGACCCCGCCTACACTTTCAAATACGGCAACGGCAAAAAAATGTACACGCTCAAAATCGGCAGGAGCGCACCCGTGGGCAACCGCATCTATATGCTCGACGAGGGCGGCGACAGGATAATCGTGGTCGACCGCGAGTTTGTCGAAAGCCTTGTGGTCGATACCGAACGCCTGCGCAACCAGAACGTTTTCGACATTCCGCGATTCGAGGTTTCGGCGTTTTCTGTGCGCCTGCCGTCGGCGGAGTCCGCCGATTCGCTCAAGGGCAATTTCCGCAGAATCGGGTTGGTGCGCGACGGCGGAAAATGGAAGTTCGAAACGCCCATCGTTGCGGCTGCGGATTCCAACGAAGTCGACGCGTTTCTGACCGAAATCTGCCAGCTTTCGGCGAAGAGTTTTTCGAACGACCCCGCCGCCGAGGCGGGCTTCGAAGTGTCGGCACTGCCCACTACGATTACTCTCGAGGGCACGAACCGCAGACAGGTTTTGCTTATCGGCGGAAAGACAAAGGACGGTTCGCAGGTCTACGCGCGGCTCGAGGACAACCCCACGATTTTTACGATAGACGCGTCCGCGGTCGCCAACCTTGCAAACGTCCAGACCGACCTGCGCGACAAGTCGGTAATGCGGCTCGACCTGAACACGGTAAAAAGCTTGGAGATTTCGAAGGGCGGCAAAACGCTCCGCTTCGGCAAACTCAAGGGCGGCGTTTGGGACGTTATCGGCGAGGATAAAAACGGCGCGTCGATAACCTCCAAAGCCGATTCCGCCGCGCTAACTTCGCTGCTGCTCAGGCTTTCGAAAATCCGCGTGCGCAAATTCGTCAGCGACGCCCCCGGCGAAAACGTCGCCCCCTACGGTTTCACGCCGAAAAGTCTGAGAATAACCGCGACGGACTCCGACGGCACTGTTTCGTCGCTCAATGTCGGCGGCTTTTTCGGGGCGGACGGAGAGCGGCTCGTCTACGCAAAGACCGAAAATTCGGACGCGATATTTGGCATTCCGCGCGACATCGTAAAACTTGCCGATACGGATTTTATGAAGTTCCGCTCGAAAATCGTCGAAATGCTGCCCGAGAATGCGGTCATAACTTCGCTCAAAATTTCCGACATCGCCGCGAAAAAAACGCTCTTCGAAATCTCGTCGAAGAACGGCGACTTCAAGGCGCAGACCGCGCCGCTCGACGCGCGCAAAAAGTCGGCCCTTCAAAATGTTTTGAAATACGCAAAGCTATTTTCGGTGAAGGGTTACCCCGACTGCCCGTTCGACGGCGCGGGAATCTCGCCCGACGGCGCGCGCATTCCGTGGGTTTACTCTATGGAAATACGCTACGATGTCCGCGGTTCGGGCGCGAACGTAGCCGAAAGCGGAAGCTGGCTGTTCTCGAAACGTCTCGGCGGAACCACGCAGTACGGGGCGTACGGCAAGACGGCGTTTGCGGCGACGGACGACTTCATAGACTCTTTCTTCGAATTTACGTCGGGCGCGCTTGCGGAAAACGAACTGAAGAAAAATCCGCCCGCCGCGCCCGACAAAAAAGCGGAAAGTGAAGGAAAATAGAACAGGTCTGCCGGCTGCGACTTTCTTGCTGCGGACGTTCTGGCGTTCGTTGGCGGCGTTGAACGTGTTCCTTTTCGTCCTTGCGGTTTTCCAGTCGGCGGTTTGCGCGGTTCTTTATTGGAATGCCGCCGTTCCGCTTCCCGAGTGGCTGTGCGCGGCAATCAAAGCCGAGGCGGAGGAGGCGGGCGTGATTGTCGATTTCGCGCAGGCGCGCGCCGATTGCGGCGGAAACGTGTCGCTCGAAAACGTAAGCCTGCGCTTCGACGGAACGCCCGAAGATTTCTTTTTCGCGCAGAGGGTCTCGGCTTCGTTTAGGATTGCGCCGCTCGCATTCGGCAGAATTGTGCCGAGGTCGGTGCGCGTTCTCGACGCGCGTATAGCCCCTACTTACGCGGGGGTAGGGAAAAATCCCGTGATTGGGTCGGTGTATCTTGATTTGTCGAAGCGCGGGCAGTGGTGGCGTGTAAGCGCGCTCAATTTTAAGGCTGGCAGGTTGTGTGCGGCGGTTTCGGGGGTCGCAAACGCCAATACCGACTTCGACGCGCTGCTTTCGGCGTTTTCTCCGCGCACATCGGAGACCGGTTCGAAAAATCCCCCGAAAAAGCTTTCCGTATCGCAGAAGTTCGATTTGCTTTTCGAAAAATATCCCGGGGCAAAAAAGTATTTGGATTGCCTTTCCGCGCCCGATTTGAACCTGAATTTCGCGGTTTTCGACGCGCTAAACTACCGCGCCGACATCGCTTTCGTCTCGGGCGGTGGCGCGTTTTCGGAGGGCGGCTTTTCCGCGGAGGTAAAGAATTTTACACTCAACGCTTCGTGCCGTTCCGATTCCGACGGGGCGAAGGTTTCGGCGCGGCTTTTTGCCGAAAACTTTTCGGGAGAGAATCTTCCGACTCTCGGCGATGTGGAGATGCGCGCCGACATCCTGCCGAATCCCGATTCGCCCGCGCTCGAAAATCTCGACATCGCAGTTAGCAACATTTCCTACGGCGGCTCGGAAATCGGCAACATCCGCATCCGCAAAAGAAGTCTCGATTTCTCGAACTGGCGCGGGAATTGGGGGGTTTTTGCGTCGTTCGGGCTGCACAGGTTCGGCGGCAGTCTTTCGCTTTCGGAAAACTTCGACGCCGACTTCAAATTCGACGGAACGGTGGACCCCAAGCTTTTGCTCGACCGCCCCGAGCTTGCCGACATTCCCGAGCTCAAACAACTCTCGTTCCCGTCGGGCATAGCCATTGCGGGCGGGGTGAAATATTTGGCGGATTCGAAAAACGTCGCCGTGCGGACGAACGTTCGCGCGGAGAACTGCATTGTGATGGACATTCCCGTGTCGGACGTTTCGGGCGAGGTTGTTTTCGATTCGGCGGAGGGCGTGCTTTCGGCGCAAAATCTTTCGGTCGAAACGGTAGAGGGATGGCGCGTACGCGGCGCGTACATTCAGGATATGAACACGTCGCAATACCGCGTGCGCGTTGCGGGCGACATAAGACCGATGGCTATCGCCCATTTTATGGAGCCGTGGTGGGCGCGCGTGATGAAGGATTTCAAGTTCGGGGGGAATTCGAACTTTCCGCGCGCCGACGTTTCCGTCGAGGGGACGTGGGGCAAGCCCGAATACATCTGGTGCTATGCGAGGGCTTCGGGCGGAAACGCGCAGTATTCGGGCGCGAAGTTTTCGTCGTTCGCGCTCCACGTGCTCGTCAATCCGGAGCGCATAACGCTTTTCGACGTCGATATAAACGCCGACGGGCGCAGGGCTTCGGGGCAGATTGAATGGCTCTACTTCGGCGACGGGATAACGACTTTCGACGAACAGCGGATTTTCTTCGATTCCGAACTGGATTCGCGCGAGCTTCTCGCGCTCGGCGGCGACGACGTTCGCGAGGTTCTCGATGTGGTAGATTTCAAAGTTCCGCCAAAGCTTTCGTTCTCGGCGGTGTTGCGCAATCCGTCGAACAACCCGAAGAAATTGCGCGACATTTACAACGTGTCGGCGGAGGTTGCGGGCGACACTGTCGTTCTCGAAAAGGCGACGCTGGGCAACGCGAAGTTCACCGCCCGTAGCGACAAAATCGACACGCAGATAGAGAACGCTACGTTCGAATTTTGCGGCGGCGCGGCGGAGGGCAATGTGGAGCTTCGCAAAAGCGGTTCGACGATTTTGTTCGATGGCAATATGACCGCCGACAAAATGAATCAGGCGGAGTTGACCGATTTTTTCCGCTCGCTCGCCTCTTCGAAGCCCGACGGCGGGGAGGCCGGCGGCGGCGAAAAATCGAAGCCCATCGTCGACGGCGGCGAGAACGGTTTCGTAACGATGTCGGTTTCTTTAAAGGGCGACGCTGACAAAATCGAACTTTCGGAGGGAAGCGGATATGTAAGTTTGGAAAATTCCGATCTCATCAGACTCAACCTTTTCGGCGTGCTCTCCCGCGCGCTTTCGGCTATGCGCCTGCCGCTCGGTTCGTTCGACATAACCTACGCGTACAGCCCGTTCGAAGTCGGCGGCGGCGCGGTCAAGTTTCCGAAGCTCGAAATGGGCGGACCCGTTATGCAAATCAAGGGGGCTGCCGCGTACGACTATCTGCGCGACGACATCGACGCGGCTCTGGCAATCCGCCCGTTCGGAGGGCTTACTATGCCTATTGTATCGAGCGTTGCGTCGCTGATAAATCCGCTCGCAAACACGGTCGAGGTTTCGCTCGACGGCAAGCTCGAAGATCCGAAAGTCGGCGTGAAGGTAAATCCCATAAAAATACTCCAAAGCGAGAAATCGCTAATCGAAGACATCAGGGAATCGCTTTAGCCAACGGCGGGGTTGTTTTGTTCTTTTCGAAACCGTAGTTTCGGTTAGAGGAAAATGAATAATGAAAAATGAATAATGAATAATTGTGGTTTGCTCCGCTTCGCGGCAAACCCTATTGTCTCACTGGTGTTTCACTTTGTTGCGGTGGGTGGCTTGAGGGATAGATGCCGATGTACGAAAAAAATGGCGTGTGTTGTTGCGCTTGCCTTTAAAACTCGAACTATCCGCAAACTCCAAGCAAATTATTAAAACAAAGAAATTCGCCTGCGGGAGTCGAGGGCGCGAGTGCGCCCCTTAATAATGTTGTTCTTTCGGCGTCTATCGTAAACGCCGAAATTCATCCATTTTTTCATTAAAGAGCAGTTTCCTCCGCCATCCGCCGATTCCCGCGCAATCAATTTTCTTGTAATGGAGTGTGCGTTGCCGTAGTTTCGACGTATGAGCAATGATGGAAAACTGCGTTGCGGCGTTGTCGGTGTCGGCTATCTCGGTCAGCACCACGCCCGCATTTACTCCGAACTCGACACAACAGAGCTTGTCGGTATCTACGACAACAATTCCGACCGCGCTGCCGAAATCGCCGCCAAGTGCGGCTGCAGGGTCTTCCCGTCCATAGCCGAACTCGGCGCGGCTTGCGAAGCCGTAAGCGTGGTTGTCCCCACCGACAGACACACCGAAGTGGCACTGCCGCTCCTCGAACAGGGTTGCGATCTGCTCATAGAAAAGCCCATTTGCACGTCGGTCGAAGACGCAGAGCTTATCGTTAAAAAGGCGCGCGAGAAAAACCTGATTGTGCAGGTCGGACACATCGAGCACTTCAACCCCGTGATGGAGTTTATGGAATCGCGCGTGAACAATCCGCGTTTCATCACCGCCGACAGACTCGCGCCCTTCAATCCGCGTGGCACCGAAGTGGGCGTTGTGCTCGACTTGATGATTCACGACATCGGCGTGGTGCTCAAGCTCGCAAATTCGCACGTCGAAAAAATCGAGGCGGTCGGCGTGAACGTGCTCAGCAAGCGCGAGGATATCGCCAACGCGCGAATCCAGTTCGAGAACAAATGCGTGGCGAATCTGAACGTAAGCAGGGTAAGCCTGAAAAAACTGCGCGAAATCAGAATTTTCCAAAAGGGCACGTATATGTCGCTCGACTATATGAACCAGAAGGGGCACGTCATACGCGTAAAGGGCGCGACGGAAATCATTCCCGAGGAAGTGCCGATTGAAAAGCACGAGCCGCTCAAAACCGAATTAGCGAGCTTTGCCGACTGCGTAGTCAACAAGAAGAATCCGAAGGTGGACGCAAAGCTCGGGCTTAGCGCGCTCGAAGTCGCGCTCGAAATCACCCGTCAAATCCGCGAACGCATGGCGGAGGAGGGCGGAGCCGTCTAATGGAAGACGTTTTGTCGATGCGCTCGTTTGATTTCGCCGCGCCCGAAAAAGGCGCGTGCGATGTTTTGGTTATAGCGGGCGAGCACTCGGGCGACGAACAGGCGGAACGGATGATAGCTTCCGCGCTTGCCGAAAAGACCGACCTGAAAGTATGCGCTTTCGGCGGACAGGCGTTGCGCCGCGCGGGCGCGCAGCTGCTGTTCGATATGACGAGTTTTTCGGTCGTGGGGCTTTTCGAGGTTCTCAAAAACTACGGCTTTTTCAGAAAGCTTTCCGAAGCCGTCGCCGACTGGATTGCAACGCACAAGCCCCGCGCCGTCTGTTTTGTGGACTACCCCGGTTTCAACCTGCACTTGGCGAAAATGCTGAAGGAACGCGGCGTGAGCGTAAAGGGCGGCGGCACGGTGAAACTGCTCTATTACATCAGCCCGCAAATCTGGGCGTGGAAGGCAGGGAGGCGTTTCGAGATGGCGGAGCTTCTCGACGGGCTCGCCGTGATTTTTCCGTTCGAAACAAAATGCTACGCCGATACGACGCTGCCCGTCTCGTTCGTCGGACATCCGTTTTTGGACGAATCGTTCGAGCCGCCCGTGCGCTATTGCGCCGAAGGCGAAATTCTGATGCTTGCGGGCAGCCGCTCGATTGCGGTCTCGCGCATTTTCCCCGTGATGATAGGCGCGCTGCGGCATATGCCGAACGAACGCGCCGTTGCGATATACCCCACGGCGGCAATCGAAAAGACCATACGCAATGTGCTCGCGGAAAATCCCGACGTTGCCCCGCGCGTGCGCGTAATCGCAAACGAATCGGAGGTTGTCGCCGCAAAAGCCGCGATGATGAGCTCGGGTACGATGTCGCTTGCCTGTTCGTTGCAGGGTATTCCGGGGGCGATTGTCTACAGGGCAAATCCGTTTACATACGTTGTGGGTCGTTCGCTTGTTAATATAAAATATTTGAGCATAGCAAATATTATTTTGGACAGACCCGCGTGGCGCGAGTTCATCCAGTTCGAGGCCTCGCCCAAGAAGCTTGCCGCATATATGCAAGGCTGCATCGGTGAACGCGGATTGTTCGAAGGCTATGCCGAAAGGCTAAAAGAGGTGCTGCGCTCCCCGTCGAAGATGTCGGCGGCGGAATGGCTCTTGGCGAAAATCGGCGATGTTTAGAAGTTTTCCGATTTTTTTCGAAAACCAAAAAACGCGCACGGAACTTTTCATTCGTGCGCGTTTTGTTTTGTTCGGAGGGTTGTAGACTTCGGCTATGTGCGCCTTTTGCTCGAAAACCTTCGCCATCGCCTGTCCGACCTCGCGCGTCTGGATAGACGAAATGAAGCGGAAGATAGACAGGGTTGTCGAGATGGGCGCGGACGGCGGTTTGTCCGCATTATTTGCGCACCGCCGAAATTACGCGGAACGCCGCGCCCATATGCACGGGGCTTAGCAGCTGCACAAGCTCGCGCTTGCGCGGGTCGAACGGGTCGGGCGACTGCGCTATTTTCCGCATGGTTTCCCCCGCGTTTTTTACGAAAAATTTCTCCTGCCTCTCGTCCGAAAAATTTTGCAGACCGCACTTCGCGGCTATGTCGCGCAGCATATCGGAACACGGCGAAAACGTGATGTCGGCTTCTCCCGCATCGCGTAGTATGTCGGCGCGGTCGGTGTGTTTGAAATATCCGCGCGCCGTGCCGTTCGGCAATTCGGAAAGTTCGGCGGCGGTTCTGAAATAGTCGGCGAAAATCAAAATGCCGCGCCACGGCGCGGAGCATATTTTTTCGAAAAGTCCGAGCGCGTCGAAGGATATGTCGATTCTAAAGCCCTCGACTTTTGCGCGCGGAAAATATTTTGCGAGCGCGCCGAGTTCGAATTTTTCGGGTTCGCCGAAAACCTCCGCCGCCGAAAAACCGTCCGCGCCTTTTGAGATTTCCACAAAGCCCTTGCGCCATTTGCCGCCGCAAAACTTGAAGCGCGAAAACGGACGCGCGTCCAAAAGCTCGTTGGAAACCACGATTGCCTTCGGCGGGATTTCGATTTTGTCGCCGAGCTTTGCCGCGCGCGAATTTTCGATAATGCGCCTGTCGCCCTCCGCGCCGATTTCGTAAAATTCGAGCGAATCGAAATCGAAGCCGCTACGCGTTGCCAGAGTCCGCGCGGCATTTTCTACAAGCTCCGAGAATACGCGGTTTTTGAGGCTCGCCGAAGTGTAGAAATCCGCGCCATCGCCCCCCACTCGCAGTTTGTCGGCGCGTCGGTAGTAGCCAAGATTTTCGTCGTAAAGGGCCGTGTTTATGAAATCCCCCCACGGCACGACGGCTCGACTGCTACGGGCGTTTTCGCGAAAAATTTTTTCGAGCACGGCGTTCACAGGCATTCGAATTTTCCCCTCTCTACCGCCAGCGTCCGCCATTTGCCGCGCAGTGCGTCGTCGGGTGCGGGTTCGGTGGAGGTTGCGGCGACCTGCGCTTCGGGGTCTACGCATTCCCAGAACGCGGCGCGGCGGGACGCGTCAAGCTCTCCCAATATGTCGTCGCAAAGCAGCACGGGACGGACGCCGAGTGCGTCGCGCAGAATGTCGAACTGCGCGAGCTTCAGCGCGATGACCGCCGACCTCTGCTGCCCCTCCGACGCATACGTTTTCGCGTCGCGTCCGCCGACGAGAATTTTGAAGTCGTCGCGGTGCGGGCCGTGCGAAGTCGTGCGCCGTTCGATGTCGCGCGGTCGGTTTTTTTCGAGGATATCGAGCAGCGACTGCGCCGTTTCGACTTCGCAGTTCGGCTTGATTTTTATGTCCGCGCTTTCGCCGTTTTCGCGTGCCAGAATTTCGTACTTTTGCGTGGCAAGCCCGCCGAGTCTTCCGAGCACTTCACGCCGCGAATCGAAAAGCGTTTTTGCCGCCTCCGCCATTTGCGTTTCAAACGGCGTGTAAACGCGCGGGTCTTGGCATCCGTCGCGCAACAGCGCATTGCGGTGGGCGAGCGCGTTGTGGTATGTGCGCAGTGCGGCGAAATAGCCGCCGTCAATCGACGAAATGAACATATCGGCATCGCGCCGCCGCACTTCGGGCGAACCGCGCAGAAGCTTTGCGTCTTCGTTGCCCATCGCGAGCACGGGGAAGCGTCCGATGAAGTCGGAAAATTTTATTTCCTCATCGCCTATGAACGCGCGGCGTTTTGCCGAAACCGACAGCAGCACTTGGCATTCGCCGAATTTTTCGTGCGAAATTCCCGCCAGCACACGCGCTTCCGAAGAGCCGCATGCAACCGCAGCCGACATTTCCGACGTTCTGAACGAACGCAGCGCACAGAGCATTCCCAACGCCTCGAGCAGGTTGGTTTTGCCCTGCGCGTTTCTTCCGCAAATCCAGACGCTCGGGCAGTCGAGCGGAACATCGGCAAAGCCGATGTTTCTGAAATTTTCGAGCCTGACAAATTTTATCTTCACAAAAACCCGAATAAGTGTAGAGTGGCGCGCAATTTCATCAACGTAAATTTTCGCAAAATGGAAAAGGGAACCGACTACCTGCAAAGCGCGCTCGAACGCAGAGAGGACGAACTTGAATCGTCCCTGCGCCCGTCGGGTTTCGACTCGTTCGCGGGGCAGCCGAAGACGGTCGAGCGGCTCAAGGTGATGGTCGGTGCGGCGCGTAGGCGCGGCGACACCCTCAGCCACATCCTGCTCCACGGCCCCCCGGGATTGGGCAAGACAACGCTTGCATTCATACTCGGCAACGAGATGGGCGCGCAGGTTCGCGTAACGTCGGGGCCCGTAATCGAAAAGGCGTCCGACCTGGCGGGGCTGCTTACCAATTTGCAGGAGGGCGACATTCTCTTTATCGACGAAATCCACAGAATTTCGCGCACCGTCGAGGAGTTCCTCTACAGCGCGATGGAGGATTTCCGAATCGACATTATGATAGACCAGGGGCCGAACGCCCGAAGCGTGCGCCTGAACGTGCCCAAATTTACGCTTATCGGGGCGACTACCCGCACGGGTCTTCTGACATCGCCGCTGCGCAGCCGCTTCACGCTCCAGACGCGGCTCGACTACTATTCGCGCGCCGACCTCATATCGATTGTCCTGCGCTCCTGCGACCTGCTCGGCGTGCGCATCGACAGCGGCGGGGCGGACGAAATCGCCCGACGCTCGCGCGGAACGCCGCGTATCGCCAACAATCTCATACGCTTTGTGCGCGACTACGCAGAGGAGCGCGCGGGCGGAAAAATCACGCGCGAAGCCGCCGTCGCCGCGCTCGAACTTCTCGAAATCGACGAAAACGGGCTCGACGAAATGGACAAGCGCATGCTCCGCGTGATGGCGCGAAACTACGGCGGCGGACCCGTCGGCTTGGGCACTGTCGCAGTCGCCGTCAACGAAGAGGCGGACACGCTCGAAGAGGTTCACGAACCGTATCTGATTCAGGAGGGCTTCGTCAAACGCACTCCGCAGGGGCGCATGCTCACCGACAAAGCTTGGAAGGTTCTCGGAATAAACCCGATTGCAAATCAGGGAAATCTCTTTTGATGGACATGCTCGACTACATCGTTGTGGGGCAGGGAATCGCTGGTTCGTGCCTCGGCTTCGAACTGCTCGAGCGCGGCTACAAAATCCGCATATTCGACGATTCTTGGCGCGACGCCGCCTGCCTTGTCGCCGCTGGAGTAGTCAATCCCATTACGGGCAAACGGCTCGTCAAAAGCTGGCGCAGCGCAGTGGCACATCCGTACGCAAAAAAATTCTACCGCAACTTGGAGCGGGAACTTGGGGCGGAGTTTTTCCACGACCGCAAAATACTGCAACTCTGCCGCTCTCCCGAAGAGCAAAACCTGTGGCTCGAACGCTCTTCGCTGCCAGAATACGCCGAGTTTATCGGTGCGGCGCACTCGCCCGACTTTTTCGGACAACTCGACGACTCGTTCGGCTCTTATTTTATCGAACATTCGGCTTGGGTGGAAACGCGGAAGGCAATGGACGCATTCAAAAAGTACTTTGCTTCGCGCAACATTTTGATTTCCGAAAAGTTCGATTATGAAAAACTCGATTTAAGCGGCGATGCCGTCCGCTACGGCGGACTTTCCGCCAAGAAAATAGTGTTCTGCGAAGGCTGGCAGGTTGCAGAAAACCCGTTCTTCTCTTGGCTGCCATATCGACCCGCTAAGGGCGAAATACTTACCCTTAAGTCCGACGCCGACATCCCGCCGCATATCGTGCACCGCGGCAACTGGATAATGAAATGCGGCGACCGACAATTCAGAATCGGCTCGACTTGGGACAGGGAAAACCTCAATTCCGTTCCCACCCTCGGCGCGCGCGCCGAACTGCTCGCCGCCGCTCCGAAAATATTCCGCGGCGAACATACGTTCGAAGTCGTTTGCCACGAAGCGGGTGTGCGCCCGTGCACGGCGACAACCCGCCCCCACTTGGGCAAACACCCCAAAGACGGGCGACTTCTTTCGTTCAACGGCTTCGGCTCAAAAGGCTACGCTCTAAGTCCTTATTTCGCAAAACACTTCTGCGATTGGCTTGAAGATAAAACGGAATTGGACAAAGAAGCCGACCTCTCGCGCCACATAAAGAAATTTTTTACATAACTTGCGTATATTTGATTAGTTACGCATATTTTGTAGCCCGCGCAAAAGGGTAATCGTATTCGAAATTCGGATTAACAAAACGATTGGATGGCGGGAATCCGTCTGTCAATGCGAACTTAAAGAGGAATATACGGCTATAATAATTGCATCGATGTATCGCCAACCCCGAACGGCGGGCATCAAGGTCTTTGCTTTATGAGTATTATTCGAAGCCGTTAATCGACAAAAATTTTTCTCCGAAAAGGTATCCGTTCAGAATCTTCCTGTCGGGTGTTCCCATCATTTGCAGGGCGGCGTAGAGTGCCTCCACGGTCGCAAGTCCGTGTGGGTCTTGGTGCATTTTCGAAACCCTCGGATATGCCGTCAGAATGTTCGACGGCAGTGAGCGCGGCACAAAATCGCCGTATACTTTCCGCCTGATTTTCGGAAGCAGGTGCCATGTTGAATCGAGAAGCAGGATGGGGCGGTCGGCGTCGGCGGGCGAGATTGTCGGCGCGTCGATTTCGAGCAGCGTGTAGCCCGTCGCGTCGAACGAAAAGCCGTCTACCGCCGCGAGAAACTCGAAATTAGGGTGGTCGTGCAGGTGGCGCAGCGAACACTTCTTGAGGTTTTCGCGCGGGTGTCTTATGACCGTTATTTTCCGATTCATTGCGGCGGAGTTTTTCGCATCTTTCTCGCGGCTTGTCGAGTGTTTTCGGACGGCGGCGGAAACTCAAAATTTTTCTTGAGGGCGTGCGGCTTTGTGCTAACTTCGGGCGATATACTTTTTATTTATGAGCGACAATATCATTAGAATCGAAAACGGAAAGTTAATTGTTCCCAACAAGCCCGTTATGCCCTTCATCGAGGGCGACGGTATCGGTCCCGACATCTGGGCGGCGGCGGTGCGCGTGTTCGACGCGGCCGTCGAAAAGGCGTACGGCGGCGAACGCAAAATCCAATGGCTCGAAGTCCTCGCGGGCGAAAAGGCGTTCAACAAAACGGGTTCGTGGCTTCCCGAGGAAACTCTAGACGCTTTCAGAAAATATCTGGTGGGCATCAAAGGTCCGCTTACAACGCCCATCGGCGGCGGCATCCGCTCGCTCAACGTTGCGCTTCGGCAGGAGCTTGACCTCTATGTCTGCCAGCGTCCCGTGCGCTATTTCCGCGGGGTTGACAGCCCCGTAAAGCGTCCCGACCTTGTCGATATGGTGATTTTCCGCGAAAATACCGAAGACATCTATGCGGGTATCGAGTTCGAACGCGGTTCGGACGATGTCGAAAAGCTCAAGACTTTCCTCAGGGACAATTTCCCGAAGAAGTTCGCGAAGGTGCGTTTCCCCAATTCGTGCGGAATCGGTATCAAGCCCGTTTCGGAAGAGGGCACGGCGCGTCTGGTGCGCTCGGCAATCAACTACGCAATCGCGCAGAACCGCAGGAGCGTAACGCTTGTCCACAAGGGCAACATTATGAAATTCACGGAAGGCGCGTTCCGCGACTGGGGATACAAAGTCGCCCGCGAAGAATTCGGAGCGCAGCCCATCGACGGCGGTCCGTGGTGCAGGCTTCCGAACGGTCTTATCGTGAAGGACTGCATTGCCGACGCGTTCCTGCAGCAGATTCTCACGCGCCCCGCGGAATACGACATCGTCGCCACGCTCAACCTCAACGGCGACTACATCTCCGACGCGCTCGCAGCGCAGGTAGGCGGAATCGGCATTGCCCCCGGCGGCAACATCAACTACACTACGGGGCACGCGATTTTCGAAGCCACCCACGGCACGGCTCCCAAGTATGCGAACCTCGACAAGGTAAACCCCGGTTCGGTAATTCTTTCGGGCGAAATGATGTTCCGCTACCTCGGATGGAACGAAGTTGCCGACCTCATCATAAAGGGTCTGGAAGACGCAATCGGCGCGAAGGTCGTAACGTACGACTTGGCCCGCCTGATTGAAGGTTCGACGGAAGTCAAGTGCTCGCAGTTTGCCGACGAAATAATCAAGCATATCAATAAATAATATGGCGGAAAAACTTCTCGTAGTCGGTTCGGTCGCATACGACTGCATCGAAACGCCCGACGACAGCGCGGACTTCATCCTCGGCGGTTCGGCGAGCTACGCGGCTCTTGCGGCTTCGTACTTCGCTCCGACCGCCATTTCGGCGATTGTCGGTAACGACTTCAAGGACTCCGATGTAAAGCGTCTGACGGCGCGTTCGATAGACCTTTCGAATTTGCAGTCCGACAGCTCGAAGCCAACGTTTTTTTGGCGCGGAAAGTATCTCGAAAACTTCAACTCGCGAGAGACTCTCGACGTGCGCCTAAACGCCTACGAGAATTTCAAGCCGCAGCTCGACGAAACCGCGCGGAAT
Organism: uncultured Verrucomicrobiota bacterium; assembly: GCA_949293415.1. GTDB lineage: Bacteria > Verrucomicrobiota > Verrucomicrobiia > Opitutales > Intestinicryptomonadaceae > Merdousia. The sequence continues at coordinate 27,303 of CASFDK010000022.1, forward strand.
TCGAAATTCGTTCTGCTCGGCAACATTTCGCCCGCAATCCAGTCGGCGGTTCTCGACCTCGTGCGCGAGCCGCAGTTCGTGATTCTCGACACAATGGATTTGTGGATTAGCACCGAGCGCGACGACCTTTTGAAACTCGTGCGTCGTTGCGATTTGCTGATTTTGAACGATTCCGAAGCCAAAATGCTTGCGGGCACGAACAACATAATAGTTGCGGGGCGCGAGCTGATGAAGCTCGGCGTGAAAAGCGTTATAATCAAGACGGGCGAATACGGGGCGATGCTCTTTTCGGGCGACGATTTCTTCGTGATTCCCGCCTATCCCGTGGCTGCGCTTCACGATCCGACCGGCGCGGGCGATTCGTTTGCGGGCGCGCTTGCGGGATACCTCGCGGGCTGTGGAAAGACCGACTTTGAGTCGATAAAGCTCGGGATGCTCGCAGGTGCGGCTACGGCGTCGATGACGGTGGAATCGTTCTCGTGCTACAAACTCGAAGAAAACGGCAGGGATGAAATCGACCGCCGCTGCCAATACATCAAAAAAATTTCACAAATATAATGGGCGAAATTCTCTATATGGCAAAACGCGCGCGCGCGGCTTCGTTGAAGCTTGCCTCTTACACCGCGGAACAAAAAAACGCCGCGCTCGAGATTCTCGCGCGGTCGATTGTCAATCGCGCCGACGAAATCAAGGCGGCGAACGCGCTCGATGTCGAGGCGGCGCGCGGCAAAATATCCGCGCCGATGCTCGAGCGTCTTTCGCTCAGCGATTCGAAAATCGCGTCGATGGCGGAGGGCGTGCGGCAGCTCTGCCTTCTGCCCGACCCCGTCGGCGAAATTATCGAATCGACCGTGCGCCCCAACGGAATGCGCATCGACAAGGTTCGCGTGCCGATAGGCGTAATCGGCATAATCTACGAAAGCCGCCCGAACGTTACGGTAGACTGCGCCGCGCTATGCTTGAAGAGCGGCAACGCGTCGATATTGCGCGGAGGCAGCGAGTGTTTCCGTACTAATACGGTGCTTGCGAAAATCGTTTCCGATTCGCTCGCGGCGGCGGGGCTAGACCCCGACTGCGCACAGATGATTCCCACAACCGACCGCGCCGCATTCGGCGAGCTGCTCAAGCTCGACCAGTATGTGCATTGCATCATTCCCAGAGGCGGCGAAAAGCTCATCCGCTTTGTCGTGGAAAACTCTTCGATACCCGTAATCAAGCACTACAAGGGCGTTTGCACCGTGTATGTAGACAAGTACGCCGACCCCGAAATGGCGGAAAAGCTGCTTGTAAACGCAAAGTGCCAGCGGCCGAGCGTGTGCAACGCGGCGGAAAACCTGATTGTCCACAGGGACGTTGCAGAGTCGCTTCTGCCGAGGCTTGCGAAGGCGTTGGCGGAAAAGGGCGTTGAAATCCGCGCGTCGGAAAAGTGCGCAGGCATTCTCGGGCACGCCGGCGTGAAATTCGCGCCGGCAACGGAGGAGGATTTCTCTACGGAATATATCGACCTGATAATTTCCGTCGATATTGTCGATTCTGTTGAAGCCGCCGCCGATTTTATCAACAAGTACGGTTCGGGACATTCCGACCTAATCGTCAGTTCCGACGTAAAATCCGCCGAAGAATTTTTGAACTCGGTTGATTCGTCAACTGTCTATTGGAATGTTTCCACGCGCTTTACCGACGGATTCGAATTCGGTTTCGGCGCGGAAATAGGCATTTCGACCGACAAGCTCCACGCGAGGGGCCCGATGGGGTTGAAAGAGCTTTGTTCCTATAAATACAAGGTCTACGGGAACGGTCAAACGAGAGGATAGTTTGAAATGGCGGCTGATTCCGATGCAAAAAACGGGAACGGAAGCGGAGACGGGAAAGCATCTCCGAAGCCGCGTTTTGAGTCGGAACAAGTCGACGACCCGCAGGAAATCGAATACGTTCAGTTCGGCGGGGAAATAGAAATAGACGACGATGTCGAAGTGGAATTTGTCGCCGCGCCGCCGCCGTTTCCGCCTCCTCCCCCGCCTCCGTTCGGTTTTCCTCCCCCGCCGCGCGGGATGTTTCCGCCGCCCCCGCCGCCGATTTCTATTGTCGAAACCTACGACGAAGACGGTGACAGCGATGCGGATTCGGAGACCGACATAGAGTCCGTCGTTCCCGAATTTCGGCTGCGGGAAATTCCGTCCGAATCGAAAAAGCGCATCGGTTCGGCGAGCAAACTGAGCGAGATGATTTCGGAACAGGCTGAGGCCATGAAGATCCGCGGCGAGGAACAGGCAGAGCGCGTAAAACGCGGAGAGTCTTCGGTCAGAATCGTGTCGTTTTTGAAGATACTGCTGAACGTGGCGGCTTTTTGTCTGCTCGCGGCAGGCTGCTTTTTCCTCATCGACTACTACCGCCGCGAAGTGTCGAAAGGCACGCAGGGCATGGCGATGTCGGAGGCCAATTCGATATACGGTTGGAGGCTCGAAAACTCTCGGGCAAACAATGTCGTCCGCGAATACTTCGAGTCGCTCGGCAACATTTCGCTTTCGGCGGACTTCAAGGACGCACTCATAAAGGGCACTCTCGAAATGAACGGTGTCGGCGAAGACTTCTATTGCATAAAACGCGCCAACGGGAGAATCTACCTGCGGCTCGGCAGCGAGGACAAGCCGCGCGCGTATTTCATCGGGCTTATGTCGGAGGGAGCGTTCAGACTTCCCGATTTGCGTTCGGGCGGACGGCGCATACCGATTCCCGAGCGCGAGGCTCTCGTGCTGCGCGCGCTCGTTTCGACCGACGAAATGCTTTTCAAGCGCGCATTCGGCGACATCGAGCAGTCGGGCAATGTAGGGGAAATCGCCTACGACGGTTTTGCAAACGTAGACGGCGCGGACGTGGAGTCGGTTTCGCTGAAAGACGGCACAATGACGATGTCGTACTCTTTCGGCACGAAAGACCGTCTAATGCGGGCGATTGCAATCAGGGATTCGGGCGCGGAGGTCGTCGCGAAGCTTGCGGACTATGAAACAGCGGACGACGGATTGAAGCATCCGATGTCGCGCACGATTCTGCTCAACGGCAAAGAAGTTGCGAAGGTCTCGATATCGATTATGATACGCAATAAAGGGTTTCTGTTCCCGTAGAACGGCGGTTTTGTTTTTTTGTCTTGCCCGTTTTTGCTTTTTCCCCCGTTTTTTGAAATATTGTTTTTTGCTTTAAATTGCGGGTTTCTTCGTGGATGTTAAGCAGTGTTCTGCGTCCGATTTGCTGTGTGCCCCGAAAAACAGGACAGACTTGCAATGGGTAAATTGATTTGCAAAATAGAAAGGCAAATCAAACGGGCAAGATACGTAAAAAATACACGGAAGAGCAAATCACGCAAATACTCAAGGAGGCGGAGGTGCCGAACAACGTATCGGATACGCTGCGCAAGTACGGAATCAACGATTCGTCGTATTACCGCTGGAAAGCGCGTTTTCGTTTGAGGACGGGCATCCCGCGCTTAAAAACGTATCGGGCGGACCGTACAGAATTTTGCTTCGTCCGCAGATTGTTAAAATAGGCGCAAACTACAGCGTGTAGTTTACGAGCGTGTTCTTCAGCCCGTCGCGGTCGGCGCGGTAGAACACTTGGATGTAGTTGTCGGTATAGGCTGGGTAGTCTCCGTTCGGGAGCCTACCTTCGAGCAGAATCGGGCGCACTGTTCCGCGGTTTTTTTCGAAAAACCTCCGCCGCAATTCCTCCGCCGACTTTCGCAGGTCGGAGGCGCGCGCCTTGCGCACTTCGACGGGAACTTGCCCGTCCATAACCGCCGCAAGTGTTCTCGGGCGCGGCGAAAACGTGAAGACGTGCGCGTACGCCATCGACGATTCAAGCAGTCGTTTTTTTGTCAGCAGGTAGTCGGCTTCGGTTTCGTGCGGATGTCCGCAGATGATGTCGGTGCCCACCGCGATGCGTTCCGAGACGGCGAAAATTTTTTCGAGAGTATCCAGAAATTCCGCCGCGGTATATTTGCGGCGCATTGCCGAAAGCACGTTGTCGGAAAGGCTCTGAGCCGAAATGTGCAGGTGCGGCGCGAGCTTGTGGGACGAATCCGCCATTCTTTCGAGAAGCGCGTCGAGTTCGAAATGGGGCGGTTCGAGGCTGCCGAGGCGTATCCGCAGAAGGTCGGGGATTTTGTTGAGCCTGTCGGCGAGCGCGGCAAGCCCGCCTTCGGACGCGGAGAATTTTGCGATGTTTATTCCCGTGAGCACTATTTCGCGCACGCCGCGTTCGACGAGATTTTCGGCGTCGCGCACGATGTCGCCGAACTTGCGGCTTTGCGGCAGCCCCCGCGCCCTCGGAATTATGCAGTAGGCGCAGGCGTTGTCGCAGCCGTCCTGAATCTTCAAATTCATTCTGTCAGACAGCGGCTGCGAACCGCAGACGATTTCGGGCGAAGCGGGCATTGCGGAGTCGGCGAACTCGAGCGGTTCGCCGCCCGCAGGATATTTCGAAATTATTTCGACCGTCCGCGCCTTCAGCCGATTGCATACAACCCAGCCGATGTTGGGCAGTTGGGCGAATTTGTGCGGATCTGTCTGCGCGTAGCAGCCCGTTACGGCTATTTTTGACTGCGGATTATTCCGCGCGAAAATGCGTATTGCCTGCCGCGTCTTCGCCTCCGCAAGAACCGTAAGCGCGCACGAATTTATAACGCCGATGTCGGCGGGTTCGCTCCAGCCGACTACCTCGAAGCCGAGCGCGCGCGCCGAGTCGGCAAGTGCCGCCGATTCGTAGTGGTTTACTCGGCAACCGAGCGTGAATATTGCGAGTCTTCGCGGCATTGTCTATTCGTATACAGTGGGGTCGGGCACGCCCGCGAGCGCGAATGCTTCGCGGCGTTCCGTGCACGTTCCGCATTTGCCGCAGTGTTTTTCCCCGCCCTTGTAGCACGACCAAGTGTGCGAAAAATCGACGCCGAGCCCTGCGCCGAGCCTTACGATATCGGCTTTCGTCATATTCACAAAGGGCCGCTCGAGCCTTATCGGTTCGTAATGGCAGAGGCGCAAAACGTTGTCGAGCGCGTCGGCAAATTCGGTTCTGCAGTCGGGATAGATTGCGTGGTCTCCGCTGTGGGCGGCGTAGGCGACGCTGTTTGTCCCGATTGCGATTGCCCGCGCGGCTGCGATTGCCACCAAAATCATGTTGCGGTTGGGCACGACCGTCGTCTTCATATTTTCGTCGGCGTAGTTGCCCTCGGGCACTTCGGCCGATTTGCAGGTCAGCGCGTTGTCGCCGAAGAGCGGCTTGAGGCTCGAGATGTCGGCGACATCCAGTTTGACGCCGAGTTTTCGGCTGTTGTAGTCGGCGCATTCGTATTCGCGCGCGTGCCGCTGGCCGTAGTCTACCCACAATGCGCCGTCGGCGCGTCCCTCGGCGGCGAGCTTGTGCAGAAGGACGGTCGAATCGAGCCCGCCCGAATATACTATCAGTGCCATTTTTTAGAAAAATATTTAAATTGCATTAGACTATTATTTTTGCCAAATTCAACGCCAAATTTTATTTTATGGGTACCGTTTTCCAAATTATCGGGAGCTTGGGTTTGTTCCTTTTCGGAATGAAATTAATGAGCGAAGGTTTGCAGAAACTTTCGGGCGAACGCCTTCGGGCGATAATGCGGAGGATGACGGGCAACCGTTTCTACGGTCTTTTCTCGGGCACGCTTGTAACGATGTCGGTGCAGAGTTCGACGGTCACCACCGTGATGGTCGTAAGTTTTGTCAATGCGGGGTTGCTGACGCTGCGCGAGGCAATCGGCGTGATTATGGGCGCGAACCTCGGCACGACCACAACCGCGTGGCTGATTGCCATATTGGGTTTCAAATTTTCGCTCGCCGATATTGCCCTGCCGATTATCGGCGTGGGTGTCCTGATTTCGTTTTGCAAACGCCCCGGATGGCGGAGTTCGGGCGAATTTCTGGTCGGATTCGGGCTTCTGTTTATGGGGCTTGAGTATCTGAAAAACTCCGTTCCCGACATACAGTCGCACTCCGAAATTCTGGCGTGGATTCGAGAGTATTCGAATATGGGCTTCCTTTCGGTTTTGCTGTTTCTGGCGTTCGGCGTGATTCTTACGCTTGTGGTGCAGTCGTCGGCGGTCGCAATCGCGATAACAATTACGATGGCGGCAAAGGGCTGGATTACCCTCGACCTCGCGGCGGCAATCGTTTTGGGCGAAAACATCGGCACTACGATGACCGCGCTTGTGGCGGCGATTCCCGCAAGCCTGAGCGGCAAGCGTGCGGCAATCGCCCACCTTGTCTTCAATGTGCTCGGTGTTGTATGGATGCTTACGGTGTTCTATTGGTTTGTCGATTTCATCTGCTGGCTCGTTCCCGCCACGGGCGTTCCCGCGCACGAAACGCTCAGGGCGATGAATATAACCGACTTCGATTCGCTCACGGGTGCCGCCCGCGATGCCGCGCTCGAAAAAGTGGCGATTCCCGCGCGTCTTGCAATGTTCCACACGATGTTCAATTTGACCAATATTTGTGTGCTCATCGGCTTTGTTCCGCAAATAGAAAAATTCATCTGTTGGATTCTGAAAGACAAAAACTATCGGCACCGCACGGCGGTTCAGCGCATCGAATACCTCACTTCAAACGTTTCGGAAACGGGCGAACTTGCGCTTTTCGAAGGACAGAAGGAACTCGTCAAGCTTGCGGAACTCTCTGGCGAAATGTTCAACGGCTTCGTATTCGTAATACAGAATCCCGACAAGGATCTGAGCGCGGAAGTCGCCCGACTGCGCGACCTCGAAGAGGAGTCCGACAAGCTTTCCGTCGCGCTTACGAACTTTTTCGTCAAGTGCTCGTCGCACGACCTAAGTCAGAACAGCATAAAAATCGTCACCCGCAATATGATAATCGTGCCCGAGCTTGAAGCCCTCTGCGACTCCTGCTACAGGCTCATAACGCTTGCCCGCAAACGCTACAGAAAGCAGCTCTTCGACGAAATGCTCAAGTCGCCCGTATTCATCGAATTTTGCTCCGAAATGAACGAGTTTGTCCAGTTTGCCGACAAGAGCCTCAACAACTGCGCAATCAGCATTGCCGATCTGGAAAGCTCCGTAAAGATGCGCGAAAAGCTCGACGCCGGCAGAAAAGCCCTGCGCCGCGAGGCAATCCGTCAAATGGAGGCGACAGGCGTAACGCGCGGCGGCATTTTGTTCATCGAAATTCTTTCGGCGTGCGAGCGCGTAAACTCCCACGCTATGAATATACTCGAGGCGATGAATCCCAAATCCGCCGGCTTGTAAAATCGGGCTTGATAGTGCGTTTCAGCTCTTTGTGTCAATGACACGTATGTTAAATACGCTTACATAGCCACAAAAAGCTAAAGCCGCCCTCTGAATCCCGATTTTACAAGCCGCGAGGGCTGAAGGGGAAAGTAGCTCGGGCTTGATAGTGCGTTTCAGCTCTTTGTGGCAATGACACGTATGTTAAATACGCTTACATAGCCACAAAAAGCTAGAGCCGCCCTCTGAATCCCGATTTTACAAGCCGCGAGGGCTGAAGGGGAAAGTAGCTCGGGCTTGATAGTGCGTTTTTTTTGCGGCGTTTTGCTTTTTTTCGAAACGTTTTAACCGTGTCGGCGTTTCATTTCTATATGGCGGGTAAAATCATATTGGCTGACGACGGCGCGTTTTTTGTGAAGACACTCGGCGTGCCCGAAGGCCTGTCGGATGCCGACGTTTGCGGATTTGTGCAAACGTGGGTTGCCAATTCTTCGCCTATGCCGCTCGAGCGTATGCGTATCGGTTATTTGCGGCGCGGCGGAAATGTCGCCGTTTTTTCGGCTCTCGACGACCGCGCTTTTGCGGGAATCGGCGACGGCGAATTGGTTGCGGCGCGCGCCGTTGTTGCGCCCGCTGCGGTTCTGCTTTTTGCGGGGCTTGCGGGCGGCGTTGCGATGTTGCGTTCCCCGCGTTCGGTTTCGTGTATCCGTTTCGAAGATGGGAAAATCGCTGGTTTTTTTGCCCAATCCATTTCCGCCGACTGCGATATTTCGCGTGTTGTAGCCGAGCTGAAGCGCGCGGCAGGCTCCGAAGGCGGTGAACGCTTTTTTGTGCTTTCGAAGATTTCGGACGACGGCTCTGCGGAAATTTCCGAGGTCGATGCAGCGTCCTTTCTTTCGGGCGAACTGTCGGGAGGAAAGTCCGTTCGGATACCCGTTCCAAAAACGGCTCTGCGCACGCTCGACATCCGCCGCTCCGACATTGTGCGCAATGCCAACCGAAAGCGGCGCGTTGCCGAGGTCAAGTCTGCCGCGGCGAAAATGTTGCCGCTGTTGTTCCTTGCGCTTTTTGCATTCCAGATTTTTGTTTGGACGAAGTCTGCGAAGGTCTCCGCGCTTGCGCTCGAAGTTGCGGAGCTTGCGCCCGTCGCAAAGTCGGCCGAAACGCTCGGCGCGAGAATCGCCGAACTTCAGACCCTTTCGGGCGGCAGGATTTCGGCGGTTGAATCGCTGGCTCTGGCGAATTTCGTGCGCCCCGACAGCGTGCGTTTTTCGAAATTTTCGCAGGATTCGTCGCGGGCGTTTACGGTTGTCGGGCAGGCTCCGTCAATCGGCGATGCGCACGGCTACTTGAAATTGCTGAAAGAACGTCCCGAGATTGCCGCTGCCGAGATGGAAACCGAATCGTCGCGTGGCGTGGCGAAATTCACGATAAAGGCGGTGCTCAAATGAAAATTGCGGACGGATTCTCGAATTGGTGCGCCAAGAAAAACAGGCGCGAACGCGCCATGCTTTTGTGCACGCTTTGCGCGGCTGCCGTTTTGTGGCTGTCGTCGGAAATTTCCGACTGCTCGGCTTTGAATGCGGAATTTGCGCGGCTTTCGGTTTCGAAAAAAGTCTCGAAGACAGCCGCCGACTGCGAGCCCGCGCTGCGCGGAGAGCTTGAAAAACTTCTGAAAAAATTCGATTCGTCGAAGAAAATATCGCCCGTATCGCTTCAGATTGCGGTTGAAAACTGCGCGCGTTCGGCGGGGCTTTCGTATTCGCTTTCGAATGTATCGCAGTCGGACGCGGGCTCGTTTTCGGTTTATGTGATTACGCTTTCGTGCAAGCGCGCAGAGCTTAAAAATCTCGCCGATTTCGAACGCGCGATGCGTGCGCTCGAGCCGCACATAGGCATAGCTTCGGCAGTCTTCGACGGAACTGCGACGGGCGAAGTCGGCGCAAAATATACGATAAAAGCCGTCGGCGCAAAGTAGGGCTGCGGTACTGCGCGGCGTGGCGGCAAGGGCGCAAAAAACGCGCGAAGAAACGCGCGCCGTCGTCGGTCGGAGTTCGGAAATTTGGGTGTTATTCGCCCGCCTTCGCCAATTCCGAGATTTTCTTCAAGTCGAGCTTGCCGCTCGGCAGCAACGGTATTTTGTCGATTTTCACGATGTGTTTCGGCTGCCAAAGGTTGCTTATTCCGGCGCGGCGCAGCGCGTCTTTCGCCTGCGAAAGCGTGATGTCGGTCGCCGCCAGCAGCACGAGCGATTCGCCCTTACCCTCGTCGAGCCGCGAGGAAATCGCGATGAGCGGAATGTCGCTGTCGGCGAGTTTCAGCTCGGTATTGAGTGCCGCTTCGACCGTTGCGTGCGGAACCATTTCGCCGCCGATTTTCGAGAAGCGCGAAACGCGTCCGTCGATGTACAAAAATCCGTCGGGATCGAGCCGCGCGAGGTCGCCAGTAACGAGCCATCCGTCCTGCAGTGCGGAGTCGGTCGCCGCCCTGTTGTCGAGATAGCCCGCGAAAATATTCGCCCCCTGCATTGCAAGAAGCCCCTGTTGCCCGAAGGGCATTTCGGCGAGCGTTGCGGGATGGAGGATCTTTGCCCGCATCCCCGGAAAGAGCTTTCCAATCGAACCTTTGCGCGTACCGGTCGAGAACCACCCGAAGTCTTTCGTCTTCGTATTCACGCCGACGACGGGCGAGGCCTCGGTAAGCCCGTAGCCTTCGCGGTAGGTGTCGCCGAACGCCGCGTTCCAGATTTCGTGGAAGCCTATGGGCGTTTTTTCCGCCCCCGCGATTGCCATCCGCAGGGTTTTCATATCTTCGGGCTTTGCGTGTTTGATGTATGCGCGGAAGAATGTGGGGCTGCCGATGATTGCCGTAAGACCCATTTCGCGCACGGCTCTGATGTTGTTTTTGATGTCGAGCGGGCTGTGGAGCGTTACGGTTTTCTGCCCGTGCGCCGCCATATACCACGCTTCGAAGAGAAGCCCGAAACTGTGGAAAATCGGCAGGTTCGCCAGCAGGATGTCGTCTTCGGCGAAGAGTTCGATTAGTTTTGTCTGGAGACAGTTTGCAATGATGTTGCGCTCGGTGAGAATGGCGGCTTTCGGCGAACCTTCGCTGCCGCTTGTGAATACGAGCGTCGCCTCCGCGCTGTTGTCGCCGCATTTTTTTATCCCGAATTTTTCGGCGAATTTGTCCGCGCCGAGTTTTACCGAATTTTTGATTTCGTCGATTTCGGCGGCGGGGATTTCCGAAAGAATTTTGCCGACATCGACGACCGATTTGCTCCACGGGAATTGCGGGTTTACCTTGTCGATTTTAGACTTGAAGTATTCCGCCGTGAAAGTCGTTTCGATTTTCGCCGTTTGGAAGCAGCTTTTTGCCGCCACGGGTCCGAGGGTAAAGTTGATGTTTATCGGGTTTACGCCCGCGAAAACGCATGCGTAGTTTGTTACGAACGCCAAGTACGACGGCGCGATTGCAACCGCCGCGCGCTTCCCTATTTCCGCCCTGTTTATCCGCCGAGAGAGCGCGACGGCAGCTGCGAGAATTTCCGCCGCCGAATACTTTTTTGCGCCGTCCGAGAAATCGCACAGCAGCCAGTCGGCGGTCGATTCGCACAGACCGCGCGCGAGCGTGTATGCCAGTGTCTGCGAGAGTTCGGGGCGTTTTTCGAAAACGTCGAACCCCATATCGAGCGTGTATAACATGGTCGGAAATTTTTAGAACCGCATCCGCCCGTGTCAACAATATTAGGGGCGCAAGAAAACGGATGCGGCGCGGCTGCAACCGTATCCGTTTTTTTCCCCCGAAAGCCCTTTCGTCTATGCCTGCGCCTCTTCGGCGGGCTTTGCCTTTTTTGCGGCGCGGCGGCGGCGTTTTGCCTTGGGCTTTGCCCCTTCGGCTGCCGTTTCGGCTTCCGCCGTCGACGCTGCGAGTTCGCGTTCGGCAATCATATCTTCGATCTTTTCCCTGAGCATTGCAAGCTCTTCAATCGACATTGCTTCGAGCGGCTTGTTCTCGTTGACGGGAATGTCCATTCCGTGCGAGCGCAGGATGTCGTCGATTTTATCCTGATTTTTCTTGTAGAGGTAGAAGCCCGTCGCGGCTACGCCGATGCCGAGGGCTGCTCCGAGTATGTAGTCTCTTGTCATAGTTTTTCCTTTTTTGGTTGGTTGAAAGTTCTATTTTAGCGCGGGCGGTTTGTTCATATCGTAGAACAGGATTCGCAGGCTGTTCGCCACTACAAGTATCGTGGACGAATTGTGCATTACCGCGCCGAATATCACGGGAATGGTGCCGAGCGCGCCGAGGATAAGCCCGAGCGTGTTTATCCCCACCGCCGCGAAGAGGTTTTGCCGCACGACATCCATCGTATATTTCGACAGTCCGTAGATTCCGGGAAGCATAAGCGCGTTGTCGCCCGAAATGGTGATGTCGGAAGCCTCCATTGCCGCGTCGGTGCGCGTTTTGCCGAGAGCGATTCCCACATCGGCGTAGGCGAGGGCGGGCGCGTCGTTGATTCCGTCGCCGACCATCACAACCTTGTTGCCGCGCGCCTGCATCCGCAGGACGACCTTCGCCTTGTCTTCGGGCAGAAGCTCGTATTCGTAGCTGTCGATTCCGAGTCTTCGGGCGACTACGTCCGCCTGCTGCTCCAAGTCTCCCGTCAGAAGAACGATGTCGTCGACTCCCACGTTGCGCAGGCGGTTGAGGGCTTTTTTCATATTCTCGCGCAGGGGGTCTCTGATGCCGATAAGCCCCGCCATTTGGTTGTCGCGCGAGACGAACACGACGTTTTCGCCGCGGGCGAAAAGCGCGGATGCCTGTTCGCGCATCGGGTGCGTGTGGATTCCGCTTTCGTTGAGGAAGCGTTTGTTGCCCACGCGTATCGGGGTGCCGTCGATTGAGGTGAGCACGCCGCGCCCGACCGTCGTAATGATGTCGCCGTGGCGCGGAATCGCCACGCCCTCGCGCGAGGCGCGTTCGAGAATCGCCGAAGCCATCGGATGTTTCGACGTTTCCTCCGCCGCCGCCGCGAATGCGATTACGTCTTTTGCCGAATATTTCCCCGATTCGGGAACGACGCTTTCGACGCACGGCTTGCCTTCGGTAAGCGTACCCGTCTTGTCGAGAATGAGGGTGTCGGCGTTGCTCATAGACTCTATCACGCTGCTTCCCTTGATGAGCACGCCCTGACGCGCAGCCGTGTTTATCGCGGCGGAAAGCGCGGCGGCGGTCGAGAGTTTTATGCCGCACGAGTAGTCTATGATGAGCATATTCAACGCCCTGTTCATATCGCGCGTAAGCGCGTAGACCAAGCCCGCCAGAAATATGTTCAACGGCACGAGAGCCGAGGAAAATTTGTCGGCGTAGTTTTGCACCGCCGCCTTTTTGCTGCCCGCGTCTTCGACCATCTTGATGATTTTCGAAACGGTCGTGTTTTCGCCCGCCGACTCCACCCTGCAGGTTATCGTGCCGTCCACAACGAGCGTTCCCGCGAAGACCCTGCCGCCCTTTTCGCGCGAGACGGGTTCGAATTCGCCCGTTATCGACGATTGGTTGATGACCGCCCGCCCCGCGATTATTTCGCCGTCGGCGCAGATTTTTTCGCCCGAGTGGACGACGATAAGGTCTCCCGCCGCGAGCAGCTTCGCCGAAATCCTTTCGAGGGGGTTGCCGATTTTATTGCCGAGCGGTCTCCAGACCGTCTCGTTTTCGACCGAAAGCATGTCGCGGATGGCGTTGCGCGTGCGGTTCATCGTGTAGACCGTCATCGATTCGGCGAGGTCGTGCAAAAACAGAACCGTCAACGCCGAGGACGCCTTGCCCGAGAGCACGCTCGAGAGCACCGCCATCGCGCTTAGCGTGTCGGCGTTCGGCAGCAGCGAGCGTTTGAACGCGCCAAGACCGCTCTTGAAAAGCGGCAGGGCAAGCGCGAGCGCGCCGAACCCCGGAAAGCCGAAAAGTCTGCCCGCAATCGTCGCGGGAACGCCCTTTTTTGCAATCCACGCGCCGAGCAGCAACGCCGCCGAGACCGCGCTTCTGGTAACGAGCGTCGAGAGCGGCTCTTCGTGCAGGTCGCGCTCCTCCACAAGCAGTTTGTTGCGGGCTTCGCGTTCGCGCTGCAAAATTCCGAGCGAATGCGCCGCGATTATCTCCTCGACCGCCGCAATGATTCTGTCGGGCGTGGTTTTGTCGGCATCGAAGTTTATCGCCACCGACGCGGCGCGGACGTTTATGCGCACCGCCTTTACGCCGTCGAGCGTTCTGAAGTGTTCGAGCAGGTGTCTGTTTTCGTCGCCCGAGCCGATATATCGCAGCCCCTCGCAAACGAGCCTTATTCTTCCGCGTATCTCGTGCGCCCTGCTGCATTTCAGTAAAGGTTTTTTGTTTTTCAATAGCGGCATAGTCGGAAAGTCCTATTTCAGCTTTTCGAGTTTTTTGCGGATTGCGTCCACCGTCGCGGCTTCTTCCTCTTCCGCGGCCGAGGGCGAGGCGATTGCGGCGGCGAAGATTTTCCACGCGGCGGCAATCCAGTTCATTATGCTTTTTTCGTCGGTCTTTTTTGCGTCGTAGACCACGAGCAGATTTCCGGTAATCAGGCAGAGCGAGACCGACGTTATTCCCGCGCGCCTTTCAAGTATCGCGGTGAATGTGTCGGCGTATTTCTTCGCGTAGTCGGGGAACTGCCTTACTCCCGAGATGTTTACCCGCAAACGACCCGCTATCGAATGCACGATTTTCGGCTTGCCCGCAAGCAGTACTGCGATGTTCATCAACGGATTCATTGCGCGCTTCCTACCTGTTGTTGTTTATGCTCTGGAAAAGCCACCACAAAAGGTTTATCGGGAAGGACGGCAAATTCGGCAGCCCCGCCTTTTTATTGAAGAACGGAATTGTCTTTAGAATTTGCAGAATCAGCAAAAGCATCATTATCGCCCTAAGGTCGAAGACTCCGCGCGTGCGTTGGAGCACGGCTTCGTTGAACGCCGAGCCGATTGTCGACACCTCCCGCGCGAATACCGACTTGCGCGAATGTATTTCGGCGTCGAATCCGAAACAGTACGAGAGCGCGGAAACCACGATTACGGGCGTGAGCACCGCTGGATCGTATTCGACAAGCAGCGTTCCGAGAAGCGTGTTTGCCGAAATTTTGCGGATGCCGCGCACGGGCGATATCGCCTTTGTGATGCTTTCGGCAAGCGTGCGGTTGCCCTTCATCGACGGGATTTTCACCCTCATTCTGCCCGTTATGGAGTGGACTACTTCGAGCACTCCGGGGAACGACGGCGCGTTCTCGACTACATTTGCGCCGAGCCTACCGAATGCGGATTTCCGCCCGTTTTTTTTCGTGTTTTTCATTGGCATAGCGTTTGCTCCCGATATTGTATTTCCATACTGGCGTTTTTGCTTCAGTTGCGAAGCTTTTTTTAGTTAGTGAAATCTAACTTTTGTGCTTCGTCCCTGTCAAGCGCAATAAAAAAAAAGCGGAGCGCGCCGCAGCGCGTTCCGCCGGAAGTTTTTCGGGATTTTACGGGCGAAACATCGGAGAGTTGTCGGGCGTTGCGAACAGGGCGGCATCGCCGAGCATTTCCTCTATGCGAATAAGCCTGTTGTATTTTGCGGTTCTGTCGCTGCGGCTCATCGACCCCGTTTTGATTTGCCCCGCGTTGAGGGCTACCGCGATGTCGGCGATTGTCGTATCTTCGGTCTCGCCCGAGCGGTGCGAAATTATCGGGGCGTAGCCCGCGCGTTTCGCCATTTCCACTGCGTCGAATGTTTCGGTCAGCGTACCGATTTGGTTTACCTTTACGAGAATTGCATTGGCGACGCCTTCTGCGATTCCCCTCTTCAAAAAGTGCGTGTTCGTAACGAAGAGGTCGTCGCCGACAAGCTGCGTTTTTGCGCCGAGCGCGTCGGTCAGAAGTTTCCAACCGTACCAGTCGCTTTCGGCGCAGCCGTCCTCGACCGACACAATCGGATATTTCGCCCTAAGCGACGAAATGTAGGAGACCATATCGGCGGAAGTCTTCCGCGACTTGTCGGATTTTTCGAAAACGTAGCGTTCCGTTTTCGCGTCGTAAAATTCGCTCGATGCGACATCGAGCGCAACGGCAACGTCCCTGCCGAATTTGTAGCCCGCCGCCCCGACCGCGCTTGCGATTGCCTCGATTGCCGCTTCGTTGCTTTCGAGGTTCGGCGCAAACCCGCCTTCGTCGCCGACAGCCGTCGAAAGTCCGCGCGAGCGCAGCACGTTTTTGAGTTCGGCGAAAATTTCCGCGCCCATTCTCACGGCTTCGCGCAGGCTTTTCGCGCCGCGCGGGACAATCATAAACTCCTGAATGTCCATCGGCGCGTCGGAATGCGCCCCGCCGTTTATGACGTTCATCATCGGCAGCGGAAGTATGCGCGCGTTTGCGCCGCCGAGGTATCTGAAAAGGGGAATCCGCAGCGATTGCGCCGCCGCCCTTGCGCAAGCCATCGACACCGAAAGTATCGCGTTCGCCCCGAGTCTGCCCTTGTTCTTCGTACCGTCGAGCTTTACCATCAGCGCGTCGATTTCCGCCTGATTGCACGCGTCTTTGCCGATTATCCGCGGGGCGATTTCCCTTTCTACGTTTTCGACCGCCTTCAAAACGCCCCTGCCGCCGAAGCGCGAACGGAGGAATTTTGCGTGCGGGGCATGTTTGTCGATTGCGGTTTTGTCGCGCAGTTCGACGGCTTCGAACTCGCCCGTGGACGCGCCCGACGGCACGGAAGCCCTGCCGACCGAGCCGTCGCAAAGTTCCACTTCGGTTTCGACTGTAGGGTTGCCGCGCGAGTCGATAATCTCCCTGCTCCGTATTTTTGCTATTGAAGTATTCACAATCGAAATATCGGCAGTCTGCGCGATTTCGAAAACAAATTTGTAGCAGAGACTATACGAAAATGTCGCCGAGTATTTTCGGCTTTTTCGGCGCGGATTGTGTGTTGTTGTATAACTTATTGCAGTGTAGCTTATTGTATGCTTTGGAAAAGTTGGCACGCGGTCTGCTTCATCCATCTGCGTACCCGACGACATTCTCGGGCGCAAACAACAAACGACAAAACGAACTATGAACACAAAACTCACCGCACTGACCTGCGCATTGACAACCGCCGTCGCGTCCGTATTCGCGGCCGACGCTTCAACCCCCGCAAAGGAGATTAATTCGCTCGGCGACATACAGGCTGTTGGCGAAGCCCTTTCGAAATTTTCGGCATCCGCAACGGTCGGATACGAAAGCGAATACATATTCCGCGGCAAACAGCTTGCCGGAGCCGTGGTAAGTCCGGAGGTCGACATATCGTACGACATCGGCAGCGGGTTCGGCGCGTATGTCGGCTGGTGGGGTTGCTATTCCACCGACGGCGCGGGCTACGCCGAGAACGACCTCTACGCGGGCGCGACGTATGCGATTGAGAACTTTACCGTAGACTTCGGATATACCGCCTATACCTATCCGTCGGACGGTTCGGTCAGCGAGAACGAGCTGAAACTTTCGCTCTCATACGACACGTCGGAATATCTCGGCGATTTTGCGGTTTCGCCCTACGTTAGCGGCTTCTACAACTTCACGTACTCGGGCACGGTAATAGAGGCGGGGCTTTCGTATTCCGCGCCGATTACGAAATGGCTCTTGGGCGAAAATTGGGGCACCGTCGATTTGTCCGCGTTCGGCGGATATGCAGACTACTGCGGCGGAATGTCCGACGGCGGCGGCTACGCATACGCGGGCTTTTCGGCGGGCGCGACCGTTTCGGTATGCGAATACTGGAGCTTTTCCGCGGGACTCCGCTACGCCTGCAACAACGATTCGGACGGCGGATTCGCCGCGCGTTCGGGTAGGGAAAACAATCTGTGGTTCGGTGCGGGCACTACTATAGGCTTCTAATAATTTATCCCAAAAACAGGAGAGGATGATAAAATGAACGAAAATATCGAAAACGGAACAAACGCATTCTGCGGACGTATGAACAAGAGGGGCTTCCTCAAAAAACTCGGCGTGGGCGCGGCGGCGGCGTTCGGCGCGCCGTACGTAATGGGCGCGTCGAAAAAGCCCATTCGGTGGCGTTTACAGACGTATGCGAGCACCGCGCTCGGGGCGCACGTAATCAAGCCCGCCGTGGATGCGTTCAACAAAATCGCTAGTAGCGAGATGAAAATCGAGTTGTACTACGCCGACCAGCTCGTTCCCACGAGCGAGCTTTTCAGCGCGCTCCAACAAGGCACTCTAGACTGCGTGCAAAGCGACGACGACTCGATGGGTTCGCCCGCCGACGTAGCCCCATTCAGCGCGTACTTCCCGTTCGCAACCCGCTATTCGCTCGACGTTCCCGCGCTCTTCAACGAATTCGGCTTGGGCAAAATCTGGACCGAGTCGTACAACGAAGTAAAGAACGTAACGTGGCTCAGCTCGGGTTCATGGGATCCCTGCAACTTCATCACAAAAGACCCGATACGCTCGCTTGCCGACATCAAGGGCAAAAAGCTGTACACGTTCCCGACGGCGGGCAGGTTTTTGTCGCGCTTCGGAATAGTTCCCGTGACGATTCCCGTCGAGGACATCGAAATGGCGTTGCGCACGGGCGAACTCGACGGCGTTGTGTGGTGCGGTATTACCGAGGCGTACACGGTCGGCTGGGCGAACGCCACGAAGTATTTTCTTACGAACAATATTTCGGGAGCGTGGATAGGCTCGTTTTTGGCGAACACAAAGTCTTGGGAAAAAGTTCCGCCGCACCTGCAGGAGTTGTTCAGGCTCTGTATGGATTCGTCGCACTACTACCGCCAATACTGGTACTGGGCGGGCGAGGCGAATCTGCGCGTCAACGGCGGCAAGCTCAAGCTCACTACGATTCCCGCTGAGGAGTGGAAGTTCATCGAAGACGGCGCCCTGAAGTTCTGGGACGAAGTAGTGGCAAAGGGCACGCCGCGCCAAAAGCAAGTGGTCAAGATTTTCCGCGACTACAATGCGATGATGGAAAAGGCGGGTTCTCCCTACAGATAAACCGCTTATTGTCAGAGTCCGAACGCGTTCCCGCAGGTTGTTGCGGGAACGCTTCGGCACGCCGTCAACTTCAATTTTTTACACGCTATGATTATAAGGAGAACAAGATTCGACGATCTCGATGATTGGCTCGATACGGTCGATTGGCAAAGGGTGAAGGAGAACACGGGTGCGCCTATGATGAAGCTCATCCGCCTTTACATACGCTATGTCGGCAAACTCAGCGAATTCGTCGGCGGGGGCGCGATGTATCTGCTTTTGGCGATAATGGCGATGTTGCTGTATTCGATGTTTACAAATGCGATACACCGTCCGGTGATATGGGTTATGGAAATGTCGCAGTTTACGATGGCTGCGTACTACATTTTGGGTGGCGCGAGCAGTCTCAAACACGGAATACACGTGCGCATGGACTTTATTTACGAACGTTGGAAGACGCGCACAAAGGCAATGGTTGATTTGTTCACCGTGTTTTTCCTGCTCTTCTACCTCTACATAATGATAAGGGGCGGATGGGACAGCTCGATGTTCGCGCTCGAGTTCGACCAACGAAACCACAGCGTATGGAAGCCGCCGATGGCTCCCGTCAAGATAACGATGACAGTAGGTATGGCGTTGATGTTCCTGCAAGCCGTCGCCGAATTGCTCAAGGATTTTTGCAGGGCTATAGGAAGGAAGTATTGATATGAGTCTCTCTCCCGAAATTGTGATTTTACTTATGTTTTCAACCCTGATGCTCCTGATGCTCACTGGGCAGAGGGTTTTCGCGGCGATGGGCTTTGTCGGAGTTGCGGCGGCTCTGCTCCTGTGGGGAGACGGAAGCACGGCGATAGGTTTCAACGCGGCGATCAAGCTGTTCAACTGGTATCCAATGCTGACGCTTCCGATGTTCGTGTTTATGGGCTTTATGCTTTCGGAATCGGGAATCGCAAACGATATGTACTATATGTTCCACGTCTGGATGGGTTCGCTCAGGGGCGGGCTTGCGGTCGGAACGCTTTTCGTTATGATTCTGATTTCGTGCATGAACGGCTTGAGCGTTGCGGGTATGGCAATCGGCTGCAGTGTCGCTCTGCCGGAGCTTCTGAAGCGCAACTACGACAAGCGGATGATTAGCGGTTTGATTCAGGCGGGCAGTTCGCTCGGCATTCTCATCCCGCCGAGCATTGTGCTCGTGTTGTACGGAATGATTGCCCGCCAACCCGTAAGCCAACTGTGGCTCGCGGGCATCGGACCGGGGTTGTTGATGACGGTTCTGTTTCTTGCGTACATTCTGATACGCTGCCGTCTCAATCCGAAAATGGGTCCGATTCTTCCGAAAGAGGAGCGCAATTTTTCGATGCGTGAAAAACTGAGGGTTTTGAGCGCGGGCATCATTCCTCTGCTTTTGATATTCTCGGTCATAGGTTCGTTCTTCTTCGGATTTACAAGCCTTGTCGAAAGTTCGGCGTTCGGCGCGTTCGCCGCGTTCATCGTGGCGTTGTGCAGGCGCAGACTCACTTGGGATATTTTTAAGAAGATTCTGCGCGAGACCCTCGACAATTCCGCAATGTTTATGTGGGTGATGATGGCGGCTCTTGCGTTTGCTGCGGTCTTCGACGGGCTCGGCGCGGTTCGCGCGCTCGAGGGGCTTTTCCTCAACGACTGGGGGCTGTCGCCGTGGCAGGTGCTTCTGCTTATGCAACTGTCGTTTGTCGTTCTCGGGATTTTCCTCGACGACACCGCAATGCTTGTGATTGTCGCTCCGCTCTATATTCCGCTTGTTATAAAGCTCGGCTTCAATCCCATTTGGTTCGGCATTCTCTACACAATCACCTGCCAAATAGCGTACATTACGCCGCCTTTCGGATACAATCTGTTCCTTATGCGCGCGATGTCGCCCAAGAGTATAACGATTCGCGATATCTACGTCTCGATTATCCCGTTCGTCGGGCTGATGCTGCTGGCGTTGGTTCTGATCATGATATTCCCCGGGATCGCGCTGTGGATACCGTCGCTTTTCGGTGGAAACTTGTAGTCGGTTTGAGATGAAAAAGTCATACAGAGTGTGCGCGGGCGGAAAGACGTACAATTTCCGCTCGCTCAGGGAAGTGATGGCGAAGGCGTCCCCCGAGCGTTCGGGGGACGTTCTTGCGGGGATTGCCGCCGCCGACTATCAGGAGCGCGTCGCCGCCCAAATATGCCTTGCCGACGTACCGCTTTCGGCATTTCTTGAAGAGCCGCTCATTCCGTACGAAGAGGACGAAATTACGCGGCTGATTCTGGACTCGCACGATGTCGAAGCCTTTGCGCCCGTATCGTCGCTGACTGTGGGCGAGTTCCGCGACTGGCTTTTACGCTACGAAACCGACGGGGAAGTTCTCGAAAAACTGACTTGGGGGCTTACCCCCGAGATGGTCGCCGCAGTGTCGAAAATTATGGGCAATCAGGATTTAATATTGGTAGCCTCGAAGCGCAGGGTAATAACGCGCTTCAGAAACACGCTCGGCTTGAAGGGCAGATTTTCGTCGCGCCTGCAACCCAACGATCCGTCCGACGACCTTCGCTCGGTGGCGGCTTCCATTCTCGACGGTCTGATGTACGGATGCGGCGACGCGGTGATAGGCATAAATCCCGCAACCGACAGCGTTCCCGCGATGACCGAAATCCTGAAACTAATAGACGAACTCGTGCACCGCTACGAAATTCCGACGCAGTCGTGCGTGCTCTCGCACGTCACGAACGCCGTCGCCGCAATGGAGCTGGGCGCGCCAGTCGATTTGGTCTTCCAGTCGATTGCCGGCACGGAGATTGCCAACAAAAACTTCGGCATAAATCTTGCGCTTTTGGGCGAGGCGCGCGACGCGGCACTGTCGCTCCACAGGGGTACCGTGGGCGACAACGTGATGTATTTCGAAACGGGGCAGGGCACCGCGCTTTCGGCGGAGGGCAACTGGGACGTAGATATGCAGACGTGCGAGGCGCGCGCCTATGCGGTTGCGCGGAAGTTCGAGCCGCTGCTTGTAAACACCGTCGTCGGATTTATCGGACCCGAGTATTTGTACGACGGCAAGCAGATTATCCGTACGGGGCTCGAGGACCATTTTTGCGCAAAGCTTTTGGGGCTTCCGATGGGGTGCGACATCTGCTACACAAACCACGCCGAAGCGGACCAGAACGATATGGACAACCTGCTGACGCTCCTTGCCGCGGCGGGCTTGAACTACATAATGGGCATCCCCGGCTGCGACGACATTATGCTCGGCTACCAGACGACATCGTTCCACGACGTCCTCTATGCGCGCCAACTCTTCGGGCTTCGTCCCGCGCCCGAGTTCGAGGCGTGGCTCGAAAAAATGGAAATCTTCGGGAGCAACAAACTGTTGCCGGCGGGGCGCAACAACAAATTTTTGACAAGCTATGAATCGTCAATCGACTGAAATTTCGGAAATCCCGACACGCGCAAATTCCCTGCCGAACGCGGTCGCTTCCGCCGACCCGTGGGCGGCGTTGCAGAAGTTCACGGCGGCGCGGATAGGTATCGGGCGTACGGGGGGCAGCCAGCGCACGCCGTCGATACTCGACTTCCGACTCGCCCACGCGCGGGCTCGCGATGCCGTGCACGCGCCGTTTTCGCCCGAAGAAATCGCCGAAAAGCTCGGCGCGTGCGGACTCGAAAGCTCGGTTTTGCACACGCTCGCATCCGACAAGCGCACCTATCTGATGAACCCCGACGCGGGGCGCAGGCTTTGCGAAGACTCGCGCAGGAAACTTTCGGGGCTTGCCGCAAAATGGGGGTACCGCGATTTCGCAATCGTGATTTCCGACGGGCTTTCGGCAACCGCCGCAAACGCGCACGCCGTGCCGCTTGCCGTTGCGCTTTTTGAAAATCTGCCGCGCGAAAACTGGAGCGCCTACCCGATATTCGTGGTGCCGTATGCTCGCGTCAAAATTCAGGACGACATCAACGAAATTCTGCACGCGCGGCACACGATAATCCTCGTGGGCGAACGCCCGGGGCTGGCTTCGCCGGACAGCCTTAGCGCGTATTTTACATACCGCGCAAAGTGGGCGAGCGTTGAATCCGACAGGAATTGCGTTTCGAACATTCGCCCGAACGGTTTCCCCGTTGCTGCGGCGGCGAAAAAGCTTGCGATGCTTTTGGAGGAGTCGCGCAAACGTTCGATAAGCGGAACGCGGCTTAAGGATAATATTCCGGTGTCCGAAATCGGGTCTGCCGCGGTTCTTCCCGATTCGGCGGCTTCCGACTGATTTCGGCGGCGGTTTCGCAAATGTTTCAAAAAAATGGTTGAAAGAATGCGGCGCGTTTGTAATCTCTCCCCATTGTAAAACGCCGATAGCGCAGTTTCGGGGAGTTCGTTTTCCGCGTTCCCGCCGAGTCCGCGCGGCGCGATTTTTATCAATCAAAAAAAGGATTATACTATGTCGAAAAGACCTCTCAATGTGGGACTCATCGGCGGCGGTTGCGGCGCGTTCATCGCCCAGCCCCACCAAAAGGCAATTTTCTCGGACGGCACGCGCAGGGTTGTCGCTGCGGCTCTCCATCCGAATCCCGAAGTGGCGATGAAGGAGGCCGAAAACTGGCCGTACCCCATCAAGGGCTATCCGTCGTACGTCGAAATGATTGAAGACCAGAAGAATCTTCCCGAAGACCAGCGTCTCGACTACGTTCTCATTGTTACCCCCAATTTCGTGCACTTCGACCCCGCAATGAAGGCAATCGAAGCGGGCATTCCGGTGATGTGCGAAAAGCCCCTTACAATCAATCTCGAACAGGCGGACGCGCTCGTTGCCGCAGCCACGGCAAAGGGTCTGCCGTTTGCGGTCGCCCACACGTACCTCGGGCACTGGTCGTCGTGGTTCTCGCGCTTCGTTGTAACGAGCGGTCTGCTCGGCGACGTGCGTTGGGTCGATTCGTCGTACATTCAGGGCTGGCTTGCCAAGAAGATTGAACAACAGGGCGGCGAAGGCGGCGCGGACTGGCGTACCGACCCCAAGCGTTCGGGCGGCTCGCTCTGTTGCGGCGACATCGGCACGCACGCGCTTATGCAGTTGCGCTTCGTAACGGGTCTCGACGTAACCCGCGTTTCGGCGCACTTCGAAACTTTCGTAAAGAGCCGTCTGCTCGACGACCACGCAACCGTCTATTGCGAACTTTCCAACGGCGGCAAGGGTATGGTCAGAGCCTCGCAGGTTTGCATCGGTCATAAGAACGATATGGCAATCGAAGTTGCGGGAACAAAGGGTACGCTCGTGTGGCGTCAGGAAGAACCCGAAAAGGTCGTCATTATGCTTGCGGGGCAGCCCGACCGCGTATATTGGCGCGGCGACGTACAGCCCAACGACGGCTTCCTCGGCGACGTTCCCGAATGGCTTCTCAAAGAACCGCGCATTCCGTCGGGTCACCCCGAAGGCTTCCACGACGCGTACGCGCGCCTGCACCGCGAGTTCGAAAAGGACATCCGCGCGTGGAAGGAAGGCAAGCCCTTCTCGTACGAACACACACGCTACGCAACCGTTCTCGACGGCAGAATGGGCTTGGCTTTTGTCGATGCCTCCATCAAGAGCAACGCAAAAGAGGGCGCGTGGGAACCCGTCAAACTCGGCTGATAGTCTGCGGATTTTTGTCGCGGTTTCGCCGCCGTCCTGTCGCGGCGAAACGCACGGCGGAAACGTCCCGAATCGCAAAGGTTCGGGGCGTTTTTTTATGTAGCTTTTTCGTGTGCTACGAAGTTGGGAAATTCCGCTTTTCGGGAACGGAAGGGGAACGTTCGGATTTGAACGGAAGTCGATTTCGACATCCCGAATCGGGCGGCGGCTCGGCAATGTTGCCGGATCTTATCGGCAACTGCTTCCGTCTTTGATGTTATGTTTTTTTGCCGATTAACGCGGGAATCCGCCGCGATGCGTTTTCAATGTCGTCTAAAAGAACCGTTTTGAACCTCGGCTGTTTTGCCGCTTCGATGTTTGCCGAATTGCCGTCGATAAACAACGAATTTTCTGGGGTCGATTTGTAGCGTTTCGGCAGAATTTTGCATATTTCGTGGTCGGTAACGAACCCCCGCATATATCGTCATTGCGGTGGAATTTACTTCAAGATAAAAAATCGTCCGAGTTTTGATTTTTTGTAAACTCCATTTTTTCTTGTAAAATACCGTAGTCATCGTAGCTTGGGCGGAAACACCCGATTGGAGCTTGATTGAGGGGGGCAATTTCGGTTTCGCAAAGTTGCCATTTTGAAAAGCGCGATTTCGCGAACAAAAAGCCGCACGATATATATTGTGTCCAATGTGGCTCATGTCTTGCTCAAAAATGCCTCAAACGGGCATACTTTTTGAACGCGCCTTTTTAAAACCGTCTCTTTTTTTCGAAAAAATAGGGGGATTAGCCGTATTTTTTGTTGACATTTACAAAGGCTAAATAACCTATATTACCTTGATTGAAATCGGCGGTTTAACGGCAAACGGTATTTATCGTTTCGGCTGCCGAGCCTTCGAAAAAATTTCAACTAAACATAACAATTATGCAAAACCTAACAAAGCGAGAAATCGTACAGAGAATTTATCAGGAAAAAGAAGAATGCCGCCGCGGCGACATCCTCCAGAACGATGTAAAAGACATCGTGCAGCGCACGCTCGACATCTTGTCGGAGTCGCTCGCGCAGGGCAAGAATGTGGAACTTAGAAACTTCGGCGTTCTCGAAGTTCAGGTTCGCAAGCCGCGTGTCGGCAGAAACCCCACAAAGCCCGACCACGATGTAGTTATTCCGAAACGCGCAATCGTCAAGTTCAAGGCTGGTAAGGAACTGAAAATCGCACTCAAGAAGCTCGACCTTTCGCTCGTAGAGGAAAGCAAGGCGGCTCGCGCAAGAAAATAACAACCGTTTCGGGCTATGTTCAGAACGCTGCCGGGATTTAGGGAGTTTTATCCCGAAGATTGCGCCAAAAAGAACTATATTTTCGGCGTATGGCGTACTGCGGCGCGGTCGTTCGGCTTTTCCGAATTCGAGCCGCCCGTTCTCGAACAGCTCGATTTGTTTACCGAAAAAAGCGGCGAGGAAATAAAATCGCAGCTTTTCGAATTTGTCGACAAGGGCGGACGCGCCGTTTCGCTCCGCCCCGAAATGACGCCGTCGCTCGCCCGAATGGTCGGCGCGAAGGCGGCGGGCATCAGACGCCCCGTCAAGTGGTTTGCCATAGGCGAAAACTACCGCTACGAGCGTCAGCAAAAGGGCAGGCTTCGCGCGTTCTTCCAGTACAACGCCGACATTCTCGGCGAGGAGTCGCTCAACGCCGACGCGGAGGTTGTCGCGCTTCTGATTGAATCGCTGCGCGGCTTCGGTCTGACCGAAAACGAATTCAAACTCCGTTTGGGCGACAGAACTTTGTGGGTTCTGTTTCTCGAAAACGCGGGCGTTCCCGAAGAAAAAATCATTCCCGTTTTGTCGGTCGTCGACAAGCTCGAGAAGGTTTCGCCCGAGGTACTCCGCGAAATGACCGCGGAAGCCCTCAAGGGGACGGATTTAGACGCGGACATTCTCGTCGGAAAAATCAGGGCGTTCATCGCCGTGCGCGACATCGACGCAATGCGCTCGTATTTTGACGCGCAGGGCGAACTCGCCGTACGCGTGGACGCGCGCATAGCCCAGTGGCGCGAACTTCTGAAAATTCTCGAAAGCCTCGGCGTGGGCGCGTTCATTTCGCCCGATTTGAGCATTGTGCGCGGATTGGCGTACTACACGGGTTTCGTGTTCGAGGCGTTCCAGATTGTCGGCACGGGCAGGGCTCTCGCGGGCGGCGGACGATACGACAATCTCGTCAAGAAGCTCGGCTATCAGGATATGCCCGCTGTCGGTTTCGGTATGGGAGACGTAACCGTTTCGGATTTGCTCGAACTGGTGGGCAAGTCGAAATCGCTTTCCGACCGCCCCGATGTCTATTTTGTGATAGGTTCGGAAAATGTGCGCTCAAAGGCAATGAGGATTGCAACGGCGTTGCGCCGTTCGGGAGTAAAGGTGGACTATCCGTTGAAGGCTTTGTCGTTCGGCAAGCAGTTCAAGCAGGCGGATGCCGTGGGCGCGTCGAAGGCGTATATCTTGGGCGACGACGAACTTGCCGCGGGTGTCGTGAAAATCAAAGACCTCAAAACGGGCGAAGAGAGTTCGTCGAAAATCGACGAATTGATTTGATATAATATGATTCTTTCATAACCGCCGCAATCTGCGGCGGTTTTTTTTTGGTGCTATTTTGCTTGACTTTTTTGTGTGGATGTTATAAATAGTGCGCCGAAAAAAGAAAGATGGCACTGAAATGATTGGTTATACAAGATTTTGCCGTATTATCGCGCTTTGTTCGGCGTGTGCCACCGCGGCGTTTTTGCCCGCCTGCGATTTTGTCAAAGAGAAAAAAACTCAGATAGAAAAGAAATACGTTTATTCTCCCGAGGAACTGAAAATTCGGGAGGCGGCGAAGAAATATTTTCCGTCCGACGAATCGCTTCAGGATGCTTGGATTTCGAAACAGCTCGAGGCATATTCGGTGCTCTCGAATTTCGTTCCCGACGTGCCCGTAGAGACGTTTGCGAGAATCCGCGAACGCGCCGACGCAAAGTTTCCGACGGACTATTCCGAGCGTCTGCGCTATCTGTCGGACCAATGCGAGGGGTTTTTGCGTTCCGATATGCTTTGCAAAACGTTCGCGCCCGCCGACTGTCGATATGTGCAGTCCCAAGCGGCGGAACGCTATCCCGACGATTTCGCGGCGCGGG
This sequence comes from uncultured Verrucomicrobiota bacterium, assembly GCA_949293415.1. Taxonomy (GTDB): domain Bacteria; phylum Verrucomicrobiota; class Verrucomicrobiia; order Opitutales; family Intestinicryptomonadaceae; genus Merdousia. Next base: position 54,354 of record CASFDK010000022.1, read on the forward strand.
TTGATTATGTAGAAAAATGGCGTACGGTTTTCTTGGAAATCGCCCGCAAACTGTCCTATTTCCCCAAGGACGAAAGCCCCGAAATAAGGAGGGCGGCGATTGACGCTTGCGGCGGCGATCCGCAGGCGGCGATGGATTTCATCGATACCCAATATGCGGCGTTTCGCGATTTTGAAACGTTCGCGTGGCGCGCGGCGCGTACGGTGCGCGACCGTTCCGAGCGAATAAAGGACGAAGTCCGGAAGGGCACGCCCGTAGACTACATCGTGCGGCGCGACGCCGTCGCCGCTTACCTTTCGGGGAATTCGTCTAAGTCGGGCGAATCGCAGTCGGAAAGGTTTGCCGCCGATTCCAAAACGAAAGCGGAGGAGATTTTCTCGAAATCGGTATTTACAAAACGCGGAGCGGAAAACGAAATATACGCGGCGGTGCTCGTAAAAATGCGCGGCAAGAGCGTGATATTGTGCACGAAAGAGTTCGTTCCCGAAAGATTTCCCGTGGTGTTCGCAAACAGCCGCGGGAAAATCGTCTGTTCGCGGGCGTACGTTTCGGACGAGCTTCCGATAGTACTGCTGGTACCCGACGATGAGCCGAAAGATTTCACCCCGATTGAAGTTGCAGACGCCTCCGATTGCGCAAACCTTGTCAACCGTAAACTGTTCATGATAGCACCGCGCGGCGGCGGCTACGGCACGTTCGGCGTGTCCGTTCTTTCCGAGGACGAAAAATACCTCAATATGACGATGGCGACCGCGCCGACGGTTTCGTATTCGTCCAAAGTGCGTCCATTGGGGCGCAGCGGCGACAAGTTTCTTGTCAGCGTTTCGGAAGTGTCGGGTGTCGGCGAAAATTCCGTGGTGATTGACCCGAAATCGGGCAAATTGGTTTCGCTTGCGGTGAGGGTCTACAATCCGGGGGTGCTTTCGCACCACGGAAAAACGGGTTCGATTATCGGGCACGAAAAAATGGCGATTCCCGATTTTACCACGTTCGTGCGCCAGTTCGACGGCACGGTAAACAAGACCTTCATCCCGTTCAGTTCGATAAGATTCGTCCGTCTTACCGCGTTCGATTCGTGGAAGCCGCTCGACCCCCAGCGTTACCAACGCCAGAAAAACGAAATCCGAAAAATTACGGATATGAACAACGATTTTCTGATGTTTTTCAAAAACAACCGTTTCGACGAAGCCCTGCGCTCGCGCCGATTGGGGCGAATAGCCGAACGCTACCAGAAACCGTTTCTGCACGACAGGCTCTCGCGCGATTCCTACGAGCGCAAGTACAGGGAGTATATGCTCGATATCGTATACGCGCTCAAGGCGGAGCTTCAGCAGCCCGTTTATCCCGAGCAGTTTTATTCGATATACAGGCAGGAACTGATTTTCCAGCTCAAGCTCAGGCGGGCTATGTACGACTACATCGCCGAAAGCTCGAGCGACCCAAACATAATCAACGTTCTCCACACCGACCTCCAGACGCGCTACAACAACTGCGGCGTGAATACCGAGCGCATCGGAGGTTCGATTGGCGGGGGATATTGACGGACATTTCGATATGAAAAGCATAACCATATTACTCATACTTCTCGCCGCAGTCGGCGGGTGGTACTACTATGACAAATACGGAATGCCCGTATCAAATACCCCGACCGAAGATGTGGCGGACGCGCGCGTGCTCGCGCTTTCCGTCCGCGCCGAAAAACTTTTCCCGACGAAAGAGGACGAGCGCAAGGCGTGGCTCGCCCGCCAGATTTCCGCAATGCAGGCGATAGACCGAAAGGCGGAGGGGCTCGACGCGGCGGTATTTTCGTCGATAGTCAAAACCGCGCGCGACAGATACGGAACAGACTATGTAAAACAGCTCGATTTCGTCTCCGGACAGCGCGTTGCGGCACTCGACGTTGCGAATATGCTTGCAAATTCGGGCTTTTCTGCGGACGAAAAGGCGGCTCTCGAAAAACGCACGAAAGAGGCGTTCGGAAACGACTATGTTTTGCGCCGCGCAGTCTATTCGAACATCTTCGAGGCGTACGCGAATATGAAGAAAAAATCGGTGCTGCTTTCGCCCGAAGACTACAAAAAACTTTCCGAAAAACTTATGCCTACACTGCTCCGCAACCCGCAGCAGGCTCTCGAAATTTTCGAACGACAGGCGTTGGCGAGGCACAATTTCAAGACCAAGAGCATTCCGGAATCGTACGGCGATTTGCGCAAAGACATAGAGGAAAAATTTCCCGACGACTACGTTGCGCAGCTCGCCGAGCTCGACAGCCGCCTCGATTCCGCAATGCGCAGGGGGCGCGCACTCGGCTGGGGCACGGCTGGGCGCAATGTGATTACGCCGATTGCAAGGGAATACTTTGCGAAATACCTGTACGTCCACGACGCGAACGGCGTTCTGACGCTTTCGTTCGTCGCGAAAATCCGCGGCAAAAAGGTCGTGGCGTTTCCGACCTGCGCGCTCGATTCCGCCCCGAAGTCCTATTCGGTCGATTTGGGCGGCGGGAAGAAAATCTCGTCGAACAAAATCTATCTGTCGAAAAACGCCGACTTCGGGATAATCCTGCCCGACGGAATCGACGACGTTTCGGAAGTCGAAACTGAGCAGGCGCCGAAGGGAAAAATAGCCGTCGAAATAGTCGGGGTTGACTTGTCGGGTTCGCAAATTTCGTTCTCGGCCTTCCTCGAAAACGGAAAGTTTCTCGAGTTCGAGCCGCACGTGAAAAAGGCTCTCGGCGAAAAACTGCGTAGCGGCGCGATAATCGTCGATTCCGAATCGAAAAAGGCGGTCGGACTGCTCGAATTCGAGCCCGACGGCGGGGCGTCCTATTACGCCGACTTCGAAAACCCGACCGTGGAAATAGCGTTCGCCCAAAAGAAGAGGGTTTCGCGCTGGCACGGTCTGGGTGAGGCTCTTTCCTTCGGCGGAAAAATCTGCATTCCGTCGGGGACGAAAAACTGCAGGGTTGTGCCGTTTTCGGAGCTCGAAACCGTCGTCCGTTACGACGCGGCGAAATTTTCGAAGCAGAAAGACAACATCCGAAAACTGTGCCGCTCCAATTTCAGCGCGCTTGCGTTTATGCTCGGCGGATGTTTCGGCGAGGATATGAAAACCGAAATCGTTTCCGCCGTCGCCGAAAAATACAACCCGACATTCGTCAACGGCTCGCGCATGAACGTGGCGATGCTTCATATGCGCTTCAATTCGTATATGCGCGATGTCAGGCAGGCTCTCGTGCAGAATGTCCATTTTGCCCGAAGCGACTTTTATTCGGAGTATTATTTCCCGTTCCGCGAAACGGCGAAAAAACAGTCGCAACTGTTCGCCAAACTTTGCGGCGCGATAAACGGCGGCATTTCGTCGCAGGACAAAATGGCTGTTTTGCACGCCGACTTGGCGGAGTCGCTCAACGGCAATACATACGTGCCCCCAGGCCGCAATTTCAAGCGCGGCGGTTTCGGCTCGGAAGGCGGCGGCGGTTCTGTTCTGAAAATGGAAAACAGGGATTGATATTATGCGCAAGTTCACACTCGGTTTGTTGGCGGCTGCTCTCGCGGCGGTCGGGGGATATTATTATTACCGCGAAAACGTCGCCGCGCCCGTTGCCGACAACCCGCAGGACGCGCCGTATTTCGCGAAGGCTGCGGAGCTGTTTCCGAACGACGTAAAAGCCCAGCGCAAATGGATTGCTCAGGCGCGTTCGTACGCCGAAAAAATCGCCGCCCTTCCCGCCCCGAAATCGAAGTCCGATTCCGCGAAAATCCTCGCGCAGTCGGAGGAACTGTACCGTTTCGACTTCGACAGGAAACTCGAGTACGTCAAGGGACAGTTCGACGCGCTCAGGCGCATCGAGGCGTACGGAAACGACGAAAACATTCTGCCGTCCGAATACACGCTGATTCTCGAGGTTTCGGCGAAGGCTTCACCCGAAAACTACAAGGCGCGCTACACCGCCGCGCTTTTGTACCATTCGATGTTCTCCGCAATCCGCCGCGCCGAGGAGGATTGCGACAGGACGGTCTTCAAAGTCATTTACAACCGCTTCGTCGAAACATTCCGAACCGACCCAAAGGCCGCTTTCGACAGATTCGAGCGCGAGTACGCCGCGCTGAAATCGTTCAACGAGCAGAGTCTGCCTCCCGAAATCGACGGCGCGCGCGAGTATATCGCTTCGCAGACTTCCGACATCCTCGGGCGTTTCGACGCGCTTTCGCGCCTCTATGCCGACCCCGCGCGGAACGTCGACAAAGTCCTTTTGTCAACGCGCCGCCCCGACTGGAAAAATTTCGGAAAAATCAAGGACGTCCACAGGCGGATTGCGGAAAATTCCGTCTATACCGCCGAATCGCGCGGCACGCGATATAGTGCGCTTTACATAACTTCGGGCGGTAAAAACTATTTCGCGGTTCCATCGGAGTGCTTCCCCGAAAATTCCGATACGCTGTTTTTCGAGCGCAACGGTAAACGCGTTCCCGCAACGGTTGCGCGGATAGGCGAACGCTTTCTGTTCTATCGCCCGAGCGGGGCGGTGGAGGGTTCGCCAGTGCGCATAACGCGCCTGAACCATACGCCGTCGTCCGTTTCGGCTTTCGGCTCGAACGCCTACGGGAAAATCGTTTCGCTCTACTGTTCGCTAAGCGGCGTTTCGAACGGCGTGCTCGAGTTCTACGACAGCGGCAGGGAATCGTTTTTGGCTACGGAATCTTTCGCGACTTCCGAGGACGGCGGCGAAGTCTACGCGATGGGGTTGCGGAGTTCGGCTGCGGTCAAAAACGCGTCGGCGGACGAAGACAGATTCGCCGAAATCAAAAAGGCGAAGCGGCCCTTCCCGACGCTCGCAAAACAGTTTCGCCCGAATTTTTCCGCAAGGCAGACTGTTCAGGGCGGAATAATTTTCCGCCAACTCGGCTACGAATTTTCAAGATCGACGGTGTTCGACAGGGATAGTGACGACAAACTAAAACAACAGCTCTCCGACCTCGAAAGGAAAAATGCGGCGGTGTTTGCCGCGCTGCTCGAAAACTCGGTTTCGTCGCTTCTTTCCGAGCGCGTCCGCACGGATTTTCCGTCGCTCTACGCCGTGGGAAAGAACAGCGAACGCTTCTTCTTCGGAGGACGGAAAACGGACGCAAAGCGGTTCGTAGCGGGACTTCGATATTACTATTCGCTAATCCAAAAGGAACTCGAGCGCGAGCTTTACGAGGTTCGTAAAAAAACGCCGTCGCCGTTCCATGCGGAAAAATTTGCGGCGGAAGTGGGCTTTTCCGAAAAACTGGTCGAGGCGTTAAAGGGAATTTCGGCGGAACGCGGCGATTTGACCGGGTTCATCCCGTCGGACGTGCTTTCGGGATGGAACGGCGTGTACTTCGTTGCGCCCGTCCGGGAAAAGTAGCCCTTCGGCGGTGCGTTGTCGGCGGGGACGTTGCGAAGCCGTGTTGTCTTGACAAGGCGGCGGTGTTCCAATATCAAGTCCGTTCTTAACTCTTTAATTCGGGGATATTGGCTTTATGAAATTCTTTACGACTCTTTTTGCGTTGTCGGCATCGTGCTGCGCGCTCGCGCAATCCTATATGGTTACCGTTGAAACTATTGTCGGCAACCGTTCCGAAGACAAGTTCTGTTTTTCGCTCGAAAAGGACGTGAAACAGACAAAGGGATTCGACGGAAAACTGCTCGCCAAACGCTACAGGGCAAAGGGTTTTCCGCATAGAGGGTTGGCGGCGAAGGCGGCGCAGAAAGCCGAGGAGAAAAAGCTCGAAGAGTTTGCCGAATTGAGACCCGCGGAGATTGTGAAAAAATATCTCGAACAGGCGCGGAAAGAACTCGAATCGGCGCAGAAAGGCGAATCGGCGGCGGTCGGCAGGCGCGAATCGCTCGAGGATAAGGTGAAGACGCTCGAAAATCTCGACGAGCTTGCCTCGCGCGGCGCGGCGACGTTCGATGCCGAATACAACGAGTTCCGCAAACGCTACGGGCTTACCGACGAGGACTTGAACTACAAAAAGCTTCTCCAGAAACGTCCGCGCTACACGGGCGACATCGAGGAAATCGACTACGGCTCGTATTGCTCGATGGAAATCGTCAAAGCCACCGAGAAAAAAGTCTACATCGATATGAACTACGCCTACTCGAGAATCAACGGCAGTTTCTATTCCGACGGCAACAACAACTCGAACTCCATAACGAAACATCCGATAGTGGAACGTTTCGAAAAATTAGGCGTTAAGGATTTGAAAATTTCAATAGGCAAACCCTATTGCTTCCAGTTCGGCAGGCTTTCGCCCGAAAAGGCGCGGTCGCTGTCCGAGGCTCTTTCGAAGTCGGGCATATTCGGCGGGGGCGAAGGCGGGGAAACGGTGCAGGAATCGGCGCAACCGCAGGAAAGTTCGGAGCTCGACGCGCAGGGCTCGTACGCGGAAATCAAACGCAACTTCGCTTCCGACGGCGGACGCGTGGTGCGCGTTGTCATCACCGTAAAGCCCGAGAAATAGCAGCCGCTTGCGGATTCCGTTCGGAGTCCGCCCAATGCAAAAAAAATCGGAGCGCACGGAGCGTCCCGATTTTTTTTGCGCAGCGCGGCAAGGCAAAATTCCGCCGTGTGCCGTCCTAGAAATTCAAGCCGTATTGCAGCCCGAGAACGAAAGCGTCGCCGTACTGACCGCCGTTTGTGTTGAAAATGTACTGCGCGTTCGGCTGGATGAACGAGAACTTGTTTATCTGCACTTTGTAGTTCAGTTCGAACGCTATTTCATACGAATCACGCCTGTGGTCGGTGTACTTGTCCGAGAATTTTCCGTAGGCAACGCCGAAGCAGAGCACGTCGTCGGCGCGGGATTTGAACGGCGCGTTGAACAACAGCCCGCCGTTTGCGAAAATCGGCATATCGGCGAGGTTCTCGAAGGGGTCGTACTGGAACGCGCCCCAGAGCACGATTCCGCGCAGGTCGCGCCATTTGTCTTCGTCGCGCACAATGTAGTAGGGTTCGTCCCTCTTGACCTGTCCGAGGTTGAAAATCATATAGTCCGCCTGCACGTATATCGAGCAGTTGAAGTGCGAATATTCGGCTGGGTTGTCGATGTGCGGCGCGTTGTACCACGAGGCGATTATCCCCGCCGAGACGTTCGCGGGCGATTTGCCGCTTGCGTCGTGGTTGAAATTTCTGCCGAGCTCGAAGTTTGCGTTCACTCCGTCGCCGTTGAACGCCCAGTCGAGCCCGTGCATATTGTCCTGCTTTTCGGTATTGATTTTGTAGACACCCGCCTTGGCGTAGCCCGCATCCTTGTGTTCGAGTTGCACATACGCAGCCCAAGTGCTTCCCGGGTACGCCGAAAGTCGGGTCTGCTTGAACGCTCCCACGGGATTGCCGTCGAATGCGTTGTTTTGGTAGAGCCAGTAAATCGGCTTCGACATAAAGTTGTCGCCCGCGGCGAAGCGTCCGATTTTAAAAGTCAGCACAATGTCGGAGTGTAGGTTTTTGTCGAACGCCAAATAAAGCGACTGCAGTTGAAGTGTCTGCGAACCGTAGTTTTGTTGCACGTTGAAGGCGTTGCCTATCCGCGTTTTCGTTATGCTGTTGCCGAAACGCCAGCCCCACGCGTTGCCGATACTCCAGCCTTCGAGCGCGTCTATGTCCGTAAGCTCCTTTAGGTTCACGCCGAGCCCGAGATTTACCGAACTTGAGTTGTCGGCCCCGCGCGACATTCCGCCGCAGGTGTTCGCCGCAAAGTTGCCCACATACGCAACCGACGGAACGATTCCGCCGCGTTCCGCATAACGTCTCAACCCGTAGACGTTGGCAGTCGCGTGCGGCGCATTGAACCATTCGTCTAAAGTTAAATGATGGTATTTTTTGTCTTTTATTATGCTGTCGTAATATTTGGGCACCATCTCTATCGGCGCGCCCGTGTCCTTGTCGAAAAGCGGAAGAGCGAAATATTCCTTCGGCGCAGCTTGCAGGTTGTTCAATGCAAACACTGCGGCAGCCGCTGCAGCGGCTTTCGATAATATTCCGATTTTCATTGCTGTGCAGACGTGGTTATTCGTGGGGTCATCCTAATTTTTATTCGGACGAAATCAACGAAATTTTAGTCGTCGGCGCGTGCGTCCGCGCGGCTTTGCGCGCTCTTTATTTCCGCTATCGTGATTGCGGGCGTGCACATAAAGCGCACGGGAATACGGCTTGTTCCGAGTCCGCGCGTAGTGTATACGATATTGTCGCCGCTTCGGAAAAATCCCTCGATGGGAATTTTTTTCGCAAGGACTTTCTCCGCCACGTTTCCGAAAAACGGCAGGCGGATTTGTCCGCCGTGCGTATGCCCCGAAAACATTGCCGCGCACCCTTTCGGCATTTCCGCAAACACGTCGGGGATGTGCGATAAAAATATGACATCGGCGTTTTCGGGAATGTTTTCGAATGTCGGAATCATAAAATAGTTGCGCGTCTGCGCGTCGGCAATTCCGGCAAGGTAGAACGCGCCGCGACCGGTTTCGACTTTTGCGCTCGAATTTTCGAGCAGGGGAATCTTCGCGTCGGCGAGCATCTTTCTTATCGGCGTCGTTCCGTAGTAGGTGTCGTGGTTGCCGAGCACGGCGTAGACTCCGAGCGGTGCGGAGAACTTGGCGAAGCTCTTTGCGAGCCTGTCCATTCCCATTTTCGATTCGCATACGGAGCCGTTCGTGTAGTCGCCGAGCAGGAGAATCAAGTCGGGCTTGGCGGCGTTCGTTTTTTTCACGATTCTTTCGACGCGCCAAATTTCGGCGGGATTCGCCCCCGCGTGGATGTCGGAGACGAGCACAACCTTCAGACCGTCCAAGTTTTTGCTCCAATTCGGCGATTCGATTTCGGCGGAGTCGTAGTCGAGAAAAATGTACGGTTCTACGACAAGCCCCCAAATCCAGAGGGATATTATGGGCAGTATTGCCGACAACTTGAAAAACGGTTTCATTAAACGGGTTGAGCGCGGGTAATAGTGCGGTTATCGCGATGCTTTCGCAAGCAGAATGTTGTTTTTTTACGCAGTAGGCGGATAAAATGGGGAAATAAAGGCTTTTGCCGAATTTTTTTCTTGCCCAAACGGAGGAAAATATATGTCATCACGTCTTTCAAATCAGGAGAGGTGGCGGAGTGGCCGATCGCGCTGGTTTGCTAAACCGGTGTAGGGATTTAAACCCCTACCGTGAGTTCGAATCTCATCCTCTCCGTGATTTGAATGAATTTTTGCGGACGCTAAAGCGTCCGTTTTTTTTTGAGCCTATCCGCCGCGCAAAGGTTCGCTGTTTTTTCGAAAAAGTTAAAGCCGCACGGGTATTCTATCGATAGGCATACGGGGATATTGTTTTCAGACGAAGCGAAAGCCGACCCCGCCTACGGTAGGGGCGTGGCAAAGGCGATGGGGTTGGAATAAAATCCGATACCGAATTATTTCGCGCCGAACATTCGGACAACCTGTCTTCTTGCCGTTTCTTTGGAAAGGCGGAAACGCGTGGGGGGGTAAATATCTGTACGGCGAAAAATTTGCCGATTGCAATGTCGCATCGTGAGTGCGCCTGTTTTTTCCGAGGCGTGCTTCCGTTCTTTCGGGTAAATTTACTTGAAAATGGTTTTTTGCTAACTTACTCATTGGCTATGGCAAGAAAGATATATGTATTTGTGATGTACCTTGTCTGTGGCGTGTTGCTTTCGGCGCGGGAAGGAGGAAAAAAAGACTTTGTAAAATACGTTATGCCCGAGGCGGGCAGCGATTCGACGGCAGAATTGTCGACGGGCAATTTGTATCCCTGCGTGGCTGTTCCTTTCGGTATGAATTTCTGGTCACCGCAATCAAGGGAACATTCGAAGCTCTGGTGGTACGCATATTCCGATACGAAGTTCAACGCAATCAGGCTGACGCACCAGGCAACCCCGTGGATAGGCGACTACGGCGTACTGTGCTTTATGCCGACCGTAGGCGAAAAAAAGGGGTTGGAAAAAGACAGGCAAAGTTGGATTTCGCACAAGGCGGAAACTATAAGTCCCGACTACTACAGCGTGTATTTGGCGGACTATGACACTACATTGGAGCTTGCCCCAACCTCAAGGGGTGCGCATATGCGCGTTTCCTATCCCGATTCGGACAAAGCCAACTTTGTCATAGACGTTCTTTCCGGGAAATCATTCGCGAAAATAATTCCCGAAAGGAATATGGTGGTGGGCAAAAGCGTCTGGATAAATTCGCGCCGCGGTTATGTCGCGGGCGATCTTGCAAAATATTTCGTGCTTAAATTCGACAGACCTTTAAGCTCCTATGCAGTATTCGACGGCGAAAACATATGCGAAGGCGAAACGCAAACAAAAGATTCCTCTGCGCAAAAGGGCGTAATTTTGACCTTCAAGACAAAAAAGGGCGAAAGTGTCGGCATTCGGATTGCAACTTCGTTCATAAGCCTGCAACAGGCGGAGCTTAATTTCGAGAGGGAAGTCGCAAAAAATTCCTTCGACGAATGCAGGGCTAAGGGTAGGGCGCAATGGAACGGGCACCTTTCAAAAATACGGATATGCGACGACAACATAGACGACTATCCGAACGTAAAAATGTTCTACACGGCCTTCTTCAGAACATTGTTGTTCCCCCGCGATTTCCACGAGATGGACGGGGACGGCAACAAAATACACTACAGCCCGTTTAACGGAAAAATAGAGCGCGGGGCGATGACGACCGACAACGGTTATTGGGACACTTTCAGAGCAGTCCATCCCCTGTTCAATTTGCTTTTCCCCGAGCGGAGCGAAACGGTTTTGGAGGGTATGCAAAACACGTTCAAAGAGGGCGGATGGTTCCCCGAATGGGCGTCTCCGGGGTATGTGAATTGTATGATAGGCTCAAACTCGTCGTCGGTTGCGGCGGGCGCGTATTTGTTCGTGTCGAAAAGCGCGGCGGACGGCGAAATTTTGTGGCGGGCGATGAACAAGGGTGCCGAATCTTTCTGCGAAAAAAACAATTCGCTGGGAAGGGCTGGCGCAAGGCAATACAATACTTTGGGCTATGTGCCGAACGACATCAACCTAAAGGAGAGCGCGGCGCGTACGCTCGAATACGCATACGCCGACTATTGCATTATGAAGTTCGCCAAGGCTTTGGGCAAGGACGATGCCGTTGTGGAAAAGTTTGCAAAGCGCGCCCAAAACTACCGCAATTTGTTCGACGAAAAACATTCGCTTATGGTGGGGCGCGATTCGAAGGGCGAATTTAAAAGGAATTTCAATCCCGTGGAGTGGGGCGGCGACTTTACCGAAGGCAATTCGATTCAATACACGTGGAGCGTTTTTCACGACATAAACGGTCTGGCGAAGCTTATGGGCGGCAGGGAAAAGGCCGCAAAGCGGCTCGACGATATGTTCGCGATGGCTCCCGTTTTCGATGTGGGAGTCTACAAGACCGTGATACACGAAATCAGGGAAATGCAGATTGTCAATTTCGGTCAATATGCGCACGGCAACCAGCCCATACAGCACGGTGCGTATATATACGACTGGCTCGGGCAGCCATGGAAGACTCAGTATTGGACAAGACGGATAATGCAAAAGCTGTACAAGCCCGAAATTGCCGCCTATTGTGGCGACGAAGACAACGGGCAGACTTCGGCTTGGTACGTGTTTTCGGCGTTGGGCTTTTACCCCGTATGCCCCGTGGACGGCGAATTCGCGATAGGTTCGCCCCTGTTCAAAAAGGTCGAGATTACGATGCCCGACGGCAAAAAGCTTTCGATTAAAGCGGAGAACAACTCCCCCGAAAACGTATACATCAAATCGCTGAAGATTGACGGCAAAGATTACGACAGGAATTACTTTACATTCGCGCAGCTCAGGAACGGCGGAGAAATCGTAATGGAAATGTCGGACAAGCCGAATACGACAAGGGGCGTTTCCGAGGAAAGCGCACCTAGCTCGATGACAAAATAGACTGGCGTTTATTCTCCGACTTCCCGCCGGCGCGTCATACTTTCGACGGATCGATTCCGAAAGAGCCGCCGCATACGGTTATCGGCTTGCGCCCGATTTTCCCGAAGAGACTTTTGCGCTCATCGCCAAAGATAGTGTTATGAGTATAAAAGGAGCAAAAAAAGCGGGGCTTGATGCGGATACTGGATTATCTCGAACCTGATTGGAGGAATATCTGCGTGTTATATATCGAAACTTCCAAAATTACAGATTGAGGGTCTTGGTTCTATGCGGAGTCTTTCAATAAAATCCACTCTCTTTGGTGTTGACCCTTTTACTGCGGTTGCAGGGCAATAATGTCGGGAAAAGATCGCTCTACGTCAAAGGTTGTGGAATGGTGGGAAAAAAAGAGGGCAAAGAGAATAAAAAATGTTCTACAATGCCCAATGTGTTAATCAAGGGTTATAAGATACTCAGGACGGTAAGAGTTGGTCAAGACTTTTCGGTTGCGG
>CASFDK010000023.1 GCA_949293415.1 uncultured Verrucomicrobiota bacterium
CGGAAGGCTTCCTAAACGTAGTTCCGAAATCGGCGGAATACGCCGCCATTTTTTGGGGCGATTGCGATTGCTTTTGTATTGAAGCTCAAGGCTACAACCTTGACGGTACGGAAGAGAACATAACCAAGCGATTGGGCGTTTAAGAAACGCCCAATACGGAAGAAACACAAAGGGCGCGGCTATAGCCGCGCCGAAGTATCACAACTCCCGAACGAAGTTCGGGCAGGGCTTCTTCTTTGCCGTAGCCGTACAAGCAGCAGCCTGCCTTTAAGTGTTAACGGGCTACTTCTATTGTGGCTTCGGCTTCTTTCAGTCGCATCGAGATTAAACGGGTTACGCCGCGCTCCTGCATTGTTACGCCGAAGATTGTCTGCGCCGCCGACATCGTGCGCTTGTTGTGCGAAATCACGAGGAATTGCGAATAGCGGGTAAACTCCTTGAGCAGGTCGGTGTACCTCCCGATATTTGCATCGTCAAGCGGCGCGTCGAGCTCGTCGAGCACGCAGAAAGGACTGGGCTTTACCATATAAATGGCAAACAAAAGCGAAACGGCAGTCATCGTGCGCTGCCCGCCCGAAAGTAGCGAAAGACTCTTGAGCACCGTTCCGGGGGGACGCGCGACAATCTCTATGCCGCTGTCGAGAACGTCTTCGGTCTCGACAAGCTTCAAATCGGCAGTGCCGCCGCCGAAGATTTTCTGGAAAGTGAACTGGAAATTTTTCTTTATCTGCTCGAAAGTGTCGGAGAACAACTTCTGGCTCGTGGCGTTGATTTCGTCGATGTCGGCGACAAGCGAATTTTTCGATGTCCAAAGGTCGTCGGTCTGCTTTTTGAGGAAGTCGTAACGCTCCTTCAACTCGGCGTATTCCTCGATTGCAACAAGATTTACCGCGCCCATCGAGTTTATGCGCTCGCGCAAATCGCGCACTTCGTCGTCGATTAGAGAGAAGTCGGTATTATCCATTTCGGCGAAATCCGCCTCGGTGGGTTCGCCGCGCTCGCGCTTCTGCTTGGGGGCAACCTCGCCGTCCTCAAGCTCGTCGAGCTTCACCTTGAGCTCGAATTCTTCGTCCGACTTCCAAAGCTCAGCCTTCCAATCGACCGATGCAACATCCGTTTCGTACTCGTTGAGAATGCGCTCGGCAATGTAGTCGAGCTTGGAGCGCAACTTTGTAATGCGAACGTCGTACTCGTTTTTCTGGGCGTTGCTGCGCATAAGTGTTTCGCGCTCGCCTGTAAGGGAGGCTTCGAATTCGGAAATATTCCGCTCGCACTCGGTGAATTTCACGCGCTGCGCCTCGATTTCGCCCACCGACGCGGCGAGCGTTTCGGCGAGTGCCTGCGCGCGGCGTTGCTCGGAAAGCGTTTCGTCGTCGAACTTCGCCATCTGCTCGGAAATCGAGCGCGATTCCGCCGAACGGCGTTCGATAAGGGCGCGCGTTTCGTTCTGCTGTTCGCGCAACGCGCCAAGACCGCGCTCGAGACTTTCCAAACGCGAACGCTTCGAGGCAAGCTCGAGACGTGTTTCGGAAACGACGGCGTATTTCTGGTCTTTGCTTTCGCGCAACTCGGCAATTTCGCGCTCCTTTTGCTCGGCGACTTCGCGCGCCTGCGATATTGACTGCTCGGCTTTCGCCAAAGCCTCGGTCGCGGCATTGAGCTTGTCCTGCGCCTCAAAACGCGAATTTTCCATATCGGCAACGAGCGCGGTCTTCTTTTCAAGCTCCGCCGACTTTTCGGAAAGCGAAGCTGCAACGCCCGCAGTCTGCCCGTTTATGGAGGCTATTTCGCGCTTGATTTCGGCGGCGATATTTTTGCAATTTTCTATTCCGCGCTCCGCCGAATCGAGGGCGGCGTTGATTTCCATCGCGCTTTCGGTGAGCGCGGTAAGCGCGGAATTGTCGGCTTCGATTTCCTCTTTGAGGCGTTTGATTTCCTGATTGCGCAGGATGAAGCTGCTTTCGGTGTCGCGCTTTTCGCCGCTTGCGGCATAGACTATTCCGCGCGGGTCGAGCATACTGCCGTCGCGCGCGACCGCCAAAACGAATCTGAAATTTCCGTCGCCCGCAGCGAATGCGGCAAACGCCGCGATATCTTCGCAGAAATAGCAGCCGGAAAGCAGGTTCGCGGTGTAGGGCTTGAGGTCTTCGCGCTCGGTTTTTACGATGTCGGAAGCCCTGAAAATTCCCGCTGGAAGCGGCGTAGCGGAGTCTTCAAAATTCGACTCCGAAATCTGTATGCATGCGTTGCCCAGATTGCGCTCGCGCAAAAGCGAAAGGGTCTGCGAAAGCTTCGACGAATCGTCGAGCACGACCGCGTCGAGAGCCGTTCCGAGCATCGTTTCGAACGCGGAAGTCCAACCGTCTGCGACCTCCACATTCTGGCTAACAATGCGCACGTTCGACGGGTCGATGCATTCGGAAAGCCGCCCCTTCACAATCGCCTTTACGCCGTCCGAAAAGCCCTCCATCCGCGACTGGAAATCGTTGAGAAGACCGAGCCTCGCGCTTTTGCTGGCAAGCTGCCTGTCCATCTGCTGGATTTCCGCCTGCTTGTTGCGGTATTGCATACGCAGTTCCTCGGAACGCGACTGGGCTTCGGTGGTGTCGGCTTCGGCGTTGCCGAGGCGTTCGTTCGCGCTTTCGAGAGCTGCGCCAAGCTCGGCTTTGCGGTTTTCGAGCGCGACAACCTCCTCCTTCAACTGGAAAATAGAGTCCGAAACGGCGGCGTGGCGCACTTGGTACGACTTCAAATCGACCTCGAGCGTCGTGCAATTCGAGCGCAGGCGCGTTATGGAACTCTCGTTCATCAGGGCGTCCTGCTTTGCGCGCGAAAGCTGTGTTTCGGCTTCGCGCAATTCGTTTTCGATTTCCGCAAGCTCCGCGCTCTGGCGGCGGAATACTTCGTCGTCGGCGGAAACGAGGTCGAGCTGCATCTGCTTTACTTCGGCATCGCCCTTCGCCCTGCCCTCGAGCGCGGCAAGCTGCTCGTTGAGCGACGAAAGTTCCGTCGAAAGCTGCTCGAGACGCTCGGCAAGGTCGCGCTTGCGCACGCCCGCAAATTCACAGTTGCGCTCAGCCTGTTCTTTTTGCGAGCGGATTTCGGCGGCAGCCTGACGCATTTGTTCGAGCTGCGCGGCGCAATTTCCGCGTTCGCCGCGCATTTGCGAAAGCTTTTCCTCGGCAATTGAAAGATTGCGGGTAAGCTCCAAAATTTCGGTCGAAAGCTTATCGAGAGCCTCTTGGTCGGCTTTTAAATTCGCGTTGCGGTCGGAATAATTTTTTGCGTTGAGAGCAAGGTCGAGGTGCTTGAGCCTAAAACTGAGCCGCTTGTAGCGCAACGCCTTCGACGCCTGCCGCTTGAGCGTGCCAATCTGTCTGCCTATTTCCTCGATTCTGTCGGTCGCGCGCGCGAGGTTCTGCTCTACGAGCGCAAGTTTGTTCAACGCCTCGCGCCGCTGCGTTTTGTATTTTGTGATACCCGCCGCCTCTTCGAAAATCGAGCGGCGTTCGCCGGGGTTGGACGAAAGAATCTGGTCTATCTGCCCCTGCACCATAAACGAGTACGACACACGCCCGACGCCGGTATCCATAAAAAGGTTCTGGATGTCCTTGAGTCGGGCGGGCTTGCCGTTTATGTAATAGTCGCTACCGCCGTCGCGCACGACCCTTCGGGTAATTTCGACCTCGTTGAAGTTCGTGCCGAGCTGCCCTTCGCAGTCGGAAAAAAGCAGGCTGACTTCGCAAAGCGGCAGCGGCTTGCGCGTTTCCGTGCCCTGAAAGATAACGTCCTGCATCTTTCCGCCGCGCAACGCCTTTGCGCTCTGCTCGCCGAGCACCCAACGGATGGAATCGACAATGTTGCTCTTGCCGCAGCCGTTCGGTCCGACAATGCAAGTGATTCCTGGGGTAAGAGGCATCGTCGTTTTGTCGGCGAAGCTCTTGAATCCGTTGATTATTACCTGCTTTAAATACATCTGCTTCCTATTTTATTGCGGCAGCATAGTCGGCGAAGACCTTTGCGAGTTCGGCGGAAGAACCGCCGCCCTGCGCGAAGTCGGGCTTGCCGCCGCCCTTACCGCCGAGTTTGCCCGCAAGCTCGCGGACGATTTCGCCCGCCTTGTATCCGGCGGCGATTGCGTCGGGCGAGCAGAGGGCGAGCACCGTGGCCTTTTCGCCGAACGCCGCGCCAAGGACTACCGCCCCGTCGGCGCGTTCCTTGATTGCGTCCACCGCCAGCACGCGCATCGCCGCGGGGTTTTCCGCCTCGACAACGCGAACCATAAACGGAATCTTTCCGTCGCGCAAAATTGCGTCGGTCGCCAAACTCTTTGCAACCTTGCCCGCGCTTTCCCTGCGGAAATTCTTCAGCTCCCTTTCAAGCTCGTTCTTTGCGTCGACAAGCTTCTTGAGTCGCAGTGCTGATTCGTCCGCCTTGCACGAAAGCGAGCGCGAAATTTCGCCGAGCATAGACTGCATTTTTTCGACGCGCTCCAAAGCCGCAACGCCCGCCACGGCCTCTATTCTGCGAGTGCCCGACGAGATTGCGCCCTCGCCGAGAATTTTTATGAAGCCGATTTCGCCCATCGCCGAAACGTGCGTGCCGCCGCAAAGTTCCTTGCTGAAGCTGCCAACTTCTACCATTCGGACGACCGCGCCGTACTTTTCGGAGAACAACGCCATGCATTCGGGCGGAACTTCGTTGCGCGGAAGAACGCGCCAAGAGACGGGCTCGTTCATCAAAATTTTCGTGTTCGCAAGGCGTTCGATTTCCACGAGCTGCTCGGGCGTTGGGGCTTCGTAGTGGGTGAAGTCGAAACGCAGGCGTTCGGCATCGACGTACGAACCCGCCTGTCTGATGTGCGTGCCCAAAACTTGGCGCATCGCCCAGTGCAGAATGTGCGTCGCCGTGTGGTGGCGTTGAATCGCCCTGCGGCGCAGCATATCGACCGATAGGACAACTTCGCGCCCTATCATATTCTGCTTGAAAACGCCCTTGCGCACTTTGTGCAAAATGTGGTCCGCCTTGTCCGACTTCGTGTCGGTGACTTCGTGCGCAACGCCGTCGATTTCGATAAAGCCCGTGTCGCCTACCTGACCGCCCTTCTCCGCGTAGAACGGAGTCTGCGGCAGAATGATGTAGTCGGCGTCTTCGTCCTCCAAAATCGCGCTGATTGTAGTCGTGAAATTCAAGAGGTTGTCGGAGCTGTAGCCGATGAACTGCGTTGCGTGTTCGGCTTCGGAAAGATCGGATACGCTGATGACCTTGCGGGTCTGCGCCTCCCTTGCACGCTTGCGCTGCTTCTCCATTTCGCGCTCGAAGCCCTCGGTATCGACGGGCATATTGCGCTCGCGGGCGATAAGCTCGGTGAGGTCGATGGGGAAGCCGAATGTGTCGTACAGGATGAACGCCTGTTCGCCGCTGATTTCACCATCGGTTGTGGTGATTCTGTCGAGAAGCTCAAGCCCGCGGTCGAGCGTGCGCGCAAAGCTCGTTTCCTCGGCTTCGATTGTCTTTACAATCATCTTGCGCTGCTCCTTGAGCTCGGGAAAATACGGCGACATCTTTTCGATGACGGGTTCGGTCAGACGCGTGAAGAAGCCGCGCTCCAAACCCAGACGCTTTCCGTACATAACTGCGCGGCGCAGAATGCGGCGCAGAACGTAATTGCGCCCCTCGTTTCCGGGTATGATACCGTCGGCAATCGAGAACGTAAGGGTTCTGATATGGTCGGCAAGTACGCGGAAAACGCAGTCCGTAAGCTCCTGCGCCGACATGTCGCGCGGGTCGCGCGGCAGCGTGCCCGTGTACGTCTTGTCCGACATATGCGAAATGTATTTGAAGATGTCGGTAAACAGATCGCTGTTGTAGTTGGATGCGAGTTTCGAGAAATCGGTAAAGTTCTTCGTAGTTGCGAGAATGCCCGCCACGCGCTCGAAGCCCATCCCCGTGTCGATGTTCTTGTGCTTGAGTGGCTCGAACGTTCCGTCGGGACGCGCGTTGAACTGCATAAACACCAAGTTCCAGATTTCGATGCAAAGCGGCGAACCCGCGTTGACGAGCGCGCCCTGCGTGTCGCCGTTGGGCGTCAGGTCCATATGGATTTCGGAGCACGGCCCGCACGGTCCCGTTTCGCCCATCATCCAGAAGTTGTCCTTTTTTCCGCACTTTTTGATGTGCACATCGGGGTCAAGCCCGTATTTTTTGAACACGTCGACCCAGTAGCCGTACGCCTCCGAGTCGAACTCGGCGGGCTCGCCCTCGGCGGGCTCGTATACGGTTGCGTAAAGGCGTTCCTTGGGGAACTTCCAGACATCTACCAGAAGTTCCCACGCCCAGTTTATCGCCTCTTTTTTGAAGTAGTCGCCAAACGACCAATTGCCGAGCATTTCGAAAAACGTATGGTGGTACGTGTCGAACCCGACGTCTTCAAGGTCGTTGTGTTTGCCGCCCGCGCGTATGCATTTTTGCGTGTCGGCGGCGCGCAGAAACGGATTTTTTTCCTCGCCCAAAAAGTAGGGAACGAACTGGTTCATCCCCGCGTTTGTGAAGAGCAGATTGGGCGATGTCGGCATCAGCGACGCCGACGGAACTATCGTGTGCCCCTTCGACTTGAAAAATTCCAGAAAACTTTTTCTAATTTCT
Source organism: uncultured Verrucomicrobiota bacterium (assembly GCA_949293415.1). Taxonomy (GTDB): domain Bacteria; phylum Verrucomicrobiota; class Verrucomicrobiia; order Opitutales; family Intestinicryptomonadaceae; genus Merdousia. Next base: position 6,646 of record CASFDK010000023.1, read on the forward strand.
GCGGATTCCATAAAATCAAAAAATATTAGAGTCTGTCAATGACCGCCTGTTTCATTTGGTCGGTCGAAACCGGTTCGATTCCGAACGCAATGTCGCCCGTGCGGACGCCCGAGCATACCGCGTCGCGAACAGCCCTTTCGATTTCCGCCGCAATTTCGTCCTGACCGAACGAGTAGCGCATCATCAACGCCGCCGACAAAATCTGCGCACACGGATTTGCAATGCCCTTGCCCGCAATGTCGGGAGCCGTGCCGCCCGCGGGTTCATACAAGCCGAACTTCAGACCGAGCGAATTTTTTATGTCGCCGAGCGACGCGCTGCAAAGCATGCCGAGCGAACCGCAAATGACCGCCATTTCGTCGGAGAGAATGTCGCCGAACATATTTTCGGTGAAGAACACGTCGAACTGGTTGGGGTCGCGCGCAAGCTGCATCGCGGCGTTATCTACGTACATGTATTTCAGCTCGACTTCGGGGAAATGCTTCTTGAAATATTCCGTTACCGTCTTGCGCCAGAGTACGGACGTTTCGAGAACGTTCGCCTTGTCAATCGAGCAGACCTTTTTCCCGCGCGCCATTGCGGTGTTGCCCGCGACCTCTGCAATGCGCTCGATTTCGCTTACGCGGTACATCATCGTATCGCACGCGGCAAGCTGACCGTCGGGCTCTGTCCAAGTCTTCTTTTCGCCGAAGTAGATGCCGCCCGTAAGTTCGCGGATGCACACGATGTCGATACCGTCGGGAATGCGTTCCGACTTAAGCGGCGATGCGTCGGTAAGCTGCGGATAGAGCAGTCCGGGACGGATGTTTGCAAAGAGCTTGAAGATTTTGCGCAGTGGCAGAAGAGCCGCGCGTTCGGGCTGTTCCGCAGGGGGAAGGTGTTCCCACTTGGGTCCGCCGACCGAACCGAAGAGGATTGCGTCGGAAGCCTTGCAGGTTTCGACGGTGGAATCGGGAAGAGCCTTTCCGAATTCGTCAATGCCCGCGCCGCCGACTGCGCAAACCTTGTAGTCAAGGCTATGACCGTGTTTTTTGCACGCCACTTCGAGGACTTCGAGTGCCGCCTTCATTACCTCGGGCCCGATACCGTCGCCGGGCAAAACTACGAATTTGAATGTAGACATATTTTCTCTATTATTAAATCTGTATAAACCCGCAATTAAACACCTTTAAAGGAATATTTCCAACAAAAAAAAGCGGGGGCGCGAAACAACCGCCGCCCCGACGAAAACGGGCATTAAAGTTTGCAGCCCAAGTGCACGAAAAATACGGGGGCGGGGTCGCAACTGTATTCGTCGCTTGAGTTTCCGCCCCGACGGAAACAGAGTTTGCGGTAGACGTTTGCGCCCACCGAGCCCGAGACATAAAGGTATTTGCCTATATTGTATGTCGCGCCGACCGCGATATTGACGAAATTGTCGCCCACGGAACGTTTTGTCCCACCGTCTTTTTTCAGCCGGAAATACGAGTTGTCGTATTCTCCCGAAACGTTCAGCAACAACGACGAGTCGCCGAAAACGTCGTAGACGAGCGCGATTCCGTTTAGCGTGCGCAGGCTGAGCTTTTCGTCGATTTTCCAGCGCAGGTAGCCGAGCGGAAGCGGAAGCCAAGTGTTGTCCATTCTCGAAACCGCCATCATACCTATGCCGAACGCCAGATTTTCGTCGACGACATAGCCAACTCCGCCGCCCGCGATAAGTCTGCCGCCGTCGGATAAATCCGCGCCCTCCTCCGCCGCAAAACCGCCGCGCGCCGCGCCGAAGATGCTCCACTTTCGGTCTATGGCGTACGAGTAAAATGCATTTGCGGAAAAGTCGTTTGTATCAGAAAACGGCGACGTGCGCGAGAAATCGAAGCGAGAACGTTCCCACCCGGCGGAGATGTCGAATGTGTGGCGGTTGCGCGAGCCCTGCGCCTTGACGACCGCCGCGGTTTTGTATACGCCCAGCGTGCCGCCGTCGCCGCCGTACACGCCGCTCGGAACGGCAACCGATTCCATAACGTCGGCGGTTATGCCCATATGCCAGTCGGAAACTATCTGGTCGAAGAAACTCGACCCAGCCACGACCTGTGCGGACGATGCGCAAACCGCCGACGCAAAAAATGCGAACGCAAAAAGTTTTTTCATAACCGCAAAATTCAACGGCAGCCCCGCCTATGTGTCAACAAAATGCGGCGCGAAGAGTTCCCACGCGCCGCATATGAATTGCCGATAATTGCGGTTAAAATTTAGTCTATTTTCACAATTTCAAACATCGGCGTTGCACCGTTTTCGAGTTTCGAATTGTCGATTTTCAGCTTCATCACGCCGTCGGCGAACTCGAACGGAATCTTTTCCCTGCGCTCGCCGTTGAGCGCGACGGGGCGCACCTCGTATTTGCCGCCGTACGCCAGGCGCAACTCGGCCTCGATTTTGCCGCGCTGCACAACTATCGGAGGCTTTCCTCCGCCGACGGAAACAACGTCGTCGGTCGAAAGCTTCATATCAGTATTGCCTTCGAGCGTTGCGAATGCGAAAATCAGGCGCGAACTTTCGGAAATCTTTTTGCCGTCCATCGAGCAGATTCCGACCGTGCACGGCACGTTGCCCGAAACGATTTTCAGCGCGCCCAAACGCGTAGTTTCGGGAGTGCGCATTGCGATTATCTCGGAGCGCGGCGTGACCACTTTCAGGAAAATCTTTTTCGCGTCGAGCGTAATCTGCCCCGTATCGGACTGGAAGACTCCCCTTGCGACATCGGTTTTATTCTCGGGCGGAAGAATGCCTTTCCTGCGCATTTCGGCGACGAACTTCGACAGGTCGAAGTCGGACTTTCCGCTTTCCTTAACACTGTGGAACCACGCCTCGGCGACGATTTCAGAGCTGCCGACAGGGCTTGTTTCCATATCGGCGGGCTTCACCTTGACGTTTTTCAGAACCTCGGGAACTTTGCCCTCGAAGGCGTTTGCGTAGCCCGTGAGCAGCAATATTTGCGTCTGCAGCGAATTGAAGCCGCGCACCGAGCGGGAGTTGTTTTGGAGGAAGTCGTCCGAAACTTTCATATCTATTCTGTGGCGGGCGGGTTCTACGTCGCCGCGAATGAACATCGCCGAGCAAAACAGTTCCGAAACCTGCGCCACGGGCGACGGATATACCGAGAATGGCCCGACCGTCCTTCTGGGCTTTCTGTGCGGAATTGCGTCGGAATGGATTGTAAGCCCCGAGAAATTCTGGAACGCCGAGTACGGCGCGAACATCGCGGGCATTTGGTAGCGCGATTTGCTCCAGTAGCAGTGGTTGTACTCGGTTACGAACATCGGGCGGTTGTTGATTTTCATCGAGGCGACCCCGCGCCAGAATCCCGCGCGTTCGTTTATAGCGTCGCCCTGCGGACATTTCGCGTTGTTGATGTTGAAGCTCGACGGATGCGAATAGTATGTGTTCGCGATTACATAGTCGGTCGTCTTCGAACGTATCGCCGTGCCGTAGACAATAGGTCCGAGGTTGTTCTGCACTTTCAGTCCCTTGTAGCCAGTGGAGTCCACGACTTTTTCGGCGAAGTCAACGAAGTCGGCGAGGTGGTCCCAGCAGCAGCGAGTCCAGTCGTCGTTGCCTTTTACTATGCAGGGAACTTCGTCGAAGGTCTTGTAGTTGAATTTGCCTTTTGTGTAAAATATTTTATCCCACGCGGCGTTGAGTTTTGATATTTCACCATAACGCTTTTCGAGCCACTTGTGCCATTTCGACATAACGAGTTTTTTCGTCCCGGGCAGTATGGTATCGTTGGGGTCGAACTTGCTTGTTTCGTCCATTCGGCTGAAGCAGATTGCAAGCTCGTTGTAATATTCGACGCAGACGATTACGGGGTCGTCCTTCCAAGCCAAGCCGGTGTAGGGGTTGACGTGGTTGAGCACGAACTCGGTCGTTTTTTTCCAGTGGCTGCGCACATTGTCGTCGCCGAAGACGGCGCGGAGCTTTACGTCGTCGCGGATGTAGAAGTTGTAGTTTTTAAGCCCCATCCTGTACCACACGAGCGTCACGTGGATGTACACGCCGTTCTTCTTGAGCTCCGCCACGAGCCTGTCCGCCGCGTCGTAGAGCGTCTGGCGTTCCAAGTCGGTCATGTTGTCGCGGAGGATTTCGAACGATATTCTTGCGAAGTTGTAGCCGTACACTTTGAATGATTCCGCGTAGCGCTTGATTTCCTCCGCGCGTTTGTCGGCGGGAAGTTTTGCGAAATACGAAAGCGAGTATTCGGAAAAGCCCTTGAAGCGCGCGTCTTTTTGCGGAGTTTTTTCGAAGGCGAGCGTGCCGCGGTCGCTTACAATCACGCGTCCGTACGCGCCGGCGGGCGCGCTGTCGAAGAACGCCGACTGGTCGAGTGCGGAACCCCTTTTCATATTCATATCTTCGGGCATATCCACGGCAACCCATTCGTCGGGGTTGAACGGCTTGATGTTTATCGTGTCGATTTTCTCGTCGCTAAACGTCGCGCCCAGCAGAATGAGCGCGTCGGAATTGAGCGATTCTATTTCAACCGATTTCAGCGCGGCATCGGCGGGAAGCTCGAAGCGCGATAGGAACACTTTGCCCCTTTTTGTTTTCGGAGAGACGGTATAAACGGTGCGCACGTTGTCGTTGATGTCGCGGCTGTCGTTGAAAATCCACGTATCCCTGCGGCGTTTCATAATGTATGTGCGCTGCGAGCCGTCCGAAGTGTTGAACGTGATTTTCGCAATGTCCTGCGGCGCGTTTTGCGCGTAGATTGCGGTATGGAGAAGGTACAGATACGCGCCCGTGTAGTTTACGGGAATTGAAATTTTTGCGCAGGTTTCGCGCTGCCGCTGCGAGTTGAAAAGCACGCCGCCCATGCCGCCGTTTGCCGCAGGGTCGATAAGTCTGAAGCGCATTCCGCCGAAGTACTTTTGCTTCGGATCGAGAGAGGCGAGGTTTTCATCCATCTTCCAATTCGAGAAGTCGCCGAGCTTGAAGTTTGCGTATTTGGAGATGTCGAGCGTCTGCGTGCCCGTATCGACATCGACAAACCCTATCGGCTTGACGCGGAACGAAACTTCGTAGGTCTTGCCCTTTTCGACCGCGATGTTTTGCGTTGCGTATGTCAACGCCCACGCGCGCAGGTATTTGTTGTGTTTGCCGTCGGGAAGGATTTCGTCCATAAGGCGCGTCGGATAGACGCGGTTTATGCGCCAGTTATACGAAAAATCCCCGTTTTCAAAGCCTCCGTTCTTCACGTGTTTGCCGTCGATTTTTACGTCGTCGTAGCAGACTGCAAGAATCCGGCGTTTGCCGTTTTTGAAAGAGTGCAAACCCGACAGGCCTAGCGAAACTTCGCCGGAGAAATGCGCCTTGAACTTGAAGGACGCAGTTTCCCATCCGTCCGTTTTGTTTTGGTAGTGGAAACGGACAATCGGGCACATCGTGCCGCCGCGGTTTACCTCGCCCGCTTCGGCTTTGCCGTTGGGCGAGCCGACACACTCGAGTTTTTCGCCCACGCCCGCGCTTACGAAAACATATGCCTGCGCCTCGCGCGGCGGATTTTTTGCAGACAGTACGGCGCAGCAGAGCAGTCCGCACACAAACGACAGTAGCTTCTTCATAATTATATATTCTCCGTAAAGATGTTGTCGGACACTTTCTACGAAAAATGCGCGGCTATGTCAAACACCGATTGAACCGAATTTGGTAAACGATTAAATTGCCCGCGCCGCCCGAAAACAAAAAAGCCCCGATTGCTCGGGGCTTCCTTGAAATGCAGTTATATTATCTGCCGAAAACTTCGACTTCGATATAGTGGTTCATATCGTTCGAAGTGTTGCCGTTCGAGTAGAGGCGGATATATCTGCCCTTGACGGGCGGATTTACAACCATCAGCTTGCCGAGGTTTGTTTCGACATAGGCCTTGTTCTGGCCTTTGCCGAGTTTCGCCGAGTTGTCGTGGTCGTTGTTGAAGATTGTCTTGACGCCGCTCTTGAAAGTGGGGTCGTCAGAAACCTGAACAACTACGTCCTTGTAGGCGCGTTCCTGACTGTGGTAGTGCCAAACCGCAACCGCGAAAATTTCGGAGGTCTTTTCGAGGTCGATTTGAACCCACTGGAAGCCGTTCTGGATTTCGACATACGAGCCTTCAGCCGCTTCCTTGTCGCCGTCGGTTACGAGTTCGAGCTCGCCGATAAGCGGAAAGTCGTCGGACGAAGTTACCTTCTTGCCCTTGGCGATATTCTTTACGTCTTCGGGAACGTCGGGTTCGGGATTGGGTGTTTTTGCTTCGAGGTTGTCGATTTTAATCGGAACGGGTGTACCCGTGAGCTGCGAACGCGGAACGTCGAGCTTAAGGGGCTTTGCGTACGAGCAAAGCGCCGCCGCCAATGCGACAAATGCAATGATTGTCTTCTTCATATTTTTTCCTTTTAGATGTGTTTTAAAGATGGATTACGATACAACAAAGTCGGAATCGCTGAATGTCAGCGGACCTTCAGTAACGGCTTCGCGCGCCTTGAATACCGCCGCTTCCGCTTCGAACGCGTGTTCGGAGTCGCAGGAGAGCTTGTTTTCGCCGCGCACCGCGCCTACGAAGTTTTCGAGGTGGTACATATGGATGGGCTTTTCCGAGCTGAATCCGGGGACTTTTTCGGGGAAGCTGTAGCCGACGAGAGCCTTCGATTCGCGAGCGTCGGCAATCTTGGCCGAAGCTGCGGGAGCTTCGCCCGCGCCGATTACGCCTTTGTCGATAAGCGGCTTCCAGTCGGGAGCGTTGTTTTCGCGGAAGAGCTTTGTAAGCGCGGGATTTTCCGACATCTTGAGCGTGCCTTGGTCGCCCATAAACGATTCGAAGTATCCGCCACCCGCGCTTGTGGTCGTCAGAACCTGATAGAACGCCTGCGCCTTTTTGCCTTGGAATGTCTTGTCGAATTCGAAAATGCACATTACGTTGTCGTCCCAGTCGTGCGCTGGAGTGCCGTCGGCATTCTTGTAATAGTCGCGGTTGCCCGAAGCCATTACGCGCGTGGGGCGTGCGCCGAGCATCCAACCGAAGATGTCGATCTGGTGCGCGCCGAGGTCGGAGATTGCGCCGCCGCCGAGACCCTTCGACCAACGCCAGTTGAGGAACTGGTTCATATCCCTGTAGCCGTACTTCACGAGGATTTCCTGCGGAATGGCGTATTTGGGATTCTTCGGAGCTTCGATGTCGCGCGAAACGGCTCTGTTCCACTGACCGTTGCAAGCCATAATGTTGCCGCAGATGGATGCGTCGCGCAGAAGCTTTTCACGCGCATAGATGTAGCGCGGGTTGCTCTTGCGCTGGTGCCCGATTTGCAGGAGCTTCCCGCTCTTGCGCGCCGCGCGAACCATCTCGCGCGCGCCTTCGAGAGTGTCGGACATCATCTTTTCGCAGTATACGTTTACGCCCGCTTCGAGGAAGTCTACCGTCATCGGCGAGTGCCAGAAGTCGGGAGTTGCGATGAACACTGCGTCGAGGTCCTTGGCGTGGTCCTTGATGAGTTCCTTGTAGTCGATATAGCCCTTTGGGGTCTGCTTGAGGGTCTTCTTGATGAGAGCCAACGCGTATTTCTGGTTGTATTTTTCCCAGATGTCGCAAATGGCAACAAAGTTGAGGTTGGGCATTTTCAGAAGGCTCTGGAGCAGTACGCGACCTTCCGCGCCTACGCCAACCATCGCGATGTTGAGCCGCTTGCCCGACTTCGCCGCCTGTGCGTTGAGCATTCCCGCCGAGAGGACGAGACCGCCGCCCGCAACCGATGCCGTTTTGAGAAAATCTCTACGAGTAAAATCTTTCATAGTTGTATGTTTGATAGATAGTATTGTTTGTTATTTGTTCTCGCAATTACACGACATACCGCAGCCGCACTTGCACTTTACGAGTTCGAATTTGTTGTAGTCGGCAAGCAACAGAGCCGCCACTATGAGCACCATATGCACGCCGAGGTATGCGATACCCGCCGCCGCGTTCGGTCCCATCGAAGGTTCGAGGATGATGAAGCCCCAAGTCAGCGAGATGTAGAGCAAGCCCATCAAGAAGAGGGTCAGGCGCGTGCAGATGCCGAGCAACAGGGTCAAACCCAAGCCGATGAGGGCAAAGCCGAGCACGAATGCATAGGGCTGAACCATAAACGAGGGCATAAGCGGGCTTGCGCTGAATGTGTCGACCGTCATCGGACCTTTCTCAGGGAGACCGTGGTAGAACTGGAAGCCGAGCGTCTGAACGGTTTCGGTAACCTTTTCGACGGGCGGACCGCCCGCCGCGTTAGACGCGACTTCCTGAAGGATGTCGACATCGTCCGCGCTCAAACCGCCGGCGTCTTTTACGACTTCCTTTGTGCCCTGAAATTTTGTAAGCCCCGTGCCGATTGCCCTTGCGGCGAGCCAGAAACGGAGCAGCCAAAATGCCATTGTGTACGTGATTTTATTGAACTTCATTTTTTGTTTTCTATTTTAGATTGGTGAAATGAATAATATTTCGGGAGAGCGTTATAGCCGATTGCCTTTGTATGTAAAGTTTTTTAATATGCAAATTGCCCCGAAAACAACTCCGCCCCATCTCGGCGGTGCGGACATATTTTGTATAGTGTCCGCCGCCGATAAAAGGCAAATAGCCACGATCGGGGCGATTTAACACCCTTCGACAAAAGCAGTCGGCAGACAAGCCCTACTGGTTGGACGTGTCGAAAGCCGAATCGAACGCGATGTCGCTCGTCGGAAAATCGAACGACTTAACCTTCGCGCAGGCTTCCGTCGCGCCGTGGATTCTGTCCATTCTGCCGTCTTCCCATTCGACCGAAAGCGGGCCATTGTACTTGATGTCGTTGAGGGCGACGATAATTTCCTCGAAGTTGATGTCGCCGTGTCCGATTGAGCGGAAGTCCCAGTAGCGGCGCGGATCGCAGAAATCGGTATGTCCGCCGAATACGCCCGCTTCGCCCGTACCGTGCCCCCACCAAACGTCCTTCATATGGGCGTGGAAGATGCGGTCGGCGAACTTGCGGATGAACTTTACGTAGTCCACGCCCTGATAGCCGAAGTGCGAGGGGTCGTAGTTGAAACCGAAGCGCGGGTGGTTGCCGATTGCCTTCAATGCGCGTTCAGCACTTGCGATATCGAATGCGATTTCCGTGGGGTGCACTTCGAGCGCGAAGTTTACGCCCTCCGCGTCGAACGCGTCGAGAATCGGCTTCCAGCGTTTTGCGAAGTCGGCGTAGCCCGCTTCAATCATTTCCTGCGACGCAGGCGGGAACGAGTACAGATACTGCCAAATCGACGAACCCGTAAAGCCCGTAACCGTGGGGGCAATAGGGGATGCCGCGAGAGAGGCGGGACGCATCGACATAAACTTTTTGCAGATTTTTGCGGTGCGAACCATTTCGTCTGCCGCGCGCTGGCGCACGCCCTCGGGATTGCCGTCGCCCCAGATGGAATCGGGCATCATTGCGCGGTGGCGCGAGTCGATGTTGTCGCAAACGCACTGCCCCACGAGGTGGTTCGAGAGCGCGAAGCAGTTCAGACCGTTCGCCGCAAGGATGTCCCAACGGCTTTTCAGGTATGCTTCGTCGTCGGCTTTCGACATATCGAAGTGGTTTTGCGTGAGGGCGATTTCCAAGCCCTGATAGCCCATTTTCGCCGCCAGAGGAGCGAGGTCTTCAAGCTTCATATCGGCCCATTGCCCCGTGAAGAGTGTGATAGTTCTTGCCATAATTTTCCTTTATATAGTTTTGATGTTTTATAAAAGTCGGCGGACGGCGCATAAAACGCAGCCCGTTTTTCGCGAAATAAATTAGGTCGAACGCCGAAACTTTCAAGCTATTTTTCCCCGCGATTCGAAAAATTCGATAGTACAGCGCGGATTGCGCCGCGCCCCTACCCGAGAATAAAAAGGTTGATTTCGGAGCGGAAAGCCTGCAATATTCGGTCAATTGTAAAACTTAAAGAATCGGAACTATGGAAATCACACAGGAAAAAGTAAACGACATCGCCGTAATTTCGCTCAGCGGCAGACTCAATGTTACGACGACAGCCGAACTCGAACAGGTATTTACCAAGCTTCTCGAAGAAAAGCAGACAAAGGTTCTCGTAGAATGCCGCGAGCTTGAATACATCAGCAGCGCGGGCTTGCGTGTGCTCCTGACTGCGGCGAAGCAGTTCAAGAAAATCTCTGGCGAAATCGCGCTTGCAGGGCTGAGCCAGAACGTAAAGCAGGTTTTCGAAATCTCGGGCTTTACGAGCATATTCCCCATCTACACAACGCGCGACGAAGCGGTCAAGTCGATGTAGACTTCCGCCGAAAGGCAAAAAGCCTTAAATCTTCGCCGCTTGGCGGAGATTTTTTTTGCGCCGCATACCTACTTGCCGTCGAAGACGGCTTCGGGAAATTTTATAAGCTTGGGGTCGTTCATAAGCTTTCCCGCATTTTTATAAATCTGGATACCCCAAGGTCCGTGCCAAAAAAGCACGCAAAAAGAACGGGGACAGTGCATATCGAGTTGTTCGGTAAGCGTGGATACATCGTAAGCCCCGTTTTTGTCGTCCAGCCCGAACTTTACCCCGAACTCGGCGACGGCAAAAATTTTTCCGTTTTCAATAACCGCATCGTATTTGTCCTTGATACATCCGAGGTTTTTTGCGCGTTTGTATTTGTACACGTCGAGCCCCACAATATCGGCGTTGAAGAAATCGTACGAGCCGTCGGGAAGCCTGTATTGTTCCAACGAACGCCCCGCAGCGAGGGCATTCAGCCAGACAACCCTGCACCCCTTTGCGTCCAAAGCCGCCTTTATCTGATTCCACAACTTGCGCTGGGTATCGACGGGAATTTTTGCGCCCCACCAAAACCATTCGCCGTTCATTTCGTGCATCGGTCCGAAAATCGGTATTACCCCTCTGTCGTTGAGGTCGCGAACGCCGTCGGCGACTTCTTCAAGCATCGCAAGCCAACGCGACTTCTCGGGCGAGTCCGCCGAAGCGACGAGTTTCGCCGACTTATCCTCGAGCTTTACGCGCAACCCTCCGTAGTTCGGGAAATACGGATTTGGAAAGTGGCAAACTATCCTCACGAGACCGCCGCCTTTATAATGGCGTTCGGCAACGGAATTGACCGACCTCCAAGCGACGGGCTTTTCCCCGTCCCTTAATTTGCGCATTCCCTCTTTGTACAGATACTCCACACACATCAGCGCAGGGACTTTGCCGAAGCGGGTTTTCATTAAGTCCCAATCCTTTTCGTTATAACTTTCACCGAGTATGTATCTGTCGGAAGCGGCGACATCCCGTATATATTTTAGAAGCGCGGCTTTTTTTGCGTCGAGTTCGGCTTCGGAAGGAACCGAAGCGGCAAGATGCAAAGATGCAAACGAAACGCCGAGTACAATTAGGCAGAATTTCAACGAAAATAAATTCACGACAAATAACCCCTTCCTACCTGCGGATGCAATCGGAAACGGAACGGAATTTCAATGAAAAAAATTTTTTCGACGTACCCGCCGAAAAAAAAGGCGTCCCGCAAACGGGACGCCCAAAGGACCTAATGAAAAAGTTAATCAGCCGACTATTTCACGAAGTCGGAATTGTTGAGGTAGTCGTAGCTCATCTTCACGCTTTCGCAGGGCGTGTAGTTGTAGCGTTCGACTTCGACGAAGAAGTGTTCCGTGCCCGCAATCTTGAGGTTTCTGAAGATTGCGTCGAAACCGACCATACCGCTCTGTCCGAGTTCCTTTTCGTCCTTGATGTGGAGCAGTCTGAAGCGGTTGGGATATTTCTTGAAGAGATCCACGGGACCCATTTCGCCGCGCACCGCCCAATATACGTCAAGCTCGATGAATACGTAGCGGGGATCCGTGTTCTGGAGCATATACTCCATCATCGAAATCTTGTTTTCGATTTTTTCGAACTCGTGCTTGTGGTTGTGGTAGCCGAATGCGATTCCCTTTGCCGCAGCGCGCTTGCCGACTTCGTTGAAGTATTCGCAGTATGTCTGCATATCCTTCAGGGTCGAGGGTTTCTTGAGGTAGGGCATAACCATATATTTCATACCCGCCTTCTGGTGCGCGTCGATTGCCTGATCCCACCACGCGAGGGCTTTCGAGAAGTCCTTCGAGGCAAGCTCTTCCTTCGACAGAACGCGGTTCTGGTGCGAGGAAATGGCCTTCATACCCGCGTCTTCGACGAGCTTCTTGAATTCGACGGGATCCATTCCGTAGAATTTGCCGTTGCCGTAGCCCGCAGCCTCAATCGAAGTGTAGCCCATTTCGGCAGCCTTCTTGATTGTGCCCGCGAGGTCCTTCTTCACGTCCGCCCTGAGCGAATACAGCTGCAAGCCGATTTCCTTTTTGGCGGCGCAGCACGACGTGCCCGCGCAGCCGAAGTTCAGTGTTACGAGTGCGGCGAGAACAACCGCGTTGATAACCGTTTTAATCTTCATCATATATTTCTTGTTGCCTGTTGAAAAATTGCCGTTTGAAAGGTCGTACAATGACGGTAATAAATTCCGATTTCAAGCATATAATCCGCCCGAAACGCCAAAATAAATTGCCTTGACACTCGGGGCGCGCTCTGGAGAATGGCGGCGGATTCGCGCGTTTGACATTGCCTTTCAAATGTTGGAGAGAAAAACAGTGGTGTTGTCGGTTGCGGCGTACTTTGCGTTCGCCGCGGCGGCGTTTGCCTTTCGGATTTCGACCGACTTGGGAACCGCGCCGTTCGGGGTGTCGGTATCGCCCGAAAACCCGCACCCACTGCACCTGTGCGACATCGCCGACGAACTCTACGAATACAAAAAACTGACGGGGTTTCTTTGTCTGTTTGTCGCGCTTTCTATCGGAATTTTCGGGGCGTGGTTCCTCGGCTCGAGAAGCGCGGAAAACAGGACGCTTTCGATATTCAATAGTCTGCCGGGGCGGGTCGGGATATGCACGCGCGATAAAAAAATCCTGTTTTTCCACTCCGAAATAAAAGAGCTGAACGAAAAACGCTTCTCGCACCTGCGCGAAATAAAAAACATCGACTACGATGCGATTTCCGCCGCAATCAACACGGTGTTCAATACGGGAGAGCCGTTCGTGCTAGACTACGACTATAAAAAGGTGAGACGTTCAATGACCATCTCGCCGCTCGACAAATCGGTTTTCGGGCGCGAATGTGTAATCTGGTTTTCGCACGACAACACCGAACTGCAGGAGGCGCGCGAACAGGCGGAATATTTTGCGCGAAAGAGCGCGGCGTCGCTGCAGCAACTGCGGGAGAACACGCGGATGTGGAAAATCCTGCTAAACGCCCTGCCGATAATCGTGTTCGCAAAAGATCCGCAGGACGACTTCAGATACGTATTCGCGAATAAGGCGCGCGGAGATTCGCAAATTCGCACGTCGTGGGGCTTACCGACTTCGACATTTTCCCCGAAAAATTCGCCCGCGAACACCTCCGCGAAGACATCGAAAATATGGCGACCCCCGACGAGGGAATGGAACAGTGCATAACATTTACCGACAATTCGGGGAAGACCCGCTATATGCGGGACATCCGCTACCCCTTCACCGACGAAAACGGCAAATCCCTGCTTTTGGGCGCGATGTTCGACATATCCGAAATGTACGAAAGCAACCCGCAACTGCCCGCAAAACCCGTCGCAATCCATCCGACACAAAACATCGGCAATCGCGAACCGCCGCCCGCAGATTTTTCGGAGGAAACGCAATCGGACACCAAAAAAAAAAGATTGATATGCGTCCCGAAAACGCCATTATCGGACTTTTAACTTAGAAAACTTAGGATTTATAAATGGCTTCCATATTGATAGGTATCTTCACTTTCGTACTCGTACTGGTCTGCGTACTTCTGGTGCTCGTCATTCTGATGCAGCGTCCGAGCGCAAACGCGGGAATGGGCGCAGCCCTCGGCGGCGGAATAGCTGAAGGCGCGTTCGGCGGCGAAACCGGCAATGTCCTCACAAAAGCTACCGTGAAGCTGACGGTGCTCTACTTCGTAATTTCGGCGGCACTCTATCTGGGCTATATCTACACGACGGGCGGAAGCGCGTCGGAATCGTCGCAAACGCCCTCGATTTCGTCGCTCGTGGAAAAGAAGAAGGCGGAAGCCGAAAAGGTGGCCCCAAAAGCGGACACGGCGAAAGCCCCCGCAACTCCCGCAGCCCCCGCACAGAAAAAATAACGGATGGCGAAATTTCTCCAACTTTTGACGGGCGCGGTTTTCGCGCTTGTTTTTGTATCCGCAGCCGACGCGCAAATTCGGCGCGGTTTCGACAAAGTACCCGAAATAACCGAAGCGCAGGCTGAGGAAGTCTGGGACACTTTCAAAGGCGCAAGGCTCGCGGGCGACTACGTTTTCGAATTCGAAATAACCCACTCGCCCCGACGCGGCGAAGACGTTGCGTACGTCGGCGAGATGTACGGCTCGGAGCGCGGCGGCGGGAAACTGACGCGCATAAGGGTGAAAAAGGCGGGCGAACCCGATTCCGCGTACCGCGATTTCATTCTCGAAAATTCGTCCGCCGCCCAAAAAGTCTGGACTGTAAAAGACGGCGCATTCGCGGAAGTGCCGACTTCGCAATGGATGAAGCCGCTTGTGGACGGGCTGATTTTTTCGCCGTTCGACCTGCTTATGCCCTACGTGAACTGGGCGCACAAGTACGCGCGCGCGGGACGCGTCGGGCAGGCGGTCTATTTCTTCGACCTGCCCGCCCCCGACAATTTCGGCGAGAATGTCTCGAAGGTCGAACTTGCGATCACGCGCGAGTTCAATTCGCCCGCGCAGACGCGCATATTCGCAAAAGACGGCAAAACGCTCAAGACGGTTTCGCTCGGCTCGGTGAAGAAAGTCGACGGTGTGTGGATTGTCCTCGAGCTTTCCGCCCGCGACGAAATCTCGCGCGACAAAGACAAGCTCAAGTTCCGCGCGGCAAACCTGAGGACGGTAGTCGATTCCGCCGTGTTCGACCCGTCGCAAAAGCCGAGCCAACCGCCGCGCCGCGAGATGAAAAAACTCTGAGCCTTGTTGCGCGCAACGTCCGCAATTCCCAGCCGTCCCAATCCATTTAAAAGATTGTAAGTTTTCCGCGCCCGATTTATTGTTGGCGCGTTTTTTACGAATTTCTGCTTTCAAAGGAAAATATTATGGATTCACGTTATATCAAACTGGCAAAAACTTTGTGCGGACACTCCGCTAAAATCGCAAAGGGCGAACACGTGCTTCTCGATCTCTGGGAAACCCCCGTGGAAATGGCGGAGGCACTCATCGACGAAATCGCGTCGCGCGGGGCATTCGCGCACGTGGAGCTGGGCAATCCGCGCATCGCCCGCAGGCTCGCGCTCTCATCGGGCGGAGACAGGCTCGCGGTCGCCGCCGACTGCTCGCTCTACAAGATAAAGAAAATGGACGCGTACATCGCAATCCGCGGCTCGCACAACATTTTCGAAAACTCCGACGTCCCGCAAAACAAAATGGCGGAAATTTCCGCGGCGATGAAGGAATCGGTTGACTGGCGCGTGAACAAAACAAAGTGGGTTGTCCTGCGCTGGCCCAATTCGGCGATGGCGCAGCTTGCGCAGATGAGCACCGAAGCATTCGAAGACTTCTACTTCGACGTATGCACGATGGACTACGACAAAATGGAGTCGGGTATGGCTGCAATGAAAAAGCTTATGGAGCAGACCGACCAAGTGCACATCAGGGGAATCGACACCGACCTGCGCTTCTCCATCAAGGGGATGAAGGCGATTCCCTGCGGCGGACAATACAACATCCCCGACGGCGAAATATTCACCGCGCCGATACGCGACAGTGTGGAGGGCGTGGTAACCTACAACGCGCCCACAATCTACAACGGCGTTTCGTTCGACAGAATCACGCTCGAATTCAAGAAGGGGAAAATCGTGCGCGCGGGCTCGCCGTCGAACGAGCTTATGTTGCGGAAAATCCTCTCGAGCGACGAAGGCGCATCGTACATAGGCGAATTTGCAATGGGCTTCAACCCCTACGTCAACCGCCCGATGCGCGACATTCTCTTCGACGAGAAAATCGCGGGCTCGTTCCACTTCACACCCGGTCAGGCATACACCGAGGCGGACAACGGCAACAAGTCGCGAATCCACTGGGATATGGTCTGCATCCAGACGCCCGAATACGGCGGCGGCGAAATCTATTTCGACGGAAAACTCGTGCGCAAAGACGGTCTGTTCGTGGGCGGCGAAATCGAAAAGCTCAACCCCGACTACCTCAAATAGCATGGACCGCACAAGAATCTACACCCACCCCGAAGGCGCGCCGCCAACCCGCGCCGACAAGGCGGTATCGGCGTTCCTTGCCGACGAAATCTCGCGTTCGCGCCTCGAGGAAAGCTTCAAAGAGGGCAAAGTGAAAATCGGCGGACAGCCTATTGCAAAAAAACTCGAATTGCGCGCGGGCGACTGCGTAGAAATCGAGCTTCCGCCGCCGCTCGAAACGGAGGTAAAACCCGTGGACATCCCCGTCGAAATCCTCTTCGAAGACGACGACGTTGCGGTCGTCAACAAACCCGCGGGAATGACCGTACACCCCGGAAGCGGCACGGGCAACGACACGCTCGTACACGCAATGATGTTCCACTGCAGGGGAAAGCTGAGCATGGCGGGCGGCGCGATGCGGCCGGGGATAGTCCACAGGCTCGACAAGGAAACTTCGGGCGTGATGATTATGGCGAAAAACGACAACGCCTACTACAGACTCGTCGAAATGTTCTCTGAACGCGAGCTCGACAAGGAGTATGCGGCAATCGTAAGCGGCGTGCCGAACGTCGGCAGCGGCACGATACGCAAGCCCATAGGCAGGCATCCCGTTTTCAAAACAAAGATGTGCATAAGCGAAGCGGGGCGCGACGCGCGCACCGACTGGACTCTTGTCGAAAAATTTGCCAACAAAGCGGCGTTGCTTTCGTGTAAAATCTTCACGGGGCGCACGCACCAAATCCGCGTGCACCTCGCCGACCTCGGCTACCCCATTCTCGGCGACTACACGTACTGTTTCCAGAAAAACAAATTCCGCGAAATGGAGCCGCCGCAACGCGTGATGCTGCACGCAAAAAAGCTGCGCCTACCGCATCCCACAAAGAGCGGACAAATAATCGACGCCGAAGCGCCGTTCCCCGAAGATTTCCGAAACCTTCTCGAAACACTGAGAAAGACATACATTTAAAACAATCAACATACAATAAAAATGGATAACAACTATCACATAGAAACAATCTCGGTGCAGGGCGGATGGGAGCCGAAAAACGGCGAGCCGCGCGTTGCGCCCATCGTGCAGAGCACGACGTACAAATACGAAACCGCGCAGGAGCTCGCCGACCTCTTCGACCTCAAGGCGGCGGGACATTTCTACACGCGCCTTAGCAATCCGACGGTGGAATTTCTCGAGAGGAAAATGGCTGCGCTCTGCGGCGGCATCGGCTCGATAGCAACTTCGAGCGGTCAGGGAGCAACGTCGCTGCTCGCGCTAAACCTCTGTTCGGCGGGAGACCACATCGTAAGTTCCGACACAATCTACGGCGGAAGCACAAACCTGCTCGGACACTCGCTGGCGAAGCTCGGCATAGAAACGACATTCGTAAATCAGGACGCGCCCGAATCCGAAATCGCGGCGGCTATCCGTCCCGAAACGAAATTCATCTTCGTCGAAACGCTCTCGAATCCGAGCGTAAAGGTGGTCGACTTCGACAAGTTCTCGCGCATCGCAAAGGCGGCGGGCATTCCGCTTGTAGTCGATAACACGTTTCCGACTCCCGCGCTCTGCCGTCCGTTCGACTTCGGCGCGAACATCGTAACGCACAGCACTTCCAAGTTCGCCGACGGGCACGCGTCCGCGCTCGGCGGAATCGTCGTGGACAAGGGCGACTTCGACTTCGCCGCGTCCGACAAATTCCCCGCCCTCACCACGCCCGACGAAAGCTACCACGGAATGGTCTACACTAAGACCTTCGGCAAATTCGCATTCCTCGCCAAAGCCCGCACCCATGTTATGCGCGACTTCGGCATGATGATGGCGCCGATGAACGCATGGATTACGAACATGAACCTCGAAACGCTCGCTCTGCGTATGGAACGCCACAGCTACAACGCGCAGAAGGTGGCGGAATTCCTCGAATCGCATCCGAAGGTCGAATGGGTAAACTACCCCGGACTGAAAAGCTCGCCCGAGCACGAACGCGCTAAGAAATACCTCAAGGCGTGCGGCGGCGTAATGACGTTCGGTCCGAAAGGCGGCAGGGCCGCGGCGGAAAAACTTATGGACAATCTGAAGCTCGCCGCGATAGTCTGCCACGTTGCCGATGCGCGCACCGGCGTTCTCCATCCCGCAAGCACCACGCACCGCCAGCTTTCCGAAAAGGAACAGATTTCCACGGGCATCCTGCCCGAGCTTATCCGTCTGTCGGTGGGTATCGAGCATGTCGACGACATCATCGCCGACCTCGACCAAGCCCTTGCGAAAATATAATCGTCCGGCGACTTTAAAATACAAAAAAGACTGCGAAATTTCGTTTTTCCGCAGCCTTTTTTATTAAAATTTCGCGTCTATTGATTTTCGCCGCCGAACTTTTCGAATGTCGATTTCGCGAAGCTTTCGGTTATCAATTCGAGAGCCTCCGCAGTGTTGAGCCCGCGCTGGTTCATATAGAAAAGCTCTTCGGGGTCGGGCTTCGAAACCGTGCAGCCGTGCGAGCACTCGACATCGTTTGCCATGATTTCGAGCACGGGCGAAGCCTGCGTCTTTGCGAAATCGGAAAGCGAAAGCGAGCGGCAACTCTGGTACGCCTTTGTCTTTTGCGCTCCCTCCTCCACTCTGATAAGCCCCGCGAACGCCGCCTTCGAGTTGCCGTCGACGACGCATTTTACCGCTAGGTTGCTCGCCGCGCCGCCTACCCTGTGCATTTGCGACGTGCGCAGGTCGTGCGTGAGTTCGCCCGTAGTTTTGAGAAATGCGCGCGCGTCGATGTCCGCGCCTTCGCCGACAATTTCGAAATTGCGCTCCGCGCGCGACGGCGAAAGACCGAGCTCAGCGTACGCATCCACAACCGAAACGCCCGCCGAAACGCGGAAGTCGTCGCGCAGATACGAGTGCGCCGCCGCCCCAGAATATTTATGCGTTCCAAGCTCGAGCCGCGAACCGTCCGAAAGCGCGAACTTCGACATAGCAATGCCGAACGATCCGCCGCCGAGCGCAAAATTTCTCGCCAGCCTTAGCCGCGCGTTTTTGCCGACAAGGAACAATATCGAGCAAACCGAAAGCCCGAGCTTGGAGACAACCGCCATATCGAGCGCTGCGTCCGCGCCGTCCGCCACGACAACCACCGCACCGTTATACGCGCGCGCTGCGGCTACCGTGTCGAATTTGCCCTTTGCCGCTCCGAAAAATTCTGACACTTCCGCGGAATATTTTTCCGCTCCGTCCGCCATCGACACGACCTTTACGCCGTCGGGAACGTTTGCCGAAACAAGCTGTCCGTCGAAGAACGCCAGAGCCGACTGCGCCGCAGACTTTGCAATCTCCGCGACTTGCGCGTCTTCGTCCGACTTGGGAACACCCTGCGAAAAATGCGGAAAGAGCGCGTCGGCACTCCACGCGTTCAGGTCGGAAAAACGCCAGTATTCGTCCTTTTTGTGCGGGAACGGGATCTGCGCAAAACGCGTCTTCGCCGCGTTCGAAATGTCGTCGAGAAGCGCGCTCATCCCACAGCCCCCTCCATTTGAAGCTCGATGAGCCGCTTGAGCTCGACCGAATATTCCATCGGAAATTCCTTTACCAAATCATTGACGAAGCCGTTGACCGAAAGGCTGACCGCCTCGTTTTCGGAAAGCCCGCGCTGTCGCATATAGAAAATCTGCTCTTCGCTCAGTTTGGAGACACTCGCCTCGTGCTGTACGCTGTTGTTGTGCCCCGAGCACATAATTGCGGGATAGGTATCGGTGCGCGAGTTCGTGTTGATCAGGAGCGCGTCGCATTCGGTATTGTTTTTACAGTTTTTAGCCGAATCCGACATATACACGAGCCCGCGGTACGAAGCCCTTCCGTTGCCTATGCTGACCGACTTCGAAAGCACGTTCGACGACGTGTTGTCGGCAAGGTGTATCATTTTTGCGCCCGTGTCCTGATGTTGCCTGTTGTTTGCAAGCGCAATCGAAATCACTTCGCCCTTCGCGCCGTCTCCCTTGAGAACCACCGCGGGATATTTCATCGTAATGCCGCTGCCTATGTTGCAGTCCACCCAGCGGATCTGCGCGCCCGCCTCCGCCATTCCGCGTTTTGTCACCAGATTGAAAACGTTGTCGGACCAGTTCTGGACGGTTACATACTGGATTTTCGCATCCTTGAGCGCAACCAGTTCCACGACCGCCGAGTGCAGCGTGCCCGACTCGAAGCGAGGCGCGGTGCAGCCCTCCATATACATAAGCTCCGAGCCTTCGTCGGCGATGATGAGCGTACGCTCGAACTGCCCGAAACTTTCGGCGTTGATGCGGAAATACGCCTGAAGCGGCTGCTGCACTTTCACGCCCTTGGGCACATAGATGAAGCTTCCGCCCGAGAATACCGCGCTGTTGAGCGCGCTGAATTTGTTGTCGCCCGTCGGGATGACTTTGCCGAAATATTTGCGGAAAATTTCGGGGTGCTTTTTCAGACCCTCCGTCGAGTCCATAAAAATTACGCCGTCCCTTTCGAGGTACGCCTTCATGTTCGAGTACGCCGATTCGGAGTCGAACTGCGCCTCCACGCCCGCCAGAAACGCGCGTTCCTGCTCGGGCACGCCGAGCCTTTCGAAAGTTGTCTTTACGTCGGACGGAACTTCGTCCCACGATTTCCTTTTTTTCGCGCCCTTTGCAAGGTAGTAGCGGATTTTCGAAAAGTCCAAATCGCGGAGTTTTTCGGACGCCCAGTGAAAGGGAATTTCGAGCGACTCGAAAGTTTCCAGAGCCTTCAAACGGAAATCCAACAACCACGGGTCTTCGCCCTTGACCTTCGAGATGTAGCGGACGACATCGGCGTTAAGCCCTACGCCCGCGTCGTACGCGTAGTCTTCCGCGAAGCTGAAATCGCCGACGCTCCTGTCGAGATTGAGACTCTCGGCGTTTTTGTCGGAAATGTTTTCCATTATAAATCCTTGAGCCAGTCGTACCCTTTTTGCTCGAGCTCGAGCGCGAGCTCCGCACCGCCGCTCAAGACTATCCTGCCGCCGCTCATGACGTGCACTTTGTCGGGCTTGATATATTCAAGCAGTCTGTGATAATGCGTGATAAGAAGCATTCCGATGTTCGCACCGCGCGCGGTGTTCACGCCCTCGGATACGATACGCAGCGCGTCGATGTCGAGGCCGCTGTCGGTCTCGTCGAGAATCGCAAAGGACGGCTCGAGCATCAGCATCTGGAGGATGTCGCAGCGTTTTTTCTCGCCGCCGCTGAAGCCGTCGTTGACGCTTCTCGAGGTGAACGAGCGCGGCATTTTAAGTTCGTCCATTTTTTCGTAGAGCTTTTTGTAATACTCCACGGGATTAAGGGTTTCGCCCTCGGGAAGTCTTGCGTTCAGGCACGCGCGGATGAAGTTTGCAATGCTTACCCCCGGAATCGAAACGGGATACTGGAACGCGAGAAAGAAGCCCTTTCGCGCGATTTCGTCGGGTTGAAGCCCGACGATATTTTCGTCGTTTAGCAGGACTTCGCCCGAAGTTATTTTGTAGTCGGGGTGTCCGGCTATCGCCTTAGAAAGGCTCGTTTTACCTGTTCCGTTGGGTCCCATTATCGCATGGACTTCCCCCGCGGGAACGCCCAGATTCATTCCGTCGACGACCTTTTTGCCGGCGACTTCGACAGTCAAATTTTTTATCTCCAAACCGCGCATTTTATTTCCTTCCTTTTGGCAGGAACGGAATCATGAATTCCGTGCGGAAATCGTATCCGTTTGCGAAATCCTCTATTTTGTCTTCGTCGGTTTTGCGCAAAGCCTGCGCGCGCACCATATTGAAGACAATCTGCCCGATGTCTTCGGTTTTGCGCACGCCCCACTCTTCGAAAAGCGTCATCGCCATCGGACCGAAGGTTTCGAGCGCGAAGTCGCGCACGCCCGCCAGCAGCTCGGCGGCGGAAACGTGCCGTTCCGTGCGCGACGGATTTTCCGCGCACGCGCGTTTCACGGTGAAATCGAGCGCCATCCGCACGAAGACGTATGCGCCAACGCCGTAGCGTTTGTCGTCGCGCAGGATTGCCTCGAGGGTTTTCTGAAAATTTCGCATACTCTATTTATCGGAACAAAACGAAATTATTTCGACGCCTCAAGCTTTGCGCGTTTGGCGTCGATTTCCACTTTGTATTCCTGCAGGCTCTTGACGGTAAGCTGCTTTGTCTTGAGCGACTCGATGCCGCGCAGGGCTGCGTATGCGCCCATAATCGTGGTTATCATGCACACTCTCGAGAGCAACGCCTCTTCGCGTATCTTGTTTTCGTCGATGCGCGGATTCATGCCCGAAGGCGTGTTGATGATAATCTGGATTTCGCCGTTCTTTACCATGTCGACAACATTCGGACGCGCGCCTTCGCTGAGTTTGTACGTCTTGGTGACGGGAATGCCCTTTTCGCGCAGGAACGCAGCAGTGCCCGCCGTCGAGTAGATTTTGAAGCCGAAGTTGATGAACTTTCGGGCGATTTCCGCAGCCGCCTCCTTGTCGTGGTCTTTGACCGAAAGGAAGATGTTGCCCGATGTTGGCAGCCCCGGTTGCGCCGCCATTTGGCTCTTTGCGAACGCCATACCGAGGTCGTCGGCAAGCCCCATTACTTCGCCCGTCGAGCGCATTTCGGGGGTGAGCATAATCTGCGAGCCCAAGAAGCGGACGAACGGGAAGACGCTTTCCTTTACGGCGATGTAGTCGGGCAGAACCTGTTTTGTAAAGCCCAAGTCTTTGAGTTTTTCGCCCGCCATCACGCGCGCGGCAAGTTTTGCGAGCGGCACGCCGATGACCTTCGAGATGAACGGAATTGTGCGCGATGCCCTCGGGTTTACTTCGATGAGGAACAGTTCGCCCTTTTTGATTGCGTACTGCACGTTCATCAAGCCGACGACTTTCAGTTCCTTTGCGAGCGCGTAGGTCGCCTCGCGAACCTCTTTGATGATGTTTTCGGTGAGCGTGTGCGGCGGAATTACCATTGCCGCGTCGCCCGAGTGCACGCCCGCGTATTCGATATGTTCGAGCATGCCGCCGATTACCGTCGTTTCGCCGTCGCAGATTGCGTCTACGTCGAGCTCTATTGCGTCTTCGAGGAACTTGTCGAGCAGGACGGGCTTTCCGGGGGCAGCGTCGAATGCGTCGCGGATGACGCGTTTCATATCCTCCATTTCATAGACGATGAACATACCCCTGCCGCCGAGAACGAAGCTGGGGCGCAAAAGAATCGGGAAGCCGATTTGCCCCGCAAGTTCGTATGCCTGTTCGGGCGTTGTCGCCGTGGCGTTGACGGGCTGCTTGAGTTTGAGCTTCTCGAGGATGTGTTTGAAAATTTCGCGGTCTTCCGCCGCGTCGATGGACTCGGGCGAAGTGCCGATGATGTTAACGCCGTTCGCCTTCAGTTCCGAAGCCAAGTTTAGCGGTGTCTGACCGCCGAACTGCACGATTGCGCCGTCGCACTTCTCCTGCTTGTAGACTTCGAGGACGTCCTCGAGAGTGAGCGGTTCGAAGAAGAGCCTGTCCGATGTGTCGTAGTCGGTGGAGACTGTCTCGGGGTTCGAGTTTATCATCAGCGTTTCGTAGCCCGCTTCGCGCAGTGCGAACGATGCGTGCACACAGCAGTAGTCGAACTCTATGCCCTGCCCGATTCTGTTGGGTCCGCCGCCGATAATCATAATTTTCTTTTTCGTCGACGGGCGGAGTTCGTTTTCAACGCCGTATGTCGAATAGTAATAGGGCGTGTACGCCTCGAATTCCGCCGCGCAAGTGTCGACGAGTCTGTAGACCGTGTTGATGCCGAACTGTTGGCGGAGCTGTTTGATGTTGCGGATTTTCGTCGCGCAGATGTGGGCGATTTGCCTGTCGCTAAAGCCCGCTTCTTTTGCGCGGCGCAGAAGGTCTTCGCCGAGGTTGAGGATGCCATTTCCGGCGAGTTCGTCTTCGATTTCAACGATGCCGCGAATCTGCCGCAGGAACCACGGGTCGATAGCCGTAAATTCGTGGATTTCCGCGTCGGTCATTCCCGCCTTGATTGCGTAGCGGACGTAAAAAATGCGTTCCGCCGTGGGGCGAACCAAACCCTTGCGGATTTCGTCGCGGTCGGTAACTTCCGCGCCGCCGAATTTTCCGCCGCCGCCGAGCCCCCACGTGCCGATTTCCATCGAGCGCAGCGCCTTTTGCAACGATTCCTTAAAAGTCCTGCCGATTGCCATCGCCTCGCCCACGCTCTTCATCGACGAAGTAAGCGTGTTGTCGCTGCCCGCGAATTTTTCGAAGGTGAATCTGGGGATTTTCGTTACGATGTAGTCGATTGTCGGTTCGAAGCTTGCGGGTGTTTCGCGTGTGATGTCGTTGCGCAGTTCGTCGAGCGAGTATCCCACCGCGAGTTTTGCCGCGATTTTCGCAATCGGGAAGCCCGTCGCCTTCGACGCCAGAGCCGAGCTGCGCGACACGCGCGGGTTCATTTCGATGACGATCATCCTGCCGTTTTCGGGGTTTACCGCAAACTGGATGTTCGATCCGCCCGTTTCAACGCCGATTTCGCGAATGACTGCGAAACTTGCGTCGCGCATAAGCTGGTATTCCTTGTCGGTGAGCGTCAGCGCGGGGGCTACGGTTATCGAGTCGCCCGTGTGAACGCCCATCGGGTCGAGGTTTTCGATGGAGCAGATGACAACGCACTGGTCTTTGTGGTCGCGCATAACCTCCATTTCGAATTCCTTCCAGCCGAGCAGGCACTCTTCCACGAGCACTTCCGAAACGGGCGATGCGCTCAGCCCGAAGGCGACCATTTTTTCGTACTCTTCGCGGTTGTATGCTATGCCGCCGCCCGTGCCGCCGAGTGTGAAGCTGGGGCGGATGATGACGGGAAATTTATTCCATTTTTCAATCCAGTCGATTGCCTCTTTGAGTTCGTGTACGACAACGCTCTGGGGGATGTCCAAACCTATTTTGAGCATTGCCTCGCGAAAAAGCTGGCGGTCTTCGCCCTTTTCGATTGCCTCGCGTTTTGCGCCGATTAGCTCCACGCCGTATTTGTCGAGTATGCCCTGTTTTGCGAGTTCGAGCGAAAGGTTCAAGCCAGTCTGACCGCCGAGTGTCGGCAGAAGTGCGTCGGGGCGTTCCTTTGCGATGATTTTCTCGAGGACTTCGGGAGTGAGCGGTTCGATGTATGTTACGTCGGCGAAATCGGGGTCCGTCATAATCGTGGCGGGATTCGAGTTGACGAGAACAACCCTGTAGCCCTCCTCTTTCAAGGCCTTGCACGCCTGCGTTCCCGAATAGTCGAATTCGCAGGCCTGTCCGATTACTATCGGACCCGATCCGATTATGAGTATTGTCTTGATATCAGTGCGTTTGGACATAAATGTAGTGGAAATTTCGAAAGCGGATTTTCCGCCCAAATAAAAATCCTCAAAAACCTACACTTATATGCCAACCAAGCAAGCAAAAAACAAAGGCGAAGCCCTTGACGCCCGAACTTCGTTCGGGTGTTGTGATGCCTCGCGGCAACTATAGTTGCCGCTTTTGTGGATAAGTTCGCATTGAGCGGCGAAATGCCGCTCAATGGCTTTGTTGATTCGAACTTATTTTGTTGGTTACCGAAACCTGCTTTTTTAATGAAAAATGAATAATGAATTGTGCCGTACATTTATAACGGCACAAGAATGAATTTCGGCGTTATAAATGTACGCCGAAATTCATCACCCAACCTCTACGCAGATTTCAAGTTTGTTCGAATCCGCGTAAAACGGCACCGCCTCGAAGCCCGAAACGTGGTTGAACGCCCTGCCTTTCGGTGTTGCCGCAATTTTCAGCGGTCTGTCCGCCGACACTCTCACGGTGTGTCCGTTGCGGATGATTTCCGCAATGTTGGGCGAAACCATTCTGTACGAATCGTCCGACGAACAGACAATCGGCACGCAGATTCGCGGCGGCTTTGCCGAAGCGTCGCATTCGAACGACATCCTGACCGCGTCCTCCGCAAAAACGTAGAGCATACGGCACTTTACCGCGCCCGACTTCGGGGCGTTTTGGCTGATGTCGGCAAGCTCCGATTCACCGGAAATTTCGACTCTTCCGCCGTTTTTGCGCGATTCGATTTTGCATTTCAGACATTTGTCCGACGAGTAGTTTACGCCGTTTTCGACAACCTCGATTCGCGGAGTCAGAGTCATATAACTTGCATCCGTTTCGGGCTGCATATTGTCGATTTCGAAAAGCGCGTACTCGGTCATACTCGAGCTTGTTATTGCGCCGACCGCCCCGTGCCAGAGCAGCGAAAGCGACGCGCCGCTCGGGTGTCCCTGCGGTTTTTTCGGGTAGTAAACGCTGTCGTAGGCGGTGACGGTTGCGCGCCAGTCTCCGACCGACACGAGCGACGTGTCGAGGTCGGCGAAATGCTTCAGTCCGTAGCGTTCCTCGCACGGCAGTTTTACGCCGCCGATTGCGGGATGCGGGCGGCGCGGGCGCGTGAGGATGTCGGTCAAAACCTTCATCTGCACAAACGAATGGTGTATGCACGGCGGCACCCCGTGCGAAGCGTAGTGCAAGCCGCCCGCAAGCAGGTTCTGTACCGTGCATTTTTCGAGAAGGTCGAGGTTTGCGACCGCCGCCTTGAAGAAGCGCGGATCTTTGTCGGAAAGGCTCTCGAGCACCGATACGCAGCCGTCAGATGTTCTACTTCCCCAATACGACCACTTGAAGCTGCGCGTGCCGAAGCCGTTGTCCATTCCGCCGTCGGGCAGCATGAATTCGAGGTGCGCCGCCGCGATTTTTGCGGCGTAGTCGCGAAGTTCCGCGTCGCCCGCCAGAAGCGCGTACGCCTCTATCGACGGCAGCGTTTCGGCGATGTTGTAGCCGATGTCGATTCCGTACAAACCCTTTGCGCTTTTGCGGTCGAGCGGGTGTATTTCGCCGAATACGAGGCTGTCGTTGGGCGAGACGAGGCGGCGGAACGCCTGCGCGTAATACGCGGCGCGCTGGCGGTAGCGTTGGCAGTCTAGAACGTGCCCGAGCACGGCGAGCGAGTACGCCGCGCCGATTACATAGTTTGCGTTTGGCTTGCCGAGCCAGCGGTAGTTGTAGATAAATTCGGCGGCGACGGCGAGGCGGTCGCGCATTTTTCGGAGGTGTTTCGGCTCTATTATGTCGCCGAATTTCGAAATCGACTCGGCGAGCGCGACTGCGCGGAATGCCGTCGTGCCGCGCCAAGAGTTCCTGAAGTCGTTGCGCCACGCGCCGTCGGGCAGGGTCATATATTTTTCCTGCCAGTCAAAGACGCCTTTTGCGGCGGCGATGTAGCGTTCGTCG
Organism: uncultured Verrucomicrobiota bacterium; assembly: GCA_949293415.1. Lineage (GTDB taxonomy): Bacteria > Verrucomicrobiota > Verrucomicrobiia > Opitutales > Intestinicryptomonadaceae > Merdousia. Next base: position 34,157 of record CASFDK010000023.1, read on the forward strand.
CCCTCGGTTTTGGCGAGGTACAGAAACGGATATTCGGCATCGCCGACGCGTCCGTGGAGGAAGTCGCAGGCGGGGCATTTAATCGCGCCCGCATGTTCGCCGCTTTTTATCTGCAAGTCTTCGAGCGCGTCGCCCCAACGCTTCAGCAGGGCTTGGCAGCGCGCGTAAAATTCCGCGTCGGAAACCGATTCCGCGGAGCGTCCGCTCGAAACGTCCGAACCGCATCCGAAACTCGAAACCGCAAACGCCCCCGCCGCAGCCGAAAGCGTATCCTTAAAAAATTTCCTTCTATTCATTTCCAGCGGGACGTATTATTTATTATGTCAAAATAATCATTCCTTACACATAAAATACCGTTGACACGAGAATTGTTCGGAGTTTTTCATATCTTCGGTTTTGTAATATGCGCCGTTGGGATGGAGTATGTTCGAAAATTGGTTGTCGCGGAGCATCGCGGGAAGTATGTCGCCGACTATGCGCTCCTTGATGTCGGGGTCTTCAATCGGGAAGAGACATTCTATTCGCTTGAACATATTGCGCGTCATAATGTCGCCGCTGCCCGCATAGACGACGGGGTCGCCGCCGTTCTCGAAATAGTATATGCGGCTGTGCTCCAGATACACGCCGACTATGCTTTTGACCGTTATGTTTTCGCTCATTCCCTTCACTCCGGGGACGAGCGCGCAGATGCCGCGCACAATCATATCGATTTTCACGCCCGCCTGCGACGCCTCGTAGAGCGCGTCAATCGACGACTGCTCGACGACCGAATTAACCTTGATTATAATCCGCGCCTTTTTGCCGGCACGCGCGTTCTCGGTTTCGCGCCTTACGAGTTCAAGAAATTTCGAATGGAAACAGAACGGGGCGACCATCAGCTTCTCGAACTTCGGCTCGGACACTTTGCCCGTAAGCGTGTTGAAGAGGTTTGCAACCTCCCCGGACAAATCCTCGCGCGCGCTGAAGAACGAAAGGTCGGTATAGATTTTTGCGGTTTTCGAATTGTAGTTGCCCGTGCCCAAATGGATGTATCGGCGCAACGTTCCGCCCGACTCCCTGCGGACAATCAGGCAGGTTTTGCAATGTGTCTTGAAGCCGACAATGCCGTAGACAACGTGCACGCCTCGCTCCTCGAGCTCCCTCGCCCACTGGATGTTGTTCTCCTCGTCGAAGCGTGCCTTGAGTTCCACGAGAACCGTTACCTGTTTGCCGTTTGTCGCAGCCTCCTTCAACGCCTTGACAATCGGCGAGCCTTGGCTCGTGCGGTAGAGCGTAAGTTTTATCGCAAGAACGTCGGGGTCTTTCGCCGCCTTCGAGATGAACTCTTCGACGGGCGAGAAGCTTTCGTATGGGTGGTGCAGAAGCCTGTCTTTTTGGCGGATTACCGCAAAATAGTCGGCGCAGTTTTTGAACACGTCGGGGAGGTAAGGACGGTACGGCGGGAACTTGAGGTCGGGTCTGTCGATCATGTCGTAGGCAACCGCCAGACGCGCCAGATTCAGCGGGCTTGCGGGAATGCGGTAGATGAAACTCTCGTCGATGTCGAGCGCGTCTACGAGCGTTTTCAGAGCCGAATCCGAAACGCAGTCTTCTATTTCGAGCCTTACCGCCGCGCCCTTGCGCCTGTTGTGAAGCTCGTTTTCGATTGTCTGCAAAAGGTTTTCGGTCTCCTCCTCGTCGATGTACAAATCGGAATTGCGGGTGATTCTGAAAATCGCCGAATTGCGCACTTTGTAGCCGGGGAACAGGCGTTCGGCATAGTGTTTTATAGTGTCGCTAAGATAGACCAAATGCGTTTCGTCGGGATTTTTGCTCTCTATTCTTATCACGCGCGAGAGAATCGGCGGAACTGGGATGATTGCAATGTCCGACGGCGCGCGCTTTACTTTTGTGTCGGCTATCGAAAGCAGCACGTACAGTCCCTTGTTGCGCAGGTGCGGGAACGGGTGGGCGGGGTCGACTGCAAGCGGCGTAAGCGCGGGATAAACGTCGTCTTCGAAATATTTTTTGAGCCATTCCTTTTCGGCGGCGGTGCACTCGCGCGGGGTTTTGAAGAATATCCTGTTTTTGCGGAGCGCGGGAATGAGGCTGTCAGTCCAGCAGGCGTATTCGTCGGCGGTCATTGCGGAGGTGATTACGCTTATGCGGCGCAGCTGTTCGCGGGGTCCGAGCCCGTCGAAGCCCACATCGAGCACGCCCGACTCGAGCTGCTGCTCCAAGCCCGCCACGCGTATTTCGAAGAACTCGTCGAGATTGCTGCTTACAATCGACAAAAACCGCATCTGCTCGAGAACGGGGAAAGTCGGTTCGGTGCAGAGGTTGAGCACGCGGCGGTTGAACGCCAGCCAGCTGAGTTCGCGGTTGAAATATTTTGGTTCGGCTTCTTTCGACATGGAATGTTTTATTGTTTTTTCAAAAAATTAGCGCGGACTTTCCAGTTTTCAAGCAAAGAAAGCGCGAATTAAAATTCGGCAAAACGACAAGCCGCACAAAATCGGCAAAAACCGAAGCAAACGCTTTTTAAATCCTTGACAATTCACAACCACACGCTATCTATGACTACCACTCTTTTAACCTAAAAAACATATGAAAAAATATATATCCTCTCTACTCGCGGCGGCATTGTCCGCCTCAACCTTAACTGCGCTGGAATCGCCCATCACGGAATCCACTACTATTTCCTCCAGCGAAACCATCAATTCGCCGTTGATTGTCAGAAACCCCGAGGGCAAATTCGTGCAACTGAAAATCTTGGGCTCCGGGACTGTGCTGACATCGAATTATTCGGGATCGGATTACGCAATAGATTTAAAAGCGAGCACGCAGCTAGTAATTGAAGATGGCGGCGGACTGAACATCACGACCTCAGGTTCGGGGGTGGCTATACGTTCCGGCGCGTCTATGTTGGTCAACACATCTGTCGGAGAAATCGAAATGGCGAAAGTAGTCCTCTTTGGCAGCAAGCTTACCATCAAAAGTGAAAACGCATTTTCCTGCGGTAAAACCGGAACTACCCTGATGCTTGTAAGCAATGGAAGCTACATGGAGCTCGCGGCATCGCAGAGCTTCAATAAAATGGATATCCGCGCCAACTCGACAATCAAATTTTCCGACGGCGTAACACTTAATTTCAAGGACATAGACATCACCAATTCCGCGTCGAAAATCGATGTCGTACTCGAAGATTTCAGCAACACAAACTCAATTTACTTTGGAAGCGCAAGCGGACTGTCGCTTATCGACGGCGTGCTGACGGTTTCCAAATCCGATAAGAGCATAGACTATACGTTCAAAGACAAAGCGGGCGAAATCATGAAAAACCTCGTGCTCGACGCGAAGACAAACACGCTGACACTCGCAAGCATTCCCGAACCCTCCACATACGCGGCGGTGTTCGGCGCGCTCGCGCTCGGCTTGGCACTCTACCGCCGCAGAAAGTAGCCGACAGCTCCAACCCATTTCAAGCCCGCGCCTGCGGGCTTTTTTTGTGCCGTCTGCGAGTGGGTGAATAACCCCGAAGCCCCCTCCCCGTACGACGGGAAGGAATGCGCCGTTTGAATGCGCAAAAAGCCCCGAGAGGTGTTTCCGTCTTTCGGGGCTTTATCGTGTTGCGCGGAATTTTCGCTTTGCCGCGCCGATTGGAAGCGTTGCGGCGGCAATCCGCGCTACGCTTTGTACGCCTTGAGCAGTTTTCCGATTTCGGCGATTTTCGCGCGGCAGTCTTCGAGCTGTTTCCTTGCGCCCTCGATGACCTTTGCGGGGGCTTTCGAAGTAAACGCCTCGTTCGAGAGTCGGGCGACCGTCGCGTTTTCGAAACCCTTGAGCTTTGCAAGCTCCTTTTCCAGACGCATTACTTCCGCCGCCATATCGACTTCCCCCGTCATATCGAGATACACCGTGCCGAGGGCCGAGAGCGTCGCGGGCGAATCGTATTCAGTCTGGAGCACCGCAATCGATTCCGCGCCGACGAGCTTCTTGAGCTTTTCGACGTTCTTCGCGAAGACTTCCGCGCACTGCGCGTCGGCGGGCAGCAGCGACATTTTCGAGTCGCGTTTTGTGCCGACCTTGCACTGAGCCTTGAGCGCGCGCGCCTTTGCAACGAAGTCTTTGAGTTTTTCGGTGTCCGCCGCCGCGCTATCGTCAATCGAAAGTCCCCAGTTGTCGATTTCGTCGACGAATGCGGGAGAGACGTTTTGGATAAACGAAGTTGCGTCGCCGTAGCCCATCGAGTGCCAAAGTTCCTCGGTGATGAACGGCATAAACGGATGGAGCATAAGCAGCGTCTGGCGCAGGCAGAGGTCTTGGACGGCGAGAACCGTAGCCTTCGCCGATTCGTCGGCAAGGCGCGACTTCGACACTTCGAGATACCATCCGCAGAAGTCGTTCCAGAAAAATGCGTAGAGGTCTTGGGTTACGGCGTTGAACTGGTACGACTCGTAGTCCTTTTCGACCGATTCGTAGCACTTTGTCAAGTTAGCGAGAATCGAGTGGTCGTCGGAGTCGAGCTTCGACACGTCGATGCGGTCTACAATCGCCTTGAGCGAGGAGTTGTCGCCCATACCGCCCGACATCTGGCGGAAGCGGCAGGCGTTCCAAAGTTTGTTGCAGAAGTTTCTGCCCAATTCCACGCGCTCTTCGCTGAACAGGATGTCCTGCCCCTGCGGCGCGCAGTTCATCACGCCGAAGCGCAGACCGTCCGCGCCGTAGCGCGCGATGATGTCGAGCGGGTCGGGCGAGTTGCCGAGGCTCTTCGACATTTTGCGCCCCTGCATATCGCGGATAATGCCCGTAAAATATACGTTCTTGAACGGGATGCGTTCGCTCGGCGTGCCGTCGAGAAATTCCAGACCAGCCATAATCATTCTGGCGACCCAGAAGAAGATGATGTCGGGGCCCGTCACCAAGACGGATGTCGGATAGAAATAGTCCATCCCCTCCTCTTTCATCTTTTCGGGATTCGGCCAGCCCATCGTGCCGAACGGCCAAATCCACGAGCTTGCCCAAGTATCGAGCGAGTCGGGGTCTTGCTCCCAATTTTCGGGGTCGGCGGGCGCGTCGACGCCAACGTAAACCTCTTCGGGGTTGTGTATGTCGGGGTTTGCAACACCCTTGCGGTACCACACGGGAATACGGTGTCCCCACCAAATTTGACGGCTTATGCACCAGTCGCGGATGTTGTCGAGCCAGTGTTCGTAAGTTTTTTCCCAGCGTTTGGGCCAGAACTTGATTGCGCCCGATTCCACCGCAGCCTTCGCCTCGGCGACTTTCGGATAGCGCATAAACCACTGGTCGGAAAGGCGCGGCTCAATCGGCACGCCGCCGCGTTCGGAAAAGCCCACGTTGTTGTCGTAGTCTTCGATTGCGACAAGCTGCCCGAGTTCGTCGAGCTTCTTCACCGCCTTTTCGCGCGCGGCAAAGCGGTCGAGCCCGCAGAAATCCTCTCCCGCGAGCGCGTTCATCGTCGCGTCGGGGTTCATTACGTCGATAATCGGCAGGTTGTGGCGTTGCCCGATTTCGAAGTCGGCAACGTCGTGCGCGGGGGTCACCTTGAGCACGCCCGTGCCGAATTTCATATCGACGTATTCGTCGCCGATAATCGGAATCGGGGCTTTGGGGAACGGTCTCCAAACGTGCATTCCGACGTACTTTTTATAGCGTTCGTCGTTGGGGTTTACCGCCACGGCTGAGTCGCCCATAATCGTTTCGGGACGCGTCGTGGAAATTTCGAGGAACACCCCGGGTTCTTCGACAAGCTCGTATTTCATTCTGAAGAGCTTGCTCTTCTGGGGTGTCATTATGACCTCTTCGTCGGAAAGCGCGGTAAGGTTTACGGGGCACCAGTTGACCATTCGCTTGCCGCGGTAGATGTAGCCCTGTTTGAAAAGTTTTACGAAGGCGGTCAGAACGCCGCGCGAGTAGTCGTCGTCGAGCGTGTGGACGAGGCGCGACCAGTCGCACGATGCGCCCAGTTTCTTGAGCTGTTCGATGATTATGCCGCCGTGTTTGTCGCGCCACTGTTTTGCGACCTCTATGAATTTGTCGCGTCCGAGTTCGCGCGCGCTTGTCTTTTTTTCCCTGCGCAGGTACGACTCAACTTTTGTCTGCGTCGCAACGCCCGCGTGGTCCGTCCCCGGAATCCATATTGCCGATTTACCCGTCTGGCGCGCGCGGCGTATGAGGATATCTTGGATTGTGTTGTTGAGAACGTGCCCCATCGTCAGCACACCCGTTACGTTCGGCGGCGGAATGACGACAGAATACGCCTCCTTGTTCGGATCTATTTTGCCCTTGAAGCAACCCGATTCAACCCAAGTTTTATACCACTTATCCTCCACTTCCGAAGGATTATATGCTTTTGAAATATCGCTCATAAAACCGTAAATAATCCGATACCAACCCCAAACTGTCAAATCTTTTATATCTGTGATTGTGCGCGGCATTTTTTATATCTGTGATTATGCGCGGCAACTATAGTTGCCGCTTTTCCGCTTCCTCCGCATTGGCAGGCTGGAGCCTGCACGCCATTGTGGGGGCTTCGCCCCCAAGTGGGCATTTTGCTTCGCAAAATAATCACCCACGTTCCCCCGCCGAACCTTTGGTGTAATTACGAACAAGCAACATCACTTATTCTGAGAATCTCTTTTTTTTCAAAAACAACAAAAAAGCTCCGCATTTGCGGAGCTTTTCATATTACAAAATCAGCCTGTTATTTTCTACGGCGATAGGCGGCAAAGCCCAACGCAATCGCGCCGAATATCATTGCATAAGTGGACGGTTCGGGAACTACCGCGTTCAGCCAGTAGCCGCTTGTGCCGTCGATGTATGTTCCCGCAACAAGTTCCAGATCGTCTTTCGTGAAAGTTTTGCCGTTTTTGTCGGTTGCGGAAATCGAGATTGCTCCCCAATTATCGCTGCTTGCAAAGAAAATGCGCTCGTCGCCAAAGTTTTCGATTAAGAGCGTGCCGCCGCCACCCGTTCCGATGCTGATTTGCTCGAAAAATATCGTTGCGTCTTCGGCAACATCGAGCGTTATGTTGTGGTTCGACTGGAAGTACAAGGAGCGGAATTTGTTGTCTTCGTTGACGATGAGTTTACTCCCGTTGCCGCCGTAGACCACGATGTTGGCAAGATTGAAGCGCGTGCTGTTCACCTGTACGGCGTTTTCTACGTTCAACGTCAGGGTGCCGCCGCCCATCCTGATTCTCGGCTCGTAGGTTTTGTCGTCGACAATCGAGATTTTTCCGTTGTCGGAAACAGTCAGCGAGCCCGAATCAATTATAATCGCGCCGTTTGCGTTTATTATGCCGTTACCCGAAACCGTAGTCGCACCCGCAAGTGTTAAGTTCGACGCAACTCCGCCCTTTGTGATGAGCGTACCTGTAATGGACGCATCGCGCAAGGTCAAGCTCTGCCCCGCCGCCGCCGTATAGTTGTATTCGCCGCGGACGTTAACCGTGCTACCCTCTTTGAACGTGGGAGCGGTTGTTGTGTTGAATACAGAGCCCGTTTCGATATCGAGAACCGTGCCGCTGTTAAATTCCATCGCTCCCGTATTGTTGAAGGTGGAATTGCCGCCGAGGAAAATTCCCGAACCCGAGTAGGAGAACGTCGAATTTGCCACACGATAGTCTACAACCGCGCCGTTGCCCGCCTTCAAACCCGTACGGGCGTGCATAGTTGCGTTCAGATATGTTCCGCCGACATTTGCGTTCATATTGAACGACATCCAAGTGCTTTCGTTCGTGCCGTTGTTGTGGACAAACCTGAATTCTTCGCCCAAGTTTATATTTGCGGTCGCGGAATTGCCGAGCGAATTTTTGAAGTCCACGCCGCCGATGCGCCAAGACATTTTGCCGTTGTTGTCAAAGACGTGTTCGATAACGTCGTTCGAGGCGGTTTTTACGTCGATAGTCAAGCCGTAAGCGATGTCCCAGAGCGACGGCGACCCGCTTGTGGTGAGCGAATTTACCGTTCCAAAGTCGCCGCTGAACATTGCGTTGTTGCTTTCGTTCGGTTTGAGGACGATGTCGTAATCGCCAGAGGGGATTAGCGTGCGCCCGCCCTGAGTACCGTTGCCGCCGACCACTTCCATAGGAGTTCCCGCGAACAGCGAAGCGGCGCAAAGCGAAGATAAAACAAATAATGTAGATTTTTTCATAAGTACCAATAATTTCGGGTTCAGATTGTGGGGATGGTAGAGATGGTAATATTGCCAACAGTAGTATTGGCAATACGATGCAAACCCGCATCAACAACTGGCAAACGGATTGTGCAGCAGGAGAAAACTTTTTTCGACAAATTTTCGGAATTTTGTTGACTGAATTTCAAAAGCTTGCCAATCTCTCAAACGTTTGAGGGGGGCTACGGGTTTGCCCTGTTCCGATTCTTCGGCAGCGAAGCGCGCCTCCGCAGTGGGATCTCCCTGATTGGGATTGAGAACGAGGTCGGGCTTGCCCTCTTCGGAGACAAGCTGCACGCGGCTTGTTGTTCCGCCGTAGACGTTGGAAACCGTGTCTTCCTGCGCCTGCGCGAACGCCGCAAATGCGAATACCGACGCAATCGCGGCACAATATTTGGCTTTTGCTTTCATAAGGATTTTAAGGTTGTTAAGTTAAAGCAGATATAAAATAAACCCACTGGGGCTCATCTGCGCGGAAATCTACCGCAAAAAGGCAATATATTCAACACGAAATAACGGAAATTTATTCAACGGTTTACCAACACTATCACATTAAAATAAAGCAAATTACAAAACCGACCGTAAAACCGAGCAGACCTAAAGCAAACAAAAAACACTTGACAAAAAAAGCTCCGCGTTTGCGGAGCTTTTCGTATTACAAAATCAGCCCGCTATTTTCTACGGCGATAGGCGGCAAAGCCCAACGCAATCGCGCCGAATATCATTGCATAAGTGGACGGTTCGGGAACTGCGATCGCGTTCAACCAGTAGCCGTTTATACCTTCGGTGTACTGACCTGCCACGAACTCGAAATCTTCCGTCGTCAACGTCTTGCCGTCTTCTGTCGTAGCGGAAATAGTCAGCTGTTTTTCGGCGAGCTCCTTGTTGATAAAGAATATTCTGTTGTCTTCAAAATTCGTTATATTCAGATAATTGCCCGATTCGGCGGTCGAGGACATTCCCTGAAATAGGAGCGTGGAGGAATCGTCAAGCACTACATCTACGGAATTGTTGTTGCCGCTGTAGTAAAGTTGGTCGAACTTGTTCGAAGCATTTAGGATGAGCTTTGTATTCTTCGACATAATCAAAAGATTTACGTTTCTCTCTTTTCCCTCCGAAGTTATACTTTTAAAAGCATTCTCTTTGCCAAGGGTAAGTTCCGCGCCATTGTTGAGCATTATTCTGCCCCTGTACATTGTATCCATATCGCGCAAAGTAATACCGTTACTTCCCGATTCAACAGCGAAAGTTTTACCGATAACCATCGCGCCGATAAAGTCGCCCGAAGAGCCTGCGGCAAACGTTGTCGCGCCGTTGAATATTATGCGCCCGCTCGTGCCGAGCTTAACGTCCAAATCCTTTGCGACAAACGAACCCGAAACATTCACATCTCCGCCGAAAGTGACAGACGATGTTCCCGTATAGTTGTAGTTTCCCGCCACGTTCAACTGGCTGCCCGAAGCAAAAGTGGGAGCAACCGTCGTATTGAATGTCGAACCCGCTTCCACATCGAGAACCGTGCCGCTTTTAAATTCCATCGCTCCCGTATTGTTGAAGGTGGAATTGCCGCTTACATAAACGCCAGAATTCAGTTTCGCGAAACTCGAGCGCGTGACGTTCCAGTTGACGGTCGAGCCGTTGTCCGCCTTCAAACCCGTTCTCTCATAATCTAACGCGTTGAGGTATTTACCCTCTACATTGGCGTTCATCGAGAAAGCCAGCCAAGTGGACTGCTCGCCGTTGTTGTGGACAAGCCTGAATTCTTCGCCCAAGTTTATCTTTGCGGTCGCGGAATTGCCGAGCGAATTTTTGAAAGTTACGCCGCCGATGCGCCACTGCATTTTACCGTTGTTTACGAGCACGTTCTCGATGACGTCGGACGACGAATTTTTCACGTCGATTGTCAAGCTGTAGGCGATGTCCCAGAGGTCGGGATTGCCTTCGGTTGTAAGCGAGTTTATTGTGACCAACCCACCTTCCGAATTGGTTTTAAAGAACGCTTTCGAAGGGGTATCGGCATTCGGCTTCAGGATAACGTCGTAATCGCCAGAGGGGATTGACGTGCGCCCGCTCTCAGCACCGTCGCCGCCGACCACTTCCATAGGAGTTCCCGCGAACAGCGAAGCGGCGCAAAGCGAGGATAAAACAAATAATGTAGATTTTTTCATAAGTACCAATAAGTTCGGGTTCAGATTGTGGGGATGGTAGAGATGGTAATATTGCCAATACTACTGTCAAGAGTTTTTTCATAAATTTGCGAAGCTTAGGATATAACCCTCTCCCCGCAAAATATCGCGAAAATTCTGCGATTGGCAAAACGGCGGCGAAACGCTCCGCCGCAACTTTCCCCAAAACACGCATATTACAATTTCACACACAACAGTACTATTGGCAATACGATACAAACCCGCATCGACAACTGGCAAACGGATTGTACAGCAGAAGAAAACTTTTTTCGGCAAATCTTCGGAATTTTGTTGACTGAATTTCAAAAGCTTGCCAATCTCTCAAACGTTTGAGGGGCTACGGGATTTGCCCTGTTCCGATTCTTCGGCAGGCGGCGTGGCTTTCCCCGCATATAGGACAAAATCTATTGCTATCATTATGGAAAATCTATCGAGAAGAAAATTTATGGGACTTTCGCTTGCGGGCGGGATGGCTCTGACTTCGGGAATGCTCGTCGGCTGCGCAACGTCTTCGAACTGCGCAAAGTCGGACGCAAAAACTTGCGGCGCGAAAAAGTTCAAGATGAAGTTCGCTCCGCGCGGACTCTTCAGAGCCTCGTGCGGCAAAGACCCGTTCAAACGCTTCAAATGGTTGTCGGAAAACGGGTTTTGGGCGGTGGAAGGCGCCGTTTTCGTAAACCCCGACAAAATCTATAGACAGGAGGAAATGAACCTGCAGCGCGCGCTCGGCGCGTACGCAAAGGAAGTCGGGCTTGAGATGGGCTGCGTAAGCTCGATGAACAATAAGGACTTCCCCGTGATGACAGCAAACCAAGTACCCGTAAAGGACAGGGTTATCCGCGACAAAAAAGCACTCCGCCAACACCTCGCAAACCAGATGGACAATACTTTCGGCGTGATGGAACGCCTCGGCAGCAGGCAGTTCATCATAGGCGCGGGCACGGTAGACAAGGAACTTTCGCCCGAAAAGCAGTACGAAAACACTGTCGAAAATATGGCGTTCTGCGCAGACTACTGCAAACGCTACGGTTTCACGATGGAAATCGAGCCGCTCAACACGACGAGCCATCCCAATTTGTACATCGACAGAGCCGCACTCGGCGCGAAAATCGTGCGCGACGTAAACAATCCGCACTGCCGCCTGCTCTTCGACATCTTCCACGAACAAATGCAGGTCGGCAACCTCAACGCGCTCGACGACCCAGAAATCTGGAAGTGCATCGAGTCGTTCCACATGGCGGACGCGCCCGGCCGCAACGAACCCACCACGGGAATCATAGACTACAAGAAAGTACTCAAGAAAATTTGGGACAAAGGCTACCGCGGTTTCATCGGCTTGGAACACGGACAAACAGACAAGTCGCTTGCGGGCGACCGAAAGCTTTTGCAAATCTACCGCGATATCGATTCGGTCGTGGCGTAAATTTCAAACTCAATATCAACTATTATTATATACAAGGAAAATTATGAACAGAAGGGAAGCAATTAAATCGACGGCAGTTATCGGCGCGGCGGCTACCCTGCCCCGTTTCGCGTGGGCGGAAGGCAACAGAGCGCAACTTAGAGTGGGTCTTATCGGCTGCTCAGGCAGAGGCATGGGCGCGGTAAAGAATATGATGGATGCGGCAAAAGGCTCGGTAAAGCTCGTTGCAATCGCGGACCTGTTCCCCGACAGACTCAAGTTGGCAATGGACAAATTCGCAATGTATCAGGCGAAATTCGATTCGTGCAAGGGCAATTTCGACATCCCCGAAAGCCGCCAATACGCAGGTTGGGACGCATACAAGCAGCTCATCGACCAAGCCGATGTGGACGTTGTAATAAACGCAACTCCCCCTGTTTTCCGTCCCCTGCACCTGCGCGCGGCGGTCGAAGCGGGCAAGCATATCTTTGTCGAAAAGCCCGCGTGCGTCGACCCCGTACAGGCTCGCGAACTTTTCGAAATCGCCGATCTCGCCGACAAAAAAGGTCTTACAATCATCCCCGGAGTACAGCGCAGATTCCACCCCGGTTATATGGAGGCAATCAAACGACTGCAGGACGGACAAATCGGCGAAATCGTCGCGGTTCAGGCGTACTGGCTCAACTCGCGCTTCTTCATCCAAGACGGCGGCAAGCTGCGCCTGCAAAATCCCGACCCCATGCAGATTGAATACCAAATCCGCAACTGGTTCATATTCCGTTGGACTTCGGGCGACTGCTACGTGGAACAGCACGTCCACAACCTCGACGTGGTTCTTTGGGCGCTCGGCAAAGACCCCGTCGAAGTTAACGGGATTGGCGGCAGACGTTGGGACATCCCCTATCCGCAGTACGGCGACAGATTCAGCCACTTCGGTGTTGATTTCGACTTCGGCAACGGTCTGCACTGCGCAAGCTACAGCCGCCGCGAGCAGAAATCGAAAGACTATGTGCTGGAAAGATTTGTCGGCACAAAAGGTATCCTCGAAACGAACGAAAACAATATGCAGCGCATTACGGGCGCAAAGCCGTGGGAAGCTCCGAAAGGTCTGCCGCACGCGCTCATCGAAGAACACAGGGTTCTCATCGACAGCGTATTGAACAACAAGAAAATCAATATGCTTCGCGAAATGGTAGACTCGACATTGATGGCGATTGCCGGACGCGAAAGCTGCTACTCGGGCACGAACTTCAAGTACGGATGGATTAAGCAGAAGTCGCAGCTGTCGCTCGCTCCGAAGGAATGGAAGTTCGGCGTGCACGACATCGATCCCATCCCGCTTCCGGGTGAATACAAACTAAGCTAAAAGCTTGCGGATTGGCGGGCTGGGAACAAAACCGCCCGTCTTCCGACCGAACAAATACGCGCAGGGACAACAACCCCCCCCCGCGCGTTTTTTGTCGCCGCAAAAAAGACAAAACCGCAATCTACAGGCTGTCGGATATTTCCAATAAGTCTTTCAGCCAGTACAAAGTTGCCGAACGACCCGCGCCGCTGTCGTAAACCGATACGATTTCGGCTTTCACCAATTTTTTCAGAAGCGCGTAGACTGTCGCGCTCGATGGATTCGACGAAAGCTTCAGCGAACTCTGCCTGAAAATCGGCTTTGCAATCATGGCATCCAAAAGCAAAATTGCGTGTTGCGAGGATGTTATGTCGATTATTTTCACCTTCGTGCTCTCGTAGTAGTCCATTATTTTCCTCACTACGGCATAGTTTCTATCCGCCTGCCACTTGACTGCGTCGAGGAAAAACGAAATCCAGCCAGTCCAGTCGCCGTTTTCGGTAATTTCGCGCAGCGAATCTTTGTAGCGCATTTCGTTCTGTCCGAGATATTGGCTTACGTAAAGCGTCGGCTTCGACATCACGCCCTTCTTGTAGAGAAACAGCGGCACGAGCATTCGCCCGAGCCTGCCGTTGCCGTCGCAAAACGGGTGGATTATCTCGAACTGCGCGTGCATTACGGCGGCTTGGACAAGCGTGTCTTTGTCGTCGGACTCCAGATACTCGACAAGGTTGTCCATATACTCGGGCACGAGAAGCGGCTCGGGCGGGACGAAACGCGCGTTTTCAATGCCGCCGCTTTTCGAGCCTATGTAATTTTGAACTTCGCGAATTTGCCCCGGGTTTTTCGTCGCGCCTCTGGCGTTGTCGAGCAAAAGCTTGTGAAGCTCTTTTATCATATAGAGCGAGACGGGGCGCGCGGCAAGCTCTTCGGAAGCATAACTAATAGCCTTTCGATAATTTATGACTTCTTGAATGTCGTTTTTGCGCTCGTAGGAATCTTCGTCAACGCCCGCCTCAAACGTCAAGACATCGACCGCGTTTACCTGAGTGCCCTCTATTTTGCTCGAAAGGACGGCTTCGTTGCTCAAAATGGGCGACAAAAGCAAATCGGGATTGGGTATTGCATTCAAAATTCCGTTGAAATTTGCGACGGCGCGGTTGGTTTCCCCGACTTTCGAGATGAGGGAAAGCCAATCGATATTTGCCAATGGAAGCTTTTGCGGAATGTAGGGTTTCATAAAATCGGGCATTTTATAACATCATCGGCATATTTGCGTCAAGCAAAATATGCATTTCATAAATACAAAGACGTTTGCGTTTAACGAATACGTGTTTTGCCAAACGCAAAATTTTTCGCTTTTAATAAAATCAATACAAAACGCTTTGTTTTTAGAAAATTGCCAATTTACTAAAAACAAAATCTTTTACTCTTATTTCGCTCAAGACAAATTTATTTGTTTTTAAAAAATTGCCGTTTTAGTAAAAACAAACTCAGTTGTTTTTATTTCAATCAACGCAAAGAGGCTTGTTTTTAGGAAATCGGCTTTTTCTTAAGAACAAAACTTTCTCGGTTTTTTTGCGAAGTATTTGCTTAAAAAAGTTGCCTTTTGGCTTTCTTGTGGGAGAATACCCTTTTAATTTTATCGAAATGAGCGAAGAACAAAAGACTATTCAGGATAATTCCCACGACCTTTTCGCCGTCAGAAAGGCGAAACTCGACGCAATGCGCGCAAAAGGCTTCGACCCCTTCCGCGCCGAATGGACACCCACGCATACAAGCAAAACCGCAATCGAATCTTTCGACAATTCCCTTGAAGAGGGGCAGAACTCCGAACACGAAGTCAGCGTGGCGGGGCGCGTGCTCGTCTTCAGACTCATGGGCAAGGCAAGCTTCCTGAAAATTCAAGACCGCGACGGAATAATCCAGCTCTACGTCGCCCGCGACGGTCTCCCAGAAGGCGTATACAACGACGACTTCAAGAAAAACCTCGACCTCGGCGACATCATCGGCGCGCGCGGCAAGCTCTTCAAAACAAAGACTGGCGAAATCACCGTCCGCGTGTCGGAATTCAAAATGCTTGCAAAGTCGCTCCGTCCCCTGCCCGAAAAATGGCACGGTCTGACGAATAGCGAACAAATCTACCGCCAGAGATACCTCGACTTGATGGTAAATCAGGACTCGCGCAAACGCTTCAAGCTCAGAAGCGCAATCGTGCGCGAAATCCGCGAATTTCTCTGGTCGCGCGACTTTATGGAGGTTGAAACCCCCGTTCTGCACTCGGTTGCGGGCGGCGCGGCGGCAAGACCTTTCATCACGCACTTCAATGCACTCGAATGCGATTTCTACCTACGAATTGCCCTCGAGCTGTATCTCAAGAGAATGCTCGTTGGCGGTTTCGACCGCGTTTTCGAGATGGGGCGCGTGTTCCGCAACGAAGGCGTAGACCGCAAGCATAATCCCGAATTTACGATGCTCGAAGTCTATCAGGCGTACTCCGACCACCGCGGTATGATGGAGCTTTTCCGTTCGATGATTACCCGCATTTGCGAAAACGTCCTCGGCACGACGACAATCCAGCGCGCCGACGGCGGAACGATTGAGCTCGGCGGACAGTGGCGCGAAGTTGACTACAAAGACCTCATTGTCGAAGCCACGAAAATGCCGAACTGGTTCGAACTCTCGCGCGACGAAAAGCTCGCCGCGGCGAAGAAAATAGCGTCGGAAACAAATTCCGACATCGAGCTTAAGGACGACCTCGAAGACTACGAAATTACGAACAACGTCTACGGAAAGCTCGTAGAGCCGAACCTCATTCAGCCGACTTTCGTAATGCACATTCCCCGAGAACTCTGCCCGCTTGCAAAGCTCAACAAAAAAGACCCGCGCGTGCTCGACGTTTTCGAATTGTGCATCAACGGGCAGGAAATCGCGCCCGCATATTCGGAGCAGAACGACCCATTCATCCAGCGCGAAATGTTCGAAGCGCAGGTCGGCGAGGAGAAGCAGAACCTAGACGAAGATTTCCTCAATGCGCTCGAATACGGTATGCCCCCCGCGGGCGGTATGGGTATCGGCATCGACAGGCTCGTAATTCTGCTCACGGGCGCGGCGAACATCCGCGACACAATTCTCTTCCCGTCGCTCCGCCCCGAATAAGCGATGAAATGGTGGCTTTACATTGCGCTGAAACAACTCTTCCCGACGGGAAGGGTTGTCTCGTTTTTTGCGGCGGTATCGGTCTTGGGCGTTGCGCTCGGCGTGCTCGGACTGTTCGGAACGCAAAGCGTAATGAACGGCTTCCACGAGCAGATAGGCGAAAAGCTCCGCGACACAACGGGCGACATCATAATACGCCAAAACGGCCGCGCAATGTTCGCTCTCGATCAGCTGATAGCCGACCTCAAGAAAACGGAAGGCGTAAAGGTTGTCGAGAAAGTCGCGCGCGGACCTGTGATGATGCTTGTAAACAATGTTCCGACATTCCCCGTCCTGCGAAGCTACGACACTGTTGCGGGCGAATCGGCAATCCCGATTGCGGAAAAGAATTTTGTCAAGCTCGGCAGAATCGAAAACCTCGACGACGACACAATCATAGTGGGGCAGCGGCTTGCGTTCAACGCGGGAATCGGCGTTGGCGACACGGTCGAAATAGTCTCGCCCACGATGCTCGACAAAATCAAAAAAGACGAAGTGCCCATGCCCGTGCGCCTCGAAGTGGTCGGACTTCTCTCGACCGACTATTCCGAGGTCGACTCGAACATCGCCCTCGTCTCGCTCCGCCGAATGCGCGAACTTTACGGGCTCGGCAAGGGAACGCACGCGCTCGTTTTGCGCACCGGAAAAGACGTCGACTGCACCAAACTTGCGCGCGAAATTCAGGCGAACTTTCTGCGCTACCCCATGCGCGCCTCAACTTGGCTTACGAGCAACGAGGCGTTTTTGCGGGTAATCAAAATGGAAAAAGTGATGATGTCGCTGATTATCGTGCTGATTATTTTGGTGGCGTCGTTTTCCATTTGCATATCACTGTACACGTCGGTTCTGCGCAAGACGCGCGAGATAGGGCTTACGGGAGCGATGGGCGCGCGCCCGTGGCAGATTGCGGCAACGTACTGCTTTCAGGGCTTTTTGATCGGTGTTTTCGGCGCGTTGGCGGGGCTCGGGCTGACGTGGCTTGTGCTGACTTTCCGCGAGCCGATTGTGCAGCTTGTGGTCGGACGCGAATCGCTGATAGAGTTCTACCACTTCGCGCACCTGCCCGTTAAGTACGAACTTTCCGACGCGCTCTGGGCTTCGGGGTTCTCGATTGTACTGTGCACTCTGGCGGGGCTTCTGCCCGCAATCAGGGCGGCAAGGCTGAAGGCATCGGAGGCAATGCGCAATGAATGATTTCGACGATACGATTTTGCGTGCCGAAAACATCGCAAAAAAATTCAGGTCGCCAGACGGCGGAACAATCGAAGTTCTGCGCGGGGCAAACCTCTCCGTAAGGCGCGGCGAAAGCGTAAGCCTGCGCGGTGAAAGCGGCGCGGGCAAGACCACGTTTCTTAACATCGTAGCGGGTCTCGAAAGCCCGACATCGGGCGAAATTTTCTGGGACGGCAAAAGAATCGACAACCTATCGAACGCAAAGCAGGCAAAGCTCCGTTCCGATTTTATGGGCTTTGTCTTCCAAAACTACTGCCTTGTACCCGAACTGAACGCGCTCGAAAACGTCTGCCTCGCATCGCGCATCGCGGGAAAATTCGATTCGGCCGCAAAGGCGCGGGCGGCGGAACTGCTCGAAAAAGTCGGGCTTAAATCGAGAATAAAGCACCTGCCGTCGCAGATGTCGGGCGGCGAAAAGCAGCGCGTCGCCGTGGCGCGGGCGATTGTAAATTCGCCGCGGATAATCCTCGCCGACGAGCCGACGGGCAACCTCGACGAATCGACCGCGAACGAAGTTATGGATATGTTTCTGAACCTCTGCACCGAATGCGGCACGGCGTTGCTTCTGATTACCCACAACCCCGACTTCGCAAAGCGCACGGCGCGCAGCGTCGTTATGTCGCGCGGCGAAATCGCCGGAGTTTAGAGGCGGGCGGAATGCCGCCGTCCGTCGGAAATCCGCCGGTTTGCTCAACTGTAAAGTAAAATATCGGCGCGTTTTGTGTGGACATTTTCGGCTGCGGATATTTCATCCGAGCTATGAATGTACCGCCTGCAAAATACCTGAAAACAATTCCGACGCTTCTTGCCGCGCTCGCCATGTCCGCGCTGTTCGGTTGCGCCTCGCCGGAAAGCGAAAACGCCGAAACGGGCGCGGCGCGCGTCGACGAAAACGGCGTATTCGTCGACGGCAAACCGTTCAGGTTTCTGTCGGGCGAAATGCACTATTTCCGCATTATGCCCGAATGCTGGCGCGACAGGCTCGAAAAACTGAGAGCCTGCGGGCTGAACACCGTGGCAACGTACGTTCCGTGGAATCTCCACGAGCCGTCGGAGGGCAAATTCGATTTCGACGGACGCGCCGACCTTGCCGCGTATCTCAAGCTCTGCGACGAGTACGGGCTGAAGGTAATGCTCCGCCCCGCGCCGTACATCTGTTCGGAATGGGACTTCGGCGGGCTGCCCGCGTGGCTTCTGAAAGACCGCAACATGCACATCAGATGTTCCGACGGAAAATATCTCGAAGCAGTAAAAAAATACTACGACAAACTTTTCGAAATCGTGAAGCCCTTCTACTGCAACAACGGCGGTCCGATTGTGGCAATCCAGCTCGAAAACGAATACGCAAACTTCGCCGACGACGCAAAGTACATCGAATTTCTGCGCGACTACGTTTTGAAGACGGGCTTCAAGGGGATAATATATTCCGCCGATCCTTCGCCCGTGTTTGCGCTCACTCCCCTGCCCGTGGACGGCGTTTGGCGCACGGCAACCTGCGGCGATAAATTCGTTGCAACCTTCAAAAAAATGAAGCGCATACAGCCCGACAAGCCCGTTATGATTAGCGAACTTTGGGCGGGTCAGGGAATGCGCCTGAAGATTCCCATGCGCGTGCGCGACTATAAGGCGACCGCCGCCGAACTTGACGAATTTCTCTCGATGGGCGGACACGTCAGTTTCTATATGTTTCACGGCGGAACGACATTCGGCTTGATGAACGGCGCAATGCGCAAGACGAAAAGCAACCCCGAATTTCTGCCGCTGATTTCGAGCTACGATGCCGACGCTCTCCTGAACGAAGCGGGCGACCCTATGCCGAAATATTTCGCCTTCCGCGAAGTGCTTTTGAAATACAACCCCGAAGCGAAAAAATACGCAGTGCCGAACGCGTCGAAAAAAACGGTCCATTCCGACGTGTTGTTCGACAAATGCGCGCCGATGCGCGAAAACATCGCAAACCTTTCGGCGAAGACCTTCGACAGCGCAATTCTGCCCACGATGGAGGACGCCGACTGCAACTACGGCTTCATATTCCATTCGACGAAAATCCGCCCGCAAATTTCGGACAAAAGCAGGCTCTACCTCTTCGGAATACGCGACAGGGTTTGGGTGAACCTCGACGGCGAAGACATCGGCAACGTCGGGCAGAACGACCCCGAACCCATCTACAGCGTGGGAATAAGGAAATCGGGAAGTGTCCTGCAAATTCTCGCCGAAAATCAGGGGCGCGTGAATATCGGCGCAACGATGGTCGACAACCGCAAGGGCGTTATCGGCGGCGTGCGCGTCAACAACGAATTCCACTACGGTTGGACGACAAGCACAATCCCGCTAAACGACATCTCGAAGCTCGACTGGAAGCCGATTGTGCAAACCGACGGGAAATCCGACTATCCGATGTTCTTCAAGGGGAAATTCGAAGTCTCCGAAGTCGCCGATTCCTACCTCACGTTCGGAAACTTCACGCGCGGATACGTCTGGATTAACGGCTTCCTGCTCGGACGCTACGACAAGGACAGCCCGCTGAAAACCGCATACGTTCCCGCGCAGCTCGTCAAAATGGGCGCGAACGAAATCGTCCTGCTCGAATGTGACGCCGCGGTAAACCCGATGCTGCACTTCACAAACGCGCCCGTCGGACTTGTCGGCGACAAAATAAAAGTCCTCAAAGACTGACCGCAACCCCCTCCGCAAGCCCCGAAAAAATTCGGGGCTTTTTGTTGCGCGGACGGTTTAAAAAGTGTTGCAAGATACGATGTATTTAATTGAATGAAGGGATATGCAAAATTTTTCCGGAGTATGGACTGCGTTGGTTACGCCGATGACCGAACAGGGTGTCGATTACGATGCCCTCAAAAATCTGGTCGAAGCCCAAGTCAGGGGCGGCGTGAGCGGGCTTGTGGCTGTCGGGACGACGGGCGAATCGCCCACTCTCGACCCCGTCGAACACATAGCGGTCATAAAAAAAGTAATCGAATACGCGGCGGGAAGAATTCCCGTCATAGCGGGTACGGGTTCGAACTGCACGCGCGAAGCCGTACACCTTACGCGCGAAGCCGACGAAGCGGGCGCGGACGGTTTTCTGGTCGTTGCGCCCTACTACAACAAACCGTCGCAGGAGGGCGTTTTCCTGCATATGTCGGAAGTGGCGAAATGCACGAACAAGCCGATTTTCCTCTATTCGATACCGGGCCGCTGTGGAATCGGAATTTCGAACGACACCGCCGTGCGCCTCTACAAAAAATACCCCAACATCTGCGTAATGAAGGAGGCGGGCGGCAAGGTCGACAAGGTTGAAGACCTCCACGCAAAGGTTGACGACAACTTCACAATCCTCAGCGGCGACGACGGTCTGACCGTCGACTTTATGAAAAAGGGCGCAAAGGGCGTTATCAGCGTGGCTTCGAACATCATTCCCGAAAGAATGGTGGAGCTTGTAGACCTGATGCTTGCAGGCAATGTCGAGAAGGCGCAGACCATATCCGACGGTTTGGCGGGCTTCTTCCGCGCGCTGTTCATCGAACCGAACCCCGTCCCCGCAAAAACAGCGATGTGGCTCAAGGGTATGACGGCAAGTCCGTTCGTGAGACTGCCGCTGTGCGCAATGCAGCCCGAAAATCTGGCGGTTCTCAAATCCGAAATGGAAAAGGCTAAAATATAATGGCATTCAAAATTCTCATCAACGGCGCAAACGGCAGAATGGGGCACGCAATCGCCGCCGCCGCAAAAGACGCGGGCTTGGAGTCGGTCGGCTGCGACGTGGGCGACAATCCCGAAGATTTCATCAAAGACTGCGACGCGGCGATAGACTTCTCGTTCCGCGACGCAACCGCGCCGCTCGCAAAGATCTGCGCAAAATACGGCAAGCCGCTCGTCATAGGCACGACGGGGCACTCGCCCGAACAGCGCGCGGAAATTCTCGAATATACAAGGCAAATCCCGATTGTGTGGGCGGGCAACTATTCGCTCGGCGTAAACCTGCTCAACTATCTTACCAAGATAGCCGCACGCATTCTCGACGACTCCTACGATGTAGAAATCGTCGAAATGCACCACAAGCACAAGAAGGACGCGCCAAGCGGCACGGCTGACAAGCTCAAGGAAATCGTGCTCAAGGAGCGCGGAATCGGCGAAGACATGGTTTGCTACGGGCGCAAGGGAATGGTCGGCGAACGCAGAGTCGGCGAAGTCGGCGTGCACGCGGTGCGCGGCGGAAGCGTCGTCGGAGACCACACGGTGATTTTCGCCGCCGACGGCGAAAGGCTCGAGCTCGTCCACAAGGCGGCGGACAGAGCAGTGTTCTCGAAGGGCGCGGTGAGAGCCGCATTGTGGCTCAACGACAAGCCCGCCGCTCTGTACGGAATGGACGACGTTCTCAACCTCAAATAGGGCGTTTACGAACGGACGGATTTTCCGCGCGCAAAGTTTTCCGATTAAGACAATCAGATTTCTTTTTTTTCACGACGGGGCGAAAACTGAAGATTTCCGCCCCGTATTACTTGAAACGCCCGAACCCGGAACCTCTCGGGAGGCGGACAAAAAACAAGGCATATAGCACGGCGCAAGCGCGCTGCCCAAACACGGACATCGGAATATTTATGATAGCTGCAATCAAAGGCAAACTTTCGGAATCGTCGCTGTTTCTGGCGGTCGTGGATGTCGGCGGAATTTTCTACGAAGTCAACGTTCCGCTCACCACAACCGAAGTACTGCCGAAAATCGGCGGCGAGGTTTTGCTTTACACCGTTGCGGTGTACCGCGAAGACTCGCAGGCCCTCTACGGATTCGCAACGCGAGCCGACCGCGACTTCTTCAAGACAATCACCGAAAAGGTTTCCGGTATCGGACCGAAAACCGCGCTCAATATGATGAGCAGAATGTCGACCGCAACCCTGCGCGAGGCGATAGCTTCGGGCGACGTTGCGACGCTCGCGAAATGCCCCGGAATAGGCAAGAAAACCGCCGAAAGGCTCGTGCTCGAATTGAAGGGAACACTCGGCGCGGGCGGTTCGAAGGCGCACGTCCCCGAACTTGCGGGAATGCCCGCGCAAAGCACGAACGTTTCGGATGCCGTGGCGGCGCTCGCCGCGCTCGGTCTTAAAGTTGCCGACGCCGACAAGTATGTCCGCGCCGCAGTCCGCGAGCTCGGCGAAGATGCGCCGACAGAGACGCTCGTAAAATTCGCACTTTCAAAATAGCACATTATGACAAAAGAAGACATTTTAAACACACTCAAAGCGGTAAAATATCCGCCCTATTCGAAGGACATCGTTTCGTTCGGAATGGTCAAATACGTCAAGGCGGAAGCCGACCGCGCGGAAGTCCGCATTTTCACGGGCGGCGAAGCGGAAGCCGCAAAAAAAGTGGCGATCGAAGCGACGAAGACGCTCGAAGCGGCGTATCCGAATTTCAAGTTCGACGTAATCCTGCTCGCCGAAGACCCCGCGAAATCCGCGCCGCCCGCGCCCAAAAGCGGCACGCTTGCGAACGTGAAAATCAAAATCGCGATTGCGTCGGGGAAAGGCGGAGTCGGCAAAAGCACGGTTGCGGTAAACCTCGTCAAGGCGCTGGCGGAAATCTTCCCGAACAGCGGCGGCGAGCCGCGCGTTGGGCTTATGGACTGCGACATACACGGTCCGAGCGCGGCGATTCTGCTCGGCGAAAAGGTCTATCCGTCGGTCACCCCCGACGAGAAAATCGTGCCGCCTACAATCGACGGAATCAAGGTGATGTCGATGGGTATGCTCGTCGACGACGACCAGCCGCTTGTCTGGCGCGGTCCGATGGTCACTAGCGCAATCAAGCAGTTCGCCGAAGACATGGTTTGGGGAAACCTCGACGCAATGGTCATCGACCTGCCCCCCGGAACGGGCGACGCGGTGCTAAGCGTCGTGCAGCTCATTCCGCTCGACGGCGCGCTGATTGTAACCACGGCGAACAATCTGGCGGCGGTAACGGCGGCACGCGGCGCAATGGTCTTCGAAAAAAGTTCGGTGAAGATTCTCGGCGTGGTCGAAAATATGGCGTACTTCCAAATGCCCGACGGCTCGAAGGAATACATCTTCGGCGAGGGATTTGCCGACGGCGCGGCGGCACGCCTCGGAACGGAAGTCGCGGCGAGAGTGCCCATCGACAAGACGCTGCAGTCGGGCAATCCGTCGGAAGGTTCGCGCGAAATTTTCCTAAATCTGGCGCGCAAAATTGTCGATAAAATCGGGAAGTAATTTTTTCGGGCAACACAATCCGCCCGAGTGTGGAGACTTTTTATGGACAACGACAAACCCGACAAGGACGAAAACAAAAAGTCCGAGAATCCGCTCGACGAACTGAAGAAGCAGCTCGAGGGAATTTTCGGCGGCAAGCCCGTAAAGCTCGAGTTCGGCTCGTTCCCGCCTCCGCCCGAAGCCGATTCGGGCTTCCGCAACTCACCCCAGCAGGACGACGATTCCGAGGAAGTGCTCAGGCGCATCCGCGAATTTTCGATGAAGCCGCGCGAAATCCGCGACTACCTCAACCGCTATGTCATCAAGCAGGACGAAGCAAAAAAGGTTCTGTCGGTCGCCATCTGCGACCACTATAACCACGTGCGCAGATGCCTCGAAAATCCCGAGCTTAAAGAGCTTGAATACGGCAAGCAGAACATCCTCATTCTCGGTCCGACGGGCGTGGGCAAAACGTACCTTATGCGCACAATCGCAAAGCTAATCGGCGTTCCGTTCGTCAAGGCGGATGCCACGAAATTTTCCGAAACGGGCTATGTGGGCGCGGATGTGGAAGACCTCGTACGCGACCTCGTAAAAACCGCGAACGGCAATGTCGACGTCGCGCAGTACGGAATTGTGTACATCGACGAAATCGACAAAATCGCGGGGCGCGGCGACTTCGGCGGCAAGGACGTGTCGGGACGCGGCGTGCAGATAAACCTCCTGAAACTGATGGAGGAGTCGAACGTAAACGTTGTAAGCCCGCAGGATATGATGGGGCAAATGCAGATGGCGATGAGCGCGCGCGGCGGCAAAAAGCCAAAGCGCACAATCAACACGCGCCACATTCTGTTCATCGTAAGCGGCGCGTTCGACAAGCTCGGCGAAAGCATCGCAAAGCGGATGAACCGCGGCACAATCGGCTTCGCGTCGGACGACGGCTTCGAAAGGGACGGCGACAATTCCGACTATCTCAAATACGCCGAAACGAGCGACTTCATCAAATACGGATTCGAAGCCGAATTTATCGGCAGACTCCCCGTGCGCGTGGCGTGCGAGGCACTCAAGCCCGACGACATCGCCGAAATTTTGGTCTCCTCGGAAGGCTCGATTCTCAAGCAGTACCGCGAGGACTTCAACGGATACGGCATTGATTTTTCGATAACACCCGAGGCGGTCAAGTCGATTTCGAACCTTGCATACCTCGAAAAAACGGGCGCGCGCGGGCTTATGACCGTGCTCGAACGCACATTGCGCGACTACAAATTCGAGCTTCCGTCTTCGGGAATAAAAAGCTTCGAGCTAAATACGCGCACCGTCGAAAACCCGAAGGAGACGCTGCGCGAGCTTCTCGTGGACAACGGCGATTTAATCAGGAATTCGATGGTTGCCGACATCGCGAAATTCGCGGAATCTTTCAGGGAAAAGACTGGCTACGGACTGAATCTCGACGACGGCGCGGAACGCGAACTGATTTCGATTGCGGTCGAAAAGGACAAGTCGGTTGCGGCGGTCTGCGAAGAGGTTTTCAAAGACTTCAAACACGGGCTTGCGATAGTCGCGCGGAACACGGGCGAAGCGTCGTTTGCAATAACGACAGACTGTATTAAATCGCCCGACAAATATCTTTCGGATATGGTCGTGCGCTCGTTCGGAAAGTCCGAAAAATGAACGCCGAAAAGCCCATAGCCGACCCCGCAAAGCGCGAGGAAAATTCGGTCAAAAAAATGTTCTCGCGCATCGCGCCGTTCTACGACGCAATCAACCGCGCGATGACTTTCGGGCTCGACGTGCTCTGGCGCAAAAGGCTTGTGCACACGCTCGCGCTGCCCGACGGGAAAACTTGCGTCGCCGATTTGGCGTGCGGCAGCGGCGATGTCGCGGCGGAAATCGCCAAGCAAAAACCCGACGCGCAAATTGTCTGCGTCGATTTCTGTCCGCCGATGCTCGAGGCGGCGAAGGCGAAACTTTCGAAGAAGGGATTCGCAAACCGCGCGGAGTTTGTCGAAGCCGACTGCGCCAACCTGCCGTTCGGCGGCGAAGTTTTCGACGGCGCGACGATTGCGTTCGGCTTTCGAAACTTCAGAAACAGAGGCGACTGCCTGCGCGAAATTGCGCGCATTCTAAAGCCGTCCGCGAAGCTTTGCGTACTCGAAGTGTGCAGGGCAAACGGCATATTCTGGAAAATCCAGAAACTTTTTATGGGCGTGTTCGTGCCGAACGTAGCAGTCCTCTTCGGCGGAAAACGCAATGACTACGTTTACCTTGCCGAAACCACGCTTGCCTATCCGCCGCGCGCCGATGTCGAAAAAATGTTCCGCGATGCGGGTTTCGAAAACGTGCAAACGCGCCCGATGGCGTTCGGGTTTGTCTCGATAACTTCGGGCGAGAAAATCGAGGGGTAATATATGGAAGAGGATGCAAAAAAATTGCCGCACGGCTCGGAATTCGGCGAGACGGCGGGGCTTGTGGATATGGACGAATTTCCCTCGTGGATAGTATATGAGGACGAAAATTTTCTGGTGCTCAACAAACCGGGGTGGCTTGTCTGCCATCCGTCGAAAAACGGTCCGCTATCGAGCCTTGTCGGCGCGGCGCGCGTGTACCTGAACGCCGACATTCTGCACCTTGTAAGCAGGCTCGACAGGGAAACGAGCGGCGTGGTTACGCTTGCGAAAAACAAACAGACGGCGAGCGTTGCGCAAAAGGCGATGGACTCGCGCGGGCTTGTTTCGAAAACATACTTGGCGTTGCTCGAGGGCAGACTCGAGGGCTGTGCAACAATCTCACAGCCGCTCACCGACGACAAAAATTCGCTCGTTGCGATAAAAACCTGCTGCGCGGTTCAAAAGCCGTCGGCGAAAACCGCTGTGACGTTTTTCACGCCGATTTCGTACTCGCAACGCGGCGGCGACTACACTCTGGCGAAAGTAAAAATTCTCACGGGGCGCAAACACCAAATCCGCGCGCACGCGCAGTGGATGAACCATTGTGTCGTCGCCGACAAGCTCTACGGTTGCGACGAAACGCTGTATCTTGATTTCGCCGAAAAGGGTTTCACGCCCGAAATGACAAAGGTTCTGCCGATGAAACGTCAGGCGTTGCACGCCTACGAAATGGACTTTTCGAAAGTCTTCGAAAACACAATATTCCGCGCCCCGCTCCCGAACGATTTTCTCGACTTTATGAAAGAAAAGGAAATCGACCTGCCGAGCAAGTTGTGTAGTGAATGAATTTCGGCGTTTACCATAGACGCCGAAAGAACAACACTTATCAATTTCGGCGTTTACCATAGACGCAAAAGAGCGAAGCGAGTTTTGCGTGTAGAATTAAATTCGGCAATCCGCAACCTAATAGTCTTTTTCGATATTTTCGCCGAGTTTGTTCGGCAGAGATATTTTCCCGCCCGCCGAATCCACAACTACGCCGTCGTACGATTCGCCCGCGACCGGCAGAAGCGCGTCGATATACTTAGAATCGACAAGCGTCTTGTAGTCCACAACCTTCGTCGACTTGTCCTGATTGTAGCGTTGACCCGCGCGGATGATCTTCGAAATGTTCTCCGAAATGGCGTTTTCGCGTGCCGTCTTGCGGATTTTCACGGTTGCGGGCACGAACACCGCCGCAATCAGTCCGAGAATCACGACAACAAGCAACACCTCGACAAACGAAAAAGCCTTTCTCATATTTTTCATATCGACAATACTTTATTTTCATCGAAGAAAAATCAAGCATTTAACTCGCCCCTCTATGCGGGCATCGCGAATTTTTTTGTTTTTTTGGTTGAAGACACTGTTATAAAAAATGAAATTTACGCAATGAAAGAAAGAACTTTTATCATTTTCAAACCCGACTGTATGGAAAAACGCCTCGCGCCCGACGTTCTCGCGCGGCTGCTGAAATCGGGGCTCGACTTGGTTGCCTGCAAAATGGCGCGGCTCGACGAAGCCGTCCTCAAGGAACACTACGCGCACATCGTGGACAAGCCCTACTATCCGCCGCTCGTGACGTTTATGCAGCGCACGCCCGTAATCCTCGCGGTTTTCGAAGGTGTTGACGCAGTGGCGAAAGTGCGCCGACTCCTCGGTCCGACGAACTCGCGCGAAGCACCCTCGGGCACAATCCGCGGCGACTTCGGCGACGACACGCGCGAAAACATTGCCCACGCCTCCGATTCTGTCGAAAACGCGAAAATCGAAATCGCCCGCTTCTTCAAAGAGGACGAGATTTTCTAATGGAAAACCCGTTCGCGAAACTGCCGAACATCGCGCCCGAAAAAATCGAGAAGCTCCGCCGCTACGGCGAGCTTCTGCGCGAAGTCAACCAGAAGGTGAATCTTCTATCGCGCAAGGATATGGACGACGTGGAATATCGGCACATAGCCTTTTGCGCCGCGCTCTCCGAATTTTTCAAGCCTGAAAAGGGCGCGAGAATCGCCGACGTTGGAACGGGCGGCGGTCTTCCGGGGATTGTCGCGGCGATTCTCTACCCCGACGCATTCGTAGAAATGTTCGACGGCGTGGGCAAGAAAATCGCCATGATAAACGAAATGGTTGCCGAGCTGAAACTGACCAACGCCTACGCCCACAACGCGCGAATAGAGGAATACAAAGACCTTTTCGACTATGCCACGGGGCGTTCGGTCTGCGCGCTGCCGATGTTTTTCGGCTTCGTGAAAAAGCGCATAAGGCGCGGACGCAAGGGCAATCTGAAAAACGGCGTAATCTATTTCAAGGGCGGCGAGCTCGAGCCGGAACTCGTCGCGAAGAAAATCCTGCCCGCCGCGGAACTCGACCTGCAAAAGTTTTTCGGAGACGACCGTTTCGAGGGCAAGAGACTCGTACACTTCCCGTTCGAGTCGATAATGAGACTCCGATAAACCGAAAGTACGGAAAACGGGAAAAATCCGTTACACTAAATTTTGATAGTGAAGCGGATTTTTTGTGAATACGTAGCAAAACACGTTTCGCCGTGTTCTACTTGGAAACGACGCCTGCATAGTCTCCCTTTGCGGAACGCGGATTTATTCCCTCCGCCAATACCAAACCGCCTGCGCGCGCCCTAAAAACAAGGCGTTTGCGGGCGAATGCGCTTGCCAAATTCCGTCGATAAAAGTAGTATGAATATTATGGACGCAAAGGAACAGTTCTCGAAAATTTCGGCTCAATACGATTCGCAGCGGCGCAACCTCATCCCCGAGTTCGACGGATTTTACGGGGCGGCGGTCGACGCGCTCGACTTGCCCCCGAATGCAAAAGTCGCCGACCTCGGCGCGGGCACGGGAATTATGGCGGCGCAGGTTTTGCGCAGATTCCCCGACGCGCGTTTCGAGCTTGTGGACGTGTCGGACAAAATGCTTGCGCTTGCGAAAAAGCGGTTCGCGGATTTCGCGGGATTTTCGTTCGTACGCTCCGACTTCGATTCGTGGACGCCGCAGGGTGAATACGACGCAGTTGTGTCGGCGCTGGCAATCCACCACATCGAAGACTCGGCGAAGTTATCGCTCTACAAAAAGATATTCGGCGCACTCAAAGACGGCGGAATGTTCGTCAACGCCGAACAGGTTCTGGGCGCGACTCCCGAGGAAATAAAGGCGAATTCCGACGCGCGGCTTGCGATTGTCGAAAAATTTATGAACGCCGACGAAGCCGCCGTTGCCCTCGAGCGCCTCAAGCTCGACAAATGCGCGACCGTCGCGGAGAATCTGGCGATGCTTTCCGAAGCGGGATTTTCGGAATGCGGGTGCGTGTTCTCGCACTTGGATTTTGCGGTGCTTGCGGCAAAAAAGTAGCTCCGTCAAATTCTTATCCTCTTGCATTTCGAACACAAAAACCTACTCTGACGGTATGAAAGTTAAATTATCGGCGTTCATTTTCTCGGCGGTTTCAGCGTTGTTTTGCCTATGCGGCTGCAATTCGGAATCGACCATCGACCCCACTCCGCGCGACGTTACGGGCGTGCTCAAGTACACGGGCGCAACATACGCACCCTTCCACGCGCCGCAGCCCTACAATTTTGCAATCTACAACGTGGACAACCGCTTTGTGGCTTATGTCGACACGACAAAACTCGTACTTCCCAAGATGGACGCGTACCGCGACAGGCTCGTGGAAATCCGCGGGACAATCGTCAAGGAGGAAGGCGATACCGTTTTGCGCGCGGAATCAATTAGAATCAAACGCTAATACAAAACATTACAAAATGAGCGAAATTATCGACGGAAACGCGACGGCAAAAGCCATTCACGAAGAGCTTAAAGCCGAACTCGCACAACTGAAATTCGACAGACCGCCCTGCGTGGCGTTCATCCGCGTGGGCGAAGATCCCGCTTCGGTCTCGTATGTAAAAAAGAAGGGAAGGGTCGCGGGCGAAATCGGCATTGAAAGCCGCCTGCACGTCCTGCCCGAATCTACCTCGCAGGATGAGCTCAACGCGCTCATCGATACGCTCAACGCCGACGACAACGTTGACGCAGTTCTCATCCAAGCCCCCCTGCCCAAGCAGCTCAACGAACGCGATACGTTCAACCGCGTGCGCGCCGACAAAGACGTTGACGGCTTCAGCAACGCGAACCTCGGCTTCCTCTGTCAGGAGGATCAACGCGCGTTTGTCGCGTGCACGCCCGCGGGCATTATGGAGCTTCTCGACCGAGCGAAGGTCGAAACAAAGGGCAAACGCGCCGTCGTAATCGGGCGCAGCCTGATTGTGGGAAAGCCCATGGCTCTTCTGCTGATGAAGAAGGGTGCGGACGCAACGGTCACGGTCTGCCATTCGCGCAGTGAAAATATGAAGGAAATTTGCGCGCAGGCGGACATCCTCATTGCGGCGGTCGGCAGACCCAATACGGTGTCCGCCGATATGGTGAAAGACGGCGCAGTGGTAATCGATGTGGGAATAAACCGCGTGCCGTCGACCGAGACGAAGTCGGGCTACAGGCTTGTGGGCGATGTCGACTTCAAAAACGTCGAACCGAAGTGCTCAAAGATTACGCCCGTCCCCGGGGGTGTCGGACCGATGACGGTTGCGATGTTGATGAAAAACACACTGAAAGCCTACAAGGGGCATATGAAAGCTTAGCCGGCATTTTGGTTAGGTTTTTATTCCCGCATGCGACCACTCGGCGCGGTTTTGTCCCGCGCCTTTTTTGTGCCCGAATTTTACGGCGCAACCGCCGCCGCCAAAAGTGTGCACGCAAAAAAATGCGCGGATAAAACCGCGCATTTTAAAATCGAAACCATATTCCGCAGGTTTGTCGCAAGCGTCCGAATTATACCAACTCGTATTTTCCGGGGACGGGTACGCTTACCGCGCGCTTGCCGAATTTCCATTCCTTCGGCGCGAAGCTTTCCTGCGATTTTGCGAGCATCCAGCCGTACTTGAACTTCTTGCCCGAGAACGCGCTCATGCGTCCCGCGATTGCAATCAGATTCGAGCCGAGCAGCGCGTCCATCGTGTTCACGCGGCGGCCGTTGCGGATTGCGTCGAGCAGGAACTTGTGTTCGGCAACGTACGGATTTACGATTTCCTGCGTGTTGACGTAGATTGTCTTGCCCTTGCGGTCTACGAATTTGCATCTGCCGCCCGAGGTTACGAGAGTCGCCTTCGAGCCTACGACGCGTTCGCCGACTTCGCCCGAAGTTTTGCGTTCCTGACTGCACGAGCTCATAAGTCTTACGCCTTCGCCGAAGTCGTAGTCTACGACGCAATGCGTGAATCTATCGCCGTACTGGGGTGCGGGCAGGTCTGCGTCCGCGCTTCTGCCGCCCCATGCGCGCACTTCCACGGGGAAGCGGTTGTCGCCCAACGCCCACATAATCACGTCGAGGTTGTGGACATGCTGTTCGACTATTTGGTCGCCCGATGTCCAGATAAATGCGCCCCATTTGCGGATTTGGTATTCAGTGGAATCGAAGCCGAGATCTTCCCAGCCCTTGTAGCCGCCGACATAGTACGCGCCGTTCCAGTAGCACTGAGCGGCGAGGATTTCGCCGATTTCGCCGTCGTGGATACGCTTGATTACGTCTTGATACGCTGCGGAGCTGCGACGCTGGTTGCCCGTTACAATGCACATGCCCTTTTCCTTGGCTTTCTTGGAAAGTTCCATCATTTCGCGCGCCTGAGTGATATCGACGCACGCGGGTTTTTCGAGGAATGCGTGCTTGCCCGCCGCCACGATTTGCGCAAAGTGCGGCGTACGGAACACGGGCGGAGTCGCCTCGATAACCAAGTCTACATCCTCCTTGAGGAGCTGTTCGCAGCAGTCCCAACCCGAGAAAGTCTTAACCTTCGAGGGGTCGAAGATTTCGTCCGACTGCGCCTTGTATTTTTTGTCGCAGAATTCCTTGATTTTCTTCTTCGCATTGGGGAGCTTGTCGGCAAACAAGTCCGCCATTGCTACGATTTTAACGTTCTGGTCGGCTTCAATCATATTGCAGGTTGCGCCCGTGCCGCGTCCGCCGCAGCCGATAAGCCCGACCTTGATGCGGTCGCTACCCTTAATTTGCGCGTAGCTGAAACGGGGCAGAGCCGCCGCCGCGCCGATGATTGCCGATGCTTTTACAAAATCGCGTCTTTCCATAGTTTTTAATATCTCCTAATTTTTTAAAGTTATTAAACGAGTTGGTATTTTCCGGGGACGGGAACGCCCGTCCACGGCATTCTCTTGCCGAGGTCGATTTTTTCGGGGCAGAAGCTTTCCTGCGACTTCGCCAGAACCCAGTCGAACTTGAACTTTTTGCCCGAGTACGCGCTCATACGACCCGCTATTGCAAGAAGCGTGGAGTTTACGAGCTGGTTTACCTTGTTGACGTGTCTGCCTTCGCGGATTGCGTCGAGCAGGAATTTGTGTTCCTGAACGAGTGATTCCTTGCACTTTGTCTTGTCGCAAACCCAGAGTTTGTTGCCCTTGCGGTCGGTTATCATAATCTGACCGTAGAGGTTCGAATACATAATGCCCTTCGTGCCGACGAGTCTTTCGCCGATTTCGCTCGAGCACTTCGGGTCTTGCTGGCAGTAGCTCTGGAGGCGGAGACCGTCGCCCATATCGAAGTCTACTTCAAAGTTGCTGTAGCGGTCGCCGAAAGTGGGGACGGGAAGGTCGGTGCTTCTGTTGCCCCAGCCGCGTACTTCGAGCGGCTTGCGGTTGTCGCCCAACGCCCACATAATCACGTCGAGGTTGTGGACGTGCTGTTCCACGATGTGGTCGCCCGATGCCCAGATGAACGAGAACCAGTTGCGGATTTGGTATTCCATCGTATCCCACGCAAGCTCTTCATTTCTGAGGAACTCGGGGCCGCCGACGTAGATGTTGGAATTCCAGTAGCACTGGGCGTTGACGATTTCGCCGATTTCGCCGTCCTGAACGCGCTTTACCATTTCCTGATAGCCTTCGTAGTAGCGGCGTTGCGTACCGCAGACCACGCACAGACCTTTTTCATCGGCGATTTTCGAAAGTTCCAGCATTTTACGCGCCTGAACCGCGTCGACGCACGGCGGCTTTTCGAGGAACGCGTGCTTGCCTGCCGCCACGATTTTTTCAAAGTGGGGTGTGCGGAACACGGGCGGGCATGCGTCGATTACAACATCGATGTCGGTCGCCAAGATTTCGTCCACGCAATTGAGACCGATGAAGCGTTTTACCTTCGACATATCGAGAACGCCCTTTGCGCTGTCGCCGAGCTTGTTGATATGCTTTTGGATGTGGTCGAGAGCCAGTTGGGGCTTGTTTGCGAAGAGGTCGGCAACCGCAACCAGTTCGATATTCTGGTCGGCGGAAATCATATTGCAGACTGCGCCTCTGCCGCGCCCGCCGCAGCCGATAAGCCCAACTTTAATGCGGTCGTTGCCCTTGGCTTTCGCGAAGCTATAACGGGGCAGAGTTGCCGCCATACCCATAATTGCCGACGATTTCACGAAATCGCGTCTTTGCATAGTGTTGTTCCTCCAGTTATTGTTGTTGTGTATACTATTAAAATCTACGGGCGGAAAATCCCCCAAACACACGCCGCAAAACGCGCCGCGCATTAACCGCCGAAGTGGTCAGACAGTAAAAAAAAACGATAGTATCGGTCAAGCGAATTTTTTGAATTTAACATTAAAGACAAAAGTTCACAACAACAAAAACAAACCCACATTTGCGCAAAAAAAACATGCCGCGCAAAGGCAACCGAACCTATAAATTAAAAAAGCCGACGCCTTCAACTAAGACAGAAACAACGAACCCAACCCGAGGAAGATAAAGAAGCCGCCCGAATCTGTAAAACCCGTCGTAAATATCGACGAACCCGAGGCTGGGTCGAAGCCGAAGCGTTTGAGCGTGAACGGAATCAAACTGCCCATAAAACCGCCGAGCGACATATTTATCACCATAGCGACCCACACAATCAACGCCAAGTCGAAGCGGTATGTGGCGACAATCGCAAGCAGCGCGCCGAGCGAACCTATCAGCAGACCGTTCAAAAAGCCCTTCAAAGACTCGCGCACACATACCCTGCGCATATCGAAAATTCCGACTTCGCCAAGCGCAATCGAACGCACGGTAACCGCCAGTGTCTGCGCGCCCGTGTTGCCGCCTATGCCCGCGATAATCGGCATAAAGACCGCCAGAATCGGCAAAGCCGCAATGTTGCCGTCGAAAACGCCTACCACGCCCGAGGCTATGAACGCCGTTATCAAATTCACAAAAAGCCACGGCGAACGCTGTTTTATGCTCATCGAAATGGGGTCGAAAAGCCCTTCGTCCGCGCCCGCGCCCGCGAGCTTTTGCAGGTCTTCCGTGCCCTCCTCGCGCATAATGTCGATTACGTCGTCGTGGGTGATGATGCCCAGAAGTTCGCCGTTTTCGCCGACGACGGGAAGCGTGTGGTAGTCGGTATCCGCCATTATGTGGGCTACAACCTCTTTGTCCATCGTCGGCGCGAGCAGCCCGATAAGATTCGTGCCCATTATGTCGCGCACTTTCGCGCCCTTGGGGGCAAGCAACAAGCCGCGCATCGAAAGAACGCCCTCGAGAATGTCGTCTTTGTCGACGACGTACAAATAGTAAATGCCCTCGTACTCGTCGCGCATATTGCGGACTTTTGAAATGGCGTCGTCGACGGTCATATCGTCGCGGAGGGTCGCCACGTGCGGATTCATTATCGCGCCCGCGGTGTCCGGCTCGTACTCAAGAAGTTCGCGGACGTTCTCGGCGGTCTCGGGCTGCGAACGCTGCATTCCCTTCAGGAGTCGGTCGCGGTCCTCCTCTTCGAGCTCGCGGACGATGTCGGCGGCGTCGTCGGGCTCCATCTCGTTGAGGACGGAAACCGCCCTGTGCTCGCGCATCTCGGAGACGAGTTCGGCGGACATATCGGGATCCATCTCGGAAACGACATCCGAAACCTGCTCGGGATTGAGCCTGCGCAGAACCTGCCGCTGGGTGTCTACGTCGAGACGTTCGAGGAATACCGAAAGCGTGTGCGGGCTTGTCTCCAGAAGCGTCTTCGTGTCGATTTTGTCAAGCTCGTCGGCTTCCAACATCACGACGAGATCGTAGAGCGTGTAGCCGTGTTCGCCCTGTGCCTCCAAGATGTCGTCGTCGTTTGACATAGTACTTAAAAATCGTCGGAGTACATTCTATTTTTAACGCCGATAATTCAAGACTTTTCGCAACCACGCGGACATTTTTTCCGACGGGAAACGAAGACAGTATAAATCCGCAATGTTGCGCAACAGTTTTGCCGATAATGATTCTCGGACATCAGTTGAAGAAATAATTTGCTTCGGCGCGGGAGATTCCGCACATATTCATCTAGCGCGCGCAATAGCGAGGTGTCGCGGTGTCCCATATTTACATGCAGTCGCGAAAGGTCTGCGTAGCGTTTTGTGTGGAAGCTGCCTCTCGCTCTGGCGGGGTCGGCTTTTGCAGGCACAAAACGGAATCCATCCGCCTCGCAGACGCGAAGAGCATCTTCCCGAACCCGCCGAATGAGCGGCGGTTTTCGGCGCAATCGCGATTGCTTTTGCCGCATATCGCAGAAGAAAGCAAACATCGTACAATCTAAAGCTTCGGGGTGAATATCCCCGAAGCTTTTTTTACGGGTTAGAAAAATATGCAACCGCAAAGCCGTTCCGACACGGGAAGCGGTCGGAAGCTTTATCAAAAAACGGCGACTCGGCGGAAAAAAACTTGCGCGGCGATTCATTTTGGACTTGCAAAAAATCGGAAAGTACGGTTTATATCGAACATGCAAAGGGCATTTGTTTTGCCGTCTTTCAGCTTCTACTTTATAATATGACAACTATGAAAAACGTAAAAAAATCAAAAGGTTTCACCCTCGTCGAACTGCTTATCGTTATCGCCATCATCGGCGTTCTCGCCAGTTTGATCTACCCCGCCCTCTCGCAGGCAATGGGCGCGGGTAGCAAGGTTAAGTCGATGAACAGCGCAAGCAACATCGCAAAAACCTGGCTCTCGTACGTCAAGACCGGCACGAAAACACGCATCGTAAAGGGTCAGACGATCTACGACTGGGCGGCGGCTCTCGCGCGCGGTGTAGGCGACTTCAACGACCCCAAGCTCTGGATTCTAGACTTCGACCTGCCCGTAATCGAAAAAATTTCCGAAGGCGTCGCAATGCCCAAGTTCGTCATCGACCGCAAAGGCTCGACAACGCGCATCGACCCCGAATTCAAGTCGTTCCCCATCAGTTGGGCGGTCGCAAACCGTACCGACCCCAACGCGCCCTCGGGCACTCCGCTCGTCTGGACGCGCGGTCTTAAGCCCAACGGCGAATGGGACGTAAACGAAGGCGTATTCAAACGCGAAGGCGGGCACATCGCATTCACCGACGCGCACGTTGAATGGTTCTCGTCGCTTAAAGACGAAAATACGGGAGAGGGTATGTTGACCGTCTACGGCGAAACCGTCAGAACTTCGAACATCGCGCAGGCAATCCGCGGCGGTTCGGCGAACATCCTCAAGAGCTCGGTCGGCTTCGAAGAATAGTTCGAAAAAAGCATTTCAACCCGCAAAAAATCGGACGGTTTCACCCGCCCGATTTTTTTGTTTTCGGGCGTCCCGCAGACGTTTTTGAACAAAAAAAAAAAAAACGATTCAACTTTTAGTATGACAGCATTATATGCAAATAAAATGCTTGATTTAAATAAAAGAGAGCATTAACCTTCCGTCATTCTAAAAAAAATCTGCTAACACAGGACAGAATTATGAAGAAAACGACAATCGTATTATTGGCAACCCTCTGCGCTCTCTCGGCTCAGGCAGTCGAAGTTGCGGGCGGCACGGGCGGCGAAAGCAAACGCGCAATAATCCCTAAGGACGCTTGGCAGGACATCGTACTTGCGCCCCGCACGGATAACCCTTCGGGCTTAGCCTACTTCAACGCAAACGGCGCAACGGTAAAATCCCTGACGACAACGGCAACCCCGAATGCGTGGAACGTTGCCTTCACGATGACAATCGACACGCGGGCTACGGGTTCGGACGCGGTGGATGCGTTGGTCAACAACGGCGGCGCGATGGTTTGGAATTTCTCGAGCAAATACACCCTCAAAATCGAGAACACTGCGGGCACGGAATCGACAGCAAACGTAAAGTTGGGCAACTTCACTGCGATGACGAACGGCTCGAGCGAAAATGGAACAATCGACATTGCCACAAAGGCAAACGTTTCGGGCACTTCGTTCAAGACGCAAACCGGCGCGCTCACACTGAAGATTTCGAACAATGCAAATGTAGATTGGACCGTTTCAAATTCGGAATTCGGAAATCGTTCGATTCTACAAATCGACAAGGGCGCAACCCTCAAAGCCCAAAACGCGGTTTTCAACTTCGGAGGAAGCACACAGAACATCGCGGGTACGTTCGAATACGTTTCCACCCAAAGCAGAAATCTTACGCTCAACAACGCGACAATCACGGGCAAGCTCATCACAAACATCGCAAATACACAGGGACAGGGTAATGCGCAGGTGATTTTCACGGGCACGGACAACGTCATTAGGGACGGCGGGCAGGTAGACTCTATCGGCGCGTTGAGGCTCAACAACGGCAGCAAGCTGACAATCGAAAGCACTGCTGGTACAATCAACCTCAAGAAAATCAAGGATAATACTATCCAATACTACGGCAGAATCCTCTTCGGCGGCGGCGGCGAACTTGTGCTCAACAAAAAGGACGCTTTCGTAACCGACAATACGCTCGGGCTGTGCCAGCTGACGGTAGTCGGCGGAACGAATGCGAACACTCTCAGACTCAACGCCGACAACAAATTCGAACAGCTCTATTTCCAGGAGGTCTCGATTCTCAACATCGTTCTCGGAGACGGCGTAAAGATGAACATCGACAACATCGCGGGAGTGGCGACGAACGCGACGCTCTTTATCGAAAACTTCGCCGAAGACAGAGTGTTCTTCAACAAAAACGACTGGTTCGCCGACGACAAGTTCGACATCTCGGTAAGCGACGGCTCGAAAACGTACACGAAAGACCAGTTGAAGCTGGTTGCGGTAGAAGGCGGCTACGGCAACTACGCCCTGACGGTAGTTCCCGAACCAGCGGAATACGCCGCTATTTTGGGGGCGATTGCGATAGCTTT
Source organism: uncultured Verrucomicrobiota bacterium (assembly GCA_949293415.1). Taxonomy (GTDB): domain Bacteria; phylum Verrucomicrobiota; class Verrucomicrobiia; order Opitutales; family Intestinicryptomonadaceae; genus Merdousia. The sequence goes on from CASFDK010000023.1 coordinate 72,497, forward strand.
TGCATTGAAGCGTCGTTGCTCCAAAAAATAAGACTGCGAATGTAGGCTAACTACAATTCGCACCCTTATTTTTCTCCGCGCCTACCTTCAATGGCAAAATCAATGCAC
>CASFDK010000024.1 GCA_949293415.1 uncultured Verrucomicrobiota bacterium
GCGGTGTTCGTAAATTCGTCGTTCGAAAGGGACGTTGCGAAAATTTCGCTTCCCGAAAAATTCGCCGACGCAAAGGCGCGCGCGTTCCGCACCGACGCAAACTGCGACTTGGGCAATCTTTGGATTGACGAAGCTTCGCGCGAAATAGTGCTCGCCCCGCGCTCGATAACGACCGTTGTGTTCGACTTATAACAGAACCGAAAAAACTCTACCGTAAAGCTTACTATATGTGAAAAAAACAAGTATCATAACAGCGTTTTTGTCGCTCGCCGCAACGGCGGCGTTTGCGCTCGACGCAAAAATCGACACGTCAAAAACGTATCAGACAATCGACAACTTCACCGCCGCCGACGCGTGGTGCGGAAATCTTGTGGGACGTTATTTTGACGACGCTCAAAAAGGTCAAATAGCCAAGTGGCTGTTTTCGCAGAAAATCGGCGCGGACGGCAATCCCGAGGGAATCGGGCTTTCGATGTGGAGGGTGAATCTGGGCGGCGGCACAGCCGAACAGGACGGCGCGGACATCTCGCGCTTCCACTACCGCGAAGAGGCGTTCCTTACAAAGGACGGCAGGGGCTACGACTGGGGCAAATGTTCGGGGCAGCAGTATTTTATGAAAAAGGCGAAGGAATACGGCTGCGACAAATTCCTTCTGTTCTCGAACACGCCGCCCGTGCAGTGGACGCGTAACGGCAAGGGCTACGGGCAGCCCAACGACCCCAAGGCGAACATAAAGCCCGACTGCTACGGGAAATTCGCCGACTATATGGCGGATGTCGCAAAGCATTTCCAAGACGGCGGCTACAACATCGCCTACATCAGTCCCATCAACGAACCGCAGGTGAATTGGGACTCGAACCGTCAGGAGGGCTCAACTTGGGAGTGTTCGCAGATGAAAAAGGTCTTTGTCGAGCTCGACCGCGCTATCACGCAAAAGGGCGTCAATGCCAAGATTCTCATCGGCGAAACCGCCGCTCCCGCCTACAATTACGCCGAAAGCAGGGTGAAAATGCCCGCCCACTTCAAGAAGTCCGAGCCTGAGGAACGCCCGAATTTCATAATCAAAAAATTCTTCGATCCGCAGAGCAAGTTCTACGTCGGCGACCTCAAAAATATGCCCAAATTCCTCGCGGGGCACAGCTACCACTCGCACAACAAGAATGCCGAAATGCGGAAGATAAACAAACGTCTCCGCGCCGAAGCCGAAAAATACGGAATCGGATTCCATCAGTCGGAATGGTGTATGCTCGGCTACTTCACGCCCGAAATCCACGAAGGGCTTACCCCCGACTGGTACAGCGACAACAAGACCGATATGCAGGTTTCGCTCGCGATGGGCAGGATAATCTACTCCGACCTCGTGGATGCAAACGCCCTCGCGTGGGGCTACTGGAAGGGAATGGAGCTTAAGGGAGACAACGCCCTTGTGGGGGTCTATCCGTTCGACGGAATCTTCGAAAAGGGCGGCGTAGCCCGCGCAAACAAGCTGCTTTGGGCTTTGGGCAACTTCAGCCTTTTCGTGCGCCCCGAGTTCAAGCGCGTCGGGATGTCGGGCGCGGACAATCTCGACAGAACGGCGGGCGTTGCGTTTGTCTCGCCCGACGGCAGGCGGCTTGTGGCGGTGTTCGTAAATTCGTCGTTCGAAAGGGACGTTGCGAAAATTTCGCTTCCCGAAAAATTCGCCGACGCAAAGGCGCGCGCGTTCCGCACCGA
>CASFDK010000025.1 GCA_949293415.1 uncultured Verrucomicrobiota bacterium
GATGAAGTTGATACAACGCAGAGCCTACGGATACAGAAACTTTGAAAATTACCGCTTGAGAGTACTTGTAGAATGCGGAGCAAAACTATGAAAGACAAATCTAAAAAATCAACCTATTCCACAACCTTTGGTGTTGACCCAACATTTACCCGTTCATATAGCTGTCTGTGTTTAATCGGGGGATGGGGGCGGGTTATCCAAGAAAAAGGCGAATCCGTTTGCGGATTCGCCTTTTTAATGGTGGGCGATGTAGGACTCGAACCTGCGACATTCTGTGTGTAAGACAGACGCTCTAACCAACTGAGCTAATCGCCCGAAAAATTTTGAATTTTCAACACGATGTCGATTTTCCTTTCCGACGCAAGTTTTTTTTTCAATTTTTTCTCCGTCTCCGCCGCCGCCATGATTCCGCCGCGGGCGGCGGTGCGGTTTTATTCTTGCAATACTCTGCGGGCGCGGTTTTACTTGGTCGCTATGAATCATACAATATCGGCTCTTGTTGAAAACAAATTCGGCGTTCTCGCGCGCGTCGCGGGAATGTTCAGCGGCAGGGGGTTCAACATCGAAACTCTCAATGTCGGTCCGCTCGTGGGCGGCAAGTACTCGCGCATTACCGTCACGGTGAAAGAGGGGCGCAACAGCGTCGAACAGTGCGTAAAGCAGCTCGAGAAGTTCGTCAATGTGATAGATGTCAAAGACTTTTCCCGAGTCGATGCTTTTGTGGCGCGCGAGCTTGTTATGGTCAAGGTCAAAGCCGATTCCAAGACGCGTCCCGAAATCGTTCAGGTTGCCGATCTCTTCCGCGCAAAGGTTATCGATGTCGATCCGACTTCGTTGATTATCGAATGCACGGGCAACGCAAATAAAATAAAGAGCTTTATGGGTATGATAAAGCCGTTCGGCATTATCGATATGGCTCGCACGGGCAGTGTCGCGCTCGAGCGTGGGATGGCGACGGAAGATTAGCCGTTTCCGCCGTTTTTTCTCGTCGGGGCGATATTGTCGGTTTCGCGGTATCGCCCTCATAATTTCAACATTTGCCGTGTACGGGTATGACGAAAATTTACAGGGAGAAAGACGTCAACAGGAACGTTCTCAAGAACAGGGTTCTTGCTGTACTCGGTTTCGGTTCGCAGGGGCACGCGCACGCGCTGAACTTGAGGGATTCGGGTTATAATGTGGTTGTGGGGCTGCCGCCCAAGAGCCGTTCAACGGAGCTTGCCCGCAGACAGGGACTGAAGGTTCTGAATACAGCCGACGCGGTGAAGACCGCCGACGTAGTTCTCGTAGCCGTGCCCGATATGAAGCAGCCCGAGGTTTTCCAAGCCGATATCGAGCCCAACCTCAAGCCCGACTCAACGCTTCTTTTTTTGCACGGGCTTTGCGTGCATTTCGGACTGTTGAAAATTTCGGACGATGTAAACGTTGCGTTGGTCGCGCCGAAAGCCCCGGGGAACGCGGTTCGTTCGCAGTATCTGGAGGGAAACGGCGTGCCCGCGTTAATCGCCGTGCACCGCGGCGGGCGCGAGACCAAGGCGGTCGCGCTTGCGTGGGCCGACGGCATAGGTTCGACGCGCGCGGGCGTGATTGAAACCACGTTCAAGGAGGAGTCCGAGACCGATCTTTTCGGCGAACAGGCGGTTTTGTGCGGCGGGGTGTCGGCGTTGGTTCGTTCGGCGTTCGAAACGCTCGTCGCTGCGGGCTGCAAGCCCGAGATGGCGTATTTCGAATGCTGCCACGAGCTGAAAATGGTTGTCGATCTGATTGCCCAGAGCGGAATTTCGGGTATGTATTCCGCCGTTTCCGAGACGGCAAAATACGGCGCGTTGACGCGCGGCGACCGCATAATTTCGCCTTCGGTAAAGCGCGAGATGGGGCGGGTTTTGAAGGAAATCCAAAGCGGCAGATTCGCCAAGGAGTGGTCGGCGGAGTATTCGGGCGGACTTAAAAAATACGCGAAACTTCTTTCCGACGCGCAGAGGCATCCGCTCGAGCGGCTCGGGCAACGGCTTCGTTCGCTGATGCCGTGGCTTGCGAAACAAAATTCGAAGGGCGCGCAGTTGTCGTACACGGCGTTGCGCGGTTCGGATTCGGCGAAATCGGCGAAAAGATAGGGAGGGGCGGTTGACCTGCCCGCAGGAAATTTTTGATATGACGAAAATCAGACTTGCAACAAGGGGCAGCCCGCTTGCGTTGAAGCAGGCGGATACTGTTGCGCAATATTTGGGATCGAAGCTCGGCGGCGGTGCGGTTTTCGAGAAGGTTGTAATCAAGACAACCGGCGACAAGCGTCAGGATTGGTCGCTTGAAAAATACGGCGGCAAGGGGCTTTTTACGAAGGAAATCGAAGACGCGCTTCTGGCGGGCGAAGCCGATTTGGCAGTGCACAGCGCGAAGGATTTGCCGTCGGATTTGCCCGACGGGCTTGCGCTTGCGGGATGTCTGCCGCGCGACTTTTGCCGCGACGTTCTCGCCGTGCGCGACGGCGTTGCGGTGCCTTCGCTGATAGCTTCGGGCAGCCCGCGCAGGCGTTCGCAGCTGAAAAAACTCTTCCCGCAGGCTGTCTGGACGGAGCTTCGCGGAAACGTCGAAACGCGGCTCAACAAAATACTTTCGGGCGACGCCGACGCGACGGTGATGTCGGAGGCGGGGCTTGTCCGGCTCGGGTTCGAGTCGTTCGACGGCATAAAATTCACACCGCTGAAAACCGACGTGTGCGTGCCCGCCGTGGGGCAGGGGATAATTGCGCTTGAGTGCAGGCGCGGCGATTTGCCGCTTTACAATCCGCTCACCGATTCCGCCGCAAACGAAACTTTCGCCCTCGAGCGGGAGTTTTTGACTACGCTCGGCGGCGGCTGCCAAGTCGCCTACGCGGCGAACTACGACGGCGAATTTTTCAGATTCTACCACGAAAACACGGGCTTCCAGAAAATCGCCTTCCCCGAAAATTCCGACTTCGAATCGAAGCTCGCGACAGTCCGCGAGATAGCAAAAGCCGCAAAATAGCGGCTTGTCCGCTTTCCCGCGCATGCGTTCGGGGCGGGCGGTTTCCGCCGTTGCGCGGCTTCTTTTTAGGGCTTTTGCGCGGCGGGTTTTTGGAGACGCGGCGCAAAGGTCTTGCGGCTTTGCTTCCCGAAATTTTTTGCGCGGGAAAATGGCAAGCGTTTATCGGCGGCATTGCGCGGAGTCTTTCCGACGTCGCGGCAAGGCGGCAGTTTGCGCATTCCGATTTTTTCGGGCTTGTTTCGAACGCCCACACCCGCAAAAAAAACGCGGAAAATTTTTCCGCGTTTTCGTTTTGCGATTTTTTTCGCGTCGTGGTTTATTCCATGTTCAGCTCTTTTATGCGCTTGTAGTCGGCGCGGAGCTTGGCGCAGTAGTTTGAGCAAACGCGGTCTGCGCCGAGCTTTGCGGCAATGGCGAGGTCGTTGAGGTTTTCGACCTGCCAAAGGCCGACCTTGAATCCCGCGTCCTGAATTTCCTTTATGTACGCCCTGTCGAGCTTCTTGTAGTTGCCGATTGCAACCTGCGACGCTTTCGCGTATTTCGCCTTTTTTATAATCTCCTTTGCCGCAAGTTTGCCCTTTTGGGGGCATGAGACAATCAGGAGCGTTTCGTATTGCGGATATTTTTCCTTGAAGTCCTTGATGACCGCGGGCGCAAAGCTTGTTATGAGAATGTTTTTGTAGCCGAGCCCCGCCTTCTTGCGGGCTGCTTCGACCTTGTCGGCAAAACCATCGCCGTATGTCTTGATTTCAAGCTCGAACGACTTGTCCTTAGGAATGATGGCGAAGATGTCGTCGATTGTCGGAATTTTGCAGTTTGCGTAGCGTTTGTCGAATTTTTCGGGGTGGGCGAGCTTGCTTGCGCGGATTTCCCCGATTGTCAAATCTTTCGGCTCTTTGTCTATTCCCCAGATGTCCCTCAGTTCCTTGCGCATGTGCATGCACACAATCGTCCCGTCTTTCGTGAGGTGGAAGTCGGTTTCAATCATGCGCGCGCCGAGCTCGAACGCAAGGGATATGCTTTCGGGCGTGTTTTGCGGCGCGAGGTGCGGTTCGCCCCTGTGCGCGTGAATGTAGATTGTCTGCGCGGCGAACGCGCCCGCCGAGAAGAGAACCGAGAATACGGCGGCGATTGTTGTTGCTGGTAGTTTTTTCTTCATAGCGGATAAATTAAATCGGGAAGCGGTATATTTGCAATGCGCGGCGTTTTCAAGCGCAAAGTTGCGCGAATCGGATAAAAATATGGTTGAAATTGTGGGTGAAGTTGGTTTATTGTTTGTTCGTTATGATGAAAGCAACAACTACGGGAATTGCGGCGTTGCTTGCCGCAAACGTATGCTTGGGCGCGGGGAGCGATTCCGAGTTCTACAAATACACAAACTACAATCCAGACGCGCCCGAAAGCGCGCCGGTATTCGAGGGCTTCGTTTCTCCGAAGGGCAAGGCGCGAGTGCAGACGTGGTGGCACTGGATAAACTCGAACGTCTCGCGCGAGGGCATTGACCGCGACTTGAAGTCGATGGCGGAAAACAACTACGGTGCGGCTATAATTTTCAACGTCAGCGGTTCGGACGCAATACGCGCCCCCGAAGGCGCGGTAAAATTCAATTCAAAAGAGTGGTTCGAAAATTTTGCCTACACGGTCGAGACCGCGAAGAAGTACGGAATGGAAATCGGAATCCACAACTGCGACGGCTGGTCCGAGGCGGGCGGCCCGTGGATTACGCCCGAACTTTCGATGAAGCGTCTGACAAGCTCCAAAGTGCGCGCAAAGGGCGACGGGCGGGTGCAGAGCATAAAATTCCCGAAGCCGTGGATGGGCAAAGACCACACGAAGAAAGGCTCGAAAGACTATTACGAAGACATCGCGGTTATCGCGTATCCCGCGTTTCGTCCTGCGGAAGTTGCGATGAAACCCGTTTTGAGAAGCGTGAAACCGTCCAATGCAATCACTAAATTTCTCGTCGGCAAGCCCGATTCTATGCTCGACGGCGACCTGAAGACGGCGTTGACATTCGGCGCAACAAAAGGCGACTATCGGAGCTACGGAATCGATTTCGAGTTCGAAAAGCCCTTCGAGGCGTCGTCGGTTTTCGTCAATTTAAAGTGGTCTTGGTTCTATCCCAAGAACGTGTTTCTGCTTGTTTCCGACGACGGCAAAAACTTCCGAGAAATTGCCGAACTCAAATTCGAGAAATATTCCAACGAGGTCTATATCAAGATTCCTTCAACAACGGCCAAATATTGGCGCGTGGAAAAGCGGACAAGTCCTTCGCCCACACACTATGGACAGATAAGAATGAACATCGGCGAAATCGAGCTTATCCCGAGCGGGACAGTTCCGAGGAACGCTTCGTTTATTCCCCTGTTTATGGTTAAAGTCGCCGCTGACCGCAGCAATATCGGTTTTCTCCCGCGCGGTGTCGAACCCGTCCCCGCAAAGGCGGTCATCGACCCCAAGAAAATAATCTTCGTAAAGGAGAAAATTTCGGCGGACGGCACAATGCAGTGGCGCGTTCCCGAAGGCGAGTGGGAGGTAATCCGCGTGGGCTTCACAACGAACGGGCACACAAACCACCCCGCAAGCCCCGCGGGCGTGGGCTTGGAATCTGACAAGCTCAGCGCGGAGGCCACCGACTTCCACTTCGATTCATATATTTCCAAAATGATTGACGCCGCGGGCGACAACGCCGGCAGTGTCTTCAAATATATAGAGACCGATTCTTGGGAATGCGGACCGATGAACTGGACGCAGAAAATGCCCGAAGAGTTCAAAAGACTTAACGGCTACGACATCATGCCGTGGCTGCCCGCAATGCTTGGGGAGATTGTGGAAAGCGCCGATGCGACCGAAAAGTTCGCCGCCGACTTGCGCAAAACGACATCGCACCTTGTGATGAAAAATTTCTACGGCAGGCTCGGCGAACGCATTCGCGCGCGCGGGCTTAAATACGAAAGCGAACCCACAAACGAAGCTTCTCTCAAAGACCAAATTTCCCTGTATATGAAAACCGACATTCCGCAGGACGAAATCTGGCAGGGCTATCGGGAAGTCGGCAAGCCGGCTGTTCCCACGTGGGACATGGGCAGAATGGTCGTCTCCGCAACGAGCTTTTTCGGCAAGTCGATGGCGACGTGCGAGGCGCTCACCCAACAGCAGGGCAACTGGTCGGATTCTCCGCTTTCGCTCAAAGGCGCAATAGACACGATTCTGGCAAGCGGCATGAACGTGCTCGTCTTCCACGACTTCGCGCACCAGCCCGACGAGCGCGTCCCCGGCTGGCAGTTGGAGCCGTGGGGCAGCTGCATAAACCGCAAAATGCCGTGGTTTTCGCTTGCCCGCGACTTCTTCGACTACATTTCGCGCTCGCAATACATGCTCCAGCAGGGCAAGATGTGCGTGCGCGTTTTGCGCCTTATGAAGGAGGTTCCGCCGATTGCCTCCGCGCACCCCAAACTTCCCTCCGGAATTTTTTCGGACAGAATCAACGGCGAATGCGTGCGCAATTACCTGCGCGTAAAAGACGGCAAACTCGTCTCCCCGGGGCGCATAGAGTACGATTTCCTCGATATTTCGTCCGATGCGGCTTTGCGATTGGAAACGCTTGCCGCCCTGAAAAAACTCGTTTCCGAGGGCGCAATCATAAACGCAGAAAAGATACCCGAGTTTATGACGCTCAGCGGCGGCAAAAAGGCGTTGTCGCAGTGGAGCGAACTTTCGCGCGAGCTTTTCGGCGACGGCAAAAAGGGAATCGTGAAAATCGGCAAGGGAAAAGTGTATTTCGGCTACAGCGCATGGGAAATGGCGCAGATTCTTAAAATCCGCCAGTCGTACATTACTTCGGTGGACAGGCTCTCCATTATGCCGCGCGTGCACGTCGACGGCAAAAAGTGGTTCTATGTCGTCAACCGCAGCGAAAACGACAGAACTTTCGAAATTTCCTTCGACGCGACGGGCAAAGCCGAAATCTGGAATCCCGAAACGGCGGCGCGCACCGAAATTCTGGAAAAGCGCGAAAGCGACGGCTACACGCGCATAAAGCTTGAAATGCGCCGCAACGATTCGATGTTTGTTGTCTTCACGCCCGCCCCGAAAAAAGTTTTCGCAACTGAAATTTCGCTCGACGGCAAAAAGACTTTTCCGAACGAAAAACCATCCGACGAAATCGTCCAAAACCAGCCGCGCCTCGTACGCGCGGGCGACGGGCTTTCGGCGGAATTTTTCAAGGCGGGCAAACTCGATGCGACGCTTTCCGACGGCACTTCAAAATCGGCTTCCGTCGAAAAAATCCGCGAAAGTGTTTCGCTGAAAACGCCGTTTACGGTTGAGTTCGAGGAGCAATACGGCGCACCGAAAAGCGCGGTATTCGAAAAATTCGAATCGTGGACTAAACACGCCGACCCGCGTATAGCCAACTATTCCGGCAAGGCAAAATACAGTCTAAAAGTCGGGTTGCCCAAGCTCGGCAAAGACGAGCGCGCCTATCTACAATTCGGCGAAATACTCGAAATCGGGCGCGTGAAAGTCAACGGCAGATTCGCGGGCACGCTGTGGAAAAAGCCGTTCAGAATCGACATAACCAAATTCGCAAAAGTCGGCGAAAACACGATAGAAGTGGAAGTGGGCAACACATGGGTGAACCGTTGCCTATACGACGCGACATTGCCGCCCGAGCAGCGCATAACGTGGTCGAACTCGATGGGCTACCACTTCCCCGAAAAGGGCAAAAAGGCGCGTCCCAATCAGGGCAGGGATATGTCGTGGAAACAGGGGGCGATACCGTCGGGTATAATCGGCGAAGCGCGCGTCGACTTCTCGAAAACCGTTCCGCTCGAATAAGAAGTTCACCGTTGCGAGCCCCGATTTTCCGTCGGGGCTTTTTTGTTTATCCCGACTTTGCATCCGCCGATTTATTTTCAAAATTTATTGACATCGCAAATTGACGTAATACCGTGGTTCCACTAACAAAAAACGAAAGGGATTACAAATGTTGCAAAAAATAGACCATATCGGTATCGCCGTAAAATCTATCGACGCCGCCGTTCCGTATTACGAAAACGCCCTCGGATTCAAATGTGAAGGAGTGGAAGAGGTTGCGGAACAGAAGGTTAAGACGGCGTTCTTCAACGTCGGCGGCGTGCATATAGAACTTCTCGAACCGACATCGTCCGACAGCCCGATAGCTAAGTTTTTGGAAAAAAATCCCCACGGCGGCATCCACCACGTCGCCTTCAACAGCAACGCCATAACCGACGACCTCGCAAAGGCTGAGTCCGCGGGCGTGGTACTGCTCAACAAAGAGCCGAAAATCGGCGCGCACGCAAAGAAAATCGCGTTTCTACACCCCAAATCGACATTCGGCGTACTCACCGAAATCTGCCAAGACGGCGAATAACCAACCTTTTTACGCCGCGTCCGAAAAATGCGCGTGGCAAAACCGACAACTTTTAATCTAAAAATATGGCAATATCGAAAAAATTGACCGACGAGCTTGTCAGCCGCCGCCAGGCCGCCATTTACGCAGGCGGAAAAGCGAAACTCGAAGCCCGCAGGGAAAAGGGCTTGCTGACCGCCCGCGAGAGAATAGAAACCCTCTTCGACGCGGGTTCGTTTCAGGAATTCGGAATGTTCGTGCAGCACAGCTGCCACAACTTCGGAATGGAGAAAAAGGAGCTGCCCACCGACGGCGTAATTACGGGTATCGGGCTTGTTCAGGGTCGCCCCGTGGCGGCGTTCAGCCAAGACTTCACCGTTTTCGGCGGCTCGCTCGGCTCGAGCCACGCGCGTAAAATCGTTGATCTTATGCGCTTTGCGGCGAAGAACGGGATGCCCGTCGTGGGCGTAAACGACAGCGGCGGCGCGCGCATCCAAGAGGGCGTCGAATCGCTCGGCGGCTACGGACAGATTTTCTACGAAAATGTCGCCGCTTCGGGCGTGGTTCCGCAGGTCTCGATTATCGCGGGTCCCTGCGCGGGCGGCGCGGCATACAGCCCCGCGCTGATGGACTTCATCATTATGACGAAGGACAAGTCCGACCTTTTCATATGCGGTCCGCAAGTCATCAAGGCGGCTACGGGCGAACAGGCTTCGGTTGAAATGTTTGCAACGGCAAACGCGCACGCGACGGTTTCGGGCAACATCCACCTCGTCGCCGAGAGCGACGCGCACGCGCTGGAACTTGCCTCCAAGCTCCTTTCCTTCCTGCCCTCCAACAATATGCAGGAACCCCCGCACGACTTCTCTGTGCCCGTCGAAAAAACGTACGACGACGAACTCAACAACATCGTCCCCGAAACTTCGGCGCAGGGCTACGATGTGAAGTCGGTAATCAACCGCATCGTCGACGGTGGCGATTTCTTCGAGATCCAGTCGGCGTTTGCGCGCAATATCGTCGTGGGGTTTGCGCGTATCGACGGCGTTGTCGTCGGCATTATCGCAAACCAGCCCAACTTTAAGGCGGGCTGCCTCGACATCGACGCGTCCGACAAGGCGGCGCGTTTCATCCGCATTTGCAACTCGTTCAACGTGCCGATTGTAAACCTCGTCGACGTCCCCGGTTTTATGCCTGGTCTTGCGCAGGAACGCGGCGGCATCATCCGCCACGGCGCGAAAATGCTCTTCGCGTACGCTTCGGCTACCGTTCCCAAAATCACGCTGATTATGCGCAAGGCATACGGCGGCGCATACCTTGCAATGTGCTGCAAGGAAATGGGGGCGGATATGGTCTATGCGTGGCCGACTGCGGAAATCGCGGTTATGGGCGCAAAGGGCGCGGTCAACGTTCTCTACGGCAAGGAACTCAAGGCTATTGAAGACCCCGCAAAACGCGAGGAGCTTGCCGCAAAGTACCGCGCCGAATACAGCGAAAAATTCGAAAGCCCCTATCAGGCAGCGAGCAAGGGAATGATAACTGGCGTTATCGAACCCGCCGAAACTAAAGGCGTTTTGGCGATGGCTCTCCGCGCCACAATCGGCAAACGCGAAACGCGCCTGCCCAAGAAGCACGGTAATATACCGCTTTAATATAGGCAATCAGGATAGGTTGAATTATGTTAATCGCAGCATTGATAGGCTTGAAACCGACCGTATCCGAGATGCTTATGTTCTCGGTGCTCGGTTTCGGCATCGTGATGTTCGTCTTGGCGGCTCTTTCCGTGATGACTTCGATTGCGGGCAAATTGTTTTCGACGGCGGAAAAATCGAAATCCGACCCGAAGAACGCTCCCGCGCCGACCGTCCGGAAAGTGCGCGACATCTCGGAAATCGAAAACCCCGAACACGCATACGTCGTTGCGGCGGCGGTTGCGGCTATGATGCCCGAGTTGCGCGGCGACAACGCCGAACTCGTGGCTGTTCTCGCCGCGGCGGCAAGCGTTGCTCTGGGCGAGGAATGCACGGTCGTCTCGTTCAAGTCGGTTCCCGATATGTCCTACGCCCGACAGGGCAGGGCGGAACTTTTCGCGGGGAAGTCGTACGTTCCCGTTCGTGCTAGATAGAATTACAATTTAACAAACAAAACAGAAAAGGATTATTATAGTTTTTATGAAAAAATTACGCATCACAGTTGAAGGCAAAGTATACGAAGTTGAAGTTGAAGTTCTCGGTTCGAAAGCTTCCGCGCCCGCAGCGGCTCCCGTGGCGGCACCCGCACCCGTTGCGGCTGCTCAAGTAGCACCCGCGGCACCTGCGCCCGCACCCGCACCCGTTGCGGCTGCTCCCGCAGCGGCAGGCGCAGGCGACGTTGCCTGCCCCCTTGCGGCGACTGTCGTTGCAGTCAACGTAAAGGAAGGTCAGGCGGTAAAGGCGGGCGACCTGCTCGTAACGCTCGAAGCGATGAAAATGAGCACGCCCATCAATTCCGACAGGGCGGGCACGGTCTCCAAGATTTACGTATCGGCGGGGCAGAGCGTGCAGGAAGGTCAGCCGCTTGTGGCCATTGCCTAAATCCGTTTCGGACGCGCTCGGCGGTTTCTTGAAATCCGCCGAAGCGTTCGGTCAACGGTAATTTTCAACATTTACAACGATGCTGCAAAGTCTCATAGATTTGGCATTCGACAGCGGTTTTTTCTATGTCGATTGGCGAATGATAGTTATGTGGCTTGTCGTGCTGGTTTTGCTGTACCTTGCGGTATACAAACAGTTCGAACCGCTGCTGCTTGTTCCGATTGCGTTCGGGGCATTGCTCGCAAACCTGCCGACGGAGGGCGTGCTTAACAAACCCGCCGCCCCGTTGATTGCTCCCGTTGAGGGAACAGTGTGCGAGATGTTCGTCTCGCGCGGAGACTCGGTTGTAGTTCCGCGAATCGTGCGCCAGACTCCGACAAAGGTAGCCGATACGGTAAAAGGCGAATCGACCGCCGTTGCCGACGTGAACGCGTTCTTCGAAAAGCTCTCCAAGGCGACTTCCGCAGAGGGGCGCGCCGACGTTTTCGAAAAGGCAAAAGGCGTTCCCGATTTGGTGGCAATCGTACGCCCCGCAAAGGCGGACGCTTCCGCAAAATCGTACACGGTTGGCTACAAAGGCAAAACATTCCAAGTTCGCGACGACGACCTTTTCGTGTGGGCATCCACATCGGGCACGATAACCGAAGTTCCCGCGAAAATCGGTTCGAAAGTCGTCTACGGCGAAACTTTGGCGGATGTCTACAGTCCCCGTGTCGGCGGCTTGTATTACTACATCCAACAGGGCGTGTTGCTCGAGATTTTCCCACCGCTCATCTTCTTGGGTGTCGGCGCACTGACCGACTTCGGTCCGCTTATCGCAAATCCGAAAATGCTTTTGCTCGGCGGCGCGGCGCAGTTCGGTGTGTTTATCACGTTCATCGGCGCGGTGTTCCTCGGCTTCACCTCGCGCGAAGCGGCATCAATCGGCATTATCGGCGGCGCGGACGGGCCGACTTCGATATTCATTTCGAACAAACTTGCCCCGCACATTCTCGCTCCGATTGCGGTTGCGGCATACAGCTATATGGCTCTCGTACCGATTATCCAACCGCCGATTATGCGCGTGCTGACGACCGAAAAGGAACGTAAAATCAGAATGAAGAGTCTGCGCAAGGTCTCTCGCTTGGAAAAGCTTGTTTTTGCAATTATCGTGACGATATTCTGCATTCTGCTCGTTCCCGACGTTTCCGCGCTTATAGGTATGTTGATGTTGGGCAACTTCATCCGCGAATGCGGCGTTTGCGAGCGTCTGAGCAAGGCGGCGCAGAACGAGACGATAAACATCGTAACCGTGTTCCTCGGAACATCGGTGGGCATAACGATGACGGGCGACAGATTCATCCGCGTAGACACGCTTTCGATTCTCGCGCTCGGTGTTGTGGCATTCGGCTTCTCGACGGCGGCGGGCGTTGTAATCGCAAAGTTCATGAATTTGTTCTTGAAGGAAAAAATCAATCCGCTTATCGGCTCGGCGGGCGTTTCGGCCGTGCCGATGGCGGCGAGAGTCTCACAGGTTGAGGGTCAGAAAGCCGACCCGTCGAACTTCCTTCTCATGCACGCAATGGGTCCGAACGTCGCAGGTGTCATCGGAACGGCGATGGTAGCGGGCTTCTTCATAGCAACTTTGGCGCATTAGTTTGCGGATTGCCGAGAGCTTGTTTTGGACTCTTGAAATCGGGCTTGATGCGCGATTGGCGTTTTGCGAAGCAAAGCGCAAATTGCCAGTCAAGTGCGATTGGCGTTTTGCGAAGCAAAGCGCAAATTGCCAGTCAAGTGCGATTGGCGTTTTGCGAAGCAAAGCGCAAATTGCCAGTCAAGTGCGA
>CASFDK010000026.1 GCA_949293415.1 uncultured Verrucomicrobiota bacterium
CGTGGCGCACGCGTCACGCCCACAAGGCGCGCGAGTTGTGGCTCGAGAGATGTCTTTCAAATGCGGGTATCGAAGTTCTCGGGCGCAGAAAAGTCGACATTGTCGGCGGTCGATGGAAGCTCGTTTCCGAAGGCGACAGGCGTCTTGAACGCGAGTTTCCCGCCGACGGCGAGGATTGCTGCTACAATTCGATAGCGTTGCGCTGTAAATTGTTGCTCGGGGAAAAACTCGAAAGTTGGCAGGTTTTCAAGGCGTTGAACTCGGCAATCCAGACGCGCGGTTACGACGCAAAAATCCCGTGGGGAAACGGCAATGGTAAAACTCCGGATTCGGCGAAAGGGGAAAAATCGGAGGCGGTGAAAGAAGAGGACTCGTATGCGGAAAAGCTCGCGCTCTATGAAAGGGAATTCGACGGGCTTCTTGCGGAGGTGGACAATCGCAAAAAATACGATTTTCCGTGTTTTTTCAAGGCGGCGAAAATCGGGTTGTGGTCGCCCGAGAATCCCGATGTCGTAAAAATCAGAATCGACAATACGGCGGAAAAGGCGAAGGGGTATGTCGTGCCCCGAAGTGCGGTAGTTTCCGAATTTCGGGCACTGGTCGAAGCGGCGGCAAAACAGTATCCAGCGCTGAAAGGCAAAGCCGATTTCATTATGTTCGGCGTGTCCGAAGAGCCGTACGCTTCGTACAATCCCGAGCTTCGCAAAAAGTTCGGTTTGAAGCGCGGCGCGGAAAGCGACTGGACGGCATTGGGGCAAAAAACTCCGCGTTTCGACAACCGCGTTATCGACAAATGCAAACTAATCCCGCGTCTTAATGTCTGCAAAATCAAGCCGCTTCCCGAATGCAGGACAGATGACGATTTCCTTCCGTACGAAACAACTTTGGCGTTGAAATTGCTGAACTTGCGCTTCTTTAGAGGTGCGGGGGTGGATTCGCTTTCTTTCGACGAATTTTTGCGCGCTTTCGAAATCGCGAAAAACAACAAGTTCGAACTGAACAAGACGAACCTTAAGAAGTTTTTCAAGAGCATTGGCGCGGAGGTAATCGACGAGAGCCAGTCGAAAATCGAGCAGCCGCGAAGTTCGGGCAGGGCGTCGTTTTCGCGCCCCGCAATGCGCATTTTGCGCAACCTTGTTTTCTCGGGAAAGTCGCCCGCCGAGTTCTACGAAACCGAACTCGTAAAAATAACAAATACGGACAAAAACAGGGGGATAGTAGCGGAAGATATCAAGTTCCTGAAGCTTATGGGGAATGTCCCGTGGGGCGGAATTTTCATTCCCGATGTCGCTGCATTCGATTTTGCTAACTCGACCGAATTTTCGCGGGCAGTTCAAATCAACAAGCTTATCGGGTTGCAAAACGACCCCATTGTACGCCACAGGTTGTCGTTCTTCTGAATGGCGCGGTATCCCTCAGCGGCGATGTAATAGCGGCACTTGCGGAATGCGACGCGATAGTTGTACACTGCAAAAATTTTAAACCCGTCGGAATAACAATTCCGAACAACCGCACGTACGATACAAGCGTTGTACTGAATCAATCGGCGGGGAATAAAAACCTCAACGGCGCAATTTGGCGGCGGTTGCTTGCGGCAAAGATTCGCAACAACGCCGAATGCCTGAGACAAATCGGAATAAAAAAATGCCGTCTTTTTTCGTTGGCGCAATCGCAAAACGGTTTGTCGAACGAGTCGCTCTGCGCCAGAGAATATTGGAAGCACTACTTCCCTGTGCTCGGCGAATACGGCACGGGGCGCGACCCGAAAAACGAAAACTCGAAAATCAACGTATTGCTGAATTACGGTTACGGAATGATGTCGGCAATCATCCACCGCGCAATAATAATTTCAGGACTTAATTGCCTGCTCGGCGTAAACCACAAGACGTATTACAGAAATACCCCGCTCGTACACGATGTAATCGAGCCGTTTAGGGCGTTTGTCGATATTGCGTTGTACAATTTTGCGATGTCAAGCGGCGATGTTTCGATTGCGCCTTGGTCGGTTTTCTTCGGTAAATTCCTGCGCGACAAACGCGTAAAGAAGGGGGCTGTTTCGATGAAATTGTGCGATGCGCCCGACTATCTTTGCGAAACGCTTGCGAACGTTTACCGCCGCAAGGATTCCGATGAATTGTGGACGCCGAGATTATGACAAGCACAAAGCCGAATTTGTATGTCGAACAAAATCGAAAAGAGGAGTCCGTATAGAATGGGTTGGATAATGGCGATGTTCGATTTACCCGTACTTCTTGAAGAGGAACGCAAGGAGGCGACCCGATTTAGAAACGCATTGCTCGACGACGGATTTATAATGATTCAGTATTCGGTATATTCGCGCCCGTGCGTGTCGCTCGAGCGGATGAAAAAGTATTACGAACGCGTAAAATCGTACGCGCCTACAACCGGCGACATAAGACTTCTGTTTTTTACCGACAAACAATGGGCGACGAGCAAACTTGTTTGCCGCCGCCCGAAAACGCTCGAAAAAGTCCCCGAACAAATCGAATTTTTTACGGAACAAAAGGGCATATTAAAACCGAAGCCACAAGCGCAATACGGGTTAGACCAGAAGGACAATAACTTTCTGCTGTTTTGAAAAAAAAGGCAGAATAAAAAAAATGCCGAATTTCAAGGTACTATGTAGAGCTTAAAATTCGGCAAAATCAGTTAAGACTTTACAACAAAAATATGAAGTAATTATCTGACACACGATAAATTGTGTCAAGTATAATCTAGGAAAGAACACTTTGTTGTAAAGTCAAAACAGTCCCTTGTTTTTTTAATAGTTATTTTGCATTGTTTCATGTTATCAAACGATACGATTTAAATACATACTTTCAATCCATAAATTTTGATACCGTTCCCTTTTGTATGAGCAATCCATACAAACTAAGAGGGACAAAACAGTCGATTTCCTTCGGCGTTGAAAAGCTTGACGGCTACATTGTAGATGCCTCCGGCATTGAACTACGAGCCACCGGGCACCCGCCGCCCCCATGGGGGCGATACGAACCGATTTAATCTTGAACCAATAAACCCAATCGACAATAACATCAACCAAGTCGATTTACTCCCTTAGCTTCCTGCTCTAATTTTGGGCACAGCGCAGGCGCGGGAGCTTTGTGAATGCGGGGTTGTGGCGAGGGTGGAGTGGGCACAAAAAAAGCGCGGGAATGTTGTCTTAATCGACGCCGTTTCCGCGCTAATTTTCAAAATGGGGTGGCAAACGCGACTTGAACGCGCGACCCTCGGAACCACAATCCGATGCTCTAACCAACTGAGCTACTGCCACCGTAATTTTGAAAGCATGCCATACAATGGTCTTTGTCTGCGTTTGTCAATCTATTTTTACCGTTTTATTGTCTCTTTTATGCGGGTTTTCCGCTTGTTCGTTTTCCCCCAATTTCCCCCTGTGTGCCGCCCGTTTACGGTTGACATTGTAACTTGCGCCGCGATAATCGCTTTCAAGGGCGGTGTAATTGTCGTTCCGCCTTGCAACTCAAACTCTCTACTTATGATGGAAAAACTTTTTGTGCATTTTCTTTCCTTTACGGCGTGCATTGCGCTTTTTGCGCAGTCGGGAACGGGCGATATGTCGCCGACGTCATATGTGGTCGTCGGCGGAAACACTCCCATCGAAATTGTCGAAGCGCCCGAGGGGGTCAAGCTTCTCCACCGCACTTGGGGACCCGAATCGGAGCGAAAATTTTCGGTGCGCATATATGCCCCGACTTCTACCGCAGAATGGCGCAGGGTTTCGGTAAAGCTCAAGCCCGCAGCGGGGCGCGGTTTCTATTTGTCGGTGGGCGGCGAGGAGGAGAAGTCGCCGAGCGGTCTGCCGCGCCGCGCCGCTTTTTACGACAACTTTTCGGTGAACGGCAAGCTCATTTCCAACGGCGGGTTCGAGGAAGGAATGACCGAATGGACGATTGCCCGTCGCGGCGAATTTCCCGCGAGGTTGATGTTTGCCCCTCGTAAGTCGGGGCGCGGCGGGCGCGTGGCGTTTGCCAATTCGTCTTCCGCCGTGTACCGCAAGTTTTCGGTCGATTCCGACGGCGTGTTCGAGTTTTCGTTCGACGTGCGCGGGGCGGAAGTTTCAGACTTCGAAAGCGACGTTCCGCTGAACCTGCGCAAGTTCGCCAATATGGGGTTTGTCGACGAAAATCCGTCGGACGGTATCGGCGGATGGACCGACGAGGGCGCGAAGAAAAGCTTCAAAAAGCTCCGTTCGAAAGTCGGCAGGACGAAGTTCGAGGGAATCGCCTTCGACATTCTCGATCCGGAAAAGAATTCGGGCTCTTCCGTGCTCACGTTTTCCTCGAAAAACGCGCCCGTAATTTTGGAGAGCGCGGGAATCGACCTCTCCGAAGAAGGAACTTCCGCCGATTTTCTCTATCTTTTACACACCGCCGTGGACGACGGAAAAATCGTGCGCGGGCGTACCTTTGCATATGTCGTTGCGACCTATGAAGACGGTGCTACAAAAACCTTTCCGCTGCATTTCGGAACGGATGTCGGCGACTGTTGGAAGCCCGACCGTTTCGCCCGCAATGCCAAGACCGTTTTGCTTGCGTCGAAAAAGCGTAACAGGGGCGCGCTTTATCTTTCGCGTTTCCCGCTCGATTCCACCAAAAAGCTGAAATCCGTCGGGCTAAAATCGCGGCGCGACATCACTTGGGTTGTCGTCGCCGCCACTCTTTCCGACCGCAAAGTACTCACTTGCGAGACCGTAACCCCGCAGGACAATCCCGATTGGATCGCCGCCGATATGCCCGAGGACGCAACGGTAATCGACGGCAGCGCGCTCGACATGCGGATATTCGGACAACCAGAGGAGGCGGGAAAATACGGGCGTGTGGTAGTCTCTCCGCGCGGGACGATGGCGTTCGAAAAACGTCCCGAAAAGGACGTGCGTTTCAAGGGCTTCACGTTCTATCCGCAGGAGTTTCTGCGCGGCTTCGACGCAGCCCAAGCGCGCGAGAACTCTCGCCTCTATGCCGCGCAGCTGCCGAAGAACGGCTACAACTTGGTGCGCATTTCGTTCGACTACATCAAGGACGACGCGCGCCGCGCCGAGCGTGCCGCCGAGTACGACAAAATCGACTTTCTCATATCCGAGCTCAAACGCAATGGAGTCTACATCCACCTGCCGCTTGCGTGGTACGACATCGGCACTAAGAACTACCATTTCTTCAAGCGCAACGACGTAAAGTTCCGCGCGATAATCGGCGAGCCCGAGGCGCGCGCGATGTGGCGCGAGACCGCCCTCGAGCAGCTCAACCACTACAACCCCTACACGAAACTCGCGTGGAAGGACGACCCCGTTTTTCAGGTAATCGAATACTATAACGAACTCAACATATGCTTCAACTGCTTCGACCAATTCCTGCCCGCCACGCAGGAACTTGTCCGCAAACGCTGGCGGCAGTGGCTTGCCGCGCGCTACGGCACGGTCGAAAAGCTCAACGCCGCGTGGAGCGGCGCAGGTTGGGCGAAAGGGGCGGGACATCCGCTGGGTTCGTTCGAATCTGCCGAAGTCCCGCGCGGCGGTTTCGACTGGGAACGCTTCTGTCAGGACGCGACCGCCGAATTTCTCGAATTCTGCCGAAAGACCGTGCGCGATGCGGGCTATCGGGGAATAGTCGTGCAGCGCAATCTCGGACGCTCGCCGTTCGACGCTTGGATGCGCGGCAAAACATCCGAAAGCGTCATCACAAATTCGTACTACGAACATCCGTCGGGCTTGTACACCCCCGGTTCCGACCACACCTGCGGACAGGCAAGCTCAATCGCCGCCGAGGCGAGCTACTGGCGCACAATCGCCGTTTCGAAAATATTCGACCGTCCGCTTACCGCAACCGAGTACAACCACTGCTACTGGAACAAACACCGCTTCGAGATGATGTCGGTATTCGCGCCGTACTCGGCGTTCCAGAATTTTTCGACGCTCGTAATCCACGCTAACGCCGTCGAATGGAAGCCCCGCGCGCGCAAGGCGCTCTCGCCGTTCAACGTGCGCGAGTCTCCCGCGATACGCTGTGCGGAGCTTTTCAACCAGTGCTATTTTATGCGCGGCGACATCAAGCCGTCGGAGCACAGGGTGGATATGCTCGTTTCGAAAAAGTTCGTGGACGAAAACCGCAACGCGCTATACGGTTTCGGCGGACAGCAGATGCGCATACCGCTGATGGTGGGCTTTGCCGTAAAGCCTGATTCGCCCACTCCCGAGGCGCTGCGCGGCGTGAAGCCGAAAAACGCCGACGTTGAAATCACGCCGAACGGAAGTTCCGAAGTCATAACCGCGGGATGGTTCCAGACGCTCGTCGATTCCAACAACGGCACGTTCGACATTTCCAAATTCGTCGAAGAGCTGAAAAAGCGCGGCATACTTCCGCGAGGCAACGCAAGCAATCCCTCCGAAGGCATCTACCAGACGGACACGGGGCAGATTACGATGGACTCGAAAAACCTGTCCATGAAAGTCGTCAGCGATTTCTCGTGCTCGGCGACGGTGCACGAGAGCGCGGAAGTCGATATGGGCGCGCTGAAGCTTTTGCATACGAGCGTTCCCGCGTCCGTGGGCGTTGTGTCGCTTGACGGCAAAAAGATTTCGGAAAGCTCGCGCCTTGTCTTCGCGTACGCAACCGAGGAAAGCAACATCGACTCGCTGACGAGTTTCGACGGCGTGCTTTCGATTCGCGAGGGGCGCGGGCCCGTGGCAATGCGCCGCGGCAAAGTCCGCGCGCAGCTCAAACTCGACGCGTCGAAAAAATACGCCGTCTATCCCGTTGCCCTGAACGGCGCAAGACGCGAAAGGCTCGACCTCAAATTCGAAAACGGCGTGCTCGAAATCGACATCGACAACGGCAAACTCAAAAACGGCGCGGTTGCGATGTTCGAAATTGTCGCCGAATAAATTCAAACATACGAAACACTTCAAACTATGAAAATAAAATATTATGTATCCGCCGTTGCCTCGATGCTTTCGGCGTTCGCATCCGTAGTATCCGCCGTACCCGACCGCACCGTTGCGGGAGAGTGTGTTGCCCGCGTAACCGCTGCCGCCGACTTCCCGCTCACCGAAGCCGATGGAACGAACGGCACGCGCACCGGCTCGTACACATACAAGGGCAATAACGGAAACAATGTGTACGTCGTATACGGCACGCGCAAAAACAAAAATCCCGACGAATGGGAGGAGTTTTCGTTTTCGTTCGTGCCCTCCGAAAGCGGAACGGTCAGATTCTCGCTCAACGGCGTGGAGAAAAGGTGCGACGGCAAAATCCGCAAACTCGCCTCGTATTACGACGAAGTAAAAATCGACGGCAGCCTCATTCCCAACGGCGGCTTCGAAGACGGTCTGCGCGGATTTTCAACCTCGCAGGCAACTCCGCCTCGCATAGAGCGCAACCGCGAAACCGTAAAGTTTGGCGGCAAATGTATTCGCGCGTGGTCGCGCACATACACGGGGTTTGTGGTGAAGGCGGAGAAGGGCAAACGCTGTTCAGTTTCGGTTTTAACGCGCCCCGCGGGCGAGCTGCTCGAAGACGACGACATATTGTTGGATACGACGGACGGCGGGAAAAATCCGACGCTGAAATATCCCGCAATTCCGCAGGACTCGTTCGAGACCGTCCGCTTCAAGTTCGCAAAAACTCCCGACGGCGGCGTTTCCGCGCTTCATTTCCCGCCGAAGGCAAACGGGCGCAAAGGCGGAATCGGCGTGAAAGTAGGCGGAGACGGGACGGGAAAATTTCTCTACATACTCCATAAATTCGACGCCGAAAATGCGTCCGATGGCGCGTATCTTGCGTCCATAACCGCCATTACCGCAGAAGGAAAATCCGTCCGCAAAATGGTGAGGTTCGGCATCGACGGACTTCCCGCCGACGCCTACCGCCCCGCGCACAACGCAAAGGCGGTGTACTTCGGCGACGCGGCGGGGAAAAAAGACGCGCTGTATTTTTCGCGATTCGAAATAGATTCGGATTCGTCCGTCGAACGCCTTGTTTTCCGCTTCTGGGGCGAGGGTCGGTGGAGCGTGCTCGCCGCGACTCTTTCCGATAAGGAGGTCGCGCCTTTCGAAATCTGGAGGCCCGCTCCCGAAGAGTACGGCGTTGCCGACGTGCCGCAGGATATGCGCGTGAAGAAATCGAGCGCGCTCGACCTCTCGCATTATTTTGTCGACGGCGAGGCGGGCAAATACGGGCGCGTGATAGTTTCGCCGCGCGGGACGATGGCGTTCGAAAAGACTCCCGATATCGACGTGCGCTTCAAAAGCTACACGATGAATCTTGCCGAATTTTTCAGATACCGCAAGGGCGCGGAACGCAAAGCCGCGCTCAAAACGTTCGCCGAACAGATAAAAATCAACGGCTACAACTGCGTGCGGATGTGTTTCGAAAACTACAAGAGCTACGACGAGCGCGGAAACTTCGCCGACAATATGGACGCGCTCGACTATTTCTTTTCGGAGCTGAAAAAGAACGGCGTGTATGTGCATCTTGTGATAACTTGGCTCGAACTGGGTGAGAGCATGGAGGAACGCGGCAAGCTTCCGCCCGAGGGCACCACGCGCGACGACTCCAAACTGCGCTGCCTCTTCGGCGAACCGAAGGCTTGGCAGGGATGGAAAAACGTCGCCGAGCTGCAGCTCAACCACTACAACCCCTACACGAAACTCGCGTGGAAGGACGACCCGATGTTCGTGCAGATAGAGCATTTCAACGAGCTTTCGATAGTGCTTTCGCGCCTGAAACGCGGCACCGACGCGACACGGCGGTTCATTCTCGAAAAGTGGCGCGGATGGCTCGAAAAACGCTACGGCACAATCGAAAAGCTCAATGCCGCGTGGAACGAAAAGGGCTTTCTCTACAACAGCGGAACTTTCAAGTACACCGAATGGGAAGGCGTCGGCGCGCCGTTCGTCAAGAATCCCGACTGGCAGGCGTTCGCGCTCGAATGCAAAACGGCATACTTGGCGTACTGCAACAGGGTAGTGCGCGATCTCGGCTACAGGGGGATAATCGCGAGCGAAAACATAACTTCCGCCCCCGCGCAGAATCCGCCGCGCGCCGAAATGTTCGATTCGATAATCGCCAACACCTATTTTGCGCATCCGTCCAACTTCAACACAAAGAACGTCAGCACGAAACAGACGAGCTGCGTGGGCGAATTTTTCCCGAATCTCGCGTCGGTAATCTCGCGCCGCTGCCCCGACCGACCCATTGGCATAACCGAATACAACCACTGTTGGTGGAACAAATACCGCTACGAAATGCTCGGCACGTTCGCGCCGTACGCTGCATTCCACAATATGTCGATGCTCACAATCCACGAAAACAGCGTATCGAGCGGAATCGAAGAGCGCGAAAAGGCTCGCCGCCGAGTCGGCACATTCACGGTCGTCAGTTCGCCCGTGGCGCGCGCGTCGGAGGTTTTCGCGTCGTCGTTTTTCGTGCGCGGCGACGTAAAGCCCGCAAAGAAACGCGTCGATTTCGTTATAGGCGACGCATATCTTCAAAAGAACCGCAACGAGTCGTACAGGGCGGCGAACAGCGAACAGATGAAAGTCGCGCTCCTGACGGGCTTTGCCGTCGAGAGCGGACATTCCGTTCCCGAAGCCGTCCGCAAAGTGAAGGTAAAACCCGCCGATATGAAAATGCC
Source organism: uncultured Verrucomicrobiota bacterium (assembly GCA_949293415.1). Taxonomy (GTDB): domain Bacteria; phylum Verrucomicrobiota; class Verrucomicrobiia; order Opitutales; family Intestinicryptomonadaceae; genus Merdousia. The sequence goes on from CASFDK010000026.1 coordinate 9,670, forward strand.
GCCGATAGGCAGCTCCGACACGATAATGGAGGACTGGTTTCAGGACGTTCTGCCGAGCGAGAACGGCGGCGGTTTCAACCTCGGGGGCTTCGTCGCCAAAATGCGCGAAAACAAAATTCTGCCCAAACGCAACATAACCGACATCGACGCGGGCGTCTTCCAGACCGACACCGGCGAAATCGTCTTCGACGCGTCGAAAAAATCCGTGAAAATACGCACGCCCAAATCGCAGCTTGCGGTTCTCGAAAAGAGCGAAAAGACAGACTTGGGCGATTTGAAAATACTCTCGACAAGCGTGTCCGCGGCAATCGGCATAACGTCGCTCGACGGAAGTCCGATACGCGAAAGTTCGCGTCTGATTCTCGCTTACGCGACCGACGAGGCAAACACCGATATGCGCGCCTCGTTCGACCGCCAACGCGCGCTCGACTTCGGCAAAGCGCCGATACTTTTGCGCAAGGGCGTATTGCGGGCGAATCTCAAGCTCGACGCGTCGAAAAAATACGCCGTCTATCCGCTGTGTCTCGACGGCACTCGCCGCGCGCCGATTCCCGCAAAGTTCAAAAACGGGGAACTGAAGCTACGCATAGACACGGGCAAACTGCCCGACGGCATAACCACAATGTTCGAAATCGCCGCCGAGTAGGGCGTCCGCCCGACACGCAAAACGCGCCGCAAAATTTCGAATGCGGCGCGTTTTTTTTTTGCGGACGGCTATTCGAATACCGCAAGCGGAAATTCCGCGGGGGTCGATTCTATCTTCGCCTTCGCCGCCGAATTGGTCAGCTTTGCGTCGGCTTCGGGAGACTTCGGGTCGTCGAAGTCGTAGACTATTACGCCGATTCCCGTCACAGCGTTTTTGCCCAACTTTTGCGGAAGCACCGCCGTGGCTTCGAACTCAAGCTCGAGCCGATAGCCGTCGTCGGTTCGTCGGAACGCGCCTTTCACGTCGTCGGCAAAGGTGTGCACTTTTGCGCCGAGAATGCCGAGCGTAAGCTGCACGTCGGGCACGGCGAGCCTGTAGACCTTCGCGGTGTCCGAACCCTTTTGCTTCCAGATTTTGAAATGCCAGTCGTCCGGACCGAGCCGACGCTCTTCGGGCGCGTCTGCGGCGTTTGCGAGCGTGTCGAAAATTATTTCCACGGCGTCGGCGTGCGCTCCCGCGTCGGCGGAACCGCCGTCGGCTTCGAGGAATTTGTCGTCGCGCACGAACAGCGCAACGCGCAGTTTGTCGCCGTCGCGCAGGATTTTGTATTTAGCCGAGAACTGCGCGTCCGTCGGGGTGATTGCGTTGCGCCACAGTTTTTCGGCGCGGCGCATATTGTCGAGTTTTATCGGCGGGACTTTCTCCCACTTGGCCCAGTTCGTTCCGACTTCGCCGAAATCCGAATCCGCGTTCTTTACGAGCAGAGCGCGGAAACTTTTTGCGAAGGTGAAGTCGCGCTTTACGGGCGACGAAAGGGAGAGCGAAATTTTTTCCGAAAACTTTTTTATGCCCGCGTCTGAAATTTTAGCGGGCGATCTGAACGCGAATTTCCGCCCGCCGTTTTCCGCAATCGCAAAGTCCTGCGAGTCGCCGCGAAGACCGATTTTTCCGCACATCCGCGCCGCGTACGGGTTTTCCGCCGAAACCGACAAACCGTCCGCGCCGAGCGGCATAAATTTTACGTTCGGCACTGTCGGCGCGTTCGATTTCCATTTCGCCGCCTTCAACGCCGCCGCCAATTCGTCCGCGTTAGCCGTCCGCAAAAACACGGGGAAAACCGAGAGCCGCAGACCGTCCGAACCGTCGGCGTTTTTGTCGAAACTTCTTTCGTGACCCATAATGTCGAAAAGCTCAGTGTCGCGCGGGGCGGTGAACGACATTTCGGGAGGGCACATCGCGCCCCTGTCGAACTCCCTTTTGCACGCCCAGATTGCGGCGACCGCCTTGCCCTTTCCGTCGTCGAACACGAAACAGCGCGTGTCGGCGAAAAGCTTCGGCTCGGAGAGGAATTTGGATTCGCCCAGAAGATTGCCGAGCGTGTTCGGCACAATGTGGTACGCGTAGGGCGAAAGCGTCGCGTCCATCTGCGACACCCCGTAGTTCGATGCGTTCATCGATTTTATGTTCGCGTACTTCAAGCCCACAAGCCAAGTGCGCGCGCGAAGGGCGGTTGCCAGCCGCTCGCCGTGCCCGATGTCGTAGGTGTACGGAAGCACGCCGCGCAGGGGTTTTGCCCGCCGCTCCAAGTCGGTTATAAACGGCACGTCGTAGCAGTGTACGGGAAGCCAGTGCATGCCTTCGGGCGAGTAGACGTCGATGTTTTCGTAGCCGTGTTTTTTGAAGACGGCAAAGAGGCTTTCGTAGTTTTCGTCAAGGGTGGGGCGCGGATATTCTGGCGCGCCGCGGTAGATGTGCGCTCCCGCGCAGTCGTATTTTATCCCGCGTTTGCGGGTTTCTTCGAGGAGTCTGTCGAAGAACGCCATTCTGTCGTCGCGCGCGAGTGTCGAGGTAATGCTCGTCGAAAGCCGCGCGGACGGATTGCCCTTTCTTATCCCCCGCGCCACGGCGCATTCTATTTCGACGAATTTTTCGAAATTCTCGCGGGTTGCGAACACGGGGTTTGCAAAATATTTCATCGCGCCCTCGGGTTCGACCGCGTTCTCCCAGACTTCGACTCCGTCGTATTTCCGCGCGATGTATTCGGCGGTCTTTTCGGCCTTCGCAAGATATTCGGGCGTGAGGTCCGCGCCGCCGCGCCTGAAATCGTCGAGCAGCAACGCCTTCCTCCAAGTCATATTCGGCATCGAAAACCAGTTCGTATTTTCGAGAAAAACGAACGCCCTGCCTATCTGTTTGTCGCGCGTGATTCTGCCGATTGGCGAACTGAGCGAGTCTATTGCGTACTTTTTCGCCTCGCGAGAAATGAGGTTGTCGCGGTTCGTGTATCCCGCGCGCGCCCCATAGCCGAGCTTTTTGTACCATGCGAGAATTTCGGGGAAATTCTGCTGCGTGCTGAGCGGGTCGACATAAGTGTCCACAAACAGATTTTTGTGCCTGTGTTTGTTTTCGAGAAAATCGACTACTGCAAAGCGCGATATTTCGTAGCGTTCCCGTCCGCCGTCCGTCGCCGCACGGGTCTTGAGCACGAACAGCCCGCGCCCGAGTCTTTCGACGGGCAGCGGAATTTTCGCAACGCCGTCCGCGCCGCAGGCGAAGCCGAACTTTTCCGAAAATACGCGTTCGCCGAAAAAGTCGAAAATCTCCGCGTCGATTTTGCCCCTTGCGTTCGGCGTGGCGACGACCGCAAGACGCGCGCCCGCTGGCTTTCCGCGTTCGATTAAATTGTGCTCGAAATCGGACTCGAAAAACACGTCAGCCGACGGCGGTTCGAAATCGGTAGCCTTTGTCCCGCGCTCGAGCTGCATTCCGTCGAGCCTGCAGACGGCGGGCGAAGCCGACGACGCTTCGAAGACGAGCGGCACAATCTGCGGCTTGTCCACATCGAACGTAAATTCGAACCGCTTCCAGTCGCGCTCCAGTTTGAAGGTTTTTGCGTGCCAATTTTTTTTGTCGTACAACTTCGCCGCGTCTACCACGGATACCGCGAGCGACTGCCCGTCGGAATCCGACTTCGCCCAGACGCTGAACGTGTATGCGCCCCTTTCGAGCGCGACCGACGAAGTTGCAACCCTTTGCGCAAGATACGCTTTCGGCGCGTCTGAGAAAATTTCGAGCGATTTTTTCCCGAACTTTGCGTCGGTTTCGCAAATGCGCACCGGCTTGATTTTCCAGAGTCTTTCGTTCTGCGCCGCAAGCAGGAAATGCCTGAACGCCATATTGCGCAGCCCAGCCTCGAACGACGGATTTTGCAGCATGTTTTTGCCGCGCGTGTCGGGCAGAACCGCGCGTTCCTCGAGCCAGTAGTCGACGTGTCCTATCTTCGTGCAAGATTCCCTTTCGGGCGGGGCTGGCGAGAAGACTTTTTCCGAACCCAAGTCGAAATCGAGAAAGAGTCCGCCCTTTGCCGAAACCGCAAGCTTTGCGAAATTCCTTCCGAACGAAATCGAACACGCCGACTTTCCTTTTGCGTCCGCAATCGAGAACGCGTTTTCGCGCGTGTCGGCGCGGAGCGTGATTTTTCCGAAATTTTCGAACTTCCCGCGCGGCGGCTTCGCCGAGTTGTCGGCAATCGGAAAGCGCACGCCGCCGATGTCGGCGGTTGTCGAAACGAAAAACTCGTTCGGCAAAATGAAGGACATCGAAACCGTTTCCGCATTTTCGAAATCGGTCTCGAGGCGCATCGTCGCGTTGTCGAGCCGCTTCAGTTCGAGCGTTCCGCCGTTCTCGAGTTTGAACTTCGCCGAATTTTCGTCGGCGGATTCGCGCGAAATTATTTTGCATTTTTTCCCGTCGGCGGAGAAGTCGAGCTCGGTGAACGCGCGCTGCAAGTCGGTAAAGAACAGGCGCGCAATGTGTTTTGTCTCGGAGAAACCGACCGCCGCGCCGATTGCCGAAAAGTCTTTGCCGCAAACGAAGTCGAGCGTCCGCCTCTCCTTGTAATCGGACTGCGATTCGAACAGCGGCGCGTCGTAAATCGGCGGTGGAGTTCCTTTCGAACACGCGCAGAAAATCTGCGCCGTTGCGGAAAAAATTGCGAGCAGTTGCAGTGTTTTCGACATGCTCATAAAGGTAAGCAAACCCAAAAAAACCGCAATGTCAATCGAATGAGAAGCCCGCCCGACGCAAAAAAAGCTTCGCGCCTAATTAATGTGTATCCGAAAAAAGGACGGATTTGAAAGGGGTAAATTGATTTACCGAAGAGAAAGGAAATCAAACGGGCAAGATTCTTCATTTTACCGTTGGAAAGCGAAATACGGCGGAATGGAATCCGAGAATGTTGGGACTTCGCGAGCCGGAACGCGAGAAACGCATGGCAACCGAACAGATGTCCGGCATAACAATGCCGACGACGCCAACTCGAAGAGCCGACGGAGAACGGACAAACGTAGAGCTTCAACGCCGCCGAAATATTGCGCGGCAGCCAATAACCGAACTACCTGTTCAACCCGAGCAAAAATTCCACGTTCGTGCGCACCTTTTTCAGACGCTGAACGAGCATTTCCATCGCATCGGTTGCGGGCACGCCCTTCATCGCACGGCGCAGCGCGTATATTTTCGACATTTCGTCGGGGTGATAGAGCAGTTCCTCCTTGCGCGTTCCGCTCTTTTCGATGTTGATTGCGGGGAAAATTCGCTTGTCCGAAAGCGCGCGGTCGAGGTGCAGCTCCAAATTGCCCGTACCCTTGAATTCCTCGAAGATGACTTCGTCCATCTTGCTGCCCGTTTCGACGAGAGCCGTGCCGATAATCGTAAGCGACCCGCCGCCTTCGATGTTTCGCGCCGAGCCGAAAAACTTCTTCGGCTTCTGGAGCGCGTTCGCCTCCACGCCGCCCGACATCGTGCGCCCGCCGTTGGGCATAAGCGCGTTGTAGGCGCGGGCGAGCCTTGTTATCGAGTCGAGCAGAATCACAACGTCTTCGCCGCATTCGACCATCCTGCGGGCGCGGCTGATTACCATTTCGGCGGCGTGTACGTGATTCGAAGCCTCCTCGTCGAAAGTCGAAGCGACTACCTCGGCATCGACACTGCGCCTGAAGTCGGTGACTTCTTCGGGGCGTTCGTCCACGAGCAGAATTATCAGCCTTGCGTCGGGCGCATTGCGGCGTATCGACTTCGCCATCGCCTGCATCAAAACGGTTTTGCCCGTGCGCGGCGGCGCGACAATCAGCGCGCGCTGTCCGAAGCCTATGGGCGTAAGCAAATCGACCGCCCGCATCGAAAGGTTGTCGGAAGCCGACATTCCGCCGTCCTCCATAATTATTCTGCGGGTGGGGTAGTAGGGCACGAGGTCGGTGAACGGCGTCGTGTTTTTCGCGCTTTCTGGCGATCCGCCCATAACCGACGTTATACAGACCGCAACGGGGCACGTTTCGCGTCCGTTTTCGCGCGGGGGCATTGCAAGCACGCCCACGGTGTGCCCGCGCTTCAGACCGAACCTGTCTATGAACATCTGCGGAACGTAGACCGAATTTACGCCGAGCCTGTAGTTGTCGTCGGCGAACGCCAACGCGCCGCCGAAACCGTCTTCGAAAACGTCGAGCACGCCCCTGAGCGCGACGAGCTTTTTGTTTTCGCGCGCGTATTTGAAATAGTCGGCGACAAGTTCCGTTTTCGGACATCCCGCGCGGTAGGGAATCTGCATGACATCGTATTTTTCGCGAAGCTCGCGCAAACCGAGTGCGCGTACTTCGTCGAATCCGCCGATTGATTCGATTTCGCCGAATCCGCCGATTTTCATCGAGGTCGGTTCGTCGTAGGGCGCGGGTTCGCCCGACTTGCCTTCCGCCTGCGGTTCTTTCGCGGTTTCAGATTCGGTTTGCTCGGTAGATTTTTCAATCAGCCCCTTTTCGAGACCGTATTTTTTCGCGGCTGAGTCGTTGGCGTTTACCATCAACTCCCAGTAATTCATATCCGAAAGGCTCTTTTGCGGCGCGACGTATTCCGCCGTTTCGTTCTCGGCCTTTTGCGCCGATTCGCTTTCCGAAAGCTGCTCGGTCGAGTCTAGGGCGGTTTCCCCGTCCGTCCGCGTCTCGGTATCCGCAACCGCTTCGTTTGCGGCGGTTTCGTACGCGGCACCGCCCGCCGATTCGGCGGCTTGCGCGTTGCGCGAATTTTCGAGCTCGCCAATGCTTATCGGCGTTGCGTTTTCGAAAGATTCCGTTTCGGGCGATTTTCCAAGATACACTCGCGCAAGATATTCTTCGAGAGCCTTCTGGCTTTTGAGCGCATGCCATTCCGGCAAATCCGCGGGATTTATAAACTGCTCTTCCGCGTTCTGGTTTTGCATCCAGCGCGGCTTTTTCTGTTTCTGCTGCTGTTGTTGCTGTTTTTGCTGCCTGCCGTTTTGTTGCTGGTTTTGCTGGCGGTTCTGCTGGTTGTTTTGAAACTGCTGGCGGTTGTTGCCCTGCTGCTGGCTCCTGTTTTTCTGGAAGCGGTTGTTCTGGTTTTGCTGGCGGTTGTTTTGGAACTGCTGCTTGTTGTCGCCGTTCTGCCTGCCCTGCCTGTTGTTGCGCTCGAAGCGGTTGTTGTTGCGTTTCTGCCAGCGGTTGCGCGAGTCGTCCTGCCTTTCGAAAGGCTCTTCGTCGACCGCGTTTTCGTATTCGCGGGCTTCGGCGATTCTGCGGTCGTCGCTTTCCGCAACCTCCGCGTCGGCACTTTCGATTTCGCCGTCGGCGGCGCGGTACGCGTCGGGGTCGAGATCTTCGTCGGTGGTGGAAAAGTAGGTCGGAATGTCGCCGTCGTTTTCTTCGCCGGTTTCCTCGGAGTGCGTTGCGTATTCGAAGTCGTCCGATTTGTCTTTGTGGACGAAGATTTCCGCTTCGTCGTCCGATTCCCCGCCGTCCTGCCGTTCGGTTTCCTGCGGCGCGGCTACGGGCGCGTCGCGCCATTGCGGGCCGTCGGTGCGCGGAATCTTCGCGCTTCTGCCGCCGCGCGCGCGGTGGCGTTTTACTTCGCCCTCGAGCGTTTCGTCGAGCGACTTCGCGCCCGCGCTTTCGGGAACGGACACGGCTTGCGCTTCGTCCGATTGCGGAACTTCGGGCGCGTCGGAAATCAGCTGTCCGCTTTCCGATTTCTTTGGTCTTCCGCGTTTTTTTGCGGCTGTCTCGGTCGGTTGGTTTTGCTCCGATTTTTTCGGTCTGCCGCGTTTCTTTTGTACGGGCGCGGATTCTTCAAAAAGGTTTTGCTGTTCTTCTTCCATCATGGATTAAATTAAACGTGATAACACAAGCCCTGCCTGCTCTTTTAAAAACTGCAGACCGCTTTCGTTGAACAGGGCGACATCCGCCAGTTTCAACTTTTGCGCGGGAGACATTTGGCGGGCATCGCGCTCCGAAACCTGCTCGGGCGACATTCCCCTATCTGCGAGGCGTTCGAGCCTCAATTTTTCGCTACAAAAAACAGTAATGCAGAAATCGAATTTCTTTTCAAGATTTTTCTCGAACAGTAGCGGAACCTCGACCACGGCAACCTTTGCGCCGCCCGACTTTTCGAGTTCGCCGACACGCGCGCGCCACATTTTTTCGATTGTCGGATGTACGGCTTTTTCGATTTCCGCAAGCTTTTCGGAGTCCGCAAAAACCGCTTCGGCGATTTTCTGGCGGTTCGCCCGTCCATCGGGCAGATACGCCGCCTCTCCCGCAACGCGTTTTACGGCGGCAATGCAGAGGGGGTCTTTTTCTATCGCTTCGTGCGCGAGCTTGTCGGCGTCGATTACAGCCGCGCCCAGTTCCGCGAAGATTTTTGCCGCGGTCGATTTGCCGCAGCCCATTGCGCCCGTGAGGGCTATTACTGTCGCCATAATTACGGAATTAAGGTTTGCGCCCGCGCGGGGCGTATTTAATAAATCCGCGAACCCCGACTACTTTTTGTGCTCGGCGGCTTTCCGAGCCTTAAGGAAATCGCGCGTTTCGCGGCGCAGTTTTTTGAGCTTCGGTTCTATCTTGAAGAGCTGGCGCGGCTTGAGCCTGTCTACAAAGCACACGCCGTCGAGATGGTCGTTTTCGTGCTGCACGCATCTGGCGAAGAGCCCCTCGCAGACGAGTTCATGCGGAACGCCCGCAACGTCGAAATAGTTGAGCCTTACAATGCAGCTGCGCTCCACTTCGGCGAAAATCCCCGGAAACGAAAGGCATCCCTCTTCGCCGATTTCCACATAATCGCCCAGCTCCTCGACCTCGGGATTTACCGCCACAAGCGGCATTGCCAGGTCGAGCGGCAGCTCCCTGCCGTCGAGCGTGAACACGCACGGAGATTCGGGGTTCGACCTGCGGCGCATATCGATGGCGAACACGCGTTTGGCCACGTCGATTTGCGGCGCGGCAAGCCCGAGCCCGTTTTCCTCGTACATCGTTTCGACGAGGTCGTCGCCGAGTTGCTTGAGCGATTCGTCGAAAACATCCACTTTTTCGGCTTTCTCCTTGAGGATGTGCTCCCCGAATTTTGTAAGGCGTCTTAACATTGCGTGCTGAACGAGTTTTTTGTTATTCGGAATCCTGCTTTTCCCCGCGCGGAACTTTGCCGTTTGTACGCAGGACAAGCACGGGCTCTTTTGTCTTTACCCAAATTTTGTGCTCTTTGTAGACTTTCGCCGAACCGAACTCGCAGGCTTCGGCGATGGTCTTTATCGGCATGCGCCTGCCCTTGGGGGTCAGATTGAAATCGTACACGCCCTTGTGGAGGCGTTCGAGCGCCTGCATCGGCGCGTCGTCTTCGGGAATCTGAACCACCCAGCCCTGATACTCGAAGCCCGTTTCGCCGATTTTTCCGTAGGGGTCGTTGACGACGATGACAAACTGCTTCTTTACGGCGGGTTCCTTTTCCGCGTCCGCGTCTTTCTGTTTCGATTCGAACTTAATATCTTCCATAATCTGGGAGATTTTGCGCGCGTCCAAATCCGCCCGTTGGAGAATCATCTGTACAAGCTCAATGTCTACTTTTGCCATAATCACAAGGAAAAGCCAGCGGGGGGTATTTGTCAACATTTTCAGACTTCGGCGTATTTTTGCGGATAAAGAACTTGCTTTTATTTGAAAGAAGTCTAAGGCTTCCGTATTCGTAATATTCCGTTGCGGTTTAAGCTTCGGAGTGTGTTTTTTTACTCTTTTCACTCGATATGGCTTGGTTGACAAATCTGTTTTTCGGCACGGGAATCGCGCACAGCGTGCTCGTGCTCGCGCTCGTAATAGCCTTCGGCGTATGGCTCGGCAAACTCAAGGTTGCGGGAATTTCGCTCGGCATCACTTGGATTCTTTTCGTGGGCATCGCCTTCGGACACTTCGGTATGGGAATCGAGCCGAACGTTTTGCACTTCGTGCGCGAATTCGGTCTGATTTTGTTCGTCTATTCGATAGGTCTGCAGGTCGGCCCCGGCTTCTTTTCGTCGTTTAAAAAGGCCGGCTTGAAGCTCAACGCGGTTGCGATGGGCATAGTGTTTTCGGGCGTGCTGACCACCTGCGTTATCAGCTTTATTTCGGGCGTGCCGATTCCCACAATGGTAGGCATTCTTTCGGGCGCGGTAACAAACACCCCCGGTCTCGGCGCGGCATCGCAGACATACTTCGACATATTCGGCAAAAACGACCCAACGATTTCGCTCGGCTACGCAGTGGCATATCCGCTCGGGGTAATCGGCGTGATTTCGTCGATGATAATTTTGAAGTCGGTCTTCCGCGTTTCCGCCGAACGCGAGATGCGCGACGTCGAAACGGGCAGCGGCGTTAAAGAGGGCGCGGAACGTATGTCCATAGCCATCGCAAACCCGTCCCTTTTCGGCAAAAAAATCGACGAAGTAATCCGCCTTGCGGGACGCAGGTTCGTAATCTCGCGCGTCTGCCGCCCCGACGGACACATCGAAGTTGCCGCCCCCGAAACCTCGCTGAAATCGGGAGACAAAATTCTCGTGGTCTGCGACGCCAAAGACGCCGACTTTCTGGGCGCATTTTTTGGTGAACGCGTCGATATGGAATGGCAGAAGCTCGACACCGTTCTCGAGGCGCGGCGCATACTTATTACCAACCACGACATCAACGGAAAGACGCTCGGAAAACTCGGGCTTTTCGGCGGCGTTTCGTTCAACATCACGCGCGTCAACCGCGCGGGTATCGACCTTGTCGCGTATCCGAGCCTCCAGTTGCAGGTGGGCGACCGCGTAACGGTAGTCGGCTCGTCGGGGGCGATAGGCAATGTGGAGAAAATTCTGGGCAATTCGATGCTCAAACTGCGCCAGCCAAATCTCGTGCCGATTTTTCTCGGCATATTCTTCGGCGTGCTTTTGGGATCTATTCCGTTCTCGTTCCCCGGTATTCCGCAACCCGTAAAACTCGGCTTGGCGGGCGGGCCATTGGTTGTCTCCATTCTTCTTAGCCGTTTCGGCTCGCGCTTCAAAATGGTTACCTACACGACAGTCAGCGCAAGCCTTATGCTTCGCGAAATAGGCATCGCGCTGTTTTTGGCGGGCGTGGGTATCGGCGCGGGCGGCGAGTTCATTTCGACAATCGTAGACGGCGGCGGCTACAAGTGGATTGCCTACGGCTTCATAATCACGATGGTGCCGATGATGCTTGTAGGTTCGCTCGCAAGGGTGCTTCTGAAGGTGGACTATTTCACGCTCGTCGGCGTGCTCGCGGGCAGCACCACAAACCCGCCCGCGCTCGCCTACGCAACTTCGTCGAGCGGCAACAACCTTCCCGCCGTAGGCTACGCAACGGTATATCCGCTGACGATGTTTATGAGGGTGCTCACGGCGCAGTTGCTGATAATATTCCTCTCGTAGCTTCGACCGTTTTCGGTCTTTCGATATTTCGCCGCGGCTCGGAAAGACCGCGGCTTTTTCGCGGGAACCTTATGCAACTTTTCGCTGTCCGACACCAAAAGACCAACCCGTATTTTGAAAGGAATTGAAATGAGAGAAAAAGCACTGTTTGCCGCGGCGGTGTTGTTCGCCTTCTGCCCGTTCGTTTTTGCCGACTTCGTTTCCGACGTCGAGAAGGTCAGAGCGCAGACTTGGAAGGCGTCCGCATCTTTCAACGAAGCCGTAAATTCGGCATCGTCGTATTTTTCGCTGATGAACAAAATGCGTTCCGACGCGCAGTCGGTGTTCGACGGCGCAAACTCGGTATCGCAAAAGTCGTCGTCGGCGCTCGCAAACTTGGAGTCTCTCGAAGGCGAATTTTCGGCGTTCAAAATCTCGTTCGAGGCAAACGTGCGCAACTGCAACGCTTCGGCAAAATCGCTCGAAGACGCGCTCAAGAACCTGCCGCTCGGGCAGGAACGCATCGACGCAACGCGCAAACTCATCGGAGAAACCCGCAAGATTGTCTCGCAAAATGCGGGCGAAAACTTTCAGGACAAACGCTATTTCGACTCCGTGGACTCGCGCTTCGCCTCGGCAGCGGGCGCGCTTGTTTCCGCCCGCGCTTCGGCGGCGCGCGTGTCGGTTGCGGCTTCGGTCAACGCCCCGCGCGTCGAGGGGATAAAAGCGGCCGTTGCGATGGCTGAAAACTACATTTCGAAGACGGCGGAAACGGAGACTAAAAACGCTAAATCCGCGAAGCGGGTCGTAGCCGCCGCGTCGGAATTTTCCGACGAATTCGGAGCGGCTTTGTCACGCTACGAAAACTTGGGCGAAATCTGCCAGGACGCGCGCTCGCGCACGCTTTCGGCGGCGTTCAAAACAAGCGCGTTTGTGCTCAACACGCTTTCTAAATCCGAAAAATACGGCAAACAGATTTTCACGCAGGCGGAATCGGTAAACCTTTCGTCAATGCCGTCGTACTACCGTCCGAGCGGAAAGCGGAAGTTGCTGAAGGCTGAGGGGTCGTCGCGGGCTCTCGGCGTGTCCGCCTACGCCGCCGAAAACGCATCGATGCCCTCTCAAGGTTGGACGGCAAACGCTATGGCGGATTCTGGCGCGAACTCCTCCGACAGGGCTGCGCCCGCGCCGGACAAGAGCAAAGTCCGCGCAGAAATTCTTGCGGCGTGCGCCGAAATAGAATTTGTTTCCGCCGAACTTCGCGCAGCTACCGACGCACTCAACCAGATTGTCTCGTCCGCCGAAATATCGCTTTCTGCAATATCGAATCTGGAAAGCGGCGCGTCGAAAATCCTGCGCTCTTCTATAGACGCATACGCGCAGTCGCAAACGCTTTCGTCCGACATCCTGCTGCTCGACATCAACATCAAGACATTCGCCGCACAAAACAAAATCTCGTCCGCAAAAATGGGCGAACTCTACGAGGCGTCGAAGTCCGATTTCGGGAAGGCGAAAAAGGACGCGGCGACAATCGAATCGAGACTTGACGAACTAGCCAAAGAGGTTCAGTAGTCCGGTATGCACCTGTTTTTTCGGCTGTTGACCGCTTTCGCAATCGTCGCATCGTCCGCTTCGACATTCGCCGAAACGGGCGATTCGCGCATAACCGACAGGGGCGCGGAAATATTGCTGACCCGCGCCGAACGCGGCGACACCGAAACAAAACTTTCCGTGGCACTAAGCTACGCGCAGGGCAAAAAGGGCTTTCCCAAAGACGCGGAAACCGCGTTCAAGTGGTTTCTTTCCGCCGCCGAAGACGGCAACGCCTACGCGCAGAATTTCGCGGCATCAGCCTATGCAAAGGGCGAGGGCGCGCCGAAAGACGCAAAACTCGCCGCCCGTTGGTGGGCGAAAGCCGCCGAAGCGGGCTATCCAGAGGCGATGTTCAACCTCGCAACGTGCTACTCCAACGGCTTCGGCGTTGAAAAGAACTACAAGACGGCGGTCGAATGGTGGGTAAAAGCGGCGGACCACGGACACCCCGCCGCCCAGTTCAACGTGGCGGTTTTGCACATCAACGGCAGCTATCTGAAAAAATCGCTAAAGGACGGAATATTCTGGCTGAAAAAATCGGCTGACGGCGGCAACCGCGACGCTAAAACGGCGCTCGCGGGCTACTATTACCACGGGGTCGGCGTGCCGTGTATGAAAGGCGAAGCGGCGCGCTTGTGGGGCGAAGCCGCCGACGGCGGAGACCTTTTTGCGCAGAAAAACGTTGCGCTGATGTACTGGCGCGGCGACGGCGTTGCGATGGACAGAAAAAAGTTTGCACATTACACAAAACTTGCCGCTGACAACGGCGATGCCGATTCGATTTTCAATATGGGGGTAATCTACGAAAACGGCGACGGAGTGCCGCGCGACATCGAACAGGCAATGACCTACTATAAAAAAGCCGCGAAAATGGGACAAACCCAAGCCGTAAAACGCCTCGAGCGGGGGAAATAAATAATGAATTGTGCCGTACATTTATAACGGCACAAGAATGAATTTCAACATCTATCATAAGCGTTGAAAGAACGACACTATCGCGACGATAGGAGCTGTAGAATTAAAAATCCGTTTAGGAAAAAACAAAATAAGTTCGAATCAACAAAGCCATTGAGCGGCGCACAGCACTTTACATTCCATATTAAGGGACAATTTGAAGACCGCCTACGACAGGGACAACATTGACGCGTATTTGATGTGTCGGCGCGCGGTGGAGTACTGCAAGGGTGAGGATGATTTTTACCTTGACTCTTTTTTGCGAGTAATGCAGAAGTTATTCTTGTTTGCTTAAACGTTTAACTATGTTTTGGTTTATATGAAAAATGGTATTGTATTTCTTTTGGGGTTGTTATTTACCGCTTCGCTTTTCGGCGCGGAAGACTGCGCGAAATTTGTAGACGTAAAAATCGGCACGGCGGGCACGGGGCACACTTACCCCGGGGTTGTCGCTCCGTTCGGCATGGTTCAGCCAAGCCCCGAAACGGGCTATTCCACATGGCGCTATTGCTCGGGCTACCACAACGACGACAAGCGCATTCTCTCTTTCGGTCAGACCCACCTTTCGGGCACGGGCTGTCCCGACAGCGGCGATGCGGCGTTCATTCCCTTTACGGGCAATCCCGTGAAAAAGGACTATTCGAGTGCGTTCAAAAAGGAAAACGAAATTGCCGAGGTAGGTAAATACTCCGTCGTTTTGGACGATGCGAAAGCGAAGGTCGAAATCACCACAACCGACAGGGTCGCTCTCTACCGCATAAAGTTTCTCGCCGACGGCGGTGGGCTGTTTTTCGACTTCCAGACGGGCATGGTCGGCAGGCTGCCAAGCCGCGTTCTCGAAAGCGATATCAAGCTCATTGACGACTGCACAATCGCGGGCACCCAGAAAGTCCGCTCGTTCACCCGCCGCGATATCAGCTTTGTCGTCAAGTTCGACAAACCCGTAAAGAAGCTTATCGAAATCGACCGCCCCAAGAACCACAAGGCTCCGCGTTGGGCGTTGGACTTCGGTTTGAAGTCGGGCGAAACGCTTTCGGTGAAATGCGCGGTTTCGACGGTCTCGACCGACGGCGCGATCGCCAACCTAAATACTCTGAGGAATTGGGATTTCGATTCCGTCGCCGCCAAGACCCGCGCCGATTGGAACGCTCTGCTTTCGAAGTTCGACGTTTCCGCAACGCCCGAACAAAAGAAAATATTCTACACCGCAGTCTACCACTCGTTCATTTCGCCCAACAACATTGCCGACATCGACGGACGCTACCGCGGCGCGGACGGAAAAGTCGCAACGGCGTCGAATGCGTCGAAACATTATTACACCAACCTTTCCCTGTGGGACACATACCGCGCGGTGATTCCGCTTACGGCAATCGTCCGCCCGCAGATTCTGTCCGAATTTGTGAACTCCATGCTCGACCACTTCGACACAGCCGGCGTGCTTCCCACGAACGCCTATTGGGGCAAGGAAACATGGTGCATGATTGGCAACCACGCGATTTCGGTAATCGCAGGCTGCATTCAGCGCGGGCAGGACGGCTTCGATAAACGCCGCGCACTCAACGCGATGATTGTTTCGTCCGAAAAAGACCACCGCAAGAGCGATTTCTCGATACTCGACAAATTCGGCTACTATCCGTTCGACTTGTGCAATCCCGAATCGGTTTCAAAGACTCTCGAAAACTGTCAGGGCGACTATGCTTTGTCGAAGGCTGCCGAAATTATGGGCGAAACCGCCGTTGCCGAAAAGTTCGCCCGCCGCGCCCAGAACTACAAAAACCTCTTCGACAAGAGCACGAATTTCATGCGCGGCAAAGACTCGAACGGCAAGTGGCGCGAGCCGTTCAACCCCTTCGAATTTTCGCACGCGGAAAGCTTCGGGGGCGACTATACCGAAGGCAACGCGTGGCAGTATACTTTCCACGTCCAGCACGACCCCTACGGACTCATCGCGCTTTTCGGCTCGCCCGAAAAATTCGCCGCCGCCGCCGACTCGATGTTTTCTGCCGCCGACACGCGCAAAGAGGGCACGTACAAGAAGAGTGCGGATATCAGTGGTATGATTGGGCAGTACGTGCACGGCAACGAGCCGAGCCACCACATTCCGTACCTCTTCGCGCTCGCCGACCGCCCCGACCGAACGGCGGAAATCGTGCGCGAAATCTGCTCCACACTCTATACCACCGCGCCCGACGGACTCTGCGGCAACGACGACTGCGGACAAATGAGCGCGTGGTATATCTTTTCGTCGATGGGCTTCTACCCGCTCGACCCCAACTCGATGGAATACGTTCTTGGCGCGCCGCAGGTGGAACGCGTAGCCGTTGCGCTTCCCGACGGAAAGAAGTTCGAAGTCGTCGCGCACGGACTTTCCTCGGAAAACAAGTACGTGGAGTCTGTAAAACTCAACGGCAAGCCATATAATAAAAAGACGCTCCCGCATGCCGACATACTCTCAGGCGGCAGGCTCGAGTTTTTTATGGGCACGAAGTAGGATACATCCGAAAAACTTCGGGCAAAGCGGCGGAGTCTGATTCGGGGCAACCGCCGTTTTTGTTTGAAGCGGCAATTCGTCTCGAGCGAATTTTGTTTACCTGTCTTCCTTTTTTATGTAGCGTCCTCCTTTATGAAAACGGGTTTGCAGAGGCATTGCGGAGTTGCGGCGCGTTTCGTTTGGAGGTCGCCGAAATGAAAGAGTTTTTGCCTTATTACGACGAAATCAAGTTTGCGGGGCACTGTGCCTGTGCGCTCGCTTCCACTTTTATCGGCGGTGCCGCCGTCTATTATGGCTCGAAAATTTGGGGCGGACGCTTGGGCTTTGACACCTCGTTTTGTTTCGCGCTCTTTGCGGCGGTTGCAATCTGGATTCTGCCGTTCTATGCGTTTGTGCCGCACCGATATTCCCAGTGGATTGTCCTTGCGGTTTTTATCGCAACGCGTTTTGTTCTCGCCCGACTCGATGCCAAGCCCGCGAAAATTTCGTTTCGACTTTGGCTTGCATACGGACTATCGCAGGCGATACTCTTCGGCATAGTCTATTACAATTTGAACCAATGAAATTCGACACCGTAAAATTCATTTCCGAACTCGTTAAATTCGAAAGCGTCTCCGCCGACTCTTCGCGCGCGCCCCAAGTGGCGGCGTGCGCCGATTTCCTCGCCGACGGTCTGCGGAGTTTCGGCTTCGACTCGCGCATCGAAAAAACCGCGCTCCATCCGATAGTCTTTGCGACGCGCAAGTGCGCCGCGGGCGAACCGAAGATACGCATACTTTGCTACGGGCACTACGATGTCCAGCCGACCGACCCGATTGAAAAGTGGCACACCGAGCCGTTCGAGGCGGTCGTGCGGGACGGCAAAATCTGGGGGCGCGGAACGGCGGACAACAAGGGACCGTTCTCGTGTCTGCTCGGCGGGCTGCTTGCGTTTCTCGAAAAACATCCCGACGCGCCGCTCGACTTGGGGTTGATGCTCGAGGGCGAGGAGGAAATCGGCAGCCCGAGTATGGAAAAATTCATTTCCGAGCACGCCGACCTAATCGGAAGCTACGATTTGCTCCTGTTAAGCGACACCTCCGCCGCTTCCGCCGACACGCCGATTCTGACAATAGGGCTGCGCGGAACGGGCAGTTTCGACGCGGTTTTCAAAGGTCCGAATACCGACATCCATTCGGGTATGTTCGGCGGAATGGTCTACAATCCGATTCAGGCGATGTTCGAAGTTTGCGCGTCGCTCCACGGCGCGGACGGCTTGATAAACATCGACGGATTCTACGACGGGCTTGAAAAAATGGGGCAGTGGGAGCGCGAGGAAACAGCGAAAAATCCGTTCGGCGAGAACGAGGTCAAGTCGCTGCTCGGTGTGGATGCGCTCTACGGGCAGCGCGGCTTTTCGCCCGCGGAGGCTGTCCGCGCGTTGCCGACCGTGGAATTTACGGGAATCGGCGGCGGTTATCAGGGAGAGGGCGCAAAGTCGGTGATTCCGTCGGAATGTTTCTGTAAAATTTCGTGCCGCACGGTCGCGCCGCAAAAAACGCACGATGTCATAAGACTCGTCCAGAAGACAATGCGCGAGCGCACGCCCGCGGGAATCGAAATTTCGTTCGTCGACTACGATTCCTACGGCGACGCATATTTTCTCAATCCCGAAAAATGCGGCGGCGACAGGCGCGGGAGGATTCTCTCGAAAGCCTTCGAAGCGGTCGGCGAGTGTTCCGAAAAATCCTTCGGCAAGAAGCCGCTCTATCTGCGCGAGGGCGCGAGCATTCCGCTTATTTCGCGGATAAAAAACGTGACGGGGCTGGACTCGCTGATGTTCGGACTGTTCACCGCCGCCGACAATCTGCACGCGCCCAACGAAGGTTTTCCGCTGGCGACAATAGAACGCGCGGTAAAGTATTACGAAATGTTCTTCGAAAAAATGACCGATTGCCAATAGCATATTATGTTAACCTGTACTAAAACATATTTCGACATACCGTTCGCCCACAGGCAGCACCTGCACGACGGGCACTGCTCGTTTGTCCACGGGCACAACTGGGATATTTCCGTGACCTTCGCCTGCGACAAGACCGACGAAAACGGTTTTGTCGTCGACTTCGGCAAGCTGAAGTTTCTGAAAAACTGGATAGACGAAAATCTCGACCACGCCTGCGTATTTTCGAAGTCCGACCCCTTGTGGCGGACACTGCGCGACGCGGCTCCGCAGGCTTGGAAAATCCGTCTCGTAGACCAGTGCTCGTGCGAGGGGCTTGCCAAGTTCGTTTTCGATGAGTTCGACAAAATGGTTTCCGACACGACGGCGGGGCGCGTGCGCGTGATCGCCGTGGAGGTCAGCGAAGACAAGAAGAACACCGCCCGTTATGCGGCGGACGCGAAGTGATTATGGTAAAATATCCGCTTGCCGAAACCTTTGTTTCCGTGCAGGGCGAGGGCGTGCATATGGGGCGGAAGGCGTATTTCGTGCGACTGTTCGGCTGCAACGTCAGGTGCCCGTGGTGCGATTCCAAATCGGCGTGGAACGGCTCTCCGGTCTCGCGGACGGGCGCGGACGAAATCGCGTTGGCGGCTTCGGAATGTTCGCCCGAGTTCGCGGTAATTACGGGAGGCGAGCCGTGCATACACAATTTGCTTCCGCTTCTCGAAAAATTCGCCGAGGCGAAAGTTGCGGTGCATCTCGAAACATCGGGAACTCTCGAAATCCGCGAACGCGGAGACGCCCGTTTTTCGTGGGTTACAGTCAGCCCGAAGCTGTTTTGCCCGCCGCTCGATTCGTCGCTGCGCCGCGCCGACGAGCTGAAATTCATCGTCTCCGACTTGTCGGAACTTGAAAGCTATGCGCGTTTCGCCGATTCCGCGCCCAACGCGAAATCGGTCTGGCTGCATCCCGAGTGGGGCGGGCGCAAAGACCGCGAACTGCTCGACGGACTGTCCGCTTTCGTCGTATCCCGCGGTGGACGCTACAGGCTCGGCTGGCAGATGCACAAGTGCTACAACGTTCGGTAAAAAATTTTTCAATCTACTTGCAAATGCGGCGGTCGGTGGTATCGTCAGCGGAATGAAAATTTTAGCGGTTCTTGTCTCCATTTTCTTTTTGTCGGCGGGCGCGTTCGCGCTCAGTTTCGGCGACTTCGTAAAAAACGTAAAGACTGCCGCCGAAGAAGCCACTGCCTCGTCGGATTCCATTTCCGCGCTCAAAACGAAGCAGGAGGCGACTCTTGCAAAATACAAGCAGAACAAGCAGACCTTTCTTAAGGGCTTTGCCGATGTCGCCCAGTCGTGCGGCGCGGACGCGCTTGCAGCCAAGGCGGAAAACGCGCTCAAGACCGTCGAAGCCCAAAAGGGAAAGGTCGATGCCGTCGAGGTTGCAAAGGTGACCGACGAGCTTTTGACCGACGCGAAGTCGAGTTCGGTCGTGAGCCTGCCCGCAAACGCG
Source organism: uncultured Verrucomicrobiota bacterium (assembly GCA_949293415.1). GTDB lineage: Bacteria > Verrucomicrobiota > Verrucomicrobiia > Opitutales > Intestinicryptomonadaceae > Merdousia. Next base: position 29,504 of record CASFDK010000026.1, read on the forward strand.
GCATCCTCAGCAAAAGAGGCGTGCACGGGCGGTTTGGACAATATCGGCAGGGCGATTCAGGGCGAAGTCGAAGTCGCAAGGGAAATTTCCGATCTCGCAAAGCAGGTCGGCGACATAATGCGAAACGGCACGACCGCCGAAAAAATCCAAGTATCGTCTACACTGTCGCCCACGATTGAGCTGGCAAAGACCATTCCGCAGGACATCTCGAAATCGAAGGATGTCGTGTTGTCGATGGTGGATTCGCTGAAAGGGAAAGTTTCCATTCCCGAATCGTTGAAATCGGCATTGGGGCTTTAGTCCGATATACGGAGTTTCCGGATATTGCTTTCAAATCCCGTCTTTTCCCGAAGGCGGGATTTGTCGTATATACATTTTGCGGGCGTTTTTTTACGTAATTCGAAATAAATTTAATTGATTTTTTTGCGGAATATATATTAAACTTTACCCATATGGACGGGTTTGTCGCTCATTTGAAGGTTGAATCGTCTGGTCGTTCCGATGTATTGAGACATTATCTTGACGACCATCTAAAAGGCGTGGCTCGGCTATCCTCCGAATTTTCTTCTCGAAAAGTCTTTTTCTAAAAATATTACACTGAGCGGCTCAATGTCTAAACTACCATCCCTATCCGAAATTTAATCGTGCTAACGTCGAAGACGGTATTCCTGAAAAATCTCAACCTTTTGTCGATTTCCCCATACTGGGACTATCTGTGGTGTTGGAAATTTATTGGCGATGGGATAGTGGAAACGACAAAAAAACGGGCACAACAGCGTTGCGCCCGTTAGAAAAAAGAACTCTTTCGGAAAGTCGGTGTGCCGCGCGAGCGAGCAGTGAACCTGACCTGAGTTATTAATTTTGTCTTGATTCCGAAAATGAGCAAAGCTGTTGTCTTGTGAATGTCAAATAATTTTTATAAAAATATTGAAAAACATTAAACGTACACCTATTGTATGTGTTATGAAAATTGCGTTTGATATTGGATACGGTTCGATAGGTTGGTGTGTTTATTTGAATCGGATGGGGCATCTCTTTCCGGAAATAATAGGGACAGGGGTTTTTCTGATGCCAGAAACTTCGTGTATGGCAAAGGATAGGTCGGCGAAAAGGCGCATGCGCAACCACATAGCTTCTGTTCGCAACAGAATTTCAAGTTTGCGCAGGGTGATTGCGGCAATGAATGTCATGTCAGACGAAGAACTTGATTCGTTCAAAGATTCAACTCCGTGGTTTTGGGCGGCAAAAGTCTTGGCGACAAATGGCGAATTCAAACTATCGTGGCCGTTATTGTGGTCGGTAATTCGTTTTTATGCTCACAATCGCGGATACGACAATAATTGTTTGTGGAGTAGTATTGACGACGAAACAGACGTCGTCCGTTGCGAGGCTGCGAATGCTGCAATGGAAAAATATTCGACTTCTACTATGGCGCAGACAATGTGCGCCTATCTTGAAGTCGATCCTTTGCAGGACAAACCGAAAAATCTAAAAAAATATTTCAAAGGCGAAAATTTTGCTTTCGACAGAAAGGTTGTCGAAATGGAGTTTGAGGCAATCTTGAATGCGCATATTGGCGTACTCGACAAGTGCGACGAAAATTTCAGGGAATTATTGCTCGGAAATTGGCAGGATGTCGAACATTACGGAATAAAAAAGCCTAAGCGTTTTACATCGAACAAAGGCTTGTTGTTCGGGCAACTTCTTCCGCGTTTCGACAACCGCATAATTCCCGAATGTAGAATAAACGGCGATAAAACGCCGGGTGCACATTGTCGAGAGGCGTTTCGCTTTCGTTGGCTTATGTTCGCTTCCAATATTCGGGTTATAGACGGTTCTTCGCCGCGTCCGCTTTCCGCCGTGGAGATTGCGGAATTGGACAGAGTAATGTCCGTATACGGGTCGTTTTCAAAAACGACTGTGAAGTCTGTGTTGTCGAAAATTGTCGATTTTGAGAGCAATATAGAATCAATGGTGTTTACGGAAGATATGGATGCTTCAATGATTGCCGATCCCGTTAAGAAGGAAATTCTCAAAGTGTTATGTCCGTCGATTTCGCGCAAACTGCCAAATATGGAAGATGTCGAGGCTGTGTGGAAACATATTCCGAGTTTTGTGTTCGGCAATTTGTTTAGGTTTAAGAGTTATTCTTTGTCGGATATAGCAAATTTGAACGGAGTGGATTCCGTTTGCTTCAAACAAGCATGCGAAAAATTGTTTTCGAGCTGTCAATACAAAACTCAAAAAACGGAGTCTTCCGAAAAAACTTTCGACGATGTTTGGCGCGAGAAAGTATCCATACGCAAAGAATCGGGGAGGGCTGCGTACTCGCGCGAAATTATGCGAAAGGCGTGCGAAGAAATTTTGCGCGGCACAGACCCGCGTTCGGAGGGCGGCGCGTTGTACCGCACTGCGGAAATCGAGGAAAAATTCGCGCTGGAGTCTATTGATAAATGGTCGAATAACCATCTTGTCCGGCATCGACTAAAAATGCTTTTGCGACTTTTGGACGACATTGTAAAACGTTATGCGGATTCCGACAAAACAAAGATTGAAAGCATAACTATCGAAGTTGTCAAAGATTTGACTGCGTTTTCGGGTCTGGATGTTACGGCTCGCGGCGAAAAGCTCAATCAAATGACGAAGCAACACCGGAATCTTTCCGAATTGCTTGAAGCGAATAAGGAAAAAATCAAAGATTACAAGCTTACCGCAGGGTTAATTAGAAAGGCGAGAATTGCCGACGACATGGGGTGGACATGCCCTTACACCGGCAAAATCTACGGATATGCAGACTTGCCGAACCTCGAAATAGAACATATCATTCCCTATTCATTGCGTCCGTCCAATTCTCTCGAATCGTTGGTTCTTACTTGGCCGCAGGTAAATGCCATGAAATCAAGCCGTACGGGCTTGGCATTTGTCAAGGAATGTCAAGGCATGCCGGTTGCCGGCATGCCCGAATTGTCGGTTGTATCGGAACAGAATTACAGAAAGTTCGTGGCAGGTTTGAGACTTTCAAAAAATTGTTCCTTCGACTCTAACGGCGACGATGCAAAGCGCGTTAAACGCCGCAAAAAATTGATGGTAACCGAAGTTTATTCCGAGAAAAATAAGACATTTTTACCTTCGGATTTAACCCAAACCGCGCATCTGAACAAACTTGCATTCAGGGTTGTAAAACAATTCTACCACGGTAGCGGCTATCTGCCGAAGTTGATACATATCCCCGGAAGCATTACAGGTGTTGTCAGAAAAAATTGGAATTTCTTGGGCACGATGGTGAAAGCTTGTCCCGAAATTTTAAAGAAATTTTCCGACGAAAACGCGAAAGAACACGAAGAGCTTTTAACTAAAACCGAAATCCGAGGCATTACCCATTTGCACCACGCGTTGGATGCTATTGTAATGGCTATGACATCGGAAGTATTTCCAAACACTCAAGATTTTTACAAGGCGGTTTTGAAGAGGAAGCCGAACGCCGCCGAACGCGAAATTTTGAGAAACAGCGGACTGTTTGTGTTCAACAACGAGGGCAAATGGAATTTGATAGAAATTGACCGTGCAATTCTGAAAAATATTGAAGAAAGATTGTGCGAGAAACGCGTTGTGAAGCATATTCCGGCTAAGATGTCGGGGCTGAAAGTAGAGGAAACATTATGGCGTATTCTGGATGTAGATAAAAACGGAAACGTTAGGATATGTCAGCGAAAGACGGATAAGAGCGGCAAAAAAATCCGAAAGACAGAAAGTATTTCTCCCGCAAAACTGTTGGGATTTCATGAAAACAATATCATGGAAACAAAACTTTCCCGCATAAAGGCGGCCTTCCAGATAAAGGAGAATTTCGGGTTGGCGTTGGATCCTCAACCCAAAATAATAGTTTTTTGCAATGTCTGGAGGCAGTTGCAGGAAATAATAGCAGCAAATAATGGTGCCTTTCCCAGAATTATCCGGAAAAGCGATGTCATAAGAGTCGAAAACGGAAGATATAAAGGTATTTGGCGTGTAATATCCATAAAAAATACAACTGCTGTCGGGATACAAATTGACTTACAAAAACCAATATATCTTGGGAAAATTAAACAGTCGCTAAAAATTAATGTCATGATAAAAACGCTACTAAAGGAAGGCTTGAAAATCCTAAAACAAAGACCAACCGGAATCGATTGATGTCGTACCATATAGTTAATATCGACGATCCAAAAGTTTGCATTAGTTGCAGGCAGGGGCAGTTGTGCTGTACGGATTCTTCCGGAAATGTTCGCAGTCTGCCTATGGAAGACGTGGCAAGCGTTGTCATTACGAGTTTTTCGCCGGTTTTGCACGGCGAATTTTTATCGCGAGCGGCGGAATTCGGCATAGCTGTAATTTTATGTAAAAATTTTCAGCCCGTTTCCATTTTAATGCCGGCAAACCGTTCAAGCGATACTTTGCTTACAAAGGCGTTTGTATGTCTCGATGAAAGACGTTCCGAAAATCTTTGGCAAAAAACCGTCGATGCAAAATGTGCAAATCAATTATTTGCGGCAACGCTATATACGGACAATTTTGGCGATTTAAAAAAGCTTTCGATTGCAAATACAATGAAATGTGTCGAAAAGGAAAGCGTTTGCGCCCGCTATTATTGGCAGTTGTTCGGTGCGGCGGTCGGCGATAAATCTTTTAACAGAGTAATACGGCAGGGCGGCGCAAACGACTTGCTAAATTTTGGTTATGTAATGCTGACTTCGGTGGTTCTTCAAAAACTTTTTGCATACGGCTTGGACCCGTCTTTCGGAATAGGTCACAAAATTAGGGAAAGGGCGGCTCCGCTTGCGTACGATATTATGGAACCGTTCAGAGTGTTTATTGATTTGGGCGTTGTGAAGTGGATAAAAATGGGCGAGGATGCGGTTGTCGATACCGCTTTTAAAAGATTTATTACGAAATCGATGTTGAATAAAGTTCCATATATGGATGCGTCATTGGATTTGAGTCGTTGTATCGAAAAGGTGGTAGGCTCATTTAGGCGCGCGATAAAAGAGAAAGATAATCGTTATTACAAGCCGTGGACTGGACTAAATTCAAAATGGGATGGATGCTTGTAGCTTTTGATTTACCCGTCTCAACAAAAGACGAGCGTAAATGCGCGTCTGAATTTAGGAAATTTTTGTTGGAAGACGGCTATAAGATGATGCAGTTCAGCGTCTATGTTAGAGCCGTTGTGTCGCACGCCAGAATGGAAACACATCTTCGGCGATTAAAACATGAAATTCCACCCGACGGACAAGTGCGAGTAATTTTTATAACCCAAAGTCAATGGGAACGCTCGTATGTATGCAACGGAAAGAGCTTGATTTGCGCCGAAAAAATGCCCGAGCAAATGCAACTGTGGTAAAAAAAACAGCCCACATTTGTTAAATGCGGACTGTTTCTTGTGCGCTTGTTATGTTGCAATAGGTTGATATTTGCGTAATTGCAAATACCAAGTTTGCCACACTAAGCATTGGAATCAAGGCAAAACATGGAATGTTAACATTGGTTTTTATTGATAAGTTTGCCACACTAAGCATTGGAATCAAGGCAAAACTTAACTGACAGTGAATTATTACAACAATGCAGTTTGCCACACTAAGCATTGGAATCAAGGCAAAACCAGCACTCCATAAAATTGAACCCAATCCATAGTTTGCCACACTAAGCATTGGAATCAAGGCAAAACATTCGGTTAGCTGGGTTTCGGAACAAAGCGAGTTTGCCACACTAAGCATTGGAATCAAGGCAAAACATTCGGTTAGCTGGGTTTCGGAACAAAGCGAGTTTGCCACACTAAGCATTGGAATCAAGGCAAAACCGTAAAAGAAAC